>NZ_CP133548.1:3280000-3880000 GCF_031198435.1 Pleionea litopenaei
ATTGGAGTGAGAAAGGTGAAAACTTACCGAGAAGCAAAGAAGACATTCTCAATCAGTTGGCCAGTTTTAAGTTAATTAAAAATCAAGCAGGAAAGGTCGTAGCCTGCGGTTGTTTGCATATTTATGATGAGCAATTAGTTGAGATTCGGTCGCTTGGCGTATTACCTGAAGTTCACGGAAAGGGATTTGGAAAGCGTTTAGTTTTCGCCCTACTCGGAAGTGCTTCACAATTGGGACTAGAAACAGCATTTGTACTCACGCGGCAACCTGACTTTTTCAAACAGTGTGATTTTACAGTAACTTCAATAGAAACTTTGCCAAAGAAAATCTTGAAAGACTGCCAGTTTTGCCCAAGAAAAGAAAACTGTGATGAAATTGCCATGATTTACTCATTGAGCTAGTACAACAACGTTTGAATCATAAATAAGTACTTATTGACAATTCACCTTGCTATCATTTAACTGTAAGCAATCAACAGGATAGTTAAGGTGTTTTAATTGACATTGTTTGTAAAGGTAAAGATTCATAGCTGCTTAAAAATTTGTACAAGCCAATTGGCTCGAATGTTTCACTTGAAAGTGGCTCTGTGTTTATTTCTTTTATCCTCTGCTGCGTTTGCTAAAAGCGATTTAGCTACGGAAAGCAATGATGTTCAAAATAAACAAGAGAAAGAGAGCTCGTCACAAGAAAGTGAAGCTCAGCAAAATAACAACACGTCAGACAACTCTGCACTTGATTCAGTGCAACAATCTTTAGCTGAGTCCGTTACCGCGACAGCTGCTTGGCTTGACGCCTTTTTCGCAGACCCAGAATACCCAGATACACAAGTCGATGTGAGATTGAATTTGAGACAATATTTCACAAAGCAAGAGTCTTTGCCTGTTGAGTTTAAAACACGTGTTGATGGTCGGGTTAAATTGCCTAATATTTCGAGAAAACTGAGCCTCGTTTTTTCGGGTAACGACGATGATGATGAGAGCGCAGAAAGTCTCGATGATGGCCTTCGTCAAACGGATGATAATCCAAATTTGGGGTTAGAGGTACTCAATCAACGGAAACCAGGAGATTCGGAACGGTTAAAAATTGGTTATCGATTTGGAGAATCTTCGTATTACGTTGGTGGTAGGGTTCGAAGAGCAACGACGATTGCAGAAGATTGGCAAGTGCGAGCATCGCAAAGATTACGTTGGTACCATCAGTTTGGCTGGGAAAGCCAGACTTTTTTTGAGATTGACTACTTAAAAAAGAAGCATCGTTTTTTTCAATATCGAATCAGTACTTTGTGGCGAGAAGATAAGCGACCAGAGATAGGTACAGAGACGAATTCAACTTTTAGCTATGTGCATTTAATTGATGAACAAAGTGCATGGCGAGTTTCATGGAGTTCCGATTACCATACCGAACCACAATCTCGGTGGATCGCAAGTCAATTAGGAATAGGCTATCGACAAGCATTTTATCGAGACTGGTTAAGAGTTGAGTTGCAGCCCTATGTTCGGTGGGAAGAAGCTAACGCTTGGCAGCCAGATTATGGTTTTGTTTTATTGTTCAATGCATTAATTGAACAGTAGTGATAATAAAGATTATTAATTCGGTAAAATTTTAGCTATGCTTGATTCTATAACGATATAAAAATCATCCAATTAGAAGGTGACCGTTATTTCTAATCGAGTATGCAGGCTAATCACGTTCGTTAGTGTAAGTATGGTCTTTACTAACGTTTCTGTTGCTGACGATCTTTCGGGCTTGAGCTTAGATGAGCTGTTGAAAGTGTCGGTGGCCACTCGTGATCAACAATCCGTGATCACCGCGCCAGCTAATGTGAGCGTTTTTACCCGCTATGATATCGAGGCGTTAGGGATATCGAGTGTGCAAGAGCTTCTGAATCTTGTACCAGGCTTTATTTCAGCGCGCGACATCGAGCAGGGAACTGCTGATCGTGTCTCGGTGCGTGGTCGCAGCACTGCTTTGTCTGAATCGGTCCTTTTCTTAATCGATGGCCAGCGCATTAATGATTTGTACTCTGGGGGCATTTCATTACTAAACCGATCTTTAAGTATTGATAATGTAGCTCAAGTCGAAGTTATCAGAGGCCCGGGATCTGCATTGTACGGTTCTAATGCGTTTCTTGGCGTAGTCAATATAATCACTCGAAATACGGCTTCGGAGCTTACAATACGTGCAGGCTCGCTTGGGCATGGTTCCGTTAGCTGGTTGAACAATGGAACCATCGGAAGTGATAAAGAATGGAATGTGTATCTTAGTCATATGGAAGAGTCTGGCGATGATTATGAATTGGTAGATGCTTTTGGATTATTTGCGCCAACTTCAGATGCCATTGCCGCAACTGACTTTTATTCGTCTTTGTCAGTAGGCGCCTGGGATTTTGATGTTCGTTTTATGCAACGAGAGTTGGACGATTTTTTAGTATTCGGTAACCATGGAGACAATCGAGAAGAGACTCGTCAGTGGTCGGTTTCGGCTGAGTATCACCAATCTTTGAGTGAGCAATTTAGCTGGTCTGCTCGCGCCTCCTTGGCTCGAGATCGTTGGAACACTAGGGCGACTTTGATTCCCGCAGGCACTGAAATTGCACCAGGCGAGTTTTTAACCGAAACCTTTTTCGGTGGACCTCTTCTTGAGACTGAAGAATTAAATGTTACTTTCGACGCAACTTGGTTACCGCAAATTGGGCATTCAGTTTTATTTGGTATAGGCGTGCAACAAGACGATATAGTGGATGTCGCTAATGTGACGACGCATAACCCAATAACACTGGAATATTTTGGACAACTGCAAGCTAATCGAAATGACTTGAATTTTTTGGAGCCGAGCGATCGAGACATTCTCAGCGCTTACCTTCAATACCAATGGCAAATATCGCCGTTATGGCAGCTAACCAGTGGAGTCAGATTGGATGACTATTCTGACTTTGGTAGTTCAGTTAACCCAAGACTTGCCCTCGTTTTTCATAAGTCGAAAACATCGAGTATCAAGTTGCTTTATGCAACGGCGTTTCGTGCACCAAATTTTTTAGAGCTTTACGACAAAAACAATCCCGTTGATTTTGGTAATTCAGAATTATATGCAGAAGAAGTCGCCACGTCAGAAATTAGCTGGTTAGAACGCTTTGGGCCACTCCGGCTCGAAATGAATTACTTTTACAATCAGTTTGATCACCTGATTCAACTCGGCGCGAGTGTGGTTGATCCCGATAATCCGCTGAATGCTCCTGGCTTTGTGAATAGTGACAGCGGATATAATTCAGGCGTTGAAACCGTGGTAAACCTGAGAGTTAGCGACACTTTTGGTATCGAGTTAGTTGCGACTTGGTTGAAAGACACTTCATTTAATAATATGCCGCAACATTATGCTTCGATTCGTTTTGCCAAAGGTTGGGATAAGTTTCAGCTAGGCATGACTGGACAATGGGTGGAGCAATCGTCCGCGCACTCCGGTTTGCAAGATTATCAATACTGGAATGCCCACTTGAAGTATCGGTATTCTGAGTCCATGAGTTGGTCTTTAAACGCAAAAAATGTATTTGATAAGCACTTTATGACCTTCTCGAGCGTGTTGCCTCAAGGTACCGCTAATCGCGGGCGACAGTGGGTGCTCGCTTATAATTACTATTTCTAAAACTACATTTGCCCTAATTCCATAAGCGAAGCAATTGAATTATCTGCCACGATTAAATGATCGAGTACTCGTACATCGATCAGGTTGAGTGAGCGCTTTAATGCAGCCGTGATTTCGATATCCGCTTGACTCGGCTCTGCTATTCCTGAGGGATGATTGTGAGCAAAAATCACTGCGGCGGCATTGTGAAAGAGTGCTCGTTGCACAACTACTCTAGGGTACACTGATGCCGAACTAATGGAGCCAGTGAATAACTGCTCAAATGCAATGGTACGATGGCGATTATCTAAAAATAGGCATGCAAACTGCTCGTTTTTGCAATCGCGCAATTGCGCCCGCAGAAATAAACGTGTTTGCTGAGGAGACTCAATGACCGCGTCGCGAATCGTTGCTTGCTCGAGATAGCGACGGCTGACCTCTAAGGCTGCTTGTAATGTTGCAAAGCGAGCACGCCCTAAACCGGGTTGTTGGCAAAACTCTAGCTGACTCTGATTGAGAAGACGTCTGATATCACCGGCTTTGATTAATGCCTCGCGCGCTAGATCAAGAGCATTTTTGCCGGCAGTGCCAGTGTGAATAAAAATCGCTAGCAATTCTGCGTCAGACAAGGTCTCAGCACCTTTGGATAATAGTTTTTCCCTTGGCCGCTCATTTGCTGGCCAGTTTTGAATGCTCACCCAATGCTCTCCTTGCATAGTTGATGATTGCTGATCGGTGCAGAATAACTGACCAGTTGGACACTTTTACATCGCTAATATCTAGTTTTTCTGTCGGAAATGAATGATTCGGACTGCAATTTCTGGTGAAGTTAGTGAATATTCGCTAACATTAGTAATCTAGATAACGTCGTGACCTCCAAGATAATTAGCGAAGCCTCAAGAGCGCGCTTCGAATCTATGGTTGTAGCGATGTAATAAGAGCAATAATGACGGAATTGGACTGTCAATGAAGAATATTTTACTCGGGGTCTCTGGCGGCATAGCAGCCTATAAAAGTGTTGAGTTGTGTCGGCGACTACAAGACAACGGATTCCATGTTCGTGTCGTAATGACCAAAGCCGCCACAGAGTTCGTGACACCACTCACCTTTCAAGCAATATCTGGGCATCCGGTGCATACTGAATTGTTTGACCCTGCGGCGGAAGCGGCAATGGGTCATATTGAGTTGGCCCGTTGGGCTGACCTACTACTCATTGCACCCGCCACGGCCAATACCATCGCAAAGTTAGCGCTTGGGTTGAGCGATGATTTATTAACCACTTTAGTCACAGCAACGGCGGCGCCGGTTGCCATTGCGCCTGCCATGAATCAGCAGATGTGGAAAGCGCCAACGACGGAGCAACATTTATCCGTATTGCGGCAACGTGGCGTTCAAATTATTGGTCCTGCTGCAGGGGCACAAGCGTGTGGCGATGTTGGCTTTGGCCGTATGTTGGAGCCATTAGAAATTGTCGATTATGTTCTTTACCCTGCACAAGATACCTTGCAAGGACAGCATTGGGTGATCACTGCGGGACCTACCCGCGAGCAAATTGATCCGGTGCGTTTTTTGTCAAACAATAGCTCTGGAAAAATGGGCTTTGCGCTAGCAAAAGCGGCCGCAAGACTTGGCGCAAAAGTTACCTTAGTCTCTGGGCCAGTGAGTTTAGAGGCTCCGCCAGCAGTGAACTTGATTAAAGTGAAATCAGCTCAAGATATGTTGGATTCAGTGATGGAACATATTTCTGATGCTCGTGTTTTTATTGGTTGTGCGGCCGTCGCAGACTATCGCCCAGCAGAATTCATCGCACAAAAAATTAAGAAAAATACACAAGAGTTGCACGTCGATTTTGTAAAGAATCCCGATATATTACAAACGGTTGCTGAATTAAAACAGCGGCCATTTTGCGTTGGATTTGCTGCGGAAACCCAAAAATTAGAACATTATGCAAAAGACAAGTTAAAACGTAAAAATCTAGATATGATTTGCGCAAATAATGTCGCGAACGGAAAGATAGGTTTTGACTCTGATGAAAATGCTGTAACGGTTTTTTTTAAGAACGATAGAACTGAAGTCTTACAACAATGCTGTAAGCATAAAATTGCGAGTCAGCTGGTTTATTTAATTCAGAAAAATCTTGGCTAATAAGCAAGGTGCCATAAGGATAAACTGTGAAAAGAAAAGTAAAAGCTCAATCGAGTAACGAGCCCAAAAAGGCGCAACACCTTAAAGGTGCCAAGTCGATCTTAAAGCTTGGAGTACCTTACCTGACATTTTCATTATTAATCATTAGTTTGGTGGCTATTTTGCAATACTATTTAGTGGTTGCAGGGCCCAGTGCAAAAAAGAATGAAATGTTTATAAACACTGCATTGACAAGTTATATCGATTCTATTTTAGTAAAACTTGAAACGTCTAAAGACTTTATCGAAGAGTTTGCTAAAGATCGTCAGCTTGTTGTGGCAATGGCCGATAATGATCAAGCCAAGTTGGCAGCTTTTGAACAAAGAATCTCAAGTCAAATACCCTATTCTCTGGGCGTTAAAATTGTATCCCCTGATCTTATCAAGCAAGACCTAGCTTCAAACCCTCCGATTACCAATGCAGTGCTCGATTCGATAAGAAAAGTAGCTAAAGATAAAGATTTTCATCCTGAAGTCATTGCTCCTGGAACTCCTGAACAGTTTGTCGCGCTTATGGCTCCGATAAAATCTGGTAGTGAAGTAATCGGCGTTGTTTTATTAGGACTTGATCAAACGATAATATCTGACACGATTAAGAAAATTCATCGCACGCCGGGCTATGTCGAGGTATGGCAGAATTTTTATAACAACTCTCAAGTTGTCGGCAGTCAAGGAAACGTAAGCTTTAAACAGGGGGAACCTATTGCTGTTGGTGAAGCTGAAAATTCAAATTGGCAAGTTGCGTTTTGGCCTCAAAATCGGTCAGAATTTTCTGGGCAATCGGAATTATTTTTCTTTATTGGTGGTGTGATCGTTATTTTAATCGTCGCGGGTATTTCATCTATCAATGCATTTAGAGTCATTCAACACAGTGTACGAACCGACACTGGAGAGCTGGCAAAATTATTGATTGATTCACCTCGAAAATTGAAAGACTCATCAAATTCGTTCCAAATCGATTTTTTCCGTGATCTAGTGATGACTTTAGTCCGCAGTGGCTTTACTGGCGTCGGTAACAGTCAAGCCGGAGAAGATGATGACCTCATCGTTGAAGAGGTGACTGACACTAAGCCTTCAATCACTGAGCCCTTGGGCGATAAAAATAATGCGAGTTCAAAAACCTCAACCGCTGTTTCTGTGCCAGAAGGTATTTTTCGAGCCTATGACATTCGAGGAATTGTGGATCAGCAATTAACACCTGAGGTTGTTCGAGAGATAGGCAAAGCAATTGGTAGTGAGGCCTTTGATCGTGGTGAGCAGAAAGTTGTTGTAGCTCGTGACGGAAGACTGTCTGGCCCAACATTGATTAATGCGTTGAAAGAGGGGTTGAAAGCCAGTGGCCGTGACGTCATCGATATCGGTGAAGTGCCAACACCCGTTTTATATTTTGCGACCAATTATTTAGATACTCGATCAGGAGTCATGCTTACCGGTAGTCACAATCCAGCGAATTATAATGGTCTGAAAGTGGTCATTGCGGGTGAGACATTGGCTAAAGAAGGCATTTATAAACTGTACAAGCGTATTCAAAATGGTGAGTTTGTCAGTGGTAAAGGCTCTGAAGATTCGCGTAATTTAGTTCCCGATTATTTGGGTCAAATAACCGCTGATGTTGCGTTAGCACAGCCGCTAAAAGTGGCGGTTGATTGTGGCAATGGTGTTGCTGGAAATATCGCACCTCGCCTTTTGCAAGGCTTAGGCTGCGAGGTTATTGGGCTTTATTGTGATGTGGATGGAAACTTCCCAAATCATCACCCTGATCCAAGTAAGCCAGAAAACCTGAAAGATTTAATCAATATGGTGAAGTCTGAAAAGGCCGATATTGGACTTGCGTTTGATGGTGATGGTGATCGCCTTGGGGTTGTCGTTTCTGACGGCACTATTGTATGGCCAGATCGACAAATGATGCTGTACGCCATCGATGTACTTTCGCGTAACCCAGGGGCCGATATTATTTTCGATGTGAAGTGTACCCGTCACTTACCAAACGTCATATCGTCGCATGGTGGGCGTCCGATCATGTGGAAAACCGGTCATAGTTTAGTCAAAGCGAAGATGAAAGAAACCGGAGCGCTATTAGCGGGTGAGTGTAGCGGACATATCTTCTTCAAAGAGCGCTGGTACGGTTTTGATGATGCTCTGTACACTGCGGCACGGTTACTCGAGATTCTAGCAGGCGATGTGCGTTCTTCTGCTGAAGTTTTTGCAGCGCTCCCGAACAGTCAAGCAACACCAGAACTCAATGTGACCATCTCAGATACTCGTAAATTCGACTTCGTCAACAAGCTGGCCAAAGTCGGTGATTTTGGCAATGGTAGAATTAACACGACCGATGGTATTCGTGTTGACTTTGATGATGGCTGGGGACTCGTCAGAGCTTCAAATACGACACCGTGTTTGGTAATCCGATTTGAAGCCGATACGCAACAAAGCCTTGATCGAATTAAAAACTTATTTAGAGAGCAAATTCTGGCACTCGATAGTTCACTGCAAGTACCATTTTAAGGAGCGAGATCACTATGCCTGCAATTAAAAAGAGTGGCTCGCGCCGCCAAGAAATTCTGCAATGTCTGGCTCATATGCTTGAAACCGAAGTGGGTGGAAGGATTACAACCGCCTCTCTGGCGAAAGAAGTTGGTGTCTCTGAAGCCGCTTTATATCGTCACTTCCCCAGTAAAGCTAAAATGTTTGAGGGATTATTAGAGTTTGTTGAAGAGAGTATTTTTTCTCGGGTGACAAAGATCGTAGCAGAGAGCAAGTCAGCAGAAGAGAAAACGCAAATGATCATTGCACTATTGCTTGGGTTTGCGCAAAAGAATCCTGGAATTTGTCGGCTGTTAACCGGCGATGCGTTAATTGGAGAGCAAGATCGCCTACGAGAGCGAGTGGTGCAGTTTTTTGATCGCATTGAGACGCAAATTAAGCAAGTTATTCGCAGTAGCCGAATGGCTGAGCGGAGCGATCATCTGGATGCAGGTGTTATTGCAAACGCTGTTTTGGCGATGGCTGAAGGCAAGATCCAACAGTTTGTGCGCAGCGGCTTTAAACGCATGCCAACGGAAAACTGGGCGGCTCAATGGCATTATTTGGCCAGTAATGTTTAAGCTAAATTGCTAGTAAATGTGAGGCACCGTTGATTTGGATCGTTTTAATTGTTGTCGTAGTTCTACTCTTGCTCGGTCCTGCATGGTGGGTCAAACATACGCTCAAAAAGCATGGAGTAGATAATTCGAATCTGCCAGGAACAGGAGGTGAACTGGCGGAGCATTTGGCCGCGAGGTTTAAGTTAGAACTCACGGTTGAAGAAACTCAACAAGGTGATCACTATGATCCTGTTGACCGAGCAATTCGACTAGAGCCACGGCACTTTTCTGGACGCTCGTTAAGTGCGGTTGCTGTGGCGGCTCATGAGTTTGGCCATGCTTTACAGCATGCGACAGGTTTTCGGCCCTTATTGTGGCGTACTCGACTGGCAAAAGTGGCTTTAATTTTACAGCAGCTAGGAGCGATTGCTTTCTTGCTCGCTCCTTTTTCTGCCCTGATCACTCGTTCACCAATCATCACTGGCATGCTGATTCTCGTTGGGTTAAGTAATATGCTTTTCTCGGTGTTAATGCACTTTATTACCTTACCTGTTGAATGGGATGCGAGCTTTAAAAGAGCCCTTCCTTTATTGCGTGACGGTGAATACTTAGATGAAGCTCAAATAAAATGCGCTGAACAAGTTTTAACCGCTGCTGCACTGACCTATGTTAGTGCAGCTTTGAAAGGTATTTTAAGTGTTGGACAGTGGTGGGGGTTGGTTCGTCGACTGATTTAGTCAGCGTGTTATTTCGGTAAGTTGATTTTAGGCTTGTCAGAATTACGCTTGAACAACGTAAGAACATGGCCCACACGTTGGATGTTTTGAGCGCCAGACTTTCGACATAATAGCTCAATGATTTCATCTCTTTCTTCACGCTCTTCAGCCCGGACCTTTACTTTGATTAATTCGTGCGTCGCCAAAGCATTGCTGAGCTCGTCTAACAAACCTTCAGTAATACCGTTCGCTCCAACCATTACCACAGGTTTTAAGCTGTGTGCCAGCGAGCGTAAATAACGAACTTGTGATGTAGTTAACTTCATGAATGAATTCTCCTCAATAACTCGAGTCATCTCAACTGGAGTAAGTTATTATTCTACCTGATTTGCTAGATACGATATAATATTATTTCTAGTTATTCGAGATTGAGGTTGATGGTACGTGGGCCGGAGTAAGACCAGCAAAGGTTGGTTAAAAGAACATTTTGACGATCCTTTCGTCAAGAAAGCACAATTTGAAGGTCGTCGCTCGCGAGCTTTGTTTAAGCTCGATGAAATGGATCAAAAAGACCGGCTGTTTCAAAAAGGCCAGACGGTGGTCGATCTTGGTGCAGCCCCGGGTGGTTGGTCTGAATTGGCCATTGAGAAAGTTGGCGACAAAGGCCGCGTGTTTGCGCTGGATATTCTTCCCATGGACGCATTGGCCGGCGTTGATTTTATTCAAGGTGACTTTCGTGAGGAGTCCGTGCTGAATCAACTTTTAAATGCGATGGGAGAGCACAAAGCAGACCTTGTTTTATCTGATATGGCCCCCAATATAAGTGGAATGAACGCGGTTGATCAGCCGCGCGCGATGTATTTAGTGGAGCTAGCGCTCGATCTGGCACGTCAAGTGCTTAGAAAAGGAGGTGGCTTCGTGGTAAAGATTTTTCAAGGAGAAGGCTTCGATCAATACCTAGCTGAGGTCCGATCGGCGTTCTCTAGCGTTAAAATAAGGAAGCCAGAGGCTTCGCGGGCTCGTTCGCGTGAAGTTTATATATTGGCTAAAGGCTTTCGTGGCTGAATAGATCGATGAGCAGAGATGATACAAGTAGTTTGTGTCAATGGATCGAAAACTGTTACGAATAACGGTTTGACACCCACTCTCAGTCGGTAATAATGCCCAAATGAAATGTGAAATGAGGTCGTTAACTTGAACGATATGGCGAAGAATTTATTACTTTGGGCCGTGATAGCGGTGGTTTTGGTGGCAGTCTTTAAGGGCTTGAACACGGGCCCGTCTCAAAACCAAGAGTATTTGTACAGTGATTTGCTGCAAGACATTGATAATGGGAGCGTTGCCTCCGTTGTTATTCAAGGTCAAGAAGCGAAGGTGAAGCTCAACGACAGCACGGTTCGCACGGCGGTATTGCCGCCAGCAAGTGCTGCTTATGAGCAACTGCTATTGCGTGCGGACAAGCAAAAAGTGCAAGTAGAGAGTAAGAAGCTCGATGACGGCAACGGCTTCTGGACCATTCTATTGTATTTGCTTCCTACGGCTCTCATCATCGGGTTTTGGATCTTCATGCTGCGCCAGATGCAGGGCGGTGGTGGCAAAGGCGCGATGTCCTTTGGCAAAAGCAAAGCTCGCTTAATGGGTGAAGACCAGATCAAAACCACCTTTGCCGATGTCGCTGGGGTCGAAGAAGCGAAAGAAGAGGTTGAAGAGTTAGTCGATTTCTTGCGCGATCCTGGGAAGTTTCAGCGTTTAGGCGGCAAAATTCCTCGCGGTGTCTTGATGGTAGGCCCGCCAGGAACAGGTAAGACCTTATTAGCCAAAGCGATTGCAGGTGAAGCGAAAGTACCGTTTTTTACGATCTCTGGTTCAGACTTTGTTGAAATGTTTGTCGGTGTCGGTGCATCGCGTGTTCGAGATATGTTTGATCAAGCTAAAAAGCATGCTCCGTGTATCATCTTTATTGATGAAATTGATGCTGTCGGACGTCATCGCGGTGCTGGATTAGGTGGTGGTCACGATGAGCGTGAGCAAACGCTTAACCAGTTACTGGTTGAGATGGATGGTTTTGAAGGCGGAGAAGGCGTCATCGTTATCGCTGCGACCAACCGTCCTGATGTGTTGGATCCTGCGTTATTAAGACCGGGCCGATTTGATCGCCAAGTGGTTGTTGGATTGCCAGATATTCGCGGTCGCGAACAAATTTTGAAGGTTCACATGCGTAAAGTACCGTTAGGTGACGATGTTGAACCGGCAGTCATTGCGCGAGGAACACCTGGATTCTCAGGTGCCGATTTAGCAAACTTGGTAAACGAAGCGGCGCTGTTTGCTGCTCGAGCGAATCGTCGTACGGTGTCGATGGAAGAGTTTGATAAAGCGAAAGATAAAATTATGATGGGCGCCGAGCGTAAGTCGATGGTCATGAGTGAAGAAGAAAAGCTCAACACGGCCTATCATGAAGCGGGTCATGCCATCGTTGGGCGTTTAGTGCCTAAGCACGACCCGGTTTACAAAGTCAGTATCATTCCGCGTGGCAGAGCTTTGGGGGTCACTATGTACCTACCTGAAGAAGATAAGTATAGCCAGAGCAAAGAACAGCTCGAAAGCATGCTCAGTTCATTGTATGGCGGACGTATTGCTGAAGAAATGATTAATGGCAAAGAAGGCGTCACAACGGGTGCTTCGAATGACATCCAACGAGCGACGGAGATTGCTCGAAATATGGTGACGCATTATGGCTTATCTGAACGCATGGGGCCTTTGAGCTACGCCGAAGACGAAGGTGAAGTGTTCTTGGGTCGTTCGGTGACGCAACATAAGTCCATTTCAGGTTGGACGATGAAAGCGATTGACGAAGAAGTGCGTGAAATCATTGACCGCAATTATTCGCGGGCGCAGAAAATCCTCGAAGATCATAAAGATAAACTTCATGCGATGGCTAAAGCCTTGATGAAATACGAAACCATTGATGCTCATCAAATCGACGATATTATGGATGGAAAAGAGCCACGACCACCCGAAGGTTGGGATGATCGGGGTGGTCCATCAAATAGCACGCCGTCGGGAACGGCGCCATCAGATAGCTCGTCCCGCCCAATCGGTGGTCCAGCGAGCGAGCATTAATTTGCGAGTAAAAGTAAGGAGCGCATTGCGCTCCTTTTTTCATTTCTGAGATAATTAGGTGCAACGAAAACGGATTTAATATTATGCACTCTCTCTACACTCGAAAATCTTTGCAAGTCATGGGTATTTTAAACGTGACTCCAGATTCATTTTCTGACGGCGGTCATTTTAATAGCCGCGATAAAGCTTTAGCGCACGCAGAGGAAATGATAAGTAATGGCGTAGACATCATTGATGTGGGTGGCGAGTCGACGCGTCCTGGCGCAGCTGAGGTCAGTGTGCAAGAAGAAATCGATAGAGTTATTCCTTTAGTCGAAGCGCTTGTCGAATATGCAATACCCGTCTCAATTGATACCAGCAAGCCTGAGGTTATGCGAGCCGCAGTGAATGCTGGGGCGTCATTGATTAACGACGTTAGAGCACTGCAAACTCCGGGTGCGCTAGAGGCGGCGGTTGAGTGCCAGGTACCAGTTTGCCTTATGCATATGCAAGGACAACCTCGGACGATGCAGCATGCTCCCAGTTATCAAGATGTTATTCTCGACGTGATGGCGTTTTTAGCGCAACGTGTTCAAGACTGTGAAGCCGCTGGGCTGTCTCGAGCGCTGCTTTCGATTGATCCTGGGTTTGGTTTCGGTAAGTCACTGCAACATAATTTGCAGTTGTTGCGCCACCTTTCTCAATTTAAGCAGATGAAGTTACCATTGTTAGTGGGTATTTCACGCAAGACTATGCTCGGTGAAATCACGGGGAAATCAGTTGAGGATCGAGTTTCTGCGAGTGTCGCTGCGGCGGTTATTGCGGCCTATCAAGGCGCTAATATTATTCGTGTTCACGATGTATCGGAAACCGTGGACGCTATGAAGTTGGTTGATGCACTATTAACTTTAGAAGATTAAAACTAAGAAATTGTGAGTAAGTAAAATGAGCGAGAGAAAATATTTCGGCACTGACGGTGTTCGTGGCACGGTCGGCGAGTATCCCATTACTCCAGACTTTGCTTTGAAACTCGGTTGGGCGGTTGGAAAAGTGTTAGGGAAAGGTCATGGTGGAAAGGTTTTAATCGGCAAAGATACCCGAATTTCAGGGTATATGTTTGAGTCTGCACTTGAAGCGGGATTAATTGCTGCCGGTGTTGATGTGCTGCAGCTTGGACCAATGCCAACGCCAGGCATTGCTTATTTAACACGAACTTTTCGAGCCGATGCTGGTATTGTTATTTCAGCCTCTCATAATCCATATAATGATAATGGAATTAAGTTTTTCTCTGAAGACGGCTTTAAACTTCCTGATGAGGTCGAGTTAGAAATTGAAGCGATGTTGGATCAGCCGATGCAAACGGTCGGTTCGTCTGAGCTCGGTAAAGCTCGCCGAGTAGAAGATGCTCGCGGCCGATACATCGAATTTTGTAAGGCGACCATACCTTCTTCAATTAATTTATCGAACTTAAAAATCGTGCTGGATTGTGCTCACGGTGCGACTTATCACATAGCTCCAGAAGTCTTTTCTGAACTAGGGGCAGAAGTCGTTAGTATTGGAGTGAAGCCAAATGGTTTGAATATTAATCAGAATTGCGGCGCAACGGATACGAGTAAATTAGCAGAAACGGTTTTGGCCGAGAAAGCGCACCTCGGTATCGCGTTTGATGGTGATGGCGATCGCGTCATGATGGTCGATGAAAAAGGTGAGCAAGTGGATGGCGACCAACTGCTATTTATTATTGCAAGAGACGCCAAAAAGCGCGGTAAGCTCCAAGGTGGAGTCGTTGGAACGCTAATGACGAATTTAGGCATGGAAAAAGCCTTAGTAAAATACGATATTCCTTTTGCCAGAGCGAAAGTTGGTGATCGTTATGTCATGGAAAAACTAAAAGAAAATGATTGGTTAATTGGTGGCGAGTCATCTGGCCATGTTATTTGCTTAAACTCGACCACGACCGGCGATGGCATTGTCGCGGCTTTGCAAGTATTAGCTGTAATGGCGAAGCAGCAATTATCGCTCAATGAACTCAAGTCTGGAATGTCAAAATACCCGCAGACTATGATTAATGTTCGTTTATCGTCGCGAGATGTACGTCCGCTCGAGATTCCTGAAGTTCAAGATGCGGTTAAAGTTGCTGAGCGAGAACTCGGTGATCGCGGTCGAGTACTGTTACGTCCATCGGGTACCGAGCCACTCATTCGAGTAATGGTCGAAGGTGAAGATGCCGGTACGGTGAAAGAGTGTGCACAACGCTTAGCCAATGTCGTTGAGCAGTTTAGTTAATCCTGCCTTATCTTAGCGGCAATGCGGAGCGACAATTTTGCGCTCCGCAACATAAAAAAAACGCCAATTTCTAGTTAAATTCAAAACTTTGTGATTTACTTATTAGTAAGCGATTCAGTTGCTATCGGCGAGTAGAAATAATTGTTCGAAAAGAGAAATACTTGTTCGCTAGTGAATTAGCTGACGCAGGCAATGTTGTAAGTGCTTAAAATTTGGGAACACCTTAACTGGGAGGAATGTGAATGTTAAAGTCCGTGACAACACGCGATTATATGACTTCTGCATCAATAGTGCTTAAACCAGAGCAAGATATCCTCAAAGCTGTAGAGACGTTACTTGAGTATCGATTAACCGGAGCCCCCGTTGTTGATGAACACCGTGAAGTGATTGGTTTTTTATCTGAGAAAGATTGTCTTCATGTGGTTTTGAGTGCCATATACAATGGAAATATGGGGGAGTCTGTTGGTGATCGAATGAGCCATAAAGTAATGAGTGCCCACCCAGATGACAGTATCGCTGATGTGGCAGAACGATTTTTAAAGTGCAATTGTCGCTGCTTTCCAGTGATCGAAAAGAATGTTCTCGTCGGTATGATTTCGCGCGCGAACGTGCTTCAAGCCATGGAAAAAATAGGTGTCAACTGGGATTAACTCTTTAAATTTACTGTTGCTTGATGTCAATCTCTAGTTGATTTCTTGCAGCAGCCTTACGGTCTCTCTCTTTACGCTTTTCACAGGGTTCATCGCAATCACAGACCTTTTTAATGCCTAGGGTGGTTAATCCTCCACAACTGCCGGTGATCGTTTTACGTTGGAATATGTAGCCGACCGCCATAATGACGATGACCAGCATCAAAATACCAAATGTAATTAAAAATAAACTGAGCATTGTTTGAAAACCTACTTCTTTAAATAAGGCTCAAAGCTTGGCGAAAAACTTTCCACAAAGCCATCGGATGATTTTTGAATAAAAAACGCTGCAATATTTTGCTGTTTTGCAATCTCCATTGACCGAGCTTCTCCGAGCACCATAAACGCGGTTGCTAGTCCGTCGGCTTCCATTGCACTGGGAGCGAGTACCGTGACTGAGACTAACGAGTGCTCAATTGGGTAGCCGGTTGTTGGGTCAATGGTATGGGAGTATCGCTTACCGTCTTTTTCAAAGTAGTTTCGATAATCCCCAGACGTTGCAACGCCCATTATATCTGGGTTGATTATTTTTTGCACTGTTCTTGCTTCACTGATTGGGCTTTCTATCGCTATATTCCAAGGGGTTCCACGCGGACTTTGGCCGCGCATTCTCAACTCACCGCCCACTTCAACCATATAAGACTCGATGCCCTGCGACTCCATAAAGTTAGCCAATTCGTCGACACCATAGCCTTTAGCGATGGCGGATAAATTAATAAATAATTCTGGAGAGCTCTTGGTGATGCAGGGAACGCTCATATCGACAAGAGTGCTCTCAAATCTAATTTGAGAGAGTGCGTCTTGAATCGATTTTGGCTCTGGAATTTTATGCCCGGTATCTTTTCGATCAAAGCCCCATAGTTCGATTAATGGACCAAGACCAGGATTAAATGCACCATCAGATAACTGATTGATCTTTAAAGCGCCTGCAACGACTTGCGCCGTATCGGAGGTAACCGGTACGCAACGTCCGGAATGGTCGTTGTTTAATTGCATGAGATCTGAATTGTCGATATAAGTCGATAAATGTTGGTTGAGCTCTATAAGACGCTGGCTTATGCCTTGCTGAATGTGCTGTGCGTTTTTAGAAGAGCCGTGGTAAGTAATATGGTAAGTGGTGCCCATGGTCGATCCGGAGAGCTTTAAATAGTCCTCAGAAGATGAACAGGACAGCAAAGATACAGCCAAACAAAGGGAACATAACAAGCGGAGGGCAGCTAACATGAGTGATAAACCAACTAGTTCGAGGGTGATTCTTCAGGCAATGTTTCTTCAGTGAAGTATTGTACCCCAGATACTCCTTGATCTTTAGCTTTTTGAAGGGCTTTTTGGCAACATTCAGTCAGGTTTTTTAAATTGGGCGTCAGTCCTGTGACATGACTGATCCCAACGAACACAGGCGTATCGATGGCTTTTAAAACGTCATTAAAGATTCGTTCAATCACGGCTCGTGCGTCATGGGTGTTCGTATGGGTTAAGGCTAACATTAAGGTATCGTCACTGTAACGACCTAAGCAATCGGTTAAGCGCAACAATCGCTTCAAGTGTTGTGCTGTTTGTTTGAATTGTTTTAGTTGTTTTGCATTGGATAAATCTAATTCTGAGAAAGATATTATTCCAAGCGTTAATGGTAGCTGATAGCGTTTTGCTGCAGAAAATGCTTGATTGAGTTCTGCTTGCAATGCATGTTTACTTAAGACTTGTGTTGCTTCGTCAATCCGTTGCAACGACAATAACTGCTTCTTTTTTTGCTGCAATTGGAAATACAACAACACCAAGGCGACGAGACTTGCAGTCTGGGAAATTAGAAGAATAGATTCGATCATTGCTGAACTATAGCCTGACTAGCGATAAAAAAAAAGCGGCTGAAGTAGCCGCTTTCTTAGACAGTGCTCTGGGGGTTTAACCACCAAAATCGTCAAGGAAAATGTTGTCGCGTTCTACGCCAAGATCTTCCAGCATCTTGATGACTGCAGCGTTCATCATTGGCGGTCCACACATGTAGTATTCACAATCTTCAGGCGCTTTATGATTTTTCAAATAGTTTTCATAAAGAACTTCGTGAATAAAGCCTGTGTAACCTTCCCAGTTATCTTCTGGTAACGGATCCGACAACGCGGTATGCCACTCAAAGTTTTCATTCTCTGCGGCTAACATGTCAAAGTCTTCAACATAGAACATTTCGCGTTTACTACGTGCACCGTACCAAAAAGTAATTTTACGATCGGTCTTAATACGACGTAACTGATCGAAAATATGTGAACGCATGGGTGCCATACCAGCACCACCGCCGATGAAGACCATTTCATTTTGAGTGTCTTTGGCGAAAAACTCACCATAAGGACCTGAAATAGTAACCTTGTCACCTGGCTTAAGATTGAAAATGTACGATGACATTTGTCCAGGAGGTAATCCCCAATCACGTGGTGGTGGAGTTGCGATACGAACATTCAACATGATCATACCTTTTTCTTCTGGGTAGTTTGCCATTGAGTAAGCTCGAATAACCGGCTCTTTCACTTCTGAGACGAGGTCCCAAATTTTGAAGCGGTCCCAGTCTGAATGGTATTCTTCAGCTACGTCCATATCTTTGTAGTTAGAGACATGTGGTGGACATTCGATTTGTATATAACCACCGGCACGGAATGGAACAACTTCACCTTCAGGCAGCTTCAAGCGCAGCTCTTTGATGAAGGTCGCAACGTTATCGTTCGAGATAACTTCACATTCCCATTTTTTTGTGCCAAATACTTCTTCAGGAAGCTCAACCTTCATATCTTGCTTTACTGCAACCTGACACGAGAGGCGATAGCCTTCTGCGGCTTCACGTTTGGTGATATGGCTTTCTTCGGTTGGTAGTATTGAACCGCCACCATCTAAAACCTTACAACGACACTGACCACAAGTTCCGCCGCCACCACATGCGGATGACACGAAGATGCCGCGATCGGCGAGTGCGCCAAGAAGCTTGCCGCCTGCTGCAGTTTTGATCGCTTTGTCGGCATCGTCATTGATATCAATGGTAACGTCGCCACTAGGAACCAGTTTCGATTTTGCGAATAAAATAATGAGTACCAGCGCAAGGACAACCCCGGTAAACACTGAGACGCCTAAAATAATCTCTTGCATGGGTAATACCTTCTCCTGTTACAGCTGAACACCGGTAAATGACATAAATCCTAATGCCATCAAACCCACGGTGATGAATGTAATGCCCAAACCGCGTAAGCCTTCTGGTACATCACTATATTTCAATTTCTCTCGAATACCGGCAAGTGCGACGATGGCTAACGCCCATCCGAAACCACTGCCAATACCGTAGACCACTGACTCACCAAATTGGTAGTCGCGTTCTACCATAAATAACGTGCCGCCCAGAATTGCGCAGTTCACTGTTATCAATGGTAAGAAGATGCCGAGTGCGTTGTAGAGCGCTGGGAAGAACTTATCGAGCGTCATTTCTAAGATTTGGACGATTGCTGCAATAACACCAATGTAACAAATAAGTCCTAAAAAGCTTAAGTCAACTTGTGATAAGCCAGCCCAATCAAGAGCACCTTCTTTAAGGATGTAATTAAAGAGTAGGTTATTGACTGGAACAGTAATCGCTTGCACAACAATAACTGCAACGCCTAATCCCATAGCCGTCTGAACTTTCTTTGATACCGCTAAGAAAGTACACATACCTAAGAAGGCCGACAATGCCATATTTTCGATAAATACTGAGCGAACAAATAAACTGATATAGGCTTCCATTACGCTGCCTCCACCTGATCTTTCTTCCAGGTTCTTAGTGCCCAAATAAGCATTCCGATGATAAAGAATGCACTTGGTGGTAATACTAGAAGACCGTTAGTTTGATACCAGCCGCCATCGCGGATAGGTTCTAAAATGGTGTAACCAAATACGCTACCGGATCCGAATAGCTCACGAATGAAGCCAACAGAGAGTAACAAAGCTGAGTAACCTAGGCCGTTACCGAGACCATCAAGGAAACTCATGCCAGGACCGTTTTTCATTGCGTAGGCTTCCGCGCGGCCCATTACGATACAGTTTGTAATGATCAGACCAACGAAAACAGAAAGTTGTTTTGCAATTTCATAGGCATAAGCCTTGAGCACTTGATCAACAACAATAACCAATGACGCAATAATGGTCATTTGCACAATGATACGAATGCTGGAAGGGATGTGGTTTCGAATAAGACTGATGAGCAAGTTAGACATAGCGACAACAACAGTCAAAGCGATACTCATAACCAGAGCTTTGTCCATCTTACTGGTAACCGCGAGCGCACTACAAATACCGAGGACTTGCAGGGCAATTGGGTTATTATCGAAAATCGGTGAAGTAATGACCGACTTTGCTTCTGCTTTATCAAACGCCATGTTGGCCTCCTCGTACTTTTGCTAAGAAAGGTCCAAAACCCTTCTCGCCTAACCAGTAGTTCACAAGGTTTTCAACGCCCGTGCTGGTATAAGAAGCACCAGAAAGAGCATCAACCTCATTGTTCTCGGTTGCACCAGTTTTTACCATCTCTAAGGTTGGCTGGTATTGATCGTTAAGAACAACTTTACCTGGCCACTTGGCAATCCATTGAGGATTTTCAACTTCAGCACCTAAACCGGGTGTTTCACCGTGTTCGTAAAAGCGCAAGCCAGCAACCGTACGAGTATCACCTTCTAAAGCGATAAAGCCGTAAAGGGTTGAGAATAAACCGTAGCCATGTACCGGCAACACGATAGCCTCAATGTTGTCACCCTTTTTAACCAAATACACTTTCGCGTACTTGGCTTGGCGCTTGATGCTGGCAGGGTCTTCTTTTTTGTTTAACTTAACGCTTAATTCAGGATCTTTTGCTGCTTGACGTTGATCAAACTTAGCTGGGTCAAAGTCTTTAGCAACTTCACCTGTCGCTAGTTCAATCACGCGAGCTTCAATGTTCTCGTTAAACAACTTAGTGAAGTCAGCTTGCTCGTCAGGCTTGACGATTTTAGCTGCAATTAAGATGCTGCGTTGAACATCCGCGGCTTTGTTCGCTTGCTGTTCTTTTTTCAACATAACAGCGGCGCCAGAGACGACGAGAGAGCAGAACAAGCACAGGACAACGGCAACCGTTAAAGTCTTTACGAAAGAGTCATTAGTTGCTGACATGACGACGAACCCTCCGTGCAATGTTTGACTGAACCACAAAGTGGTCAATGAAAGGAGCAAATAGGTTAGCGAAAAGAATGGCTAACATGATGCCTTCTGGATAAGCCGAGTTGACGACACGAATCAAGACAGTCATGACACCAATTAAAGCGCCATAATAGTATTTGCCTGTGTTGGTCAAAGAGGCTGATACCGGATCGGTTGCCATAAACATCATACCGAAAGCAAAGCCACCGGTGACCAAATGCCAGTACCAAGGCATGGCGAACATAGCGTTCGACTCGCTGCCTACCGCATTTAATAACAAAGAAGTGCCTATCATACCGAGAAGTACGCCAAGAACGATTCGCCATGAAGCAATGCGGAAGTAAAGTAGGGCCAGACCACCAATTAAAATCATCAGGGTCGAGACGCCACCAAAAGTACCTGGAATTAGGCCGTAAAAAGCATTCCACCAGCTATCGTTAAATGCATAGTCCAGTTGACCAACGGCTGCCTGGGCAAGAGGTGTTGCACCTGAGTAGGCATCAACCGCTGTCCAAATCGTAGAGCCTGTCATGTCGGCTGGATAAGCAAAGAATAAGAAGGCACGACCGGCAAGCGCTGGATTTAAGAAATTTTTACCGGTTCCACCGAAAATCTCTTTTGCAACGACAACACCGAAACTGATACCAAGAGCAACCTGCCAAAGCGGAACATCTGGCGGTAGGGTCAAAGCGAACAGGACTGACGTGACGAAAAAGCCTTCATTGATTTCATGTTTGCGGATGCTTGCAAAGAGAACTTCCCAGAATCCACCAACAATAAAGGTTACAGCGTACACAGGAACGAAATACAACGCGCCTAAGAACATGCTGCTGAAGACCGAGTTGGCATCGTATGAGACATTGAACATGCTCATGACAGCACCGCGCCAGCCTTCGATTTCACTCATGCCAACGGCACCCAGCGCATTGATCGCTTGGAATCCGGTGTTGTACATTCCCCAGAACATGGTTGGGAAAGTACATAACCAAACAAAGATCATGATGCGTTTTAAATCAACGTTATCACGTACGTGTGCCGTTGTTTTAGTCACATGCCCCGGAGTATAGAAAATGGTAGTGACGGCTTCGTAAAGCGCGTACCACTTTTCATATTTGCCACCTTTCTCAAAGTGAGGCTCGAGGTGGTCGATAAAGTTTCGAAGCTTACTCATTACCCTTCCTTCTCTATCGTAGTCAATGCATTGCGCAGAATAGGTCCGTATTCGAACTTACCTGGGCACACATAAGTTGCTAATGCCAAATCTTCTTCATCCAACTCTAAACAACCGAGTTGTTGAGCTGTGTCAGTGTCATTACTGACTAACGCTCGCAACAATTGAGTGGCTAGAATATCTAGCGGCATGATGCGCTCGTAACTACCGATAGGCATAATCGCTCGCTCGCTGCCACCTGTGGTAGTGGTGAAGTCAAACTTTTTACCTGGCATCAAGTGCGAGATGAAAGAACGTGTGACGGAATATTTGTCTTTTCCAGCATGAATCCAGCCGAAAAATTCTTTTTCGCGACCTTCAGGAAGCAGGCTCACTTGATTGTGGAAACGACCCAAGAAGGCTCGTGCCCCAGTTGCCGCGAAACCGCTAAATACTGAACCTGAAATCGCTCGGACATCGCCAGCGGCTACTTCGCCTTGCAGAAGCTCTTTTAAAGAAGCGCCTAGGCGAGTGCGAATGAGTCGAGGCTGAGTAGCGCTTGGTCCACCGATTGCGATGACGCGGTCAGTGAAAAGCTTTCCTTCAGTAAACAATTTAGCTATCGCGATGACGTCTTGATAACCAATATGCCAAACCGGATGGTCAGAGCTTGCGCCATGTAAAAAATGGATATGCGTTCCGGGAAGACCAGCTGGGTGACAGCCACCAAAGGTTTGATGGTTGATTTGGTCATTGCCAGCAATGATGAAGTCTTGGTTAGCCGCTGTACAAACGTGAACTTTGCCGTTTGTTAAGCGAGTCAATAAAGAGAGGCCTTGATTAAAAGCATCATTATTTTCTTTGATGACTAACGCCGGATCAGCCGCCAATGGGTGGGTATCGATGGCCGTTACGAAAATGGCGTCGGGCACTGCATCGAGTGCTGGCACTTTCGAGTAAGGGCGAGTTCGAAACGCGGTCCATTGACCTGAGCTAGCTAAGTTTTCAACCACTTGCTCTCTGCTCAGACTGCTCAACTGGTCTGCAGGGTATTTCGCGAAAGTTTCAGCGTCGTCACCTGAGAGTTCGATAACGACCGATAGAAGCTTTCGTTTGGCACCGCGGTTGATGGCCACGACTTTACCCGCTCCAGGCGCAGTATATTTAACGCCGTCGGTTTTTTTATCAGAGAACAGAACTTGACCGAGTTTAACTTGGTCTCCTTCTTCGATCTCCATCGTTGGCTTCATACCAACATAATCATCACCAAGAATTGCAACTTGCGTCACGGTTTTGGTGTCTTTAATTGCTTGTTCCGGAGCTCCTGTGATGGGGAGGTCCAAACCTTTCTTAATTTTAATCATACGCTTGCGCCGATATCGTTAACATTTGTAAGTTAAAACGAATACTATAGTTCAACCGATTCAGCCTTGCTTTGGCAAAGACGTACTAAACCCGATCTTGGCGATAATATCGGCCAAAACCTGTGCCGGTTTTGAAATGATTGAACTATGAGAATTCCAAGAATGAAGTTCACCTCCATTCAGGGCGCCGTATTATACTGCTTTTGATTAACGGATCGCCAGTTTCGCGAGATATTTCTTAGAAATTCTCGGCTTAATGCCATTTGACACATAGAAAATTACTGCCAAAATTAACGTTATGCAGCAATTGCGGCTTGCAATTGACTGTATTTTAAGCAAAATTAAGCGAAAGCGTGCGTGGTGGTCATCAAGGAAGGGGATTCAAGTTGTTCCTGTCTAAATTGCAGACTGCTTAAACAATCGACGATTTGGCCGTACAAGGCTTGAGTGAGCTGGGTGTATAAAGTCGTAAAATGGATCATAGTCGCCTTGACCGTGTCGATCGCGGGAGTTGCGCATGCGCAAGAAACAGAAGAGCGGGTACGTTCTTCAATATTGTCTCGCTTACCAGGGTTCGTCTACTGGCCAAAAGGCTCTGATTTCAATACCGCGACTACCCCCTACCGACTGTGTATATTTCGCGACCGCGACTACTTCACCTTTATTCGTACTTATTTACGCGATGAAACGGTTCGAGGTTTGCCCATCGATTTTCGCTTTACTCGAGAGCTAGAAGAGCTAAAAGACTGCCATGTCTCCTACGTGGGTAATGTATCAATTCGAGACATTCAGCAGATTTTGGTTAAAAAGTTGGTCGAACACACCATTTTTGTGGCAACCAGCGAAGAAAGCGCTGCAATGGGACTGCACATTAGGTTATTTGTAGGAGCTTCGAAGAAATTTGATATTGAAGTGAATCAAGGAGCGTTTGAACAAAATGGCAGTGAACTCAAAGTTAACTTTTTGAAACATGCAAAGAAGGTTTATCCAGCATCTAATCCAGGCAAGGAGAATTAGATGCGTTGGGATGCGTCAATTAGAACAAAGCTAACCTTGGTGATTGCAGGCATCTCGATGTTTACGGTCAGTATCGGTTTTGTCGTTGTTTCCATTAATTTTTATCAAAATATGCAAGAGTCGTTGCAAAACGACGCGCTTGCGCAAGCCAATCTTCTTGCAGAAAACAGCGAGCCTTATCTTACTTATGATCGTCCCGAACAGGCTCAAACGGAATTACTGGGTCAAATATCGCTAAATGCCGCACACTCCATCGCTATTTTTCAAGGGATTGGAGAAACCTTTGCAAAAGTTGAAAATGGCGGTGGCTATATTTCGGCAACGGACTTTCGCAAAGAGCAGCAGGTTTTATGGGACAACCGTTGGCTGCATATTTATCAGCCGATTATGGATTCTCTGGGTGACCAGTTAGGAACGATATATCTCAAGGTATCAACCGATTCGGTGAAAGAGAAACTGCGCTCGTTTATTTTATCCCTATTATTGTTATTGCTCGCCATGGTGCTGTTATCTTATTTACTCGCTCGGATTATGCAGAAATACATTTCTCAACCGATATTGAACCTAGAAAGTATTAGTCACCAAGTGAGTGCCAGCCAAAACTATTCGTTAAGAGTTCCTGTGGTAACTCACGATGAAATTGGTAAATTATCTCGCACCTTTAACGACATGCTTGAGACCATTGAGCGTCGTCAGCGAGAGCGAGATGCCGCTGAAGAGGCTTTGCAACTGAACAAACGACGGCTAGAGCGAGCGGTCAAAGATCTCCAATATTTAGCCAATTACGACTCGCTCACGCAGTTGCCCAATCGAGCTTTGTGTATGGATCGTATTCGTTACGCGTTAAAGCGAGCGTCTCGAACTCGAACTTATGCAGCAATTTTGTTTCTCGACCTAGATCATTTTAAAGACGTGAATGACTCGCTCGGACATGCGGTGGGGGATGAGCTGCTCAAGGCTTCAAGTAAGCGTTTACAGGAACTTTTGCGTGATGAAGACACCCTAGCGCGACTTGGCGGCGACGAGTTTGTGATCATTTTAAATGAGGTTGAAGATACGGAAGATATTATCACCGTGGTCGAGAAAATTGTGGATAACTTCAACCAGCACTTCAATTTGTCGAGCTATGTTGTTAACTCCACGGTGAGCGTTGGCGTCTGTGTGTATCCAAACGACGGCAGCGATGTCGATGAACTCATGAAGGCTGCCGATGCGGCCATGTATAAGGCGAAAGAAGTCGGTCGTAATACCTATGCCTTTTATGAGTCTGAAATGAATGAATTGGCATTGCGTCGACATCGAATCGCCAACGACCTGCGCGCGGCAATTGATAAAGGAGAGTTGAGCTTGGTGTATCAACCTCAGGTTGACTTGAAGCTCGGAAAAGTTATTGGGGCAGAGGCTCTATTGCGCTGGACGCACTCAGAGTTGGGCTTTATTTCTCCGGCTGAATTTGTACCCATCGCTGAGAGCACGGGTCTTATAAAAACCATCGGGATGTGGGTCATTGATACCGCTTGTGCCGATGCCGCCTTTTGGCAAAAGCAAGGACACACCAATATTAAAGTGTCGGTTAACCTCTCGGCACTGCAATTTAGGCAATCTGATTTACCTGAGTCAATTAACAAGTTACTTAAAAAACATCAGCTAACGCCCAATGCATTAGAGCTTGAGATTACTGAAAGCATGCTGATGAGAGATGTGGAACAAGCCATCAAGACGTTGCAGCGGATGAAACGCATGGGTCTGCAAATTGCTATCGATGACTTTGGTACCGGTTATTCTTCGCTTAGTTATTTACGACGCTTCCCGCTCGACTCATTAAAAATCGACCGCACCTTTATCGATGAAGTGTGCGTTGATCCTGATGAC
The DNA here is from genome assembly GCF_031198435.1 of Pleionea litopenaei. Taxonomy (GTDB): domain Bacteria; phylum Pseudomonadota; class Gammaproteobacteria; order Enterobacterales; family Kangiellaceae; genus Pleionea; species Pleionea litopenaei. Next base: position 3,306,259 of record NZ_CP133548.1, read on the forward strand.
ACCGCGATTACTTTAGCCATTATATCGATGGCTAAGAGTCTCCGTTTGAAGGTGGTGGCGGAAGGCGTAGAAACGACGCAGCAATGGGACTTTCTGTGCCAGCACGGCTGTGATGAAGTTCAGGGCTACTTAGTCAGCAAAGGACTTCCTGGAGAGCAATTTTTGGCGTTTATCGCTGCATTCTCACCTTCAAAGTGGGTCGCCAATAGCGATCGTTAACTCATTCCATAAGACGATCTCGAGAAATTTTCTCAATTTGCCCACTAAATCATCTGATAATTCATGGATTGACGCCTATTCTGCTTGTATCCCTTGGCAAGCTTGTGTAACATTTGCGCCCGCTTCGAGATGTGGAGAAGGACGATGGGTCGCCAAGCGATGGTTGCTGGTAACTGGAAGATGAACGGGTTACCGCAAAACAACAGTGAGCTGCTGAAAGCCTTGGCGCAGAAAGACTTTGCGCAATTATCCTGTGCATTGGTTGTCTGTCCTCCGACGGTTTTTCTCTCGCAAGTGGGTAATGAGTTACCGGCAGAGTTTAAGCTGGGTGCGCAAAATGTGAGCGCTCAAGCGCAAGGTGCGCATACCGGAGAAGTTTCCGCAGACATGCTGAAAAGTGTCGGTTGTGAGTATGGACTTGTTGGTCACTCAGAAAGACGCCAAATGCATCATGAAAGTAACTCTGATGTGGCGGAGAAGACGTTAGCGCTTCTTCAGCAAGGTATTACTCCCATTGTTTGTGTCGGAGAGACCTTGTCTGAACGAGAAGCTGACGCTACCATGACGGTGGTTTTACAACAGCTAAAAGCGGTTGCCAGAGTGCTGTCAACAGAGCAGTTAGCAAAGATTATCGTTGCTTATGAGCCGGTATGGGCGATAGGCACCGGGATGACCGCGACCCCTGAGCAAGCACAACAAGTGCATGCGTCAATTAGAGGCTGGTTGCGAGAGCAGATTGGTGAACAATCTGACAATATTACGATTTTATACGGCGGCAGCGTGAAAGGCAGTAACGCGGCCGAATTATTTGCTCAAGAAGACATCGATGGCGGCCTCATAGGTGGTGCGTCATTGAATGCCGATGAGTTTTTTCAGATCTGTCAAGCTGCAGGTTAATTAAGATGCATGAGATTTTATTGATTATATTTTTGGTTGTAGCGCTAGCGCTTGTCGGCGTTATTTTGTTGCAACAAGGTAAAGGCGCTGGAATGGGTGCTTCTTTTGGTGCCGGAGCCTCTGGTACTGTATTTGGAGCGCCAGGCTCTGGTAACGTACTGACCAAAGTGACGACCGTGTTGGCAATTATCTTTTTCGGGGTCGCGTTGACCTTGGGTTACATTGCAAACGGTACTGGCGGTGAAGTTGAAAAAGATATTTTTGACAAAGCAGAAGAATCACAGAAAACATTGGTGACTCCTGCTCCGAAAACCGATATTCCAGTGGAAACTAAATCGGCTCCTGAGTCTGATATCCCTGCGGTCAAAGCGACAGAGACAAAGACCGATGATACAACGCCAGTGACAGATTCAACGGAAGCAACACCTGAGAAAGAAGACGACGATAACAAGTAATCGTTTTTTCGAAGTTTTCCCTCAGCCCAGGTGGTGGAATTGGTAGACACGCTATCTTGAGGGGGTAGTGGCCGTAGGCCGTGCCGGTTCAAGTCCGGCCCTGGGCACCATATTAAAGTCTCAGTAAATCTGAGCATCTCTCGAAAGCCCCGATTCTAGGGGCTTTTTGCATTTTCTAAATCCAAATTTTTTCGATTAATCGTTTCCAATATCTTAATCTTGATATCGCATAGTGATATTATGCCGCGCCCTCAATGGGAGACTTATTTATCATGGAGAATATGAGATGAAGAAAACTTTAATTGCTATTTTTTTTACTATCGGTGCCATTGGAAATCTTTGTGCTTATCAGTCACATAACTATGTTGAAGTGCACTTAGGTCAAACCGATGTGGCGCTCGTTCAAGCGCCGTTAGATTATTCACATATGACCATTGGCGGTGTGTTTGGTTATCAAATGGATGAAAACTTCGGTGCGGAATTCTTAGTGACTTTTGCTACCGAAGGTGATGCAGCCCCTCTTGCATCACAAGAGTTTGCAACGGTAGCCGATGTTAAGGTAAACGCCTATGGCGGTTATTTTGTCGCACGAACCAGTGGTGATTTTTATATTGAAGGAAAATTGGGGTTAGCAGCGACACAGTTTGCTTACACTGCGGGTGGATATGAAGATCTAACCGAGACTAACTTTGGCTTGTCTTACGGCGTGGGTGTTGGCTATCAAGCCGCCGAGTTTTATATTGAGGCGAATCTTTTGAGCTTGCCAGAAGTCGATGATCCCTATTATATCCAAACGAGCTATGAGTCAGAGAGCATTTTGCTGACCGTCGGTTTTGATTTTTAAGTTTAGCAAGTTAGAGCAGCGAGCCAGTTTCGCTGCTCCTTATCTTTTAACCCGCTTCTAAGAAATTTATACTAACAGTCGGTTCCTCTAATTGAGCGCTGTATGGATAAACCCCAAAAGATCATTTCTGTGGTCAAGCTGATCCCCAAGGGCAGCGTGGCGAGTTATGGCCAAGTCGCTGATCTAGCCGGTCTACCAAGGCGAGCTCGGTTGGTTGGTAAAGTTCTCAGGGAAGCAGACGACAGCTCTCTACCCTGGCATAGGGTTTTGCGAGCAAACGGAACAATCGCTTTCGAGGCCCAAAGTGAACAGGGGCAGCATCAAACTGCGCGTTTGAATCAAGAGGGCATTGTCGTGGTTTCGAATAAAGTGGATCTTAAGAAATATCAATGGCAACCTTCTTTGACAGAAATTCTACTGCAGCTTAATTACTGAGGAGGCCCAGTCTGTGACATCTCCAAATCATTCACCAGAGCACAACCATCGGCGAGTTGGTCGCTTTATGGGGTTTATCGCCTGGGGCATGGGGTTATTTTTGTTGTACCTGTTTTTTCAGGATCAAATACAACAACAAATTAATCCAAATCAACAGCCCATGTCGCGTCAGACTGGAAAAATGAATGAAGTGGTTCTTAAGCAAAATAGAGCCGGTCATTATGTAATGAGTGGCTTCATAGATGGTACGCCAGTGATTTTTCTGCTGGATACAGGAGCAACCGATGTCGCGATACCTGAAAGTGTGGCACGCGATCTTGGTTTGAAGCCCGGTTATAAGTACCATGTAGAAACCGCTAATGGTACTGCTACTGCTTATCAAACAGAAATTCAGTCACTAAAAATAGGCACCATTAAATTGACTCGAATGCCAGCAGCCATTGTTCCTAATATGTCTGGAAGTGAGGTTTTACTGGGAATGAGCGTTCTGAAACAGCTTGAATTTACGCAGCGCGGTAATGAATTAATTCTACGGCAGCTTCGTTAGGGTTGTCGACATTCTTCATAACATGCCGCTTGTTAAAATCTAATGTGAAAACTTTTCTAAGCATCGCTTTTTTATAGCCTAAAAACTGTGTAGACTGGCATCAGCTAAGTAGTTGATGAATCTTGAATTATTGTTGCAAAGCAAGGTTATTGGCAGTTTACAAAGTAAATAACGGCAACTAGTCTTAGTTAAAAAAGAGCAAAAGTCCGTATGCTGGAAAATTACATACCTATCTTGGTTTTCATTGTTATCGGTCTGGGTCTTGGAGTGGGCCTGGAACTGGTAGGCTTTTTACTCGGTAAGCGAACCGCTGATGATGCCAAGGAGTCTCCATTTGAGTGTGGCTTCGAAGCCTTCGAAGATACGCGAATGAAATTCGATGTTCGTTTTTACCTTGTCGCAATTCTGTTTATTATTTTTGATCTTGAAATCGCATTTTTATTTCCTTGGGCGGTCGTCTTTAATGAGCTGGGTTGGCTAGGCGTCGGCAGCATGGCGGTTTTCTTAGCACTGCTCGTTGTCGGGTTTATCTATGAATGGAAAAAAGGAGCCTTAGAATGGGAGTAGTCGAACCTAAAGGATTTTTTGTGACTTCTGCCGATACTTTGATCAATTGGGCCCGAACAGGAAGCATGTGGCCGGTGACTTTTGGTCTTGCATGCTGTGCGGTCGAAATGATGCATGCCGGTGCTTCGCGTTACGATATGGACCGCTTTGGCGTGGTGTTTAGGCCCTCACCCCGACAATCTGATGTATTGATCGTAGCCGGTACACTGACCAACAAAATGGCACCCGCGTTACGCAAAGTCTACGATCAAATGCCCAATCCTAAGTGGGTTATTTCAATGGGCTCATGTGCTAATGGCGGCGGATATTACCATTATTCTTATTCGGTCGTGCGTGGGTGTGATCGTATAATTCCGGTTGATATTTATGTGCCCGGTTGTCCACCGACGGCTGAGGCTTTGCTGTACGGCATCATTCAATTACAAAACAAAATTAAACGCACCAACACCATCGCTCGTCGAGCTTAGGTAGCTTATGGCACTAGAGTCATTAGAACAGTGGAAGTCAGACCTTGAGCTGCGCTTGAAAGGGCAGATTGAAGGGTGTTGGTTACAACATCAAGAAGTCACCATTGAAGTGTCGGCTGATCATTTGCTGGCGGTTGCACGGCGATTGCGTGATGAAGACAATCTTCACTTCGAGCAACTGATCGACCTTTGCGGGGTTGATTATTTGCACTATGGACAGACACAGTGGGACTCCGAAACTGCTTCTGGCTCGGGGTTTTCAAGAGCGGTAGAAGCATCACACCAAGATCAATCAACCGTGTGGAGCAAACCGCGCTTTGCAGTAGTCTATCACTTGCTGTCAGTGACCAATAATCGTCGCTTGCGCATGCGCTGTTTTGTTCCCGACGATCACTTAATGATCCCCTCAATGACCTCTGTTTGGTCAGCGGCAAATTGGTATGAACGAGAAGCGTTCGATCTCTACGGTATTCGCTTTGAAATGCACGATGATTTACGACGATTACTGACCGACTATGGATTTGTTGGTTATCCATTTCGCAAAGACTTTCCTCTCATTGGTGATGTTGAAATTCGTTACGATGCCACAGAGAAACGGTGCGTATATGAGCCTGTCTCTATTGAGCCGCGCACACTTGTGCCGAAGGTGATTCGCCACGATGCGCGCTACGTTCACGAAGAAAAGGATAACGATTAATGTCCGAAATTCGCAATTACACCATGAATTTTGGTCCGGTACATCCCGCGGCTCATGGCGTGCTTCGGCTAATTTTGGAGCTTGATGGTGAGGTTGTCGAAAGAGCTGATCCCCATATTGGTCTCTTGCATCGCGCGACCGAAAAATTAGCCGAGAGTAAACCCTATAATCAAAGCATCGGTTACATGGACCGGTTAGATTATGTCTCGATGATGTGTAACGAACACGGGTATGTGTTAGCCATCGAAAAGTTACTCGGCATTGAAGTGCCAAAGCGAGCTCAATACATTCGTGTGATGTTTTCAGAAGTGACTCGAATTCTCAATCATTTGTTGTGGCTAGGTGCGCATGGTTTAGATATTGGTGCAATGACTATGTTCTTGTATTGCTTTCGCGATCGAGAACCTTTGATGGATGCTTATGAAGCTGTGTCTGGCGCGCGGATGCATGCCACTTACTTCAGACCCGGTGGAGTCTATCGAGACTTGCCCGAAGAGATGCCGCAGTACCAAGCGTCGCAATGGCGAAGCAAAGAAAGTGCTGAGACGATGAATCAAGGACGTCATGGAACCCTATTAGATTTTCTAGAAGATTTTTGTACATCCTTTCCCAGTCACATCGATGATTATGAGACATTGCTAACCGACAACCGAATTTGGAAACAAAGAACCGTCGGAATTGGCGTTGTTTCTCCCGAACGAGCATTACAGTTAGGGTTTACCGGACCGATGCTTCGTGGCTCTGGAGTGGTTTGGGATTTGCGCAAACATCAGCCCTACGAAGTTTATGATGAAATGGATTTTGATATTCCGATTGGTAAAAACGGAGATTGTTACGATCGATATCTCGTTCGTGTGGAAGAAATGCGTCAATCAACGCGAATTATTCAACAATGCATTCAATGGCTGAAAAATAACAAAGGCCCGGTGATCGCAACCGATCATAAAGTTGTTCCTCCCAGTCGTGCGGCGATGAAAGATGACATGGAAGCCTTAATCCACCACTTTAAATTATTTACCGAAGGATTTTGTGTTCCAGAAGGTGAAGCCTACGCAGCGGTGGAACATCCGAAAGGCGAGTTTGGTGTGTATTTAATTTCCGACGGCGCAAATAAACCGTATCGAGTTAAAATAAGAGCACCTGGATTTCCTCACCTGGCAGCGATGGATGAAATTATTAAGGGGCATATGTTAGCGGATGTGGTCGCAGTCATTGGAACCATGGATATCGTTTTCGGAGAAATAGACCGATGATCGAGCAGCAGCCAGAACAGGTTAATCAAGAAGAAAAGGCAGCTTCGCCATTAGAGCAGTTGGTTTCTGAAGACGCTATAAAAGAGATCGAACTTTGGCGCCGTAAATATCCAAGTGAGCGAAAACGGCCTCCCATCATAGCCGCACTGAAAGTGATACAAGCCGAGCATGAGAATTATCTAACCGAAGAGCTAATGATCGCTCTCGCTAATTATTTAGATGTACCAGCGATAGCCGTGTTCGAAGTCGCTACGTTTTATACCATGTTTAATCTAAAGCCTGTTGGCAAGCATGTTATATCAGTCTGTACCAATTTATCGTGCATGATGTGTGGTTCAAAGAAAATTGTTGAGCACCTTGAGAAACGGTTGAAAATTAGGCTTGGTGACACGACCCAAGATCAGTTAATCACATTGCAAGAGGTAGAGTGTTTGGCCGCTTGTGGTGGAGCTCCCATGCTAGAGGTTGATCAAACTTATTTCGAAAACTTAAATACCGATAAGGTTGATGACATTCTAAAGCACTTAGGTTGGGAGGATTCTGCGAAATGAATGAAGTTTGCTTCAGAACATTGCACCTTGAAGAGCCTTGGACGTTAGAAAGTTATCAGAGTGTTGGTGGTTATCAAGTTTGGCAAAGTATTTTGAAAAACCAGACACCAGCAAACGAAATTATAGAGCAGTTAAAATTATCGGCATTACGTGGGCGTGGTGGTGCTGGTTTTCCTACTGGTTTGAAGTGGAGCTTCATGCCAAGAGGTATGCCGGGGCAAAAGTACGTCGTTTGTAACTCAGACGAAGGTGAACCTGGTACTTTTAAAGATAGAGACATTTTACGATTTAATCCTCATCAATTAATTGAAGGTATGGCAATAGGTGGCTACGTTATGACGGCGACCGTTGGCTATAACTATATGCGAGGAGAGTTTTACGAACCCTTTGCACGGATGGAAGCGGCACTTGCAGAAGCTTATTCTGCAGGGTTGCTTGGCAAAAATATTTTGGGAAGCGGCGTCGACTTTGATCTCTACAATCACTTAGGAGCAGGAGCCTATATTTGTGGAGAAGAAACCGCACTCATTGAGTCGTTAGAAGGGAAAAAAGGCCAGCCTCGTTTTAAGCCACCTTTTCCTGCAAATTATGGATTATTTGGCCGTCCAACCAACGTCAACAATACTGAAAGCTATGCCTCGGTTCCGGTTATTTTAGAAAAAGGCGGTGAGTGGTTTTTAAATCTTGGTATACCTAATAACGGTGGGACCAAAATATTCTCGGTTTCCGGTCATGTTGCAAAGCCTGGCAATTATGAAATTGGTATGGGAACGCCTTTTACCGACCTATTACAACTATGCGGCGGTATGCGTTCAGCTGCGCCTTTAAAAGCCGTCATTCCTGGTGGTTCGTCGTCACCTATTTTACCGGCAGAAATTATCAATGAATTAACCATGGATTATGACGCTATTGGCAAAGCAGGCTCAATGGTTGGTTCCGGTGCGGTGATGGTAATCGAGCAAGGAACGTGCATGGTGGAACTGGCCGCTCGAACGGCACATTTTTATTATGAAGAGTCTTGCGGACAGTGTACGCCATGTCGCGAAGGGACCGGATGGATGTCACGAGTTCTGCATCGAATTCTTGACGGTGATGGCAAGATGGAAGATCTGGATAACCTCTCTGATATTGCGAGCAATATTATGGGACGAACAATTTGTGCATTAGGGGATGCTGCGGCTATGCCAGTTGCTGGCTTTTTAAAGCATTATCGGCATGAGTTTGAGCATATGATTCGCACCGGAAGACGTTGGGTAGATGATCATTCAGAGGCGGCTTAAATGGGCATAGTAACCATAGAAATTGATGGCCAATCATACGAAGCTGAAACGGGCTCGATGATCATCGAAGTCGCTGACGATGCGGGAGTGCATATTCCTCGATTTTGTTACCACAAAAAATTATCGGTGGCTGCGAATTGCCGAATGTGCCTTGTTGATGTTACCAACTTACCAAAAGCCGTGCCAGCTTGTGCGACGTCTGTTGCTGATGGAATGAAAATTTTGACTCAGTCAGAAAAAGCATTAATGGCTCAGAAATCTGTAATGGAATTCTTACTCATTAATCATCCGTTAGATTGTCCGATTTGTGATCAAGGCGGTGAATGTGAACTGCAAGATGTCGCTATGGGCTATGGTAATGATGTATCACGATTTAGTGAAGGAAAGCGTGTTGTAAACGATAAAGATATTGGCCCGCTTATTGAAACCGATATGACACGATGCATCCATTGTACACGTTGCGTAAGATTTGGAACTGAAATCGTCGGTTTGCGAGAAATGGGAGCGACCGGCCGTGGCGAACATATGGAAATTGGCACTTTCGTCGAGTCGAGTTTGGTGTCGGAGTTAGCGGGTAACATTATTGATTTATGTCCGGTTGGTGCCTTGACTGCCAAGCCAAGTTTATTCAAAGCGCGCGCTTGGGAATTACAAGCAACACCGTCGATATCGCCTCATGATTGTTTAGGCACTAACCTAGATATTCATCATCGTCGAGGGCAAGTGATCCGTGTTGTCCCAAAAGAAAATGAATCGATCAATGAGGTTTGGATTACCGATCGTGATCGGTTTTCTTATCAAAGTTTAAATGAAAGTAAACGATTGCTTCATCCAATGATTAAACAAGATGGACAATGGCAACAAGTTAGCTGGGAGAAGGCGTTAACTGAAACGGTTGAGCAATTGAAAAAAATAATCGGAACACATGGTGCCGAGGGAATCGGTGCGTTGGCCTCACCGTCGTCCACTCTTGAAGAATTCTATTTATTGCAATCATTGTTTCGCGGACTTGGTAGCCACAATATTGATCATCGCTTGCGACAAATCGATTTCTCAACTCAGCATGATGATCCCATGTTTCCAAAGATAGATTTTTCCCTCGCTGATCTCGATGATATGGATGCAACGCTATTGGTGGCTGCAAACCTCAGAAATGAACAGCCATTGCTGAGTATTCGTTTACGTAAATCGACGCGCTATGGTCGAGTGATGGCAATTGCTCCATTTGAATATCAGGAGCACTTCAGAATAGATCCCTATATTCATGTTCCATCGAACGCGTTAATTTCTAATCTGCAAGGTGTCGCCGCGGCATTAGTCACACAACAAAAAGGTTCCGTCAGTGCTCACCTAACTGAATTATTTTTGAATGTCACTCCAACACCAGAGCAAGAGACCATTGCGAATGAACTGAGAATTAATGAGCATGCTTGCATTGTTATTGGACAAACCGCGCTTGAACATTCATTAAGCGGACATATTCGTTGGCTTGGAAGAACGATTAGCCGTTTGAGTGGTTGCAAGTATGGAGAACTCACGCCTGGCGCAAATTCTGCTGGAGGATACATTGCAGGCGCGTTGCCTCATCGAACCTGTGTGGGAGTTGAGAGCAAAATTAGTGGTTGGACAACACAGCAAATGTTGCAAAAAGGTCTTCCAGGATTCCTATTGCTCAATACTGAACCCGAATTAGATTCAAGTTATCGAGAGTCTGCTCGACAAGCATTAAAAGACTCTGAGTGTGTCGTCGCGCTGAGTGCTTTTGCTGAAGGCGAAATGATGGAATATGCCAACATACTTTTGCCCACCGCGACTTTTACTGAAACGTCGGGAACTTTCATTAGTATAGAAGGCAATTGGCAAACGTTTAGAGCCGCCGTTCCTGCCAAAGGAGAAGCACGGCCAGCTTGGAAAATATTAAGAGTTCTCGGAAACTTGTTTGGTCTATCGAGTTTTGATTATAACTCTTCAGAAGACGTTAAACTTAAGCTTTTAAAAAAATACGAAGCCTCTACCGATGCCCATGTCGGACACTTACATAATCCGGAACAACTCGAACAAGGTGGAGAGCTCCCTAAAGCGTTAAGTTTGTACGACAGTGATTCACTCGTACGTCGCGCACGTTGTTTACAGCAAACACCTCAAGGTTTATCGAACTGGCGCAGAGATCAAATTATTAAACTTACAAACTTCGTCGCGGCGACTCAAATTCCTGTGAAGGAGGTGGGTGATGCCTGATTGGTTTTTTGAGTTACTTTGGATTGTAGCAAAAATAGGATTTATTTTACTGCCGCTTATCTTGGCTGTCGCTTACACCACTTATGCCGAGCGGAAAGTGATTGGGTATATGCAATTACGACTGGGTCCTAACCGCGTGGGGCCAAAAGGTTGGTTGCAACCCTTTGCTGATGTGATAAAGCTGGCGATGAAAGAAATTGTTTTACCGAGAGGAGCCAGTCGAACCCTATTTGTGTTAGGGCCTATTCTATTTATTGGTCCATCTTTCGCGGCATGGGCTGTGATTCCTTTCGACGCGGGATTAGTGCTAGCTGATGTCAACGCAGGGCTTATTTTCCTTTTGGCAATGACGTCTATTGGTGTTTACGGAATCATTATAGCGGGCTGGGCTTCCAACTCTAAATACGCTTTTTTAGGCGCGTTGAGATCAGCGTCGCAAGTGGTTTCGTACGAAATCGCAATGGGCTTTGCATTAGTTGGTGTTTTAATGTGCTCTAACAGCATGAATCTTGGTGATATTGTCGTTAGTCAATCAGGAAGTCTACTGAGCTGGTATTTTATTCCACTATTTCCGTTGATGCTGATATTCTGGATCTCTGGTGTGGCTGAAACCAACCGAGCGCCTTTTGATTTACCCGAAGGCGAATCTGAAATAGTTGCGGGGTTTCATGTTGAATACGCAGGAATGGCTTTCGCTTTATTCTTTCTTGCTGAATACGCCAATATGATTTTAATTTCAGTCATGACCGCGATTTTATTTTTTGGGGGCTGGTTGTCTCCATTTCAAGGAATTCCTTATTTAGAGCCAATTACCAACTGGATCCCAGGGACGTTTTGGTTGTTGCTTAAGGCGTCGCTCTCGTTATTTTGTTTGCTTTGGTTACGCGCGACGTTTCCTCGTTATCGATATGACCAAATCATGCGACTGGGTTGGAAAATATTTATACCGGTTACCATCGTCTGGATCGTAGTTTTAGCCGTTTGGATAAAACTCCAGTGGTGGCCATTTAACGGTTAATTCGAGAATAGTTATGGGACATTTTCTTAAAAAAGTTTTCGATACATTTCTACTCACCGAGTTGGTTCGTGGTTTGAGAGTCACTGGTCGACATCTTTGGAAAAAGAAAATTACTGTCTTGTATCCGGAAGAAAAAACACCTCAATCACCACGTTTTAGAGGATTACATGCGTTACGTCGTTACCCGAACGGTGAAGAGCGTTGTATTGCATGCAAATTATGTGAAGCAGTTTGCCCTGCACTCGCGATTACTATCGAAGCTGGGCCGAGACTAGACGATGGTACAAGACGCACCACCTTGTATGAAATCGACTTGTTTAAATGTATCTATTGTGGCTTTTGCGAAGAGTCCTGTCCGGTCGATTCGATTGTTGAAACCCGCGTATTCGACTATCACTTTGAAAAGCGCGGTGATCAAATTATGACGAAAGCCAAGCTTCTTGCGATAGGTGACCGATTAGAAGAAGAAATTGCAGCTGATCGAGCCGCGGATGCTAAATATAGATAGATATAATGGTAGGTAGATATACTTATAGGTAGACAATGGAACTTACTTTTCAACAAATTCTATTTTACGGATTTTCAGCCCTGCTGATCTGTTCTTCTTTGATGGTCATCTTAGTTAAGAACAGTGTCAAAGCGGTACTTTTCTTGATTTTGTGTTTCGTCAGTACCTCTGGAATATGGATGTTGTTACAAGCTGAATTTCTCGCGATAGCACTTGTTCTCGTTTATGTTGGTGCGGTCATGGTGCTATTTTTGTTCGTTGTAATGATGTTGGATGTTAACTTTTCAGTTGCTCGATCTGGTTTTACTAAAGTTCTGCCTCTCGCATTATTGGTCGCGATAGGATTTGTCGTTGTGCTGAGTCAAATCGCTAATCATAGTCAGTTTTCGATACAGCCTGAAGTAATATCCGATGAGCAATCTGTGAGTAATGTTCGACAGTTAGGTCGGCTCCTTTACACTGATTATTTTTATCCTTTTGAATTGGCCGCTGTGATTCTTTTAGTCGCAATGATTGCTGCTATTAGTTTAACCTTTAGAGGCAAGCGCAGTCGCAAAAGTCAAAATATTGATAAGCAAGTAAAAGTGACGAAAGCGGAGCGATTGAAAATTGTGAAAATAGATAAGCCTGCAAGTCATTCGGAGGATTCAGAATGATAGGTCTTACAGATTATTTAATTCTAGCGGCAATTTTATTTTCAATCAGTGTCGCTGGGATCATAATAAATCGAAAAAATGTAATTACTTTACTTATGTGCATTGAGTTAATGTTGCTCGCCATTAATATTAATTTTATTGCATTCAGTTACTTCTTATCGGACCTTCAAGGGCAAATATTTGTATTTTTCATTCTGACGGTTGCAGCGGCTGAAGCTGCTATTGGGCTGGCAATATTGGTGGCCTTATTTAGAAATCGAGCGTCTATCGACGTTGAAGACCTAAACCAACTTAAAGGTTAGACAAGATGCACAGCTCCATACTTGCCATTGTTTTATTTCCTTTACTAGGTGCATTAATTAATGGCCTTTTAGGTTGGAGATTGTCGAAGCGTATAGCTCATGTAATTGCCATTTTAGGTGTCGGTGTTTCTTGTGTCTTAAGTATTCAATTAACTTACCTTTATTTTACGTCTGATTACAATGCTTTAAATTTTGATTTGTTCAAATGGGCGGTAATCGGCGAGATAGAATTTAAGATTGGATTTCTATTCGATAGTTTGTCAGCACTAATGTGCAGCATAGTAACCTTTGTTTCATTAATGGTTCATATTTACACTATCGGGTATATGAAAGATGATAAGGGATATCAGAGATTTTTTAGCTATATCAGTCTGTTTACTTTCGCAATGTTAATGCTGGTACTGTCGAATAACTTTCTACAATTGTTTTTTGGGTGGGAGGCTGTAGGTTTAGTTTCTTATTTATTGATCGGGTTTTGGTTTAAGAAAGACTCCGCAGTTTTTGCTAATCTAAAAGCTTTCTTAGTTAATCGAGTGGGAGACTTTGGATTTCTTATCGGAATAGCGGGAGTCTTTTATTATTTTAATTCACTTGATTATCAAACCGTATTTGAACAATTAGATGCATTTGAAACCAGTGCTCCGGCAATTTCAATCGGGTTAGGTGATTGGTCAGCAATTACGTTTATTTGTATCTGCCTTTTTATCGGTGCAATGGGAAAATCAGCACAAGTTCCTTTACATGTTTGGTTACCAGACTCAATGGAAGGACCCACACCCATTTCAGCATTAATACACGCAGCGACAATGGTTACCGCGGGTGTGTTTATGGTGGCTAGAATGTCGCCCTTATTTGAGCTTTCAGAAACAGCGTTGTCGTTTGTTTTAATTATTGGAGCGACGACTGCGATTTCTATGGGAATACTTGGAATCATTCAAAACGATATCAAACGGGTGGTTGCCTACTCAACGTTATCACAGCTTGGCTATATGGTTGCAGGATTAGGGGCGTCTGCCTATGCCGCGAGTATTTTCCACTTGATGACGCATGCATTTTTTAAAGCCTTGTTGTTTCTTGCTGCAGGATCAGTGATTGTCGGTATGCATCATATACAAGATATTCGTCAAATGGGTAATCTTAAAAAATATATGCCGATTACTTGGATAACCTCGTTAATTGGAACGCTTGCTCTTGTCGGATTTCCCTTTTTCTCAGGTTTTTACTCGAAAGACGCAATCATTGAAGCCGTTCACGCCTCATCACTGTTAGGACAGGAGTATGCTTACTACTGCTTGTTGATAGGTGTTTTCTTTACTGCGCTGTACAGTTTTCGCATGTACTTCTTAGTATTTCATACGACTGAAAGAATGGACGATAAGACACGGGCACACCTACAAGAGTCTCCAAAGGTGATTTGGGTGCCGTTAGTTATTTTAGCAATTCCATCCGTTATTCTATCTTGGTGGGTTATGGAGCCGATGTTGTTTGGCAGTTTGTTAAGTGATTCGATAACTGTGAAACCGGAGCACAATTCACTTGCTATGTTATCGAGGGAATTTGTTTCTATTGTTAGCTTTTCATTGCACGGCTTTACGACGCTTCCATTTTTGTTGCTTGTTATCGGCTTTTCACTTGCCGTGCTAATTTATGTGATGAAAATTCCTGTTAATCAGATGATTGCGTCTCGATTAGGGGTGTTCAAAGAGGTGCTTAATAAGCATTATTATTTTGATGATTTTAACCAAAAAGTGATTGTTCGCGGCGCTTTAGGGGTTGCGCAAAGTCTCTGGCATATAGGTGACCGAATGATCATTGATGGATTGTTTATTAATGGCTCAGCGAAGCTGATTAACTCAATATCATTAGGCATAAGAAAAGTTCAAAGTGGTTATTTGTATCATTATGCTTTGCTAATGTTGATAGGCGTATTAGCTGGTTTTATCTGGCTAAGTTGGCCGTCTAACTTTAATTAAAACGGAATAACATTTATGACCTACCAAGTTCCTTGGCTCAGTCTCCTCATTTGGCTCCCGTTGGTGGGTGGGGGAATACTGTTGTTCAGTGTTGGTGAAGCTAAGAAGGAATTAAGTAAGTGGATAGCGCTTTCGATTATGCTGGTAACGTTTTTATTAACATTACCGATATATTGGCGTTTTGATTCGTCATTGCATCAATTGCAATTTGTAGAAAAGTCCACTTGGTTTGAGTCTCTTAATGTTCAATATTTTCTAGGCGTTGATGGATTTTCATTGCCATTAATAATGTTGACATGTTTTATCGGAATTGTCGTCGTCGTCTCATCATGGCGAAGCATTGAGTATAGAGTCAATATGTATTTGGCTGCATTTTTAATGTTAGTCGGGCTTATGAATGGCGTGTTCGCTTCGGCTGACTCAATATTATTCTATGTTTTTTGGGAAGCGATGCTCATTCCCATGTTTTTAGTAATAGGGATTTGGGGAGGTCCTAATCGAGTTTATGCGACTTTAAAGTTCTTTCTTTATACTTTCGCTGGTTCAGTTTTGATGTTGATTGCTTTGATTTATTTAGGATTACAGGCCCAGTCATTTGTAATTACCGATTTGCATCAGTTGCCACTCTCTTTGGAAGTTCAATCGTACCTATTCTGGGCCTTTTTGATTGCGTTTGCGGTTAAAGTTCCCATGTGGCCCGTTCATACTTGGTTACCAGATGCTCATGTCGAAGCACCCACCGCGGGTTCCGTGATATTGGCTGCGATTATGTTAAAGATGGGAGCTTATGGCTTTGTTCGATTTAGCTTACCGATAACGCCAGATGCAGCAAGTTATTGGGCTGAGTTTATGATCGTTTTGGCGCTGATTGCGATTGTCTATATTGGTTTAGTAGCGCTTGCGCAAAAAGATATGAAAAAGCTGGTTGCCTACTCCTCAATCGCTCATATGGGCTTTGTGACACTCGGCTTTTTTATCGTCTTTTCACTGGTCGATCAAGGTCGTTTAGATAGTGCTAAGTTGGGAATTCAAGGTGGAATGGTACAGATGATTTCACATGGTTTTATTTCTGGCGCATTGTTCTTATGCATTGGTGTTCTTTATGATCGACTTCATAGTCGTTCGATCAGTGACTATGGTGGTGTTGCTAATGTAATGCCGAAGTTTGCTGCTTTATTTATGATTTTTGCGATGGCGAACTCAGGCTTGCCTGCGACGTCAGGTTTTGTCGGAGAGTTTTTTGTCATTTTAGCCACTTTCCAAGTTAATATTTGGTATGCACTATTAGCTGCAACAACTCTTGTTTTAGGTGCTTCGTATACACTTTGGATGTATCGGCGAACAATGTTTGGCGAGCCGGCTAACAAAAATATTTCGACCCTAAATGATTTAAGCACTCGTGAGTTTTTGGTCTTAGCTTGCTTGGCTATTTTAGTTTTGCTTTTTGGGATCTGGCCTGAGCCGCTAGTATCATTAATGGATGGCTCGGTCGAGCATTTAGTGAATTGCAGCATTAAAAGTAAGTTATCCGCAGAGGGGATGTGCCTAGAATGAGTGATATGACCTTACTCCCAATGCTCCCTGAAATTTTTATTTTATCACTCGGGTGCCTTGTGATATTTACCGATCTCTATTCAAAAGATCGAGAAAAGCAAGCTTGTTATCTTTTGACTCAAATTGGTTTTGTCGCAATCATTTTGTACATTCTTGGGCATTTGCCTTCCGAGAAGACCATTTATTATAGTGGTACCTTTGTTCTTGACCCGCTCAGTCAAATTCTCAAAGTTTCATTATTAGTGATCACCGCAGTAGCACTTCTTTATGGACGTGTATTTATGAGAAATCGCCGCTTTCTAAAAGGCGAGTACTATGGATTGGCCATTTTTTCGTTATTAGGAATGATGGTTATGGTGTCGGCGAATCATTTTTTGACTTTGTATTTAGGGCTTGAATTACTTTCTTTACCTATGTACGCCATGATCGCCATGGAGAGAAACAGTAAACTGGGTGTCGAGGCTGCAGTTAAATATTTTGTCACCGGAGCTATCGCATCTGGTTTTCTGCTATATGGATTATCATTTTTATACGGAATTACTGGAGAGTTAAGTCTTGACCTAATTCATTCATCGAGTCTGCATAACAGTGACTCTGTCATATTGAGTCAGTTTGCTTTAATTTTCGTGATCGCAGCAATTGCATTTAAGTTTGGATTAGTTCCCTTTCATATGTGGTTACCCGATGTTTATCATGGTGCTCCTCCATCCGTGACGGCGTTTCTTGCCAGTGCCCCAAAAATTGCTGCTTTTGGCTTTACCATTCGGTTGTTGCTTGACGGCATGGAAATGTCTGCCGCAATTTGGCAGCCATTGTTATTAACCGCTGCGGTTTTATCGATTGGTTTTGGTAATATAGTGGCTATCTCCCAAGCAAATTTTAAACGCATGTTAGCTTATTCAGGTATCGCTCATATGGGTTACATGACGTTAGGTTTATACAGTGGTGAGTACGGAGGGTACTCAGCCGCTATGTTTTACATTTTAGTGTATGCGTTAATGGCAGTAGCAGCGTTTGGACTTATCGTATTCTTGAGTCGTATTGGTTATGAATATGAGACGCTTGATGATCTGAAAGGGCTGGGTCGCAAAAACCCTTGGTATGCCTTGATGTTCAGCTTTGTAATGATCTCAATGGCAGGGCTTCCTCCTTTTATCGGATTTTGGCCAAAATTAGAAATTTTTCGAAGTCTAATTGCTGCCCAACATTGGCAGATAGCGATATACGCAGTGGTCTTTTCGTTAATCGGATTGTTCTATTATCTTCGAGTCATTAAAGTAGTGTATTTCGATGACGCTGAACAAAACTTTAACTTTTTACCAAGTCGGAGTATTCGATTTGCGATTACTTTTAACTGCACAGCACTGCTCGTTCTAGGTTTGATTCCCGATTCTATCTATCAGTTTTGTTTAAAAGCATTTGGTATTCAATAAATGAAAAATATTAAACCTTATTTAGAAATGATCGCAGAGTGGCTGCCGAATCCATGGGCGCAAGCATCACTATGGATCGTTGCTGGAATAGTGTTGTCAATGTTTTCAACGGTGTTTTTTAAACGGCTTCATTTTTGGGGAAGTAGCAAAACTCAAAATTCGTTTGATGATCTTATTTTTGAAAGTCTAAAATCGCCCGTTCGTTGGAGTATAATTTTTGCGTCATTATATTTCGCTTTTCAAGCTTTAAAGTTAGAAACGCTTTGGTTGAACCTTTTAGTTTCAATCATGATTACGTTTTCAGTGCTTCTTTGGGGCATCTTTTTATATAAGATATTTCATTACGCTTTAAAAGTATCGGCACAGTCGAATAAAGTAAATAGTTTTGTGCAAAATAGAACCTTGCCGCTTTTTGAAAATCTACTGCTTATCGTTTCGATAGCTACCGGCATTTACTTTATATTAGTAGTTTGGGACATTAATGTTGGTCCTCTCATTGCCTCTGCAGGTATTTTAGGTTTGGCCATGTCGCTAGCGGCTAAAGATACAATGGCGAACTTATTTGCCGGTGTGTTTATTATGGCTGATGCTCCCTATCAAATTGGAGATTATGTTGTTCTCGATAGTGGAGAGCGTGGAAAAGTGACTCATATTGGTATACGTAGCACAAGGATATTAACTCGTGATGATGTAGAAGTTACTATTCCAAACGCGATAATGGGCAATAGTAAAATTATCAATGAGTCTTCAGGGCCTCATGAAAAATATCGAATTCGCATCAAAATTGGTTTCGCTTACGGAAGCGATGTATCGAAAATTCGAGAAGTTTTAACACTGGTCGCTCAAAAGAATATATCGATTTGTCGAGATCCAGAACCTAGAGTGAGGTTTCGAACATTTGGCGATTCTGCTTTAACTTTTGAGTTGTTGTGTTGGGTACCTCACCCAGAGCTAAGAGGAAGAATATCTGATGAACTCAATGAACAAGTTTACAATGCTGTCAATGAAGCAGGTTTAGTTATTCCATTTCCGCAAACCGATGTTCATCTTTATACGCATAATAATTAGTCCTTATTGACTAATGAAAGCAAATGATCTTGAGTGAGTGGCTTGCTGAGTAAATACCCTTGATAGTAATGGCAAGATTGGGCTTTTAAAAAGTTTAATTGTTCAGGACTTTCAATGCCCTCTGCGAGTATTTCTAACTGCAAAGTATTTGCAAGTTGAATCATTGAACTCACGATGGTTTCACTATGCTCGTCGTTACCAATTCCCCATACAAACGAACGATCAATTACCAGCCTGTCTACATTAAAAAGTTTTAGGTGACTTAAAGACGAGTAACCTGTTCCGAAATCATCGACTGCAATTTTTACACCTAGAGATTTTAATGACTTGATTACTTCACGAGTATTCTCAGGGTCCATCATCAGAGTGTTTTCGTTAATTTCAAGCTCAATTTTAGAGTAAGAAACATCACACTTTACGATCTGCTTTTTGATCATTTTAACCAGATCATAATTAATAAAATGGTTTTGAGATAGGTTAAATGAAAACTCAAAATTATTATCTAAAGATTCAAATTCGTTTAGCAAATTACAGACATATTCAATCAACCATTCAGTCAAAGGTAGAATTAAATTGAGTTTTTCAGCGACCGGGATAAAAATATCGGGACTTATATGTTTGCCTGAGCTGGTTCGCCAACGTAATAAAACCTCGAATCCACTAATTTCATTATCAATATTAAATCTGGGTTGAAATACAGGGTAGAACTCATTGTTTGCTAGAGCTTTATGAAGGTTTTGCTCCATCGAAAGCTGTTCTTTAGCAAGATCATTTAGTGATTGCGTGAAATATTGAAAATTACTTTTACCCACTTTTTTAGCATGATGCATGGCCATATCTGCATGCTTTATCAAGACATCATTTTCTCGACCGTCTTCTGGATATAAGCTGATGCCGATACTTAATGATATACTGATCGAGTCAGAGCCAACCTTGAAAGGCTGCTTCATGATTTCTACCAGTCTTTGACTGATGTTATTTAGTCGATCGATTTGCTCTGTATCTTCAAATATGATTGCAAATTCGTCCCCACCAATACGAGCAATGGTATCGTCTGGATTAATACAATGAGCAATTCTTGTGGCGACTTCAATCAGTAATTCATCCCCTGATTTATGGCCGAGAGAGTCATTGATCGTTTTAAAGTGATCTAGATTTAAAATAAGTACGGCTATTTGTGATTTTAGGTGATTGGCTCGGTCAATAGCATGTTCCAGTCGGTCTAGTAGTAATGTTCTATTAGGTAAATTGGTTAAAGGGTCATAGTGTACTAATTGATTAAGTTTATTTTGTAATTTCGCTATTTGACTGAGATCTGAGATAGACAATACAAAATAATTTTTGTCGTTAATAAGTGTATATGAGCTATGAATGAGTACTGGAATATCAATACCCGTTTTGCAACGAATCCAAGACTCCTCTGTGACATTCTGGAGCTCAAGCGTTTTATCCTTTAACTGAGTGTAATAGTCAACTGGGAGTTGATTTGAGTAGAGTATATCGATACTGCAATCAATCAGTTCATCGGCGTCAAACAATGTCGTCTTTAATGTAGACGTATTAATCTGTTCAATAATAAGTTTTTCGCTAAGCACAATAATAAGATCAAATGTCTGATCAAATACTGATTTAAACAGCGCTTGTTGTCCCTTGCAGCTTATCTCTTCTGTAATATTTCTATAGGATCCAATGGCTTTCGTAACTTGGCCGTCTGCTGTTTCGACAGCCTTTCCGAAAAGCTCATACCATTTGGGCTGCTTGGTATTACTTTTAAAAGATATTTCGCAGGCAAGCTCATTGCTTTGCAAGTTTATAAAAGAATTCCACTGAGTGATAAAGTGACTTCTATCGAAATGATTTAATTGATTGATCCATTCATTGACGTCCATGGTTTTTATAGTGGAGTAATCCTTATGATTAATCACTTGAATGGTGTTGTCCGCTAGTTGATAGAGCCAAAAATTTTGTTTTTGATGTTCTGCAAACACATCGAGTAGCTTAACATTGTTGGTTGCAAAGCTATTCAATAGTTGTCTCTTACGACTTTGTTGAGCAAAGAAATGCAATAGCATCATAGTGAAAAGGATGAGGAGTACAATATAAAGGCCTAAAGCCGTATTACTCCTCCAAATAGGCGGTAGCCAATTTAAAGGTACTTTCAAGCTAGACAATTGATCGCCAGACGAACTACTTACTGAAAGAAAATACTGACCAGGAGGCAAGCCAGCAAGAATAACAGAGTTGTCACTGCCTGATTTTAATTCAAAGTCTTTTTTGCCAGTAATGTAAAAGCTGAATAACGATGGATTTTGTTTAAAGAAATTAAAGTCGGTAACATAAACTTTAATGCCAGAGTCATCGGGCGCGATTTGCAGTTGAGAAAAATCGTTGTAAGTTGAAATATTGCGATGGTTTGTATTCAGCTGAGTAATCTGACTAATAATGACTTTTCTTCGTTTAGGTAGTTGGTTGATAATTTCTTGGGTATTCAATAAGTACAGGCCATTAATACTACCAAAGGCTAATTTGTTGTTGTTTAATTTGCGGTGAGCAAATTGGTTGAACTCGTGTTCATAAACCCCGTCGAAAGCTGCTAAGCGAGTAAAGGTAACTGAGTCAGGATTGAATAAAATGATACCGTCATGAGTGGAGATCCAAAATACATTATTTTCGTAGTAGAGGCTGTACAGGGTCATATCTTGTAAGCCATGTTGTGAGCCATAATGCTTTTCAGAGACAACTTGACCATTTTGATTGAGATTTAACTGAAAAAGACCAGCACCTGCGTAGGCTACCCACAGTTCATTTTTATTCATTCGATACACAGCTGAGGCCGCGACATAAGGGTCGCCTATTTTGAACTTTTGCTCAAACACCTGAGTTAGGCGCTGGGTATCAATATCCAGCCGATATAAGGTTGAACCGCTAGCAACCCAGGTATCACCTAAGGGATCTTTTTCGATAAAGGCGATGCGTTGTTGAAACTCTTTATCGTCCGATGCTTTAAACGTATCAGCAATAAAGGCCTTTTTAGAAATTGAATAGACTTTTAATCCATTACTGTAACCTATGGCTAGAAGGTCCGGTGAAAGTCGTCGAACAATGGTTAGCTCTAGACCAAAGGTTTTAAATAAATTGGGGTGTTCTTTTTCTAAACTAGATACTTGGCCGGTAACTGGGTCAAACTCGCGAATATCATAGAAGGTCGACAACCAGAACCGGTCATTGACTTCAATAATGTCAAAGACCGCTCGCTCTGAATAATGCCAACTGTCAGGAGTTACTTGATACTCTTTCGCTACGGTCAGATCATTGTTCAATAAAAACAATCCATTTTCTGTGCCTATCCAATATTGGTCGTTGCTGACTTTTATGGACCAAATATTTGATGATTGACCAAACCTTGCCGGCAGTGTCGAAGTGACCAAGGCTGATGTGACTGAGCGAGTTATTGGAGACCACTGGTAGATGCCTCTGCCAGAAGTACCAAGCCAAAGGTAGCCGTCACTATCGACCAATACCTCTTCGTAGGAATTATTGTTGTGCGTAAGATGTTGTTGCTGTGGTGTGATAAAAGGGGAGAGTTGCTCAGTACTCTTGTCGATTTCATAGATGCCATCAATGGTCGCAACCCAAATGGATTTGGGAGAATCGTTTAGCCGGTTGATTTCTATGTTGAGAGCTAACTCAGATTTAATATTATCTTGCTGGGTTAGTTCGTCACGGCTCAATTTGAACAATCCCTTGTCAGTCGCGATCCAAACAAAATGTTCCGTGGCCGCGATGTTACGAATTCGACTTTCGTTCAGTTTACGGTCGCTGTCAGTCGTATAGATTATCCGCCTTAGAAATCGGTTGCTTAAATCGGTGATGTATAAGCCCTTCGACGTTCCAATAAGCAGCTGGTCGTCAAGTAACTCCATACTCAAAATGCCGTCTTCGGAAAAGTCAAGCTCGGTGAAGCCTTGAGTCACTTTATTGGCGATAGAGCGACCAGGTTCAATCTTAAACAAACCATCCCAGCGCGCGAACCAAATAGATCCATCTTTGGTTTCTTTCATTTGCAATACTGGATTGCTGCTGGACTCGCTAAATTGATCACCCTCGAAAGCTACCGCTCTCGTTTTTAGGGTGGCAGTATTAATTTCGTAGGCTGATTTTTCATTGGCCACCCACAGGCGGTGTTTCGAGTCGAGCAATAGGTCGTAGACTTCGCTGCCTAAAATGATTTGGTTGTTGCCCCCAACATCGAGAAATTGATATCCGTCGTAGCGCTGTAAGCCGTTGCTACTACCAATCCAGATAAACCCCCGTTCATCTTGGGCAAGCGCACTGATCCACCGAGAGTTGAGACCATGTTCAATGGACAGCCGCTTGAAGTAAAGAGCGTTCGAATCATCTAAATTGGCTAATGCCGTAGACGCAGAAGCCCCGCAGATGCTTAGGAAAAAAGGGAAAAGAAGTAGTTTGAGTATTTTTTTCGTCATAATTAGGTCTCAGCTTAGCGAGTTTACACTAAAACGCAATCTAAAGGCGTCGAACTGGCTAGTAATTCGTCCTTGGGCTTGTGATTCTTGCGAGTATTCGTTAAAATTTCGCCACTTTGATGCGGGGTGGAGCAGTCTGGTAGCTCGTCGGGCTCATAACCCGAAGGTCGTTGGTTCAAATCCGGCCCCCGCTACCAATAGGTTTTTTCTGAGAAAGCCCCGTTTTATGGGGCTTTTTCTTAGGCAAATCATAATGTTATAGATTTGCCGCCCACAGTTAAGTTAAAAAATGGGCACTTCTTGCCCATTTTTTGTTTGCGGAGACTGGTTGCCATGGCAATGATTGATGAACTCAACCAAATGATTGAGCCTGCAGTAGAAGCGGTGGGTTTCGAGTTTGTTGGGTTGGAGTATGTTGCTGAAGGACGTTTGTCGGTATTAAGAATTTTTATTGACCACCCTGAGGGTATTACGGTTGATAATTGTGCCGATGTGAGCCGTCAAGTTAGCGCAATATTAGATGTTGAAGATCCGATTAGCGGAAATTATAACTTGGAGGTTTCTTCTCCCGGCTATGATCGTCCGCTATTTAAGCTAGAGCACTTTGAGCGTTTTCAAGGTGAAGAAATTAAATTGCGTAGTCATGCTCCGGTGGACGGGCGGCGTAATTTTAGAGGTATTCTAAAAGCGGTTGAAGGTGAAACTTTGACGCTTTTAGTTGATGGTAAAGAATTTCAAGTACAGTTTGGTAATGTAGATAAAGCAAACATAGTACCGAACTTTGATAACTAGTCGTGCTGTAAGTAATAGCAGTGTATGCATAACTGAGGTTTAGCAGATGAGCAAAGAAATACTATTAGTAGTTGATGCTGTATCCAACGAAAAAGATGTTGAGCCAGAATTAATATTTCAGGCCTTGGAGGCTGCTATTGCAACCGCGACCAAGAAGAAAAACGGTGGTGAGATTGAAGTTCGAGTCGCTATCGATCGTGTCTCGGGTGAATACGACACTTTCCGTCGCTGGGAAGTAGTGGAAGATACCGATAGCGGATTAGAGTCTCCTTATACTCAAATTAGCCTGTCAGCTGCTCAAGTCGAAGAGCCTGAAATTAAGGTCGGCGAGTATGTCGAAGAACAAATCGACTCTATTGAGTTTGGTCGCATTGCTGCGCAAACGGCGAAGCAAGTCATTGTTCAAAAAGTACGCGAAGCTGAGCGAGCAAAAGTAGTACGAGCTTTTGAAGGCCGAGTCGGTGAATTAATTACTGGCGTTGTGAAAAAAGCCAATCGTGAGAGCATTATCCTTGATTTAGGAAACAACGCCGAGGCCATCATTCCTCGAGAAGAAATGATGACTCGAGAATCGGTTCGGACGGGCGATCGTGTTCGCGGCTTGTTATTTGCTGTTCGCCCTGAAGCGCGTGGCCCACAACTTTTTGTGAGTCGAACACGCCCAGAAATGCTGATCGAATTGTTCCGTATTGAAGTGCCTGAAATCGCCGAAGAAGTCATTGATTTAAAAGGGGCTGCTCGAGATCCTGGTTCGAGAGCGAAAATTGCCGTTAAATCAAACGATAAACGAATTGACCCGGTTGGCGCTTGTGTTGGTATGCGTGGTTCTCGTGTACAAGCCGTGTCGGGCGAGCTTGATAATGAGCGAATTGATATTGTGTTATTCGACGATAACCCTGCACAGTTTGTCATCAATGCCATGGCTCCAGCAGAGGTTGCTGCGATTGTTGTTGACGAAGACAAGCACAGTATGGATATCGCCGTAGCGGATGATCAGTTAGCGCAAGCAATTGGTCGAAATGGCCAGAATGTGCGATTAGCGAGTGAGTTAACCGGTTGGACATTAAATGTAATGACCGAAGCAGACTTCGAAGAGAAGAACTCTGTTGAAAGTGAAAGCATTGTTAAAATGTTTACGGACGACTTAGGCGTCGATGATGAGTTAGCCGAAGTGTTAGCACAAGAAGGTTTCACATCAATTGAAGAAGTTGCTTACGTCCCATTGGCTGAAATGTTAGAGATCGATGGCTTTGAAGAAGACCTTGTAGAAGAGTTGAGAGCACGAGCAAAAGATGTGTTGTTGACCAAAGCTATTGCATCGGAAGAGAAATTAGACGCTTCTGAGCCTGCTGAAGATTTGTTAAATATGGAAGGTATGGAACGCCAGTTAGCTTATCAGTTAGCATCAAAAGGCATTCAAACTATGGAAGACTTGGCGGAACAATCAGTCGATGAATTAATGGAAATTGAGGGGATGACCGAAGAGAAAGCAGGGGAAATTATCCTTGCCGCTCGGGCTCCTTGGTTTGAAAACGATGAGTCTTAATCTGGGGGCCGTAACGAATGTCAGAAGTAACCGTAGCGAAACTCGCTGAAACCGTTGGCACACCAGTAGAAAAACTACTGGAGCAGATGAAGAGTGCCGGTTTGGATCTATCAGGTCCAAACGATGTGGTTTCAGACGAGCAAAAACAAACACTATTGACCTATTTAAAACAGAGTCACGGTGGTTCTGAGTCCAATGAGCCGAAGCGAATTACGCTAAAGCGCTCAAAGAAAAGTTCTCTTAAAGTCACTGGCTCAACCGGTAAGTCAAAAACTGTGACGGTCGAAGTTCGTAAGAAGCGAACTTATGTTAAAAAGCCGTCTGACCTAACTGAATCAGAATCAGCTGAAGAAATCGTAGAGCAAACGGCTGAACCGATAGTTGCTGAAACAAAGCCCGTTGAAGCAGAAAAGCCGGCCGACGTAACGACCGATTCGGCGAGCACTGATGTTGCAGAAACTGACGATGCACCATCGGAAGTGGATGCAAAAGAAGACGTTAAAGAAGCAGAACAAGCGTTAACGCCAGAGCAAATTGCAGAACAAGAGAAAGCTGCGATTGCAGCACGTATGAAAGCGGAAGCCGAAGCGCAAGCAAGAGCAGAAGTTGAAGCGAGAATTACCGAGCAGGCTCGTAAGAAAGCGGAAGCCGAAGCGGTTGCACAAGCTGAGTTAGCAGCCGAGAAAGCGCGCGAAGAAGAGAGAAAAATCAGCTCATAATCCTCGCAAAGTTCATCGCGAAAGTGTCGTTGATACAAAAGACGATGCTCCGAAAAAGAAACGCAAGAAGAAAAAACGTGGCAGTAGCGAGTCTGATGCTGAAGACATCATTAGTCGTTATTCATCTTCGCGTCGTAAATCTGAAAAAGTTGATTTAGCACCAAAATCAAATAAACCAATTAAGGCACCAAAAGCATTGCAACACGGATTCTCAAAACCAGTCAGCAAAAAAGTTGTTGAAATCGAAGTTCCAGAAATCATTACTGTTGGAGAGTTAGCTCAGCTTATGTCTGTTAAGGCTGCAGAGTTGATTAAAACGTTAATGAAAATGGGAACTATGGCTACAATTAATCAACCGCTTGAGCAAGATGATGCCATTTTGCTAGTCGAAGAAATGGGGCATACTGCAGTCGCAAAATCTGAAGTGACTGCAGAACAAGAGCTAATTTCTAAGGCGACAGAGAGTCAAGAAGGTGAATTAGAGTCACGAGCCCCTGTCGTTACTATCATGGGTCATGTTGATCATGGTAAAACGTCGTTGCTTGACTTTATTCGTGTCGCGAAGGTTGCTGATGGAGAAGCTGGTGGTATTACCCAGCACATAGGAGCCTATCATGTCGAAACGAAGAGAGGCGGAATTACTTTCTTGGATACTCCTGGACATGCTGCGTTTACCGCGATGCGAGCACGCGGTGCTAATGCGACTGATATTGTAATTCTCGTGGTCGCGGCTGACGACGGTGTTATGCCTCAAACGATAGAAGCGATACAGCATTCTAAAGCGGCCGGTGTTCCAATGATTGTCGCGGTTAATAAAATGGATAAGCCAGAAGCTGATCCAGACCGTGTGAAGAATGAATTGTCTCAACACGATGTTCTACCGGAAGATTGGGGCGGCGATACTCAGTTTATTCACTTGTCTGCGAAGACCGGTGAGGGTGTCGAAGAGTTACTAGATGCCATTTCATTGCAAGCGGAATTATTAGAACTGAAAGCCTCTTCAGCGGGTCATGCAAAAGGTATTGTTATTGAAGCTCGTCTCGATAAAGGCCGCGGCGCAGTGGCATCCATTTTGGTGCAGTCAGGCACCTTAAGACGCGGCGATATAATGTTGGCTGGCTTGCACCATGGTCGAATCCGAGCGCTGGTTGATGACAAAGGTCAAACGATCAATGAGGCTGGCCCATCCATGCCGGTTGAAGTGCTTGGGTTGTCAGGCGTACCTTCTGCAGGTGATGATGTACTGTGTGTCGAGAATGAGAAAAAAGCTCGAGAAGTTGCACAGACTCGTCAGGAGAAACAACGTGATGAGAAACTGTCACGTCAGCAGAAAGCAAAACTTGAAAACATGTTTGCCAACATGGCAGACGCGGATAAGAAAACCCTTAGCGTTATTGTGAAAGCCGATGTACAAGGATCCGTCGAAGCGATTGTTAAATCGTTAACCGATCTATCGACGGATGAAGTCAGTGTTAATGTTATTGCAACTGGGGTTGGCGGCATAGCTGAGACAGACATTTCCCTTGCCTCGGCGTCGGATGCCTTTATCGTAGGTTTCAACGTCCGTGCTGATGCAGCTGCTAGAAAAGCGGCAGAAAATGAAGCGGTTGATCTACGTTATTACAGTGTCATTTACGATGTGATTGATGAAGTTAAAGCGGCCATGTCGGGTATGCTTTCTCCAGAACGTAAGCAAGAAATTATTGGTCTTGCTGAGGTTCGAGACGTCTTCCGTTCACCGAAATTTGGTGCGGTAGCTGGGTGTATGGTTATCGAAGGTACGGTTAAGCGAAACCGTCCGATTCGTGTATTACGTGACAATGTGGTTATCTACGAAGGTGAGCTTGAGTCGTTACGACGATTCAAAGATGACGTTCAAGAAGTTCGTAATGGCATGGAATGTGGTATTGGCGTTAAGAACTATAATGATGTTAAAGCAGGCGATCAGATCGAGTGCTTTGAAATCATAGAAGTTGCACGTACCATTTAATGTTCGATGAGGTGAATGGTGAGCCGAGAATTTAGTCGTACTGATCGCGTTGCAGAACAACTGCAACGCGAATTGGCTTTAATTTTACAACGTGAAATTAAGGATCCTCGTGTTGGTATGCCTACCGTGCTTGCCGTTGAAATTACTCGAGACTTACAGCATGCCAAAGTGTTTGTGTCATTCTTAGGCAAAGACTCCGAGCAAGAAATAACCGAAGCATTGTCCGTTTTAGCGAAAGCTGAGGGCTTTATACGCTCTACTTTGGCGACCAAGATCAGAATGCGTGTTATGCCACAATTGCATTTCAAGCATGATACTTCGATCAAGCGCGGACAAGTCATGTCATCATTGATCGATCAAGCTCGCTCAAAAGACAGCGAATAGTTTCCAGTAGGTAGATGTAATGGCGCGCAAACGTAAAGGGCGTCCGGTTAATGGTATCTTATTGTTAGATAAGCCAACTGGTCACTCATCTAACCACGTGCTACAAAAAGTACGCCGCATGTTCAATGCCCAAAAAGCAGGACACACCGGAAGTCTCGATCCATTAGCGAGCGGTATGCTTCCGATATGTTTTGGCGAAGCCACGAAGTTTTCGCAGTATTTGCTCGATGCTCATAAAGCTTATCGTGTTACCGCGCGTTTGGGAGAAAAAACCTCAACGGCAGATGCTGAAGGTGAAGTAATAGAAACTCGACCGGTTAATGTTACTTTATCGCAACTTGAAGAGGTCATCGGTTCCTTTCTTGGCCATTCCATGCAAGTCCCCTCAATGTACTCTGCGCTCAAGCATCAAGGCCAGCCTTTATACAAGCTTGCCCGCCAAGGCATTGAAGTTGAGCGCAAAGCGCGGCCAATAGAAATTATGGCATTGCAGCTCGAGTCTTTCACAGAGCAAGATTTTTCTATGTACGTCGAGTGCAGTAAAGGGACTTATATTCGCAATCTTGTCGAAGATATTGGGGAGCAGCTAGGGTGCGGTGCTCATGTAACCGTATTACGAAGAGAATGGGTTGCGCATTTTGAGAGCGATGAAATGCAATCGCTGGATGAACTTCAACAACTTCGAGATGAGGAAGCCTTTACCGATATGGATGCGCTTTTGCTGCCAGTTGATGCCGCATTGCATGGTTATCCAAGTGTCGAATTAGATGCCGATTCGGCCTTCTATTTTAAACAAGGACAGTGCGTCCAAGCTGCACTGCCGAAAGAGTCTGAAGTTGGTCAAGATGGATTGATCAAAATATACGATCACCAAGCGTCCTTTATTGGGTTAGCGACCATCAATGATGACCTATTGCTTCAACCTAAGCGAGTGATTTCCAGTCTCGATTAAATTTCTCGTCTTGCTCACTATTGGTTGGCGGCCACCACGCCGGTATTGATGTATCGATAGTTAGATGACTCTCCTTAGACGCACCGCTGGTTGACTTGTGATCTTCGAACACTCTTAATTGATACCCGGTTTTAGGGATTGTCTCGATGCGCAAAGAATAATGTGGATCTTTTTTAATTAGGGTTCTGAGCATACAGATTGCGTGGGTTAGTCCTTTTTCTCCAATGTAATAATTACCTTTCCAAACTTCTTCAATAAGCTCTTGTCGTGTGATCAATTGATTGGGCTTGTTGATCATATAGGTGATTAAATGAAAAAGTTTAAAGCGCAAATGATAGCTTTTTTCATTGATGGTTAATTCATGTGTCTGAAGGTTTAGGTTGAGTTTTCCAACAGCAATCATTGCGTCATGGTTTGGCATTGACATGGTATTTTCCTTTTCCCGTTTTGGTTTCTTCAAAAGGTAATGAAATAGACGCAATTGGTAGACAATTTAGATAATTGTTTACGTTAACATTCGTCGGGAAACCACCTTTACCATAGTTAACTAATTGTTTTATTTGCTAAAATAAAATAATAACTAAAATGTTTCAAAGTTTAAATGACAAGAAAAAATGACGTCTTTCATCTCAATGATTGTTCAAACTTACTGCTTTTCGATTCAAAACGGCTTACATCCTAAGCCGCAAACTGCTTTCGAAATTCACTCGGAGTCATACCGGTAAACTTTTTAAAAGCATTGTTGAAAGATGTTTTATTATTGAAACCCACTTCATAGCCGATATCTAGAATTGTCTTAGAGGCCGTATTGTTAGCAAGTAAATGCTTCGCGTAATCAATGCGCTTTTGATTGACTAACTCATAAAACGACATTTTTAACTGGTCATTTATAACCTGAGATACATGGTGAGAACTGACATTAAGTCTTTCTGCTAAGTTTTGCAGCGTTAAGTCATTCAGCAAATATAACGAATCACTGTCCATTAAATTAACGATACGTTCTGCCAGTCTGGCCGCTACGTGTGGATCGAGAGAAGACTTCTCATACTTACCATTGGGTTCAATGAGTGTATTTGGGTCTACGGTAGGATGACGCATCGAGAAAAAGCCAATCAACACCACGTACAAACTCTCGACAATAACGAATGCATGAAAATACCAAACCGCTTTAAAGTTCAGCAATGCTTGGACGTAGTAGAAGCCCATGTCTAACAAAAAGATAACCACGAAGCCAACAAGCAATCTTTTTAACCAAATAATATTCAGCTTCTCTAAGAACGAATAGTTGTTAGCGAGTAATTTTTGATAGCGCTTAATTTCTGCAAAACAAAAACCAATGTAGGTAAACATTTGGGCAAAGACTAATGCCCAGCACAATCTTTGGATAATAATCATAGGTATCGACAGTTTGAGTGTTTCTAAATTACTCAGTACTAATATTGGAAACAGTAGAATGCTAAAATGACCAAGACTACGAAAAGAAAGCTTAAACTCTTTGCGGCACTTTGCCCTGACATACAAATAAAGTAAGGGGCCGTATAACCATGGTAATATCCAGAAAAGGTAAGGAATCGAAAGGGGTTTCATAACTTCTGGCGCGATGCTGATAAATCCTTCCCATAAAGGAAGCAACATGGTAAGGATATAAAAAAATAAAATTTTATTGTCGGTTCCATGACTAATAGTCATCGATCGTGAGCGTAAAGAGGGGGAAAAAAACAATACGGATGCGACCAAGATACCTTGCCCTATCGCAACTAAATATATAATTTTCAGTATCTCTTCTAACATTCGAAAACTCACCTAACGCCATGTAAAATGTATTAAACCAAATAAACTCTACACTTCGTTAATATACCTGTAAAAAAATGTGTCAAATGCTTCAATTTTGAAACAGTTGACGTTTCTTTTCGTTGAAGTTCCATCATTAAATTTTAATTCAATTTATTCAATATATTTAAATAAAAATTCAATCTTAGAGCGATTGTTATTTCGTGCCTAATTGGTTGTTATGAACACGTCTTTGAAAAGTAAAGACATCCCTGGTTGTTACGGCTCAATTTGCGAAAGCAGTGAGCCGCTTTTTCTCACAAGGGTATTAATAGTTTTGTCAAAGAGGATTAGGCATGAAGAAAAAATCTTATAATAAAGTAGGTGTTGCCGTTAAAAATGCGCTGATGTTAGGAGCCGGATTATCTCTGATTTCTGCACCAACTTTTGCTGCTGAAGAAGACGATTCAGCGAACGACCAACGAGTGGTTATTACTGGGAGTCGGATCAAGCGAGTCGATACAGAAGGTGTTTCGCCTGTTGTATCGATTACTCGCGAAGATATGGACCGTCAGGGATTAGCAACGGTACAAGATGTTATTGATGGTTTAACTCAAAATGCTGGTGGAAGTATTGATCAGTCATTTACTTTTGGGTTTACGCCAGCGGCCTCGTCAGTAAATTTGAGAGGATTTGGATTTGGTCGAACATTAACACTTCTTGATGGCCGCAGAATGCCTGTGTATCCAGTTGGCATTGGTGGAACGACTAACTTTGTAGATTTGAGCTCCATTCCCACAGCGATGATTGAGCGAATCGATATACTGACCGATGGCGCATCGGCTATATATGGTTCAGATGCAGTTTCGGGTGTTATCAACATTATTACACGAAAAGACATTAATGGTTCCGACTTGACACTGCGTCGAAGTGTGACGGCCGATGGCGGTGCCGATACTCAAAGAATGCAATTTTTAACCGGTGTGACGAATGATAAAACGGCCGTGGATTTTATTGTCGATTATTGGAAACAGGGAGCACTATACTCACGTGATCGTGATTACGCTGCATCGGATGTTGCTAATCCAAGGGGCGCATACTCGATTGGCGGTTCAAGCTTTTTAGGACTGGATACTGGCACGATTTATCAAGACCCCAATTGCGGTACAGCTAATGATGCATTGGGTGGGCAAGGTCAACCTGACCAGAATATACCTATTTTCTCAGCCAATGATGTTTGGTGTGGATTTGACCGCACGGCGTATCGAATGCTGTTCTCTCCTTCAGAGCAAAAATCAGCGACCGGTCGCGTGAGCTATGAAATTAACCCTGACTTGAGCTTTTTCGGTCGAGTCGGCTTTTCCGATCAAACCAACTATGTTGAATTAGAACCAAACTTCTATGGTGGTGGCTTTTTCACAGGGTTTGGTTCTTTAGTTCCGAACAATGGGGGTATTATTCCGGGGAATGCTACCAATAATCCAACCGCTGGCACTGCGAATGAAGAGCAAGGCGTTTTCGTTCGTCGTTTAGTGGAGTATGGTCCAAGAACCAGTAACTTTAAAACCACAGGGGTGAACTTTTTAACTGGATTAGAGGGCGTTGCATTCGACGGTATGTTTGACTGGGAACTGGGTTGGTCTTACATGCGCTCAGATGTCAGCGTAAGAAGAAATAACATTATTCTCAGTGCCTTAAATGCAGAAGTCGATAATGGACTGGATCTGTTTCAGCCGATTCCTCAGTCGATCGTTGACTCGACCAGTTACTTATCAAGTCGTGAAGCTTATTCTTGGACCAGAGGAATTGACTTCTCGATTAGCGGCGACTTGCCATTTGAATTGGCCGGTGGTCCGGTACAATTTGCCGCAGCCATTGATAAACAGCATCAAGAATACTCGGATGTTTCTGATCCGGTCACAACGGCAGGTGAAGGGTTTGACGGAGCTTCTGCTGGCGGTGGTGATCGTGACTATACTGGCGTAGCGGTCGAGTTTCGTTTGCCTGTTTTAGAGCAATTGGAATTAAACTTAGCCGTTCGTCGAGACAGCTATGATGATCGCTCAGACGTCGGCAGTGCCACGAGCCCTCGGGTAGCCATTATGTATTCTCCTACTGATACATTAAAGTTTCGTGCAACTTGGGGTGAGAGTTTCCGTGCTCCCGATATGCAGCGCTTGT
Organism: Pleionea litopenaei; assembly: GCF_031198435.1. Lineage (GTDB taxonomy): Bacteria > Pseudomonadota > Gammaproteobacteria > Enterobacterales > Kangiellaceae > Pleionea > Pleionea litopenaei. Next base: position 3,340,042 of record NZ_CP133548.1, read on the forward strand.
TCGGTTCTCGAACGCGAGGTTTTGTTACCGTGACTGATCCCTTCTTAAATGATGTTACGGTTCAGTCGGTAAACGTGTTCACCGGTTCTAATCTGAACCTAGAAGAAGAGCAGGGCGAAAACTTAAACATTGGTGTGGTTTGGGAAGCGGTAGATAATTTGACCTTAACCATGGACTACTATCAAATTGAGCTCGAAAATATTGTCGCAGCGCCGAGTGCACAGTTTATTTTAAATACGTGTTTCAACAGTGGTAACTTCTGTGACTTAATTACTCGCGATTCTCAAGGAACTTTGCAAGGTAATGACGCTTTTATTGAATCAACGGCGCAAAACTTATCTCTGCAAGAAATCACGGGCGTCGACTTAACCATGAACTACGACTGGGAGACGTCGGCAGGTAACTTTAACACTCGCTTGAGTTGGTCTTGGGTCGATGAGTTTACGACGCAGTTTGATGAGAATTCTGCTCCAGTTGAAAACATCAGTTTAGGTGCATTACCAGAAAATCGGATCAATGCGAACCTTGGTTGGAGTAAAGACGAATACAACGCCAACATTCGAGTGATGTACGTTGATGAGCTCGCGGGAGGTTTCTGTGGCGGTTCTTGTGCAAGCAATCAATTTATCGATGCTTACACAACCGTTAACCTAAGTTTGGGATATGATATGGGAGATTACGGTCGTTTCTTATTAGGTATCAATAATGTGACCAATGAGATCCCACCAGAAGATCCCACCGCAAACAACTGGCCTTGGTATTTAAATGCTGGAGGCTATTACAACGCGAAAGGTCGAGAGTTCTCTTTGCAATATACGCAGAGCTTCTAAACTCTTGTAAAATAAGCAGCGAGCTTTGGCTCGCTGTTTTTGTTTCTGGCTGGTCAAAAACTGGTCAATTGGCAAATGGCGTGAATTGAACCAAGCCGTGGCGAGTGTTGTTTTAAAGTAGTGAGATTTGTTGAAAATACCTTTACAATAGCCGCTGTTTCAGATTTAAGCAGGGTTTATCATGGCTTCAACGCAGTGGACGAATTATTGGTCACAAGGCAACATTACTTCTTTACCGCTCGACTTTAACGGTAATTATGACGCAGAGATTAAAGCGTTCTGGAATGAACAGTTTAAACCTCTTGAGTCGGGCGCCACCGTTCTCGACGTATGTTCTGGTAATGGTGCGATAGCCTTGTTGGCTGCCGAATATGCACTCGAAAACTCGATCGATTTGAAAATTATTGCAACTGACGCGGCAAAAATCGATCGCGAAGCAATCAAAGCTGCAGCGCCGACATTAGAAAAAGCCATCGAACTTATTCAGTTCATCGATGATACCCCGCTAGAGCAATTGCAATTAGATGACGGTTCTGTCGACTTGATTACCAGTCAATATGGGGTTGAGTACACTGATTGGTCTGTTGTCGCTGAGTTGTTTGAGCGCTGGCTAAAACCGGGTGGTCACATTGCGATGATCTCTCACTCGGTCGATTCGGCAATTATCGAGAAGATGAATGCTGAAAAGAAAGAGTACGATATTGTAGAGTCAACTGGCTTTTTTGGTCGAGCTCGACAAGTTTTAAAGCACAACCCAACCCAAAAAGAACTGCAAGGGCTACTTGAGCCGGTTGGGCAAGAACTTTATCGAAGTTTACTGACCCAATTTTCACCGGTATTGAAGCCATTAATGCAAACGGCCCAGTTTGTATTCAAGGCATCACCAGAACAGTTTCGAGACCAGAAGAAGCAAATTATTCACTTCTTGAGCAGTTTAGTTGACGCGAAATTGCGCTTAAATGACCTACTGACCGTACATAAACGCTTCAACGATCACCCAGAGTGGTTCAAGACCTTTGAATTTAATGGTGTTTCATTAGTTTCGGCAGGAAAAGTCGTGTATCAAGGAAAACACCCAGCTGGGGAAACCTACGTACTAGGAAAATCCGCGGGTCAATAGCCACAAACCTTGATATGGAGCGGTCTCTACTGTAGAATCGCGCTGTTTTTGGGTCTTCAAGCTGAATTAGTGATTGGTTTGAAGACTATTTTGAAATGTCACTAACGGAGAATTTTATGTCATTAAGTGCAACGGCGAAAGCCGAAATCGTTGCAGAACACGCTCGTGGTGAAGGCGATACTGGCTCACCAGAAGTACAGGTTGCATTGTTAACAGCCCAAATCAACCACCTGCAAGATCACTTTAAAGCGAATAAACACGACCATCATTCACGTCGCGGTTTATTACGCATGGTAAGCCAACGTCGTAAATTGTTGGATTACTTGAAGAAAAAAGATCAAAACCGCTACGGCGACTTGATCGGCAAACTTGGCTTACGCCGCTAAGAGTTTGAACTAAAAAGGGGCTTTTAAAGCCCCTTTTTGCTATTATCTATAGCGCAAATGAAACTTTAAGAGTTGTCTTGCCACCGGATTTTTAGCCAGAAAGTGATTGCTCTTTGTTCACTCTCCTTCATACGCTGATGAACAGAGATCAAAAGTCAGAGCGCAATCACTTTCTGGTTTGACTAAAAACCTAGCGAGATCACTCAAAGTTAAAGATGTTAAATTTAAAAATAAGGAATAAGAGTGAATCCTATTAAAAGAACTTTTCCATTTGGCGGTCGTACCGTCACCTTAGAAACCGGTGAGATTGCTCGCCAAGCCACCAGTGCGGTTGTCGTTGACGTTGAAGGTACAACGGTTCTAGTCACTGTCGTGGGTAAGAAAGAAGCGAGAGAAGGCCAAGACTTCTTTCCGTTAACCGTTAATTATCAAGAAAAAACTTACGCAGCGGGTAAAATTCCTGGTGGATTTTTTAAACGTGAAGGTCGCCCATCTGAGCGCGAGACATTAATTGCACGATTGATCGATAGACCTATTCGTCCATTATTTGCCGACGGTTTTAAGAATGACGTGCAAGTTATCGCAACCGTGATTTCTATCAACCCTGAAGTCGAGCCTGATATTGTCACTATGCTCGGAACTTCAGCGGCGTTAGCAACCTCAGGGATTCCATTCAATGGCCCTATTGGTGCTGCCCGTGTTGGGTATAAAGATGGTGAGTATTTATTGAATCCAGCCATGAGCGAAGTTGCGACAAGTGATTTAGATTTGGTCGTAGCAGGTACGCAAGACGCGGTCTTAATGGTTGAGTCAGAAGCGAAAGAGCTCTCTGAATCAGTCATGCTAGGTGCCGTCATGTTTGGTCACAGTGAGATGCAAGTTGCCATCAAAGCGATTCAAGAATTTGCCGAAGCCGTTGCGACCCCTGCTTGGGATTGGAAACCAGAAGCTGAGAACACTGAGCTAAAAGCAAAAGTTGCTGCAATTGCCGAAGCGCAAGTCGTCGAGGCTTATCAAATTGCCGATAAGATGGCACGTAAAGATCAGTTGTCTGTTATTGCTGACAAAGTGGTTGCTGAATTAGTCGTTGAAGGTAGTGACTTAGCCGAAGACGAAGTGCGTGATGTATTCCACAGCTTAGAAAAGTCGGTGGTTCGCAGCCGTATCGTGAATGGCTCACCGCGAATTGATGGTCGTGACAATGACATGATTCGTGCCTTGTATGTTAAAACTGGCGTGTTACCTCGAGTACACGGTTCGGCACTTTTCACTCGTGGTGAAACGCAGGCTCTTGTGGCGGCTACTTTAGGCACCGAGCGAGACGCGCAAATCGTCGATAATTTAATGGGTGAGTACAAAGACACCTTTATGTTGCACTATAACTTCCCTCCTTACTGTGTTGGCGAAACCGGTATGGTTGGCAGTCCGAAGCGTCGCGAAATAGGCCACGGTAAGTTGGCAAAGCGAGGCATTCAAGCCGTTATCCCTGCGCAATCAGAGTTTCCCTACACGCTACGAGTCGTGTCTGAGATTACTGAGTCAAACGGTTCATCATCGATGGCGTCAGTTTGTGGTACAAGCTTAGCGTTAATGGATGCTGGCGTACCGTTAAAAGCGCCGGTTGCAGGTATTGCCATGGGATTGGTAAAAGAAGGCGAAAAATACGTCGTGCTTTCTGACATTCTCGGTGATGAAGATCATCTCGGTGATATGGACTTTAAAGTAGCGGGTAGTGACAATGGTATTACTGCGCTTCAAATGGACATTAAAATCGAAGGCATCACGAAAGAAATTATGGAAGTAGCGCTGCATCAAGCGAAAGCGGGTCGTTTACATATATTGAAAACGATGAATGAAGCGATTAATACACATCGAGCAGACATTTCTGCCTACGCTCCACGTATTACGTCGATCAAAATTGACCCAGAAAAAATCTCTGAGGTGATTGGTAAAGGTGGTTCGACGATTCGTTCGATCACTGAAGAAACCGGCGCAACGATTGAAATCGATGATGATGGCACAGTGCGCATTGCTGCTGTCGATAAAACGGCGGGTGATGCGGCTGAACAGCGTATTCGTGATATCGTAGAAGATATTGAGCCAGGCTCTATTTATGAAGGAAAAGTAGCTCGTATTGCTGACTTCGGCGCTTTCGTTAACTTAAAGCCAGGAAAAGACGGTTTAGTTCATATTTCGCAAATTGCTCATGAGCGTGTTAACAAAGTGACTGATTACTTAAATGTTGGTGATGTCGTTAAGGTTAAAGTTTTAGAAATCGATCGACAAGGCCGTGTTCGTTTAAGCATGAAAGAGCTTATTGATCCGCCTGCTAAAGAAGAAGCAGCACCAGAGGCTGACTCAGAGTAGTCGGTTAGGTAACAAGCTTCAGCTTTAACGGCTGGTTATTGTGAAAGGTGGCTTAGGCCACCTTTTTTATTGGCTGATTTTAAGCTTAAGATAATCTGTGATATAAGAACGGAACAATCAACTCTTGGTTTGTGTTAATGAAACGGTATTTGTTGTCTTTTGTTGTGCTTTTTATAAGTTTAACTGACGTATTTGCTTATGATCCTGAGTTAGACTGGAAAACCATTGAGACGCCGCATTTTAAATTACACTTTGAATCAAAGCATCGACAGATAGCCGATGATACCGTTGCTTTAGCAGAGATAATTCATAAAGACTTGGCTAAAAAATTTCAATGGGAGCCAAGACGAAAAACCCACCTAGTGCTAACCGATCATACCGATGTAGCCAATGGTTACGCTTCACCCTTGCCTTTCAATCGCTCAGTATTATTTGTCCATCCTCCTCAAGCAGGAGAAATGGATATGAAAGATTGGTTAACCAGCCTTTTGACTCATGAATATACCCATGTTCTTCACCTCGACAAGGCAGACGGTGTCCCAGATGCCTTTCGAAATATTTTTGGACGTTTTTGGCCTCTTTTTCCTAATATTTTTCAACCCAGTTGGGTGCATGAAGGACTGGCAACTTACCAAGAAACCAGTTATGAAAATAGAATCGGTCGCGGTCAAAGTTCTATTTATGCAATGAAAATAAAGGAAGAACTTCGCTCGGGCTTTAAGTCAATTTCTGAGGTCAATATGGCCAGTAGCAGTTGGCCTCTCGATGCTCGTTATCTATATGGCTATTATTTCTTTCAATTTATTAGTGAAACCTATGGAAAAGAAAAAGTTTTTCATTTGGTCGAAGAATATAGCGACAATTGGTTGCCTTATTTTATCAATCAAAACTCAGAGAAAGTGATTGGAAAACCCCTCGATGTTCTATGGGTTGAATTCGAAGACTACTTAATGGATCGCTACGCGCCAATCAAGAGTGAAAAACTGCAGTCGACACTAACCAATGATGGATTCTTTAAGCAAGGATTGGCTCAAGGTTTAGAGCAAGCGCTATGGTTTACTGGCTATGATGGATATACCCAGTATGGTTTGTATCGTGTCAGAGATAACCAAACAAAGAAAGTCCATGATTTAAATTCTCTTGGCTATCTCGATGTGAATCTGCAAGGTGAGCTTTTGATAAGTCAATTAGAAGTAAGTGATGAATACAATCTTTATTATGATCTTTATATCTACAAACCAAGCCAACAAAAGCTTCAAAGAATTACTTTTTCACAACGTTATGTTGAAGCTGTTTGGGACAATAAAAGCGAAACTATTATTGCATTGAAAGGAGACAGTGGTCGATTTTATTTAGAGCGCTTAACTCGAGAAGGCAAGTTTATTGAGCGGCTTTATATGGGTGGGACAGAAGTCATTTCTTATATGGATATTTCGCCAGACAGTCGGTTCATCGTCGCTTCCGTTCAAAGACCTGACAGTAGTAGAGCCGGTGTCGAGCTATTTGATTTAGAGTCACATGAATGGCAACCACTATTTGATAAGGAATTTCATAGTTGGCACGCAAAGTTTGTTAATGATAAACAAATTGTTTTTAGTAGTGATCGTCAGCAGAATCGATTTGATATTTACCTTGCGGATATTCAAACACGAGAGGTCTCGCGAATTGCGTCAGCTCGCTCCGGTGAGTTTGAGCCTATCATAATTGATAATGAATTATGGACTTTGCAATATTCTTCTCGAGGATTTGATGTTGTTAAGCGTGAGCATTTTAATACTAATGCTCCAGCAGAGATAACAACACTCGATCTTCAATATCCGTTAAATTTAGATGAGGGCCGACAGACGACGAGACTTGAACGTAAAGGTTCGTTATCAGAAGCCGAGGTGATGGACTATTCCAGCCTCGATTCCTTAACACCCTCTTATTGGTTTCCTTTCGCGGTTGGAAATGAGAATACGGTTGAACTTGGATTACAAACGTCGGGAATGGACGCGCTGGAGAACCACAGTTATTTTCTGGCCGGAAGTGTCGCAATCGAACGAAAACTCCCTAATCTTTTTGTTAATTATCAATATGATCGATTTTTTAATTTGAGATTACAACACTCTCATGACATTGATGATGATGATAACCCTCTTACAACAGACTTTATTGAACAATCAACCGAATTGGAACTCAGCTACTATATTGCATTCACTCAACTGCAACGGCAATGGAATATAGAGCTTGCTGCTTCATTCGATACTACTCGACAATACCTTTGGCAAGATGAAAGCTTACGATTTATTCGTGAGTTTAATGACCCGCTAGTAGGCGTCGCGTTTAACTTCAATTCGTCTAAAAATTACTTGCGTTCTATCTCTCCGAGTAATGGTCGGCAGATCAAATTTGCGACTGCTTCAAGTGATGTGATCGAAAGCGATTTTACCGGTAAGCGGGCAGTTATTGATTGGCGAGAATTGATTCAATTATCTGGCGAACATGTGCTGGCGATTCGAGCATTAGCAGCAAGTGCAGAGCAAGGCGGACGCAACTTTCGTATTGGTGGCGATTTTAGTGAGCCGTTCTTTATGCAGGGCAATGCGCTGGTAGAACATCGATACGCATTACGTGGTTATCCAGATTTTGCTGATGTCTTAAGTGGCCGTCATGTACGAATGACCTCTGTAGAGTGGCGTTTTCCTTTGGGGCATTTAGAGCGAACCTTTATGTCTCCCCCAATCGGCATTGATAAAGTCTCTGGTCGACTATTTTTCGATGAAGCGAGAGTTTATGGCCATTCACAATCGGTTATCGATCGTTATCCGTCGCTAGATTTGAGCGAGCAACACTACGCTAGTGTTGGCGCTGAACTATATACCAGAGTAAAGTTGTTTTATTCACTTATTTTGGATGTACGGCTTGGCTATGCGATTGCTAACGATTTGTCAGTTGGCGAAGAGAAAAGTTATTTTAGTATTGGAACATCTTTTTAGAATCGTCGAAGAGTTCACTTTTTTCTTTTTAAAGTTCAATAAAATTAAATTTGCTGGTCGCGCATTGAAGTCGTTAGTATGTTCGTGCCAGTTCCAATGAGATAGTAAACCGACATCTATCTGAAAAAATTGGTCACTAAACGCAGAGAGTTCACAATGAATAGTCACACAGTTAAAATGGTTTTGAGTTTATGCTTTATTTTGATGGCGACCATGGCCAGCGCGACTTGTAACTCAGAGATGTCCAAACAGTTTGACTTTTGGTTGGGCGACTGGAAGGTTTTCGATAAAGACGGTAAGTTGGTGGGCAACAATCTGATTCAAAAAGCACAAAACGGATGTGTTATTACTGAGCTCTATTCAACCGAAAAAGGCTATTCTGGACAAAGCATTAATATATTCGACGCTACCCGAAAAGTATGGCACCAAACTTGGGTCGATAATAAAGGCGGGTTATTAGTGCTTGAAGGAAAATGGAATGGACAAGCCATGCTCTTGACGGGACAAACTCAAGCTCAAGATGGGAATACGCTTTTACAAAAAATTAAGTGGACGCCCAAAAGTGATGGAAGTGTTCATCAGCATTGGCAAGTTTCTAAAGATAAAGGTCAACACTGGGAAGACGCATTTTATGGTGTTTATTTACCTAAGAAAAAGTAAGTCGCCAATGAAGAAGTAAACAAAGAAAAGAAGGATGAATGGGTTATCCCAGTTGATGAACGCTCGTTACTTGATGGCCTGCGGCTCTCATTTGCATTAAAGCTTTGCCTATTTGTGTTTGCTGAATCATTAGGTAGTCGGTATTGAACGTTGATACGGCAAGAATACTAATGTCGTGTTCCGCTAAACGAGCAGCCACCGCCGCAAGCACACCAATTTCTTTAAACTGAAAAACTTGATCGAATTTGATGATATGCCAACCATTTTCTTCTTTAATAATCTGGCTTTTAATTGAGCGTAAAAACTGAGTTGGTGCAATCAGTGATATTTCATCAACCGTCACACTCAAGTTGTAAAGTTGATTGCTCTTAGCGGGCAGAGCGACTGGTTCTTTTAACTTAGCAATCGAGTGTTCGGTTTGTAAATGTAAGATTGGAAATGAGTTATTGGTCATATTGACTTAGAAACTCCTCAGTCGCCGCGATCATATCGCTATAAACGTTTGGCCATTCGGTGACGATGTCGTCAGAATGATCTTTCAACCACTCCAGTGACTCTAAAAGGCCGTTGCTCTTGGTTAACCGTTTCGCTAGAAGCTTAAGGTTTTTAGTGATTTGATTCTCTGAACGGTATCGCAAAAACAATTGCTCACGGCAAAGGTATTCCATAAAGGGCTTTTGAGAGTTGGGAATCCACTCGATGTGCTGCTGAATGGTTTGGCTTGTGGACACTTGAAAGTCGACTAAGGGCTGAGCGTAAAATGCATGCCAGTGATTAGAAAGCCAATTATCGAACCAGAGGTCTAAAGATATTCCGACAAAGCGGCGTAAGCCGTTCGGTAACTGCCGGCGAATAGCAACGATATTGGGGTGGTGGTCAAATTGATGATCAATGTATCGGTGCAGCCGCACACCCTTTTCAATGGCTTTTGGTAGGTGACTCAAATCTGAGCCGCGAATATGGTCGCCAATCAAGTTACCAATCAGCGTTTGCTGACTTGTCGGAGATAAAGCGGCATGAGCGAGGTAGTTCATTGATTATTCTGCCTAATCGGTTGTGCAGAGTAGAATTTTGCGTCATAACTTAATGGAAACTTTAACGCAAAGCCTCTATGCTTTAGTGTACTAAAGAAATCCTTGTTTGAGGGCATTATGGCGAGTTGGATAGAAAAACCCTGCATTGATCTTCTAAAAAAGCTCAATGATATTCCTCTTGACGATAAAAGAGAAAGCCGACAATTAACCATTTTGATGAATGGACTGGCTGAAATTAACAAGGAAATGATGCGTCGTGCAGCGGAGAGTGTGCGTATGCAGATTGGTGGCGAGGCCTCTTCTCCAGAGCCAGTCACTAAACCTAAAGCCACAACTGAGCCTGCCGCTGAAAGTAAGAAAGTGATGAATGATGTGCCTGATCTAGACGATTTCGACTCCTTTGATGAAGAATTAGATATGATCGAGCAAACTCTGATCCGGTCGATCAGTGATTAATTGAACCTGTTGCCGCTAAATTTAGCTGATTTTACCAATAGTCTGGTGTTCGTAATTTAACCTTTGATATAATCCCCGCCCTTAATTTTTAACCCTTTGAGTAACGACAGGCGTTATTTTCCCTCCAATTGGTAGGGTTGTCGAAGCAAGGTAACGGGAATTTATGACCAAAAAGCTGTATATCAAAACTTGGGGCTGCCAGATGAATGAGTATGATTCATCGCGTATGGCGGATCTGCTCAATGATACTCATGAATTAGAGATCACCGATAATCCCGAAGAAGCCGATGTATTGTTATTGAATACCTGCTCGATTCGAGAAAAAGCACAAGAAAAAGTATTTTCTCAGCTGGGTCAATGGAAAAACTACAAAGCAAAGAACCCTGACTTGGTGATTGGTGTCGGTGGCTGTGTTGCTAGCCAAGAAGGTGATGCGATTCGTGCTCGAGCTCCGCACGTTGATATGGTCTTTGGTCCGCAAACGTTACACCGAATTCCTGAAATGATGGAATCGGTTAAGACGAAAAATGCCGCCGTCGTCGATATTTCTTTTCCAGAAATCGAAAAATTCGATCGTCTACCCGAGCCGAAAGCTGAAGGCGTGACCGCTTTTGTTTCGATTATGGAAGGATGCAGCAAGTATTGTACGTTTTGCGTTGTACCCTATACCCGAGGCGAAGAAGTCAGCCGGCCCTTTGATGATGTCATTGCCGAGGTTGTTGAGTTGGCAGACCAAGGGGTTAGAGAAATTAATTTGTTGGGACAAAATGTGAATGCCTATCGTGGTGAAACCCATGATGGTCGCATCGCTGATTTGGCTGAACTGATCACTTACGTTGCTGCCGTAGAAGGCATTGACCGCATTCGCTTTACAACGTCTCATCCGGTCGAGTTTTCTGACCGATTAATTGATGTGTATGGAGAAGTACCAGAGCTGGTCAGTCATTTACATTTACCCGTGCAAAGCGGTGCTGATCCTATTTTAGCGGCGATGAAGCGAGGACACACTCGTGAAGAGTATTTGGCGAAAATTGCGCGATTAAAAGCGATTCGTCCGGGTATCAGCCTGTCGTCGGATTTTATCATCGGTTTTCCCGGTGAAACCGATCAAGACTTTCAAGACACGATGGACCTGATTGCCGAGGTTGGTTTTGATTACAGCTTTAGCTTTATTTACAGTGCCCGACCGGGTACTCCGGCATCGGATTTAGCGGATGACACGGATATGGCGATCAAAAAGCAACGTTTGCAGCTTCTACAGCAAAGAATCAATCAGCAAACCCAAGACATTAGCCGTAAATTAGTGGGGACACAGCGCCGTATATTAGTCGAAGGGCCGAGCAAAAAAGACATTATGCAATTGAGTGGACGCACGGAATGTAATCGAGTGGTTAACTTTTCAGGTTCGCACAAATTAATTGGTCAATTTGCCGATGTAGTGATCACTGAAGCCCTTCCAAATTCACTTCGCGCAGAGTTAGTACAGTAACTACCTCAGCGTACTTATTAGACGAGATTTTAGGTTGTCAGAAACGCACAGTATTCAATTTACATTAGAGCCGGTAGACAATGAACGATTGGCGAATCTATCGGGCCACCTTGATGAAAATTTTCGACTCATAGAGCGTCGCTTGGGTATTGAAGTCACCAATCGTGGTAATCAGTTTCAGTTGATTGGTGAACAGGTCAATGTGGATGCCGGACGAGCGGTCATCGAAGAGTTGTTTGAAGAAACGGCCAATAGCGCCGCTTTAGGTGCAGAAACGGTTCACTTAATCGTTCAATCGATGGCCTGTCGTCTTACGGAAGATAAAGCATCTTCGAAACACTCTGATGTGGTGATTACGACCAAGCGTGGCTTAATTCGGCCGAGAGGGCACAATCAAAAGCGCTACGTAGAGAGAATATTAGCCAACGACATTAGTTTCGGAATTGGTCCCGCAGGAACCGGCAAGACCTACTTGGCGGTGGCTGCAGCCGTCGATGCGCTGGAACGTCAAGAAATTCGCCGCATCATTTTGACCCGACCGGCGGTCGAAGCGGGCGAGCGGTTAGGCTTTCTGCCGGGAGACTTAAATCAAAAGGTTGATCCTTATTTACGTCCATTATATGACGCACTGTATGAAATGCTCGGGTTTGAACGGGTCGGTAAATTAATGGAAAAGAATGTCATTGAAGTGGCTCCACTGGCTTACATGCGTGGTCGTACATTGAATGAAGCCTTTATCATCTTGGACGAAAGTCAAAATACGACGGCGGAACAAATGAAAATGTTGCTCACTCGAATTGGCTTTGGCTCCAAGGCGGTCATTACTGGTGATATAACGCAGGTCGATTTACCTCGCGGGACTCAATCTGGTTTACGCCAAGCCATCGAAATTTTAAAAGGGGTTAAAGACATTAGCTTTACCTTTTTTCAATCCACCGATGTGGTACGTCATCCGGTCGTGCAGCGAGTGGTACAGGCGTATGAAAAATTCGATGATAAGAATAAGGTCAAATCGTGACTCAGGTTGACCTAGCGCTTGAAGTGAACTGTGATGACCATTCTAAAGTTCCCTCATTAGAAGCATTTCAGTCGTGGGTCGAGCAAGCCTTGATGACCGCCGGCGACGCACGAGAAGAAGTGGAGCTGAGTATTCGAGTGGTCGATAGCGATGAGAGTCAGGCATTTAACGCGCAATATCGAAACAAAGATAAGCCGACCAATGTTTTGTCGTTTCCCGCTGACGTTCCTGAGTTTATTGAGCTACCACTCCTAGGTGACTTAATCATATGTGCGCCCGTTGTTGCGAAAGAAGCCGCTGAACAAGGTAAGCCCGAGTTAAATCACTGGGCCCATATGACGGTTCATGGGTGCCTTCACCTATTGGGCTATGATCATCAAAATGACCAAGAAGCCGAAGAAATGGAGGCACTTGAGACCCAAGCTTTAGCACACCTAGATATTCCCAATCCCTATCTCATTTAAGCCGGGCAAGAGCGTAGTCTTTTCGCGAAACCTTTGCTAAACTGCCCGAGTATTAACGACAAGAGATTTTCACCGACAATGGACGAGCACCCGCCCTCGCGGTCATGGTTAGAGCGCATTGCGCAAATTTTACAATCTGAACCCAAAGACCGATCTGATATCGTCGATATCTTAAAGACTGCACAGCAAAACTCTCTCATTAACCACGATGTTCTAGCGATGCTCGAAGGCGTTCTCCAGGTCTCCGAAATGCAAGTTCGTGACATTATGATACCAAGACCTCAAATGGTCGTGGTTGAACAAGATATGGATCTCGAGCAAATTTTATCCATAGTGATAGATTCAGCGCATTCTCGTTTTCCTGTGATCGGAGACGATCGCGATGATCTAGAAGGCATATTGCTCGCGAAAGATTTACTTCCTGCGTTACTTGAGCAAACCAAAGGAGAGCAAAGCGGTCGCTTTAATTTAAAAGAAGTGTTGCGTCCCGCCGTCATCGTTCCAGAAAGCAAACGTCTTGATGTTTTGTTGAAAGACTTTCGAGTAAATCGTAATCATATGGCCATCGTGGTAGATGAGTATGGTGGCGTTGCTGGCTTAGTAACCATTGAAGATGTACTAGAGCAAATTGTGGGCGAAATCGAAGATGAGCACGATTTCGACGACGAAGAAGATGCTATTAAAGCGCACGATGATGGCGCTTATGTGATCAAAGCGCGCACGCCGATTGATGAATTTAACGAATACTTCAAAGCCGACTTGAGCGATGAAGAGTTTGATACCATCGGTGGACTGATTATCCAGGCGTTCGGCCACTTACCGGTCAAAGATGAAGTGGTGCAACTAGGCCAATACAAGTTTACTGTATTGTCTGCCGATACGCGCCGCATTCGTCTCGTTAGAATGACCATTGAACCAGTCGAAGAGCTGGATGAAACCGCTGTGAATTAGAAGGCGCATATGTTGCAACGTCTTGCTTGGTTATCTTATAAACGCCCATATTTATGGGCGTTTGTTTTAGGGGCTATCTATCCGCTTGGGTTAGCGCCGCTGGCTTGGTGGCCGCTATTGTTTGTTTCTATTGCGGGGCTAAATTTTCTATTTTTACGTTACCAGTCTGAACGGCTTGCCACAATCGCCTACTGTTACGGTCTCGGCTTTTTCGCCGTCGGCGCAAGCTGGGTGCATGTCAGCATCCATCAGTTCGGTAACGCGCCCTTACTGATGAGCGTATTCTTGACCGCATTATTTGTCGCGTTTTTGGCGGTTTTTAAGCTTTTTATTGGCCTTGGTTTGCGCTGGCTATTTCAACGCTACGGTGTTGTTGCTATTCAATACGGATTTCCTCTTCTCTGGTTAGCAATGGACGGGGCGCTGGCCAATTTCTTTACCGGATTTCCTTGGCTTTTTGCCGGTTATGGATTGGTTGACAGTCCATTCGCCGAGGTCATTGCCTGGGTTGGCGTTTATGGAGCATCGTTTTGGGTTGCCTTAGTTGCCAGTCAAATGGCTTGGATTGTCTATGTACTGGCGAAGAATAGGCCGTCGTTTCAATATTTAACCCTACCGTTGGTCGGGTTGATTCTTCCTATCGTCGCGATCTTAATTTTGGTTAATACTTTCCGTCCTTCCGAAACACCCGGCCAATTGAAGTCTTTTGTTTTAGTTCAGCCAAATATTCCGCAACAAGACAAGTGGAAGAGAGAACTGTTGGGACAACACTTGCAACTGTATCAAGATCTGACCTTAGAGCATCTCGGTAGTGACTTCGTTATTTGGCCAGAAGCGGCGGTTCCTGAGTTAAAACATCGGGTTAGCAACTGGTTGGATCAGTGGGATCGGCTGGCCCGAGAACGTGGTAGCCAGATGATTCTGGGTATTCCTATTTATCAGCCTGAAACGCGTAAAATTTATGCATCTTTGATTACATTAGGGAATACCCAACAGCGTTACGATAAGCAACATTTGGTACCGTTTGGAGAGTTTGTACCTTTTGAAAGCTGGCTGCGCGGGTTGATAGAGTTTTTTAATTTACCGATGTCCGCGATGGCTCCAGGCGCCAAGAACCAAGTGGCCTTTGAGTTTGATGATACCCGAGTTTTGCCGGCAATTTGTTATGAAATTGCCTATTCAGAAGTTTTTTTTGAATTTCTAAAAAACTATGAAAATCAAAAGGATAGCTTTATATTGACGGTCAGTAATGACGCTTGGTTTGGACGTTCTTGGGGGCCTCATCAACACCTACAGATTGCGCAATCGAGGGCGTTAGAGTTCGGAATGCCAGTCATTCGAGCGACCAACAATGGCATTACTGCAATCATCAATTTACATGGACAACGCGTTGCACAGATAAAGCAGTTCCAACGCGGTGTTTTAAACGATCAAATTGAATTGACCAATCGACTCACTTTTTATTTAAAAATGCCGCTGATCATGGTGTCAGTTTTCGTCATTTTTGGCATGTTGTGTTATGTCGTTTTTTTTCAAAATTCCCTTAAAAATAAGGCCTTAAATGAGGTTTGAGTGAATTTTATTCAGATTAAGCAAATTGTTACCTTTTGTAAAAAAAAGCATTGACCTTTGAAACTGAAAATGGTTAGTATCGATGCTGATTAAATAAGGCTTGGGCCAATAAATGGGTTTTCTTTATCATCGAGCATAACGATGAAAGGTAATTCCCTAACAATCTAAATCAAACAATGTAACAACCAGGGAGAAATAAATTGAGTACTCTAAATAGTAATCCCATTGCTAAAGCAGTACGTACCGCGTTAATCGCAGGTACCGCAGCTGCCATGGCAATCCCGTCGGTATACGCGGCGGAAGATGGTGCGAAAGACGAAAAAATCACCATCACTGGTTCTCGTATCAAGCGTTCTGACGTTGAAGGTGCATTGCCGGTTACCGTTATCGATCGTGAAACGATTGAAATGTCAGGTGAAGTATCTGTTTCTGACTTAGTTCGTAACACTACTTTCAACTCATTCGGTTCTTTCCGTCCTCAATCAGGTAGCTCTGCGCAAAGTTTTGCGGGTTTGAGTCTTCGTGGTTTAGGTGAAAGCCGTACTCTTATCTTGATCGACGGTCGTCGTGCTCCGTCTTCTCCAGACACTGGACAAGGCCAAGATTTGAACTCAATCCCTCTAGCGGCGGTTGAGCGTATCGAAATTCTTACCGATGGCGCATCAGCGGTATACGGTTCTGACGCGATTGGTGGTGTTGTAAACATCGTTACTCGTAAAGATTTCGAAGGCGTACAATTAAGCATTGAAGAAAGTAAAACCAAGCAAGAAGGTGGTGACACCTCGACTGGTTCTGCAATCTTCGGCGCGTCGTCTGGTAAAGCTCGCATGACTGGTGGTATCTCGTTCAACAAACGTGACATCATCTTTGCTCGTGATCGTGAGTGGTCTTCAGGCGGTTACTCAACTTTCTCTAACAACTTCCGTTCTGCGACCCCAGCTCCAGGTACCGTTTACGGTTACACTGATGGTGGTTTCTTAGCAAACCCAGACCGTGGTTCACAAGTTCCTGGCGCGTGTGACGAGTTAGGTAACGGTTTCACGACTTTAGGTTCTTCTACTCGTTGTTACTATGAGTACTCTCTAGTATCTGCAGATGAAGCAGCGAGCAACAACCAAGCGTTGTTCTTACGTGGTGACTATGAAGTAAATGCTGATTGGACGATTTACATGAACTCAAGCGTTTCTCGCTCGACTTCATTCGGTCGTTACGCTCCAGTTCCTTCATCTCCATGGCCAGGTGGCGCGATCTTCATCTCTACGACTTCACCTAACCATCCTGCAAACCGTGGTATCGCGGGTTATGACCCAGCAGAGCCATTGTTCTTACGTCACCGTTTTGCAGCACTTGGTACTCGTGATGCGAACACTGAGAAGAACACTTATGACTTAAACATCGGTGCAGAAGCGACTATTGGTAACTTCGACATCGATTTCGGTGCGCGTTCTACTGAGAGCAAGTTCATCGAATTAGGTAAAAACTACGTTGTTGGTGGTTTAGCGCAAGCAGCTATCGAATCTGGTGCTTACGACATCTATGACCCGTTCAACGTTGACCGTGCAGTTCTTGATTCATTGATTGCTACTATCAGCCGTGATTCAGGTACTCGTATCACTGAGTGGTATGCAAACGCTAGCACTGAGTTGTTCGAAATGGACGGCGGAATGGCAAGCATCGCGTTTGGTTTCGAGACTCGTAAAGAAGAATACTACGACATCTACGACACCTTAAGTTCTTCAGGCCAAATCGTTGGTTCTGCAGGTAACTCTGCTGGTGGTGACCGTGATGTTGACGCTTTCTTCATCGAAGCAAACTTCCCAGTTCTTGACAACTTAGAAATCGGTTTCGCAGCGCGTAACGATAGCTACAGTGATTATGGTAGTGATACCTCTCCTAAGCTTTCTGTACGTTACCAACCATTGGACGAGCTAACTGTTCGTGCATCTTATGGTCAAGGTTTCCGTGCTCCTACGCTTGATATCGTAACCGCTCAACCACAGTTCTCTGCGGAAGGTGCTAACGATCCTCAAACGTGTATCGCTAACGGCCTAGCAGCTTCATGTCAGCTTCAGTTGACTACTTGGCAGATCGCTAACCCGAACATTGAGTCTGAGCAATCAGATCAATACAGCTTCGGTTTCGCTTATCAGCCAGCTGATTGGTTGAACATGACTCTTGACT
Source organism: Pleionea litopenaei (assembly GCF_031198435.1). GTDB lineage: Bacteria > Pseudomonadota > Gammaproteobacteria > Enterobacterales > Kangiellaceae > Pleionea > Pleionea litopenaei. Next base: position 3,357,548 of record NZ_CP133548.1, read on the forward strand.
ACTGGAACATTGAAGTAGACGGTCGTGTTGCTTACATCGGTACTGCACGAATGATCAACTGTTTAGGTGCAAACCCAACTGGTTTGTGTCCTTCAGGTCTTTCAGCGTTACCAACTAACGTTAACCCACCTGTATCTTCAAACGGTCTTGGTCTAGCTCGTGACGCAGTAACTGGCGCAATCATTTACGCTCAGTCTGGTTACACTAACCTTGGTACTATCGAAGGTAACGGTATCGACTTCAACACCCAAGCTGACTTTGACTTCGGCGACATGGGTAGCTTGAAAACTAACTTGCAAGTTTCTTACATGCTAGAGCAGTCTACTGACGGCGGCGAAAGCTATGTACACACTGCAAGTGCTCCTCGCTACCGTGCAATGTTGTCTAACGTTTGGTCTTACGGAGATTTCTCTGTAGTGTTGAACAACAGCTACATTGACGAAACTACTTCTACTTGGCAGGATCAATACGCTCCAGCATACGCCTCTTACGGCTATTCAGCTGCTGTAAACTCATGGTTAACTCATGACTTACAAGTTAACTGGAATACTCCTTGGGACGGTAAAGTGACTGTTGGTGTTGATAACTTAGCTGATGAGCGTCCAGCTCTTGATGCGTTACACCCAAGCGGTCGTGGTTACGACATGGGTCTTTACGATGCATACGGTCGTAAAACCTACGTACGTTACACTCAATCTTTCTAAGATTGCCTGAGTGTTAAAACGGAGCCTCCGGGCTCCGTTTTTTTTATCTAAGATAAAAGTTGCCCATTTAAAAGTTGCTCTTATGAATACCGAAGAATTAGACATTCAACGACTCAATGCATTGCTCGAAAAAAATCCTACGGACTCTGAATCATTAATTTCGTTAGCTGAAATTTTAATCAAAGGACGAGATTACAATCGAAGTCGCTTTTTGGTACATCGATCACTACGTGGGCAGTTTTCGACGCCAAAGTTAATGCTTAGAGCCTTGAAACTTCTTTCCTATTTTGGTGACGCTGCAATTATTAAATCCATTGTTGCTCAAGTTAGGCCAGCAATGTGGGACAGTGCCAAATCGTTATCCGAAGTCTCGCATATTCTTAGTATCATCAATGCGAATGAAGATTCCAAAGAGTTTGCACTCGAGGCAGTGAAACGCGATGCAGGACATCCTCCTTCGTTGCATATGTTAGCGACTACGGAGTTGTTTTTCGGAAATATGGAGCGAGTTAATGAACTGGCCGAAAAATGTTTAACCTTTATCCCCGATGACCCAGGCGCACACTGGCTTTTAGCAAGGGTTAATAAAGGTGACGGTGATGCGAGAATAGAACGAATTAATAAGAGTCTAGAAACCACTGACAATCCAGAATACCGTTCTCGAATGTTTTACGCACTTCATTACGAGCATCATAATTTAAAACAGTACGACAAAGCATGGAAAGCCTTAGAACAAGGGCACAAAGAACGGAGTAAGGTGTTTCCTTACGATCCTTCATTTTATGAAGCGCTCTTCTCAAAGTTAAAAAATATCTCGGCCGATGCGCATCGACCAGGTCTTGATTTGTCGGCCGCACCATTTAAGTCTATTTTTATTTTGGGGTTACATCGCTCTGGCACGACGCTGACAGAACGTATAATTAGTGGGCACTCGAAAGTTAGCGCCGGTGAAGAAAGCTATGACTTTACCATTCAGCTTCGACGTCAAATGAATAATCCGTTTAAAGCGGAAAACGACCCAAGCGTCATCGATGCAATTGATAAACTAGATTTTGCAGAGATAGCTCAAGGCTATATCGAAGCCATGTTGTGGCGTGCAAAAGATAAGCCCTTATTAACGGATAAACTACCGAGTAACTACTTAAATATTCCATTGATAATTCGAGCATTGCCCAACGCAAAGTTTATTATGCTTTTCCGCGACCCTATCGATGTTGCCTTTTCGAATATGAGAACATTATTTAGTACCGCAGCGACTTATTCTTATTCTTTAGAAACGACCGCTCATTTCTTTAAATTGTTTGAAGATTATAGAAAAGACCTATTAGAAAAATACCCTGATAGAATTTATCCACTCCACTATGAAAACCTAGTGGCCAATCCGCAACTAGAAACAGAAAAAATGTGTGAATTTTTAGGCCTGGATTTTGAACCTGATATGGTGGATATTAAATCACGAAAAGAGTCGGTCGCAACCGCTAGTAGTATTATGATGAGAGACGGTATTCGAAAAGACCGCTCAAAAGTCTGGACGACTTATGGTGAGTATTTGTCGCCGCTCATTGATATGTTAGAAAGATAAGCTGTTACTGGAGTTTTTACATGAGTACGCAATTAAACCCCATTTTTTCAGTGCCTTTTTATCAAACAAAGTTTGACGATGTTGATGCGCTCAATGCTAAGTTAAAACAACGCTTTATTGAAAAAGAACGAGAGGGTGATGCCAATCGCAATGTTGGGGCCTTAGTCAATCAGCCTGATGGCTTGTACGAAAGTAAGTTTAATCTGTTTGATTGGCAATATACGGAAATTAAAGAACTCGAGAAGAAATGCTGGACCGCCTTATACGGCTTAATCGGCGAAATCAATGGCTATGATCGAGACACATTATTGAGACTGCATATAAAAGCGGAAAGCTGGTTTCATATCATGCGTAAGCATTCATACTTCTCCACTCATTGTCATCCCATGGCCTCTTGGTCTGGCGTTTACTGTGTTGATCCAGGAGACCAAGTCTCTCCAGACAGTCGCTCGGGTCGACTAGAATTTATTAATCCATTTCCCGCCGCGAGTACCTATATCGATATGGCTAATGCAAGGCTGACGGGAATTTACGAAACGAATCATGTGGGCATCCAGTTGCAAGCTGGCCAACTGGTAATTTTTCCATCATGGTTGCAGCATCAGGTTCTACCTTATCTGGGTGAGAAAGAACGAATTACGGTAGCCTTCAATGCACGCTTTATGCTGCAAGGTCCTTTACCTACAATAAATCGATAACGTTAATAAGGAATTTTGTCATCATGGTGAAATATCTATCTTTATTAATTGGACTGCTGATCTCACTACAGTCCTATGCCGAGAAAGTGCCTTTAGAGGTCTTTGCTAAACAACCGAGCTTTCGTTCAGTCAAAATCTCTCCGACAGGAGAGTACTTGGCTTTTACCTATGAAGAAGGCACAGAAGTTCGACTGGCGGTCATGTCTACCAAAGACAAGAAAATTCTTTCAAGTTTTGAGTTTGGCGAGCATAAGCGTGTCATCCAGTTCGACTGGCTTAATCATGAGCGTGTAGGTATGTTGGTTCAAAAGTTTACCGGCTTGTTTGATGGTGCAAACCCTCAAACTATCTGGGTAGCTGCTAACTATGATGGATCGATACGACGTGGTTTGTGGGATTTCTCATCATCAACCATGAGCTTATTATCGACACTTGATGATGACCCTGAGCATGTATTAGTCACTAAGCGACACTGGAGTGATGGTGGTGGAGCGAAGGTCTATAAGGTTGATATTTATTCAGCAAAAAATGACTACTTAAAGCTTGAGCCTCAAAGCGCTGTTCATAGTGACCCTGGTATTATTGCTTATGGGACGAACTTAAAAGGCGAAGTTACCATCGCTTATGAGTATGACAGAGGAAAAGATGAAACAAGTGTTGAGGATGATATCGGTTATTTTCATTTTAAAGCAAAAGGTGGCAGTGACGATTGGAATCGATTGGCTTTGCCGGCGAAGCGGAAACGTCCAGTGGTTAATTTTTACGGATACAATTTAGACGAGACTAAAGTTTATTTTACCTCTAATTTTGATCAAGCCGACGATAGTACTCTCGGCTTATTCGAGATGGATTTGTCGAGCTTGGAGATCACCAAGATATTTCGTCACGAAGATGTTGATATAACCGGCGGAATATATGGCCCAGATAACGAGCTGATCGGTGTTGAGTATGAAGCCGGGTACCCTGAAAAATTCTTTATTGATCCAAAGGCCGAAGGCGCTGTTTATCTTCGCTCGTTTATGGCTGCTTTTCCTGAGCAAAGTGTCTATATTACAAGCATGACCGATGATAAGTCGAAGCTTCTTGTTTTTGCACACAGTGACCGAGATCCTGGCAAATATTACATTTACGATAAAGCCAAGAAAAGCATGAAATATCTTCTGAGTCGTAAACCAGAAGTTAAACCAGAACTGATGGCGAGAGTCGAGCCCTTTGCTTTAAAAGCGCGCGATGGATTAAAAATGTACGGCCAATTTACCATTCCCAATGGCGTCGAGCTTAAAGACCTACCATTGGTTGTTTACCCGCACGGTGGTCCTTACGGCGAAGCTGATAAATGGGGTTGGGACCGACGCGCACAGATGTTAGCGAATAACGGCTATTTAGTTATGCAGTTAAACTTTCGTGGTTCTGGTGGCTACGGTGAAGAGTTTGTGAAAGCTGGCTATGGCGAATGGGGCCGTAAAATGCAAGACGACATTACCGATGCTACCTTATGGGCAATAAAAACTGGGGCCGCTGACAAAGACCGCATTTGTATTCATGGAGTGTCTTATGGTGGTTACGCGTCGATGAACGCTGTGGTTGCAGAACCTGATTTATACAAATGCTCGATTCCCGATGCGGGACCGTATGACCTAGAACTTCAGTGGGATAATGCGGACACCTTTAGAGGTGCGAATATGAAGCATAAAGAATATTATGTTAAGCGTTATATCGGAGGTTCGAAGAATAATAAAGAGCGCTCGCCAGTATTTCATGTTGATAAAGTTAAAGCTGATTTGTTTATCGTTCATGGTGAGAATGACGTTCGTGTGCCTATCGAGAATGCCTACGTGTTAGAAGAAGCTTTGAAGAAGGCTAAAAAGCCCTATATAAAAATGTATAAAGAAGATGGACACGGTTTTCAAAAATTAGAGTATCGATTAGATCTTTATAAAGAAATGTTGAAGTTCTTAGAAAAGAATATCGGTAAGTAAGTTTGCTCTAATCTTAGAGTTTTAAAAAAGGCGAGTAACTACTCGCCTTTTTTTATAAGAAAAGGCCGTTCCAATAGTGTTTTGGTTTTGAGAAATGATCGAGTAACTTCAGGTTATCTTCTCGCAACTGCTCTATCACCCAATTAAACGTCTTGTCATCCCAACTATGGAGTGATGCGTCTTGTTTTCCTTCTCTTTGGGTGGTTGAAGATCCTTTGCGAGTATTCTTTTGTTCTTGATCTAAATTGGGATAAAAATTATCATCTACGCCTAAAAAGCGACAGACCTCTTGCGTTTGACCAATAATATCGGTGATATATTCTTCAAACCAAACTACTTTTATATTTCGCTCGCCAAAGGCTTCTCGATAAGCACTGAACACCTCCCAGTAGCGACTGGAGTCGAGCATCATGGTGTTTCTTTTAACGGCTTGAGTTAGGGAAACAAAGTTTGGGCTTTCAGGCGTTGCCGCATGCTCGTAATAGGCTGACTCAATGCGTTTGACAGGATGTCTTACCATATAAATTATTTTTGCATCAGGAACATGTTTTTTTATTCGAGAAATGGTATTCGGTTGATACCTAATACGTGAATAAGATGTTGAGGCATCGCCAACGATTTTGCAGTCTTTGCAATGTTGATACAGTGTCAAATATCGCTCCCATCCTGCTGCGTAAAATTTATCAAAGGAAAAGAAATGCGGCTCTTTGCCACGCACGATGCCTACGTCAGGGTGCTGCGCTAACAGAGACGCGAGTGACGTGGTTGCCGCTTTAGCGGCACCTATGATGAAAAAACTTGGAGTCATATCTTAAAGTTACGGATTTAAAGTTACGGATTTAAAGTTGCGGTTTAAATTTACGAGCATTACCGATGTTGCTTTCTATATCCAGTCTGCATCACACTTATTATCTTGTAAAGACAATAAGTGAGTAAAATTGAATTTATAAATAGTCAGCATAATTATTTTTTTTCGTGTCATCGCAAAATGAAGTGATGCGTTTAATGTATCTGAAAACAATAAAAATTGATCAAGGAGTATGAATGAAGAGTCGTGTTCATTTAGCAGTCGTGACTGCGTTGGTTGTTGGCGCTTATGCAAAGGCTGACGATCAGCTCAGCGTTGAGCAGAAGTTAAGCCTATCACAGGCAAGTTTAAGCGATATATCCATATTTACTAAGGATGATATTCAGGCAAAAGGCGTGAATTCAATTGCAGAGTTTCTGCATCAACTCCCGCAAAATAATTTTGGTTCTTACCGACCTATTTCGGGTCGCAATGCGACCATATCCAGTGTTAATTTGAGAGGAGTGGGTAGTAACCGAACATTGGTTCTGTTGGATGGACGACGATTGCCAGAGTCTATGCAAACTGGAAATGGTCAAGATCTTAACAGTATTCCGCTTGCCGCTGTTGAACGCATAGAAGTGTTGCCCAGATCGGCAAGTGCACAATTTGGTTCAGGGGCGATCGGTGGAGTTGTTAACATCATTACACGTGCCGACTTTGACGGCGTCGAATTAAGTTACTCGTTGGGTGACTCGAGTACTGGCGACTCTGGCATTGAAAGAGCATCGGCGATATTCGGTTCTTCAAGTGCCAAAGTAAAGTTGGTTGGTGGAATTTCGCTCAATAAACGCGATGAAATTTATCGTAAAGATGTTACCTGGTCGACTGAAGAAACGTCGTCGTTTTCAAATAACTTTTATCAAGCAAATTTAAATCCGGGAAGTTATTACGGTTACACTCAAGGGCCAGCCTATTTCCACCCGACTTATGGAAATTCGGTTCCACAAGCATGTTCAGAGCTATCAGACAGTTTTACTGTGGTCGGAGGCCGCTGCTTTTACAATGTCAACAATGACATGATGTTAGAGCCATCGCTGAATAATTACTCTCTTTTTGCCAATGCCAGTTATCGAATCAATGAGCAATGGCAAGTCTATTTCAATTCGGGCGTTTCAAGAGTGGAGTCATTTGATCAACTTGCTCCGACACCTTCTACACCTTGGGTCGGAGGCTCAGTTTTTATTCCTACAACGTCGCCGAACCATCCTGCAAATCAAGGTTTTGTAGGGTATGACGGTAATTCGCCGTTATTTCTTCGCCATCGTTTCGTAGGACTTGGTAATCGAAAGTTATTTTTGGAAGAGAATCAATATCGAGTGACGCTTGGCGCTGAGGCTGATTTAAATTCTTGGCACTTTGATTTTGGTATTCGCCGACATGAATCTAAAGGAACTAGGTTAGGATTAAACTATGTTGTGACGTCATCGGCACAAGCTGCAATTGAGTCTGGTGAGTACAATATTTATGATCCTTTAAGTAGTGATCCTGCCGTATTAGACTCTATTAAAGCAACAATCAATCGAGACATGCTTTCGTCAATTGATGAACTCTACCTCTCCGCTGAATGGCAAGGGTTTGCAATGAATGGTGGCGATGCGGTCGTAAGCTTCGATATTGAACAGCGTAAAGAAGAATATCAAGACCTCTACGATACCTTGTCGGCTTCAGGACAAATTTCAGGATCGTCTGGCAGTAATGCACTTGGGAGTCGTGATCTTACCGCGTTTGCTGTGTCGGTTTATCTTCCTTTTAGTGATAAATTGACTGTGCAATCGTCTCTTCGACAAGAAAAGTACACTGGCGTTGATGCTGAAACAGCGGTCAAATTAGCCGCGTCTTATTTAATCTCTGATGAATGGCGTTTAAGCGCACAATGGTCATCCGACTTTCGAGCGCCCGACATGCGTTCAACCACGCTAGCTCCCAGTTACTCGTTAACACAAGTGAATGATCCCGATTCATGTCTACTCGGTGGATTTCCAGGAAACTGTTTTGTGCCTGCTGCCGCTTATCAAGTGCAAAACCCAAATTTAGCTGCTGAAACCAGTGACGATTTAAGCCTAACTTTAGAATACGATCTTAATGATTCTATACAGATAAAGTTGTCTGCCTGGAACTTGTCCATCGATAACAAGCATACCTATATCGGCGCACAACAGGTTATTGATTGCGTGAGGATTCCGACCTGCCAATATGCGACTAATCTTCCTACAAATCTTAGTTCACCCAATGCTGCGTTAGGAATAGGTGTGTCTAGAGATAGCAATGGTTTTCTAACTCTGGTTCAAAATGGCGTTGTCAATTTAGGTGACTCAGACGTGGCAGGGTTTGATTTCAGCATTAACGGGGAAGCTAACTTTTCAGAGTATGGTTCTTTATCCAGTAAGTTTACTTACTCTGAAGTGAGTCAATATGAAAATGATGGCGTTGATCAAGTCGGAAAAGTTGGTAATCCAGATTATCGAATACAATGGAATAATCGCTGGTTGATTGGAGACTACTCCGTTAATTACACGCTAAACCATATTGCTAAAACAAATTCCACGTGGTTCGATCTGTATGCTCCAGCCTATGCGAGTTACGGGTATTCTGCGGCAATTGATAGTTGGACAACGCATGATCTACAGCTAAGTTGGAATACACCTTGGAATGGTCAGCTGGCTATTGGTGTAAACAATCTTAGCGATGAAGAACCATCGATCGATCCTTTGTTGAGTGAACAGTATTTGGTTAATTTGCATAATCCATACGGACGTACAACATACGTTCAATACAAGCAAAGCTTTTAGTGCTTTTAAGCGTGGAGAAATCCACGCTTTTTTTTCAAGTTAGTTTTTATACACTGAAACTTCATAGAGCTGTTAATGGAATGACTCGCATGTTGAAATACTTAGTGTTTTTTATCTTTTTGGTCATTGTTCTATCTGGCTGCGCTCAAAAACGAGTTGTTCCTTTAGAGCGTAATGATGGCTTGAAAATCAACGCTCCTGAAAACGTTGGTATTGATCAACGTCTATTGAAGTCCGCGAGCAGTGAAATATATCAATATCGAGAAAACTCAGTCTCACCGACCCTTCAAAAAAATAAAAAATACGTTGGAATTACCAGTCTTTTAGTCGCGCGAAAAAATCAGTTGGTTTTCGAGCGGTATTTTAATGGTGCGGCGCTAGAAACCCCCGTGCCTGCAGCATCATTCAGCAAAAGTGTATTATCGGCACTGATTGGAATTGCTATTGGAGAAGGTAAAATTCCGAGTGTAGAAACCAGTTTGTACGATTATTCTGATTATCCCGAATTACAACATTGGGATGACAGAAAAGCAGCGATTCAACTTCGCCATTTACTGACAATGACGACTGGCTGGGACTGTGGAAACATTGGCGATTATGAATCCCATTGTGGAGCAGAAATGGATAAGCATACTGATCCCTATAAATGGGTTCTGGATCTGCCGATGGTGGCGAAACCTGGTGAGATCTTTAACTATAACGACGCAGTACATCGTTTTTTAGGAGCAATCATTGCGATTGCAACGGATCAATACGCTACTCGCTATTATCAAGAGAAGTTAATGCTTCCGATGCAAATGGAAAATAATGTTTTGCAAACATCCACCATGACTAGCCGTGAAATGTTAAAGTTTGGTTTGTTGTATTTAAATCAAGGTCGCTTTCAAGACCAGCAAATAGTCCCAGAGTCTTGGGTTAAACAATCAACTCAGGTTCAAGTTCCCTTTAAACAATCTCAGCAATTGCAAGGCTATGGTTATTTGTGGTGGGTGTATGATTTTTCAGTAGGGCAACAAACTTTTTCCGGGTATTACGCTGCCGGCAATGGTGGTCAATATGCCTTTGTCATTCCTGCATTGGAATTAGTGGTTGTTTTTACCGGAATTAACTACGGTTCGACATACTATATGAAGCAGCCCTTTGAAATTATGGAACAGTATATTCTTCCTAGCGTTCATTCTTCCTAGCTTGAAACGCTCTTAGCGTTGAACCAGAGTTATAACCAAATGCTCATGGATTTATTCAAAGAGCATTATGCAATCGCGTAACGTGAAGGTAATCGACAGGCCTTTTTACAAACCTATCCACTGTTGTAGTAGCCGTGTGTTATTCAATAGTGATTGGGCATTGGGTAAATAAGGCCATTTGGCAGGAGCGATCTGTGGCTTAGGAAAACTGCATCTAATCGATAGACTTGGCGAAGAGGGTAACTTCGACAATGCTTCGCAATGTTCGACTTTTGCAACAAGAATGAAGGTTTGCTCCTCTAGATTTTGGGTTTGCAAGAACTGGGTCAGCTCTTCGAAAGAGAATAGCTGCGTAACAGGAACCTGAAACTCATCCGTGAGCACTTTGTTCATCAGCACCTGCTCCGGAGTTGTACCGTCATTTGCGGGAGAAGCTGCGGCAATTAAAGGAAGCCCTGTGCTTTGAGACAAGAAAGCAGCGTAGCGCAAATATTCAAGGGTTTGATTGTTGACGGTATCGGTAAACTCGTATTCTTCGGCTTTATTTTTTCTTCCTGCGCCAACGACCACAATCGTAGTAAGAGCGGACTCCGCTTCGGTGACTTTTAGCTGTCGAATCTCTTTGAGTGTTAAAGGCGGTATCTCGGCTTGCATTGAACGCAGTGTTGACTCAATCGAAGGCGTGCTAAATACATAAAGGGAGGTTGCCGAGAGCACCAGTAAAAAGCGACCCATTCTGCGCTGACTCTTCCAAACAATCCAAGCGGCAAGCACTAAAACTAAATTTAAGCCTGGTGGAAGTAAAAGTGCCGAAAGCCAATGGTCGTTCATAAGGGTCTTACTCACCTTCAATCGATACATTAAAAGGGGCCGTAACGGTTGTTGCCAAGCCGTAGGCTGCGGTATTATTAGCAGTTTATAGAATTCATACCCATTGAAGCAAACTTTACCCAAAATTCGCTTTGGAGTCGGCTTCAGTGGACGCAACTTCCTCTTTAAAGGTGTTATCAGAGCATGCAGGAACAATACAATCCGCAAGAAATTGAACAAGACGTTCAATCGTTTTGGAAAGAAAATCAGGTATTTAAAGCGGTAAAAGATACCGAGAAAGAAAAATACTACTGCTTGTCTATGCTCCCATACCCTTCTGGTCGTTTGCATATGGGACACGTTAGAAACTATACCATCGGCGATGTTATTTCTCGTTTTAAGCGAATGCAGGGCTTTAATGTTTTGCAGCCGATGGGGTGGGACGCGTTTGGGCTACCCGCGGAAAATGCCGCAATAAAGAATAAGGCTCAGCCTGCAGACTGGACCAAGCAAAACATTGCGTACATGAAAAAGCAATTAGAAAGCCTTGGCTTTGCCTATGATTGGGATCGCGAGGTGACCACTTGTGAGCCTGAATATTATCGATGGGAGCAATGGTTTTTTACTAAGTTAGTCGACAAAGGGTTAGCTTATAAGAAACAGTCTCAGGTGAACTGGTGTCCAAATGACGAAACCGTGTTAGCCAACGAGCAGGTCCATGATGGTTGCTGTTGGCGTTGTGATACTCCTGTTGTCAAAAAGGATATTGAGCAATGGTTTATACGCATTACTGAATACGCCGAAGAGCTATTGAATTCTTTGGATGATCTTGACGGTTGGCCAGACAGCGTTAAAACGATGCAACGTAATTGGATAGGTCGATCGGAAGGCATAAATATGACCTTCAAGTTAGCGGATGGCAGTGATGACGTCGCCATTTATACCACGCGGCCAGATACCTTGATGGGAGTTACCTATCTAGCCGTAGCGGCACAGCACCCACTGGCCACAAAAGCCGCTCAATCAAATCAGGCGTTGGCTGAGTTTATTGTTGAATGCAATCGCTCATCAACAGCAGAAGCGGATATGGCGACCATGGATAAAAAAGGAATGGCGACCGGTATCAAGGCTCTACATCCGATCACCGGCGAAGAAGTAGAAATTTGGGTCGCTAACTTTGTATTGATGGATTACGGTTCGGGTGCGGTCATGGCTGTGCCTGGGCATGACCAACGTGACTACGAGTTTGCATCTAAGTACGGAATCCCGATCAAGCAAGTGATAGAACCTACTTCTGACAGTGATTTAGAATGCGATTTATCCAAACAAGCCTTTGTCGAAAAAGGCGTGTTAATCAATTCAGGTGAGTTTGATGGGTTAACCTCAGAAAACGCGTTTAAGGCCATTGCTCGTTGGTTAGAAGACGCTGGCGTTGGGCAACGACAAGTCAATTATCGTTTACGAGATTGGGGCGTTTCTCGACAACGCTACTGGGGTGCTCCAATACCTATGGTTCGTTTAGATGATGGCGCAATGGTAGCCGCGCAAGAATTTCCGGTTGAGCTTCCCACCGACCTGGTTATGGAAGGGGCGACGTCGCCATTGTTGACCCACGAAAAGTTTTTGTCGACACAAGTCGATGGCCGCAACGGACGTCGTGAAACCGATACTTTTGATACCTTTATGGAGTCGAGCTGGTATTACGCGCGTTACACAACACCGCATTGTTCAGATGCGATGTTGGAGTCGCAAGAGGCAAATTACTGGTTGCCGGTTGATCAATACATTGGTGGTATTGAGCACGCTACCATGCACTTGTTGTATTTTCGCTTTTTTCATAAATTGATGCGCGATGAAGGGCTGGTAGACAGTAACGAACCTGCAAAACGATTGTTAACCCAAGGCATGGTGCTGTCAGAAACTTTTTATCGACTAGACAATGGTGCCAAAGTTTATTACTCGCCAGAAGAAGTTGAAGTTGAAAAAGACAGCAAAGGCAAAGTGTTAAAAGCGACCTTAAAAGACACGGGTGAAGAGGTCATTTTGGGCGGCATGGAAAAGATGTCAAAATCTAAATTAAACGGTGTCGATCCTCAGCATTTAATTGATTTATACGGAGCGGATACTGCGCGTTTATATACCATGTTCGCCGCACCTCCTGAGCAGTCGTTAGAATGGCGAGAAGACGGTGTTCAAGGCGCGTATAAATTTTTACGTCGTGTTTGGAAACTGGTTTTTGATCATGTCAATAGTGGCGATGTTCCTTCTGTGAAGCACGAGGAATTAACGAAACCTTTGCAAGATGTGAGACGTAAAATTCACGAAACCATTGAAAAGGTGACGGATGACATTGAGCGTCGCTATACCTTTAATACCGCCATTGCCGCAGTCATGGAATTAAGTAATAGCTTATCTCGGGTTGACCAAAGCGAAGGTGCAGCGCGAGCCGTTGTGCGTGAGGGAATTGAAACCCTGGTTCTTTTACTGAGCCCAATCACTCCACATATCTGTCATCACTTGTGGCAATCGCTAGGTCACGGTGAGAGTGTCGTCGATCAGCCTTGGCCGACACTTGATAAATCTGCGCTTCAGCAAGATGAAGTTGAGCTAGTCGTACAAGTGAACGGCAAGCTTCGAGCGAAAATCAGTGTTGCAAAAGACTTGAGCAAAGAAGCAATCGAGACTATCGCCATGGAAGATGAGAACGTTCAGCGCTTCACACAAGACTTAACGGTTCGTAAAGTGATTGTTGTTCCAGGAAAACTGGTCAACATTGTGGTGAGCTAAACTGTTTTGGCGACTTTAAACGTATTCTTAAAAGTCTTCGTGGGTTTCACCTTTGGGTTAATTCTGAGTGGTTGCGGCTTTAAGTTAGCCGGCGAGAGCCAGAGTCTCGGCGAGCTCAAGAATAACGTGGCCGTTTCAGCGCCTAACGAGTTGTACTTTTTGCGAAACCAATTGGTGGCGCAGTTACAGCAACGACAGGTGCAAGTGGTTCCTGCGATTGATGCTTCGGTGCAAGTCGTACTCATTTCTGAAGACTTGCAACGTCGAGCCGTCACTCGTAACGCGGTAGGGCGGGCGACAGAGTTTGATATTCAGCTTTTACTCACTTATCGCATTGACCATGTTAGCCCAGAGCAAAACCAAATCAACGATACTGAACTGAAGACGTTGCGAGCGAGCTCGCAACGTTCTTATTGGTACAATAATGATCAGTTATTAGCTGCTGACCACCGAGAGCGGGCCCTGTTGGTTGAGATGCGTCAAGAAATCATCGAGCGTATTTTATTCCAGCTGCGGACAAATGCGGAGTGATACTTGATTATTAAAGCGGAACAACTGTCGAGTGCCATCTCTTCTTTGAGTCAGAGTTATCTGTTGACGGGTGATGAACCTTTGTTGCTCATGGAAGCACAAGATACGGTTAGAGCCGCCGCACGAGAGCAAGGGTACACCGAGCGCCACGTTTTCGATGTTACGAAGCAATTTGACTTTAACCAAGTTCACTCAGACGCTGACAACTTAAGTTTATTTGCTGAGAAAAAAATTACTGAGTTGCGCTTCGATAAACTCCCAGATAAGGCGCAACAAGAGCAGATAAAGGAATTAATTAGCCGTTTAAACGAAGATACATTGCTATTGGTTTCTTGCCCGAAGTTAGATAAACGCCAACTGAACTCGGCCTGGGTCAAGGCGTTAAATAGTCAGGGGACAGTGGTTCAAATTTGGCCCGTTGCTGGATATCAACTGCCGCAATGGATTAAACAACGAGCTCAAGCTTCGGGATTAAAACTGACGGATGCTGCGGTCAGCGTATTAGTTGAGCGCTCCGAAGGCAACTTACTGGCAACAAAGCAAGATATTGATCGATTGCAGCTGCTGTGTGAACAAGAGACGGTAGATGCGCCGCAAGTGTTAGATACCATTGCTGACAATGCCCGATATAATGTATTTGAGTTGATTGATAGCGCGTTATCGGGCGAGGTGGCTAAAACTCGACGGATGATAGAGCTCATTCAGGCTGAGGGCGTCGTTCCGGTTATTTTAGTGGCCACCGTGTACCGAGAGGCGCGAAATCTTTTGAAGATGTCTTATCAGTTGCGACAAGGAGACTCCATGAGTGAGGTCTTGAAGCAATATCGAGTCTGGAGTAATCGCTCGAGGTTAATTACCGGGGCTCTTAATCGAGTGCCATTCGGGGTATGGGAACGCATCGTCAGCCGCTGCGGACACCTTGATAAGCTGGCCAAAGGCAGTGAAGTAGGAAACGTTTGGGATGAGCTCTTAACTTGTTTATTGCTCATGGGCGGTCAATCTATTTGGCGTCGCGTGCTGTGAGTCGTCAGGCGCGTACAAAACTGCGGTGAATGATGGTCGAAACATCACTGATAAGTAAGCCTTTTATCTTTGCTATGAGCCGAACCTAATGAGTAATCTTAGGCAACCATTGGTGGTTTTTGGGGGAACGTTTAACCCCGTTCACTATGGCCATCTTCGGTTAGCAGAAGACATCCATAACCTGTTTCCTGAAGCCGAAATACGGTTGATGCCATGTGCGACTCCGCCGCACCGCGTAGCGCCAAAAGTATCCGCGTCGGACCGTCTAACTATGTTACAATTGGCGACGCGAGATTACGCTCATCTTACCGTTGACCCGCGAGAAATAAATCGCAGTGGAACCTCCTACACTTGGCTTTCCGTCAGTGAGATTGAGCAAGAAGAACCCGAACGACCACTGTACTTAGTTATGGGAGATGATGCCTTTGCTGGCTTAGCGACCTGGTATGAGTGGCAATCATTGTTAGGTCGGGTCAATATCATTATTGTGGCTAGGCGGGGCGAATCGTCAAATTTGCGAGAAATCTCATCGACCTGGCCAATAATCTGGCATGATTCAATTCATGCGTTAAAGTTACAAGCCGGTGGCGGAGTGTTCAGATATGAAACTCCACTGTTGGACATTTCGTCCTCGTATATACGAGAGCAGATTGAACATCGACATTCTTGTCGGTTTTTATTACCCGATGTAGTCTTAGAGTATATATCGGCTAACGGTTTATACATAACCCAAGGTAAATGAATGGACAGTGAAGCTTTAAAAGAATTTGTGATAGAACAACTTGAAGATGCTAAAGCACAGAATATTAATGTGATTGATGTACAAGATAAAACCCCAATCACTGACTATATGATCGTCTGCTCTGGCACCTCTTCTCGACATGTTAAATCAATTGCGGTGCAGTTAGTGCAAAAAGCCAAAGAGCAGGGTAAGCAACCCATCGGTGTTGAAGGCGAAGACACTTCAGAATGGGTATTGGTTGATTTTGGTGATGCGATTGTTCATGTTATGCAGGCCAATGTACGAGATTATTATCAAATCGAAAGGTTGTGGAGCAACGACTTGTCTTCATGATCATTCGTCTTATTGCCGTTGGGCAAAAAATGCCTTCGTGGGTGGAAGCTGGTTACCAAGAGTATGCTCGACGGATGCCTCGTGAATGTCGCTTGGAATTGATTGAAATCAATGCAGCAAAGCGAGGCAAGCAAGCCGATATCGCTCGTATTATGGCGAAAGAAGCGGAGGCTATTTCACAAGCCATTCAATCCAGTGACTGGGTGGTCGCACTTGATGTAGAAGGGAAGTCTTGGTCAACGCCACAATTGGCGCAACAAATGACTCGCTGGCAAGACATGGGAAGAAATATTGCATTGTTGGTTGGAGGACCAGAAGGGTTAACTCCTGAGTTACGCCAACAAGCCAACCAAAAGTGGTCGTTATCAGGGTTGACCTTACCTCACCCACTCGTTCGAATTGTTGTTGCGGAAGCTTTGTATCGTGCATGGACCGTGACCGTCAATCATCCATACCATCGAGAATAATAGCTGAATATGTTATCGCGAAAGGTAACTTTGAAAAATCAGTTCAAAGAAATTGCAATCTATCGTAATCGTATGATGGTGAGTTTAGTCTTTGTTGTTTCTCTGATGATTCTATTGATCACTTGGGTGGCAGAGCTTCAAGTTTCTCAATATGAAAAGTATCGCACTGAGTCAGATAACAATCGAATTCGCGTTTTGCCGGTTGCTCCCACGCGAGGGCTTATCTACGATAGAAATGGCATTATATTAGCTGAAAACCGTTCGGTTTATTCGTTAGAGCTGGTCCCTGAACAAATTAAAGACATCGATCAAACCATCGATGAGCTAGCAAAAATATTAGCCATTGATGCCGATGATCGAGAGCGTTTTTATAAAGAACTACAAAGAACTCGTGAACGGTTTAAAAAAATACCCATCAAATCAAAAATCGATGAGAAAGAAGTCGCTGTTTTTTCGGTTAACCGTCATCGGTTTCCGGGGGTGAGCGTCGAAGCTCGTTTAGTTCGATTTTATCCCTATGGCGAAGTATTGGTGCATGCACTAGGTTACGTTGGACGAATAAATGATCGAGAGTTACAAACGATCGATGCACAAAACTATCGAGCAACCCGTCATATTGGAAAGGTTGGCATTGAAAAATTTTACGAAACCGAATTGCACGGAGTGATTGGGAGTCAACGAGTTGAGTCAGATGTTCAAGGAAGAGTGCTCGATGTGCTAGAACAGCAAGATCCAGTAGCGGGTGTCGATCTGCATTTGGAACTGGATTTACCTCTTCAGTTAGCGGCATTTAATGCACTGAAAGGACAGCGCGGAGCCGTGGTTGCTATTGATCCCAAAACAGGTGGCGTGTTAGCGCTGGTGTCAACTCCGGGGTATGATCCAAATTTATTTGTCACCGGCATTTCAAGTAAAGATTATAAAGCGTTACTCAATGAAGACAGACCATTGTTCAATCGAGCGCTGCGTGGTCAGTACTCGCCTGGTTCAACGATAAAACCGCACATTGCTTGGTTGGGTTTAGAGAGTAAAACGATCTCACCGAACTACTCCATTGATGATAATGGCGTCTACTTCTTACCCAATGATGAAAAGCGACGATATCGTGATTGGAAAAAATGGGGGCACGGTAAAAATATATCCTATCGCCGAGCCATCATAGAATCATGTGATACATTTTTTTATGACTTAGCGTACAAACTTGGAATCGATCGAATTTCAGACACGATGAAGCAATTCGGTTTTGGTTCATTGACTCAAATCGATATGGGAGAGGAAGTGCCCGGGTTGATGCCGAGTCGAGAATGGAAACAAGGCGCGAGAAGAGTGCATTGGTTTCCCGGCGAAACGGTTATTACTGGTATAGGACAAGGCTATTGGTTAGCGACGCCATTACAAATTGCCAATGCCGCCGCAGTTATCGCGAATAACGGCGTGCGTTACCAATTGCACGTGGTGGGCGCAATTGGTTCGAACGGTGAGCGCCGTCTAGTCGCTCCGAGTCTCGCTGAGCTGCAAGTTGATATCGGAGATGGCGAACATTTTAAACGCATCCAAAATGCCATGAAAGAGGTTAATCACAATCGAGTGATTGGAACGGCGCGTAGCGCTTTTGCCGATGCACCCTATTTATCAGCCGGAAAAACCGGAACCGTGCAGTTGTTCGGACTGGGTGAAGATGAAGAGTATGAAGCTGAAAATTTAGCGGAACGATTACGCGATAATGCGCTCTATATTGGGTATGCGCCTTTTGATGATCCTACCATAGCCGTCGCAGTGGTGGTTGAAAACGCAGGGGGCGGAGGCTCTAATGCAGCGCCAATTGCACGCAAAGTTATCGATCAGTACTTATTGAGTTCAACAACCGAGAATGACAAACCATGAGCGTTCGTAGTCACACTCATAAAGAACGACAGTCACTCGCATGGCGATTGCATATCGACATTCCTCTGTTGCTATGCTTGTTGATCGTCATAGGCTTCGGCTTGATGGTTTTGTACAGCGCCGGTGGAAAAAGCGAAGCTTTAATGTATCGACAGGTAACGCGGCTTGGTATGGGATTTGTTGTGTTATTTGTTATGGCGCAGTTGCCCCCGAGATTCTACGAAAAGTGGGCGCCTGCCTTATACACTGCGGGCATATTATTATTGTTTGCGGTGTTGTTATTTGGCGACAAAGGAAAGGGAGCGCAACGATGGTTAGAGCTAGGGAGCTTTAGGTTTCAGCCATCAGAGATGATGAAGTTAGCCGTTCCTTTAATGGTCGCTTGGTTTTTTAGTCAGCGAGTTTTACCTTCGAAGAAGCGAGAACTGTTGATTGCAGCTGTAATAGTGTTTGTTCCTACTTTGCTAATACTGATGCAACCGGATTTAGGAACCAGCTTACTGATCGCGAGCTCAGGAATTTTTGCGATTTATTTGTCGGGTGTCAGTTGGAAGTTGATCTTTAGTTTCGGAATTGCGGGTATTGTGTACGCGCCAGTTCACTGGTTTTTTGTAATGAGAGAATATCAGCGCGAGCGAGTCTTGGTTTATTTGGATCCTGAACGAGATCCGTTGGGAAGTGGGTACCATATTATACAATCGAAGATTGCGATTGGTTCAGGGGGAACCAGTGGCAAAGGTTGGCTAGAAGGGACTCAATCGCAATTAGAATTTTTACCAGAACGTTCGACGGATTTTATTTTTGCCGTATTGGGTGAAGAATTTGGTTTGGTGGGTGTTATCTTGCTGCTGGTCATGTATTTACTCGTGATTGCTCGAGGAATGTACATCGGCATGCAAGCTCAAGAAACCTTCTCGCGACTTCTATCGGGCGCCATTGTACTAACATTTTTTATCTATTTATTTGTGAACATTGGCATGGTAACCGGTTTGTTACCCGTGGTAGGTTTACCTTTACCTTTGGTGAGTTACGGGGGGACATCGATGGTTACCTTGATGGCCGGTTTTGGCATGTTAATGTCAATTCATACTCACCGTAAATTGGTTTCTAACTAGTTGGAATTGCAAAGTCATTGAGTTAAGGAGATGGCGTGTTGAATATTGTTAAAAAGTTATCACTGTTCTTTGGTTTCGTCGTGTTCAGTTGTAGCTCATTACTTGCTTCTGATGAAGTTGAAGAAACCCCAGAACAATTCATGCAGCGCATGGTGCAAGAGCACAAGATGGATCCTGTGTGGTTAAAAGACTTATTTGATAAAACGCAGAAAAACCAACGCATCATTGATTTAATGAACACGCCGGCTGAAGGGAAACCTTGGCACGAATATCGAAAAATATTTGTGCGAGAGGCGCGCATTAAGGCGGGAATAAAGTTTTGGAATGACTACCAAGTTGAGCTTCAGCGGGCGGAATCGACGTTTCAAGTTCCTGCTTCTATTATTGTTGGCATTATCGGAGTTGAGACCTTTTACGGCAAAATAAAAGGCAATATTAAAGTCATGGAAGCTCTGTATACGCTAGGGTTTCACTATCCAAAACGTGGGAAGTTTTTTCGCGGAGAGTTAGAGCAATATTTAATTTTAGCGCAAGAGCAACAATGGGATCCTCTAGAGCCAGAAGGATCTTATGCTGGCGCAATGGGCATGGGACAGTTTATTCCGACAAGTTATCGCGAATTTGCCGTCGACTTCGATGGCGACGGAAAAATTGATTTATTCAATAATCCTGTCGATGCGATCGGAAGTGTTGCTAATTATTTTCGCGTCCATAAATGGCGCTGGGCAGAACCGGTTGCTTACCAATTAACGGCATTAGGAACGATGCAAGACGCTTTTCTTCCAGAGCGTTATAAGCCAAAAGCGACCGCTGGAAATCTTAAGTCTGCAGGGTTTAATTGGCCAGTTCAAACGCTCGATGAACAAGCCGCGGGAATTGTTGATTTTGAAATGCCAGATAATGAGAAACAGCACTGGGTGATATTTGATAACTTTTATGTCATCACTCGATATAACCGTAGCCCTTTGTACGCGTTAGCGGTTTATCAGTTTAGTCAAGAAGTTAAGGCGCGGCGCGCTCAGTCTTATTGGATGAACTAACGTTATGATGAAGCACTTTTCTTATACAGCTAAGACATTTTCACTGCTTCTATTATGTTTACTCATCAATGCTTGTAGTTGGTTTGAAGTAAAAGATAGTGGACCATCTAAGCCGGTTGATGTTTCACAAGTCCCCGATGCAGTCCCGCGAGTGGAGCCTTTAAGTCGCTATGGAAATCCCGAATCTTATGAGCACGAAGGCATTCGATATCAAATTTTAAAGTCAGCCGCAGGTTATAAACAGCGAGGCATTGCCAGTTGGTATGGAACCAAGTTTCATGGAGAAAGAACGTCGTCAGGAGAACCTTACGACATGTACACGATGAGTGCGGCTCATAAAACTTTGCCACTTCCAAGTTATGCTCGAGTGACTAATTTAGCGAACGGTCGCTCTGTTGTGGTTAAAATAAACGATCGAGGCCCCTTTAAAGCCGACCGCATCATTGATTTATCTTATGCTGCGGCAGTCAAGCTCGGGTTTCATCATCTCGGCACGACTCAGGTTGAAGTTGAAACTATTGTGCCGCAAGGTACGCATGAAATAGTGGGGCCTTCTTCCGTACCGAGCGATAAGCAGACCTATGTTCAAGTGGGTGCTTTTTCTGACAAAGAAAAGGCGCAAACCTTGAGTCAGGCGATTAAACAACAAGTACCCTGGGAAGTTAACTTATCGAGTGTGAGAGTGAATAGAAAGCTGTTGCATCGTGTGCGAATTGGTCCGATAAGCTCGCTTGATGAAGCGAATCGTCTCGTTGAAACCTTGACCATCCCCGCACTTGGAAAGCCTCGGGTGATCTTCGAATAAGCCTGCTGCGGCTGATTGAGAGTGCCGCTGCCGATAAACTTGATGTCGTCGCTCTTAGGTTCTTCTCGATTATCATGGAAAGTCGCAAAGTGAAGCGGCATATGCACTAGAGCAGTTCTAATCCGCTGTTTTTAATTCAATTTTTGGGAACTTTTAACCGTTACTTAGGTCATTTAGCATAAGCGCTCGCTGTGCTACAATTCGCCCCAATTGAACGTTCGGTTGGTTGTGTGTAACGTCACTGCCAATTGAAGCGCCTCTTGAGCAACCAAGGTTGAGTTTAAATTAGGGCCGTTAGAAGGCTTTCTACGGTCGACTGCTTAAGCTCAGTTTTAAGTAGTGTCAAATTTAAGTGGCGTCAAACGCTCGTACACTTTCAGTTTTAGGAAAAAAGACTACCATGACTCGGTTTGCAGCATTTTTACTGATTTTATCCCTCACTATCACCGCTCGTGTTGTCGCGATAACGCCAGCACCTCCTGCACTTGGTGCCGATGGGTACATTTTAATGGATTATCAGTCTGGGCATGTGATCGCCGAAAACAACGCCGATAACCCTCTTCCTCCAGCCAGCTTAACAAAAATGATGACCAGCTATGTGGTCTCAGCAGAGTTGGCGGCAGGAAATATTCAGCTAACCGATATGGTAACGGTGAGCGAGAATGCTTGGGCGAAGAATTTCCCTGAGTCGTCAAAAATGTTTATTGAAGTCAATAAACAGGTGTCGGTCGAAGACTTATTGAAGGGGCTGATTATCTCTTCTGGTGGTGACGCGAGTGTTGCATTAGCAGAACACATTGCGGGCTCAGAAGATGCCTTTGCACAGTTAATGAATATGCACGCTCAGAAGTTGGGAATGACCAACACGCATTTTGTGAACGCCCATGGCTTAACGGCGGATGGTCATCAAACCACTGCTCGAGATATGGCAATTTTAGCGCGTGCTTTAATTAAAGACTATCCGCAAGAATATGAACTGTACAAGTTGAAAGAGTTTACCTACAACAATATTCGACAATACAACCGCAACAGCTTGCTTTGGGATCGTAGCCTCGAAGTCGATGGTGTAAAAACGGGTCATACAGAAGCTGCAGGTTACTGCTTGGTTTCATCGGCTGTAAAAGATGGTATGCGTTTGATCGCTGTGGTTATGGGCACGAGCAGTGAAGATGCTCGTAAAATTGAGAGTAAGAAGTTGCTAACTTATGGCTTCCGATTTTTCGAAACGGTATCGCCTTTGACAGCCAATTCGCAAGTGCATCAAGCTCGAGTATGGGGTGGAGAGGTTGAACAGGCGACGTTAGGCGTTTTAGAGCAAACCTACTTAACCATTCCTCGTGGAAAACGTCAGCAACTCAAGGCCAACTACGTCGTCGAAAATGAACTCGAAGCGCCATTAGCAAAAGGGCAGGTTGTAGGACAAATTTTCTTTGAGTTAGAGGGCGAAGAAGTGGCTAAGGTACCGATGGTGGCGCTCGAAGACGTTGCCGAAGGTGGCTGGTTCTCGCGTATGATCGACGCCATCAGTCGCTGGTTTAGTGAACTCTTCTCTTAAGTTATATTGCAAGGGGCAATGAGTGTGTCCATCGTCTATTTAAATGGTGACTATTTGCCACTAGCAGAAGCCTCGGTATCCGTGATGGACCGAGGTTTTTTGTTTGGTGATGGGATTTACGAGGTGATTCCGGTCTATGCAGGACAATTGTTTAGACTGCCACAACACCTTCGTCGTCTTAACCGGAGTCTTTCCGAAATTCTCATCGATAAGTCTTATTTACCAGAAGATTTAGAAGAAGTGAGTGCAAACTTACTTAGCAAAAACAACGTGCAAAATGCGAGTCTATACTGGCAGGTAACTCGCGGGCAAAGCAGTCAGCGAGATCATCGGTTTCCTTCGAATACCGAGGTGACCTGTTTTGCCACCGTTAATCCTCTACCCAGCGCTGCACAACAACCAGACGCGACGGGTCGGAAAGTGATTTCAGTCGAAGACGTGCGTTGGCAACGCTGCGATATTAAGGCCATAACGCTTCTTGCTAACTGTATGGCGCGTCAGCAAGCTGAAAACCAAAGGGCCGATGAAGCTATAATGGTTCGTGACGGCTTTGCCATCGAAGGATCAGCCTCTAATTTATTTATGGTTCAACAAGGCTGCCTAGTGACTGCCCCTGAAAGTCATTGGATTTTAGGTGGAATCACCCGAGAACTTATTTTAGAGATAGCGAGAGAGAAGGGCTTGAGAGTAAGTGAGCGGTTATTCACCCTTGATGACTTGTTGCAAGCCGATGAAGTTTGGATCAGCAGCTCTATGCGTGAGAT
The DNA here is from genome assembly GCF_031198435.1 of Pleionea litopenaei. Taxonomy (GTDB): domain Bacteria; phylum Pseudomonadota; class Gammaproteobacteria; order Enterobacterales; family Kangiellaceae; genus Pleionea; species Pleionea litopenaei. The sequence continues at coordinate 3,381,193 of NZ_CP133548.1, forward strand.
ACAGCCTGTGGTTAGTGTTGATGGGCAAGCCATTGGCAATGGGCAGGCGGGCCCGATGTGGCATCAGATAACGGAGTATTATATGGCTTACAAGCAAAAGCTGTATAATGGCGACATTGTTTAAAAGAAATTAGGTACAGGCAACTTATGAGTCAGTCCGATACGCCTTCTGGCATTAACCCTGAACTTTGGGAATTCCCTTGCCAAATCGCATTCAAGACCATGGCTGTCAATCGTATTGACATTGATATCGAGGTTCTGTCGGTTGTGCAGAATGTCGTGCCCGGCGATTACGCTCCGCAATTAACACCGTCGACTAAGGGTAACTACGTTTCGATCACGATTCATCTCACTCTGCATTCTAGCGATCAGGTAGAGCAATTGTATCGCGAAGTGCGAGCTATTCCCGATGTAAAGATGTGTCTCTGATGGGAGCCATTGAAGTGGAAACTGCCCCCGCTGATGACTTGACTGAGCGACTTGTTGTTCGGCAGTTGGGACGTCAAGATTACCAGCCGGTGTGGAAGGCCATGTCAGCGTTTACTGATCAACGCGATCAGAGCACCAGCGATGAGATTTGGTTAGTGGAACATGAGCCGGTGTTTACGCAAGGGCAAGCGGGCAAAGCTGAACACATTTTAGCGCCAGGCGATATTCCAGTGGTTCAAGTCGACCGAGGCGGACAGGTTACCTATCATGGACCTGGTCAGCAAGTGGTGTACTTTCTCATCGATTTGCGACGTAAAAAGTTTGGCGTGCGTGATTTGGTATCGGCCATTGAAGATGCTGTGGTTGATACTCTCGAATCTATGAATATCGCTGCGCACCCCCGCGCTGATGCGCCGGGTGTGTACGTCGAAAGTGGCGCAAAAATTTGTTCACTCGGCTTAAGAATCCGTAAAGGGTGTTCGTTTCATGGTTTAGCGCTGAACATCAATATGGACTTGAGTCCTTTTAATCGCATTAACCCTTGCGGTTATGCTGGAATGCAAGTTACCGATATTAAAACTGAAGGCGGCTTCGACAGTTTAGAAAAAGTCTCGCCGGTTTTAGTTAACCATATTATGAAAAATCTAGAATACCGCCAAGCTCAATCGTTGGTCGGTTTGGAGTAGTACCCTATTATGAGTGAAAACCCATCTGTTAACCTAAAGTCTGAAAAACCAGCTAAAAAAGTGGCGGGTGTAAAGTTACGTGGCGCAGATAAAACTGCGCGCATTCCAATTAAAATCGAGCCTACTGAAGAAATGCCGCGTAAGCCTGATTGGATTCGCGTTCGTTTGCCCAGTGGAAACCAAGTGCAAGAAATCAAAAACATGCTGCGCAATAAAAAGTTGCATACGGTATGTGAAGAAGCATCTTGTCCGAATCTGCCAGAGTGTTTCGGGCATGGTACGGCGACGTTTATGATACTTGGAGATATTTGCACACGTCGCTGTCCTTTTTGCGATGTAGCACATGGTCGCCCATTGCAACCGGACGCTGATGAACCTAAGAATTTGGCCGACTCGGTCGTCAGCATGGGACTCAAGTACGTGGTTATTACCTCCGTTGATCGAGATGATCTTAGAGACGGCGGGGCGCAACACTTTGTTGACTGTGTTAATCAGGTTCGAGAGCAATCTCCGCAAACCAAAGTTGAAACCTTGGTCCCGGATTTTCGCGGACGAATGGATCGTGCTTTAGAAATATTAGGCGCAGGCTTGCCAGATGTTTTTAATCACAATTTAGAGACAGTACCACGTCTTTATCGTCAAGCTCGTCCAGGAGCTGACTATCAATGGTCGTTAGACTTGCTAAAAAAGCACAAAGCGTTGTATCCGAAGGTAGCAACCAAATCAGGCTTGATGGTTGGACTCGGAGAGACGAACGAAGAAATCGTCGAAGTGATGAAAGACTTACGCGCTCACGATGTCGATATGTTGACGATTGGTCAGTATTTACAACCAAGTAAGGATCATCATCCCGTTAAGCGCTTTGTAACGCCAGCGGAGTTTAAAGAGTTAGGTCAAATTGCCGAAGAGCTAGGCTTCGTTAATGTGGCCAGTGGCCCGATGGTTCGCTCTTCTTATCATGCGGACAAACAAGCGGCTGGTGAGAAGATTTCGTAACGACATATCAATCCTAAGCTTCGATGCGACGGATTTGCGAGAAATTCAAGAAGGCAAGGAACTCAAGGTTTCCTTGCCTTTTTTCGTTTAAGACGAGGTTGCTTCGTATAACGTCAGTATTTCAACGTCAATTGGATTAGCTCAACCTCAGATGGGTTAGTTCAAGAGTACCGCCACGATGAGAGCGACGGTAGCACTAAATGCCGCCATGATGAAATACAGTAGACTTAGGAAGAACCATTTCCAAACCGTTAAGAACCAGTTCTGCTGATAGACGACGCGTAGCGAAATTAAAAAATAAATGGGTATCCAAATCAGCATGGCTACTTCAAGAAATCCAAACCCATGGCCTATAAACCTTACCAACCCATTATCGGAACTAATCAACGAGTCATTGATAATTTCGAACCATAAAGAAAGTAAAATAGCTAAAAATAAAAACGCATGACCATGAAACGCGTGAATCAAATGCTCGATGTAGTAGCGTCGTGCAAACGGGTAACTGATTTTCATAACGATGGCGAACAAGGGCACCAACAACAACATAAGCTTTGGAATCACCTCTAACATATCACTCCAAAAATCTTCACGCTCATCCGGATCTTTCAGTTTTTTAATGTTGGTTTTCAGGCGTTCTGAAAGTTGCTTATTATCTTCTTCAGATAAAAACGGAAAATTGACCGTTACATTATCATCATCAACATTGATGCCTATATCATTGGTATTAGGCGTCTCTGGAGCTTCAGGCACGGCTTTGTCTTTGCTGTTGCCTTCTATAGCATTCTGATTTTCTTCGTCTTTTGGTTTGGTGGATTCATTAGCATGAGTTTGATCCGTTTCGTTCACGCCTTGTTGATTGGAGTCATTATTGAGTAATGAGCTTGTCTCTTGTTTCTCAACGCCAGTATTTTCGACATTGGGTACTTGTTTAACGTCAGGCGGCGTCTTGGCAAGCTCTTTACGTTCTTGTTCTGTCAGTAACTCTTTAGGAATGGGGAATGATTGCTCTTGACCGGTTAACGCCATTGCACGATTAATGGTATCGAGTTTATTGCGCGCTTTTGCTCGCTCTTCTTCATTTAATTCTTCTAGGGGTTTATCGGAAAGGCTTTTTAAAATTTCTTGATATTGCTTTTCTTTGATCTTTTCTCCAGCAACAATATTCTCTCCGTTAATTTGAACTTGATGTGCATCGGTGGTCTTATTCAGCACCCAGATAAAAAAGATACAGAATATGCTGGTTAATAGAAATAGACGGAGCGGAGGTACATAGCGAAAGCGGCGACCAGCGACATATTCTTTGGTTAAAAAGCCCGGTTTAAACAGTAACGCGAAAAGTGTTCTCGCGGCGCGAGAATCGATACTGATAATATCTTCGAGTAATTCATGGATAAGGGTTCCGAAAAACCGAATAATGGAACGATCCGGTTGGCCACATTGATGACAAAAAGGGCCTGACAAAGGCGTGTGACAATTTTTACATTGCTGTTGTTCGGATTCTTTGGGTTGCTCAATCATTGAGTTGTGTGTGGCTGCTTGTTCCGTCATCATGGAGCTCTTAAATCTTACTTTATTTTAAAATACACGAAATCGTTAAAATGCGCGACAATCGGAACGCAATTTGTGGTGAGGGCCAATCTTTTGTTTGAGAGTTACAGTCAGTCCATTTTACGCTTTATTGAGCAGTCTCCTGAGTGGGCCTTTTTTATTGTTTTAGGCATTACCTTTCTTGAGTCTTTAGCTTTTATCGGAGTGTTGATGCCCGGGTGGCTTCTGCTGGTTGGCGTTGGGGCACTGGTGGGTAGCCAGGTTCTGGGTTTTTATCCTATTGTACTCGCGATGTTGATTGGGGCCGTTCTTGGGGAAGGTTTAAGTTATTATTTAGGGTATCATTATCGCGAAAAAATTCGCCAATGGCGGTGGATAGAGTCGCATCAAAAAGGGCTCGAACGAGCTGATCGGTTTATTGCGCAATACGGTGCAATGAGCCTTGTGATAGGTCGATTTATTGGGCCTGTTCGAGCGGTGTTACCGGTAGTTGCAGGTGTTTCAGGCATGCGACAGGGGTATTTCTGGTTTATTAATATTAGCTCAGGCTTGCTTTGGGCGCCTCTATACTTATTACCCGGAGTGCTGGTGGGTGCTGCAATTAACCTACCGGAAGGCAGTCAAGAAGTACTCGCGGTAGCGGCGATAGGAGAAGTGATGCTGCTTTGGTTGGCGCGGCGTTGGTGGATACAGTCAAATAAAATCGAGAACAACGATCAGTCTCGGCTACTTCGCTTTCGAGTAATCATGGCGATCATTTGCGGCTTATTATTATTGCTAATCGTATTGATGAGTGAGGTTGGCCAAGCTCTCATCAATACCCTTGCTCGAGTATTATCGGTCGTTATGTGAGAGAGAAGGTGACAACTTTAAAATACCCGTCAACCCACCCGCTACTTGAAGAGACACCCAAGCAGTTAATGCAGCGGTTGGCTTGGTGTGTTTTGACCCCGGAACTTGTGACTATCCCACAAAACTTTTTTGTTCACGCCAATGATCGAGCACAGTTTTGGCAATCGTTTAAAAGAGAAGTTGAGCGTAACACTCAAGAAAAATGGATAGATAAGCTTTATCAAGATATTGAGCAACTAAAAACTTTTCGTTTAGGTGATTTATTTGAATGTTTTATCAACTTCATTTTTTCTGTGCACCCTGACTATCAAGTGATCGAACGAAACCTACAAGTGATCGTCGATGGTGTAACACTAGGTGAACTTGATCTGCTGGTGCAAAATAAGAATAACCACTCTTTACTGCATATAGAAATGGCCAGTAAATTCTATTTGAACATTCCATGGATGGGTAAAGACTTTTGGGTGGGTTCAAATGTGAAAGATAGGCTCGATCTTAAATTAGATCGACTGATACATCATCAGTTAGCCTTATCGAGCCACCCAGCAATGCTGCATTGGCTGGCTGAGCGAAACCTGCCAAAAGCGCAAGCCTGCAGTTTATTACGAGGTCAACTATTCCATTCTTTCTCATCAATGAGTGAGCGAATGAAACTCTCCGACACAGGTTCCACCCCAGATTCACAAGTGAGAAATTCCTTCAAGGCACTGAGTGCGACCGCTGTTTGGGCCACCAGCGAGGAATTGGAACAAGGCTTACAGAGCTTAGGTCAGTCAACAGAACAACTGTCCGTTGTGCGTTTGGAGAAGTTCCAATGGCTCGGATTATGCGATTTTAACAATACCCCAAGCAAGCTATCCGATTTACTGGAACAAGGTGTTGCTAAACGGCCATGCATATTGCGTATCAACGCGGATAATGAAGATGAATTCTCGGTCTTTTGGTTGCCCAGCGACTGGCCAGATAAAGTCAATAATGAATACCCTGACCCTCTTTCGTAAAGTCGAATTTCTCAAAGATATAGCCTATACTGTTGTATAAATAATGAACGGTTTGTTGAAAGACTCATCGAGTAATTTCCGGGGCGTATGTCCATGAAGTGTTTCCGAGAGCATTTCCGATGACAACCAAAGCACAATAACTGGAAATAGATAATCGTGCGTTAATTAGGGTAGGGATAAAATCATCATTCGGCACATAATAAAGATAAAATATGGTCAATCTGTTTAAATTTAAATTTAAATTCTTATATTTTCTTCTAATCCTTTTTGTGAATAACATATTTGCTGAAAATGCTGTTCATCCTATCGTTGAGAAATTTGGCGCGATGTCGGCAAAGGAGCCAATAAAGACGATTGAAGAAATCGATCAAGCATTAAAAGATCCAAAACTTCCTTTATTGCCCCGGCTCGATATAATGGTGATAAAGTCGGATACCTTTAACCGACTAGGTTATCTCGAACAATATTTAGAAAATTCACGCCAAGGATTTGAACTCGCGCAAGCCCATAAAAAACAAGACTATGCCAGTCGGTTTAAGTTAGATGAAGCAGAAGCCTTGTCTCAACTGAATAAATGGGAACAATCTAAAGTGGTTTTCAAAGAAGCCCTTGTAACGATTGAAACGCTCGATAATCGATTTCTTGAGGCTCAAGCAAAATCTAAATTCGGTCTAGCCAGTTATTACAATGAAGAGCACGAAGCTGCATTAAAGCTGCTATTAGACGCTTATGAAATTTACCAAGAAGAAGCTCCGGGTTTTTTAGCTACGACGCTTGCGAATATTGCGTTGGTCTATGACGCAACCGGAGAGCATGAAACGGCAATAGACTATTTTTTCAAAAGTCTAAGCTACATCGATGAAAAGGAACAAGAGCAAAATGCATCAATTACCTATTACAATATAGGGTATGTTTCAATAAAGGTTAAAAAATACGATCAAGCCGAAGAGTATTTAAAGAAGTCATTAACTATTGCTGAAAAATTTAATATTGTTCAAGGAGTGGCTTTCGCTAAATCGCAATTAGGTTTGCTTGAGTATGAGAGGCAACATTATGAGACTGCAGAGGTTTATTTAAAGGAATCGTTAAGCCTAGCTCAAAATATTAAGAACCAGCGTCTGATCAACGCAACCATGTCTGATCTTCTCAAGAATCAAATAAAACAAGGTAAAACCGAAGAAGTCGATGTTCTAATTAATCAATTAATGGCGCGATTAAGCGATAAAGAAGATAAAGACAAGTTAGTTGTATTGCGGCATGCTGCCGACCATTATTCGGACCAAGGCCGATTTCAAGAAGCCATTGATTACTACAACAAAGTCATCAATGTGTTTGAAGAGCTAATAAAGTCTAATCGAATTAAAGAAATGAAAAAGTTACAAAATGAGTTCAATGATAAATTACAACAACAAGAGCTTGAAATATTAAAACAACGAAATGAACTGCAGCAATTGAACTTAGAGAAGCAAGAAAGTCAAAAAACCATTTTTATATTGGCCGCATTGATTTTAACAACGTTACTGATGTCTGCTTTGATCTTTTGGCGACGAGAGAAAATTAGTCATCAAAAATACGCAGAGTTAGCCCTTACGGATGAATTAACCGGCGTTCCAAACCGTCGCCAAATCTTTTCGATTGCAGAAAGAGAACTGAATGGTTTTTTCAGAGAAAACGGAAAGCTAATGTTTTGCTTGCTTGATCTCGACTTCTTTAAGCGAATTAATGACAGTTATGGGCACGATGTTGGCGATCGAGTCTTGATTGAATTTGCTGTGGCAATTCGCTGTGCGATTCGTGAGCACGATTCATTAGGTCGGATCGGCGGAGAAGAGTGGTTGTTAATTCTTAATCAAGTCGACGTTGATGATTTAGATGTAGTGTTCGATCGCATTCGAAGTCAGTGTGCCAAGATAGATGTCGATGGCCTCGATGAAGTAATAACGGTCAGTATGGGAGTTACTTTGGCTCACTCAGATGATGAGAGTATCGAAGTTGCTTTGAAACGAGCAGACGAGGCACTCTACGATGCCAAGCATCAAGGAAGAAATCGTTACGCCATAAAACTACGACATGGTTGAGCACAAATGGACGCTTTAAGGGGATTAGTCTGGACACCCACTTACATTTCAGATTGAGAGCGTTTAATATAATCAAACAGTCTGACTTGGAATGAAAAGTGAACGGATTATTTACGCTCTAATGAATATAAAATACTGTTATGCATCGGTCCTATGAATTCGCATTGTCACATTTGCAATAGAGAATTAGACGTTAAGAGTGATCCATTATCGATCGATTGTGGTGGTGATTGCTGGGGCTGCATTGGTGAAATTGAAGCTGACCAAGGCTATGAACCCTCAAAAATTCAGGTAAGGAAGGAGTTCTCTGAAGGATTAAGACCGAACTGGATGCCAAGCCCTGAAACTAGTTGTAAATTGGATTCAGAATCTAGACTACATATTCTGGTTAAGCTATATCGGCCTCTCGGAGAGCCATGGAACGACGAACCATTCGAGTTGAAGGTCGTTTCAAAAGGGTCAAGAATGGAAGATGAAGTAATCGAGCAAGTCGTACTAAATACAAGCTCAAGTGGTGAGTGTACCTATATCTCGTCAGTTAAAACATCTAAAAATGGTTCGGAATTGTGGTATTTCATAGTCCGCAAAGAGAACGAATGGTGCTATCCAGTTTCTGGAGCAAGAAATGCTTAATAAGCAGCAACGGACTGTCAAATCGATCACTCAAATTGCTGCGCAATTACGTGCCAGCTTTGCTAGCCGCTGTACTGGGCGTTAACTTAATATGGATAATATGAAATTTACTCAGTCAACTCTGCAAGGTTTTATAAATAGACTAATTACAAGCTACCGAACAATAATTCCGGTCGTTGTTGTGCCAATTGTATTGTCGATTGTATTAAAACTAAATGGTCAGCCACTACCAAAGGAAATGGTTACTATTTTATTGTTGGTGCCGATATTCGTTACATTGTGGCTAATGGTATTTAATTCCGGAACCAATAAGCTACAAGCTTGCGAACTGACTTTAAATGAGCGGTTTATTTCGGTATCTAAATATGGCGAAAAATCAGAGCTTAACTGGAATGATATTACAAAGCTTACTATTTCAAAATTTGTAGGCAATCATGTAATATTGAGTTCAAATTCGGAACAAGAATTGATGTTTGATTATTTTGCTTTTAGTAAAAAACAACGTGATCAAATAATTTCGTATATAAAGTCAAAGATAACAAATTAAGGCTTCGACCTGTTTAAATGCTGCTCGCTTTAAAAATCCGCAACTTAAAGTGTTAAATGCCCATAGGAATCATGGTAGATTAGGAATCATGGTAGATATCGGTACTTTTAATAGATTGTCCGCTAGCGAGCAAGATGAGTATCAACGTTACTCTTCAAGGTTTGTTCGTTCAGTCCTCAAGTCAGATGCTACTGATGGCTACGTCTTCGGTTTTGCAATTTACTGCTGCTAAAGGCATTAAATGGTTAATCGAATGAACAAAGTCGTACTAATATCTGAGAACGGATATAGCAATGAACACGATAAACTTCTAGAGTCCTTTTTAGAACAAAATTTTGAATTGTTTTGTGCTGTCGGAAAAGACTGCGAACTATGGGAGAAATAATGGATGAAATCGCAGTCGGTAATGGAGAGAACGTAAGTTATATTATCACTACTAGTCACCCGAACGAATCGGTAAATGAAGTAGTCGAATTCGCAAGCAATTTCACAACAAGTTCAAAATCAGGGGTTAAAGTCGTATGCATTTAACAAGGCAAGCCAACAACGCAACTAGAGTACTGTTCAACGCTAATGTTCGACGCTGCTTTGGGCATTAAGATCTAAAGGATAGAAATGAAAAAATTCATTACATTATTACTAATGCTAGCTTTCTCATTGAGTGCATTCTCAATATCAGACAATGAATTTGATAAGTTTATTTCTGAAATACAAGATAAGAATTTCGATTCTATAGAAACCTATCTTAAAAAAAATAAGGGTTCTAAAGAGCCCGAGTATTATATTTTACTTTTAAACTATTCATATTCAAAAGGTGAAAGTACGGAAATTTTAATAGGAAGCGGCGAACCTAAAGAAGGCGATTTTGCGCTAAAAAGTCAAGAGACAGGCAAAACTGAAGGGTTTTTAGGTGAACGGACAACATATGATAAAGAATTAATAATATCTGGTATCAAAAGATCACAAACTGCATTAAAAGACTTTCCAGAACGTCTCGACATCCATTTGGGGATCGTTACTATCGCAGAGAGAATAGAAGAATGGGAATTGGCGGGCGACCAGCTGGTAACCATACTTAAAACATCTAAAGAAATCGATAACAAATGGACTTGGGGGCGAATTAGCTCAATGCAAGGAAATCCAAAGGATTTTATGATTCAAAGTGTTCTACCAAGAACGTCAAAATTTTTTAGGCTCAATAGCGATATTGGTGATAAGCAGCTAGTAAAAGTATCAAATGCATTAATTCAATATTACCCCGAATCAATTTATGGTTACGCCAACATGGGGACTTTGTTCATGGCAAAAAAGGACTATGACAAAGCCGAGAGCTATTATAAGAAAGCGTTAGCTATAGACAGCAACGATGAAGTAATTTTATCTAACTTAGAACATCTTAAAAAATTAAGGTCACAATAAATGAGCTTAACCAGTCAAGGCAGCAATACGCCTGCGACGTAGGACTGGCTAACGCGCGCAGCTGCATTGGACGTTAAACGACTCTATGAAAATACTCGATGAGATCAAAAAATCTTGGGGCTGGACAGGACTAATTCCGGTTGAAGTGGTCGCTGAGAATGAGTTTGCAAATTTTATATTAAAGGACGCTAAGGGACGTTTCTGGAGGCTATGCCCCGAAGATGTCTATTGTGAAGTAATCGCAAATGATACGTCTGAATATAACGAACTGGTAAAAGATGAAGAGTTTTCCATAGATTGGTTCATGGAAAAAATGGTGAATGAAGCCAAAGAGAACTTGGGTGAGCTTCCTGATGGAATGAAGTATCATATGACAATTCCAGGCCCTCTTGGTGGTGAGTATGGCGGCTCCAACCTAAAAATAGTTTCTACTTTAGAAATAATTCGTTACTCAGGAAGCCTGGGCTATCAAACAAAAGACCTAGCTCAAGGCGAAATATTTGAATTTAAGGTTATCGATTAATGTCGCATAACAAGCGCTGCAAGATGGTCGAGATGACTTTCTGTTCGAGGTTGAAGGAGCACCGAACCCGCTCTACGCCGTGCACATCACATGGAGCAAGGAAACATCTCCTGACAGGCCTTGGATTACTGCATTTGAAAGTAAAGAAGATTTTTTAGCAAACTGGCCCAAAATTTATGACTGATAAAGTGCAAACAAGAAAATGCAGCATCGCCCACTCAAAATGCACGTGCGCTGGACTCGCTAATGCTTGCCATTTTTACCGACGTTAAGTCAAAAGTGATATGTGGACACCAAATAAAATAAGCTCCAAGAAGGCTGAACTTGATTTCAGTAGTTCAGGACAAGATGCTTCGAAAGTTACCCAAATCTTCTTTGATAAGCATCTATTCTGTAATGCGGTTGAATTGTTGGAAATCGAAGATGCATCAATTCAGTTTTTAGTTTGCGAACATTGCGGATATGCGGGCTGCTCTCCGGGGAATTGGCTTTCGTTGCGTTATTGTGGCGAGTTTATATTCCTAATACCTAGCTTTGTGGATATGGAGGAAGGTGAATGGGAACTATCTGAGTATGGAGCGCCTTACTATGTAAAAAAAGAAGGTGGTATCTATTTGAGTTCCGAGCAATATGCCGAGCTATTGGAGTTAATCCCAAGCTTGCCTAAGAAAGTGAAACTCCCACAGCTTACGAATCATGAGGTTGCATTGTTAGCGCAGTGGGAAGCTCCATACAGAGTGCTAGGCGAATTCCCGGAAGATATAGCTTTTAAGTCTAGTCTCTATTTGGCAACAGAATCCGAACTTGGTGAACAGATCATTGATAGAGCTTTGAGACTGCTGCTTAAGCTGTGTGGTTCTAAGGAGCCAGCCCAAATAGGCTTTTGCAAGGAAAAGAACAACGCTATTTTTCTAGATACTCGTGAATGCTTGCAATGGAATCCTATATGCGAGCAAAATGGCGATAGTTATATTAGTTTTGAGCCAGATGTGGGATTTAAGACTTAATAAGTCCATAAAGCCGATGCCTAGCGGTGAGGCTCATTGAGGCGTTAATATTATGAAACCATTTACCTCTATAGTTTTAATTTTTTTATCGAAACTAGCACTATCCTGTTCGTGCTGGCCTGAAGCATTTGATCTTGAAAAGGCCTTTCAAATACATCAAAGCGTAGCTATTGTTGAAGTAGTAAGCGTTACTAATGGGAAGGGAAGTAGAGAGCTTTTTAAATACAATGAAGAAACTAACAGCTATTCTCATCGAGTACTTGAAGAGCATGTAACAGGGTACGCAGAGGCGAAAATAGTCAATTTACTTAAAGGTAGTCCCTCGAAACTCGTTAAAATTAATGCTGGTGAAATAAATACCAGTTGTTCTGTAGAGCTTGAGGTTGGCGAACAATACCTAGCTTTTTTAGAGCATAATGAGGCTAAAGTTGGTTTTTGTAACCCATCAGGTCATGTAGAATCATTCGGAATCAAACAATTCTTACAAAAGAATATGAATCATCAAAGTCAGCAGGAAAATTAAACACTGACTGCGTTTATTTTCCGCTGCTTACAGTCGTAAAGGTACTAAGTGAGAAGCATACTAACTTTTATATTCTTTATTTTCTCAAGCGGCGTATTTGCTGTAGATGAAAACAGTTTTAAGTCAGGTGTAGACCCTGCCACTGCTCGAGAAATCTTGTATATCGATAAAGGCCTTTATACGGGTGATTTTGTAGCCTATGAAGAATCCTTTTTGCTTTATAAAGTCAAAGACGGAGGTGAGCTCGGTCGCAATATTACGGGAGTTCGAATACTCGATATTGTAAATAAACACTCTTACTTTATATACCCATGGGATTTCAAAGGTATGACTACCGAAAATCCTTTTGGAAATGGCCCAAAAATTAAGTCGGTCAATCGCATAGTCAATAAGTTCAAAATAGAGTTAGTGGGCTCCAAAAGTTATATAATATTTGATCTAGGAAATAAGTCGTTTGACTTTAGCAACCTTTAACAATTTGTAAGAGAACGAAATGCATAAAGTCGCATTCGACTCTGCTTGGCCTTAAGCGCAAAAAGGAGATTACATGCCACCAAGTCACCATAAAGAGCTGGCAAACTTTCTTAAGGAAAATACTGAAGGTAATCCTTCAGTCACTGCGTACCGAGATAACAATGGAAATAGACCGATTCCTATTGGCCAATTTGGAGGTGATTTTTTCTCAACGATTGGTGCCTTTGATATGGGGCTATCTTTACCAGAAGGTAACTTCGAGTTCGCTGTATCAGGCACCAACGAATGGTTGCCTAATTCGCTAGCAAGCTCTATTTATTGGCTAACTGAGCGTACTTGTGATGAGTGGCCTTTGGTCTGCGAAGATGTGGTTAAAGTTAATGCCAAAAGCACTTATAGGCACATGGCTTATGTTCCATCGCCATTTACGTTTAAACTTTCTACCGGTCAAATGGTGAAATGGCTTTTGGGTATGCCTATTACTGATACCGAAATTAGTTTTTCAGAGCAGGCGGTACTAGATAAGGCGCGAAAAACTTATTCGGGGTGGTTGTTCTGTGAAAGCGCTTAACAAGGCTATGAACTAAGCGCTACGTCGTCGAACAATCAAACCTTCGATTTGTTTGTTCGGTTATGGCGGCGTTAGTTACATAAGGGAAAGTATGAATCTCATCGAATTATTGAAGGACCATTCTAAAGAGCTAGGTCATGGGGTAGCGCCAAAGAAAGTCTCCGATTTGGAAGAAAAGCTTAATATTAAGCTCCGGAAAGACTTTACCGCTTATCTTATTGAATTAAATTATGCTGAGATTTTTGATGATCCAGTGTATGGAATAAATCCAGATATTGAGCAGTTGGATATTTACGAGCAAAATAGGGACAAAGAGCATTTTCATTACGGTTTCCTTGAAATCTTTTCGAATGACATAGATGGAACTATCTATATTCGTCCTGACACTGGAAATGTATACAATGCTAGTTTTACACAACCAATAGCGAAGTCGTTTACTGAGTTTGTAGCCAAAGTAATTAGTGAATGATAGCTAACAAGATACCGGAAAAACGATGCAGAAAAAACGCGCGTCTCAATTTGATGTGATGTATCGAAGGTCCGTATCTTGCAATTATCAGATAAAGGGTAGTTCAAGTGGTATATCTTAGATGGTGTATTACACCTTTTGTTTTAGCTGGCGCATTTCTCATCGGAGGTATTATTTCGCTAGTGCTCGAGCATGAATTCCGAATTTGGTATGAGTATGGGAGTGCAGTGATAATTCCTACCATTGGTTTATATGGTGTTTACATAATGGCTCCGAACTTCAAATTTTTGGTCGCTTGTGTCTCCGCGATAGTTGGTCTTTTCGCAGCGTTTTATGTGGCATATCCTTCCTTCTATCCAGAGCGGCATAGTTCTCCGTACCAAATAACCTATATTCCCTTTATAGTCGTGTGTTTGGTTACATCGGGTCATTTGTGGTTGTTGGGTTTTACGAGGGTCAAAAGTGTGCTCAACATATAGAAAAACATTCAGCAGGGCAGTTTGGGGCGTTATTTTTCAAAAGGATCTTTGTGATTGTCAATAAGTAACAAGTGGTCAAGAAACATCCTCTAACGTTAGGTGTCAATATGAATACATTGCGCGATGAACTCAATGAAATTATAAGCTCCGAAAAGATACGGGGGATTGAGTTTCTTCGCATGAATAATTGGCAGTGGATAATGGACAAGCTGGCCGAGAACTTTCTATCTCATGGCAAACAAAGTCTCGAAAGAATCTGGCTTTGGGAGGCCATCGAAGAGCCGTATGCGAGCTATCAACCAGATGATGGCATTGAAGAACTCAATTCGCTTCTTTGCCATTCAGACACGTATTGGTTTATCGCATCAGATGAAGATGGTAAGTATTGGGTTCTTGAAGGCACAGGAGAGGCTATTGTTAGCGTATTGTCCGAAACAAGATATTTTGAGTACTACATAACGAACAAAGAAATATCATGGCTAATATGTGAGAACCACCATGGTGTAATGGTTCTTAAAGGCCCCATTGCGTCCGAGCGAGAAAATGCATAACAATTCAGTCAACTTCACAATCGACTATTCAATCAACTTCGAGCCTTCGACGCTGGAGAGTTTACACTCCGCTTCGTTCCAGCTGCCGGCTATTGAGGTGTTAAATGATGAATAACTTACTTATAGCTTTAGTATTTTCTTTTGTCGCTGTACCTGCATTTAGCTGCACGGTTATGAGTACTCGCGACGCCCGACTCGAGTTTAAAAGTTCAAGAGCTGCGTTTAATGAGTTATACACTCAAAACGATATAGTTTTCTTCGGTAAAGTAAATAACTCATTTGAAAAGCCCGTTTATGATTACAACGGCAAGGCGTTATATACTTTTCCTGTTTTTGAAGTCTCTACCCTCGATGTATACAAGGGTATAGATATAGCTTCGAAGGTATTGTATTGGGAGCAGACTAGTTGTTTGAGTCAAATCTCTTTGAAAGTCGAAGAATATTACTTTTTTATTGGTAATAAAGGGGAAGACGGTGAGATATACTATGTTGAAGTTCTCGAATATTTAGAATACCTAGGGCGAGGAGCTTTTAAAGACCTAGGAAAGCCAATTTATCAGTATAATGTAACAAGTCAAAGCAGCAGGTGAACTACTGGTTGAAGCGTTACGTGAAAGAAGGAATTCTGTGGCAAACTATTTTTCGATGGAGATTAAAGCCCCTGATGGCCTAAGTGGTATCGAAGCTCACCTGTCCAAATGTCGACTAAGCTTGAATGCGTATACTTCAGGACACAATGGTAAAGTAGTCCTTCGAGCGAAAGATGACTCAGATTTCGAATGGTCAATGGACTCTTCGGATGGAGAAATTGTCTTCGGAAGTGGAGAAATCTTTAAAGGTGTAGATTTCACGATTAAAGCTTTAGAGTCTTTGAGCCTGATATTAAGGACGAAGAAATTGCCTCATGTCATTTGGGTCGACGATGAGAACGGATGTTTAATTAAAGAGTTCAACTATGGTATGCCAAACACGTAACAAGAAAGAGCTGAGGCAGTATAAAATATATGCTGTCTTCAGTGTGAAGCGTTAGGAGTCTGAGAATGAAAAAAATCTCAATCGGCATGTTCTTCGGTATCCTGCTAGCTTCTAGCATTTACATTCCAATCATCTATCTACAAATGGATGAAAAATATAAACTTGGTATTGCAAATGGAAAAAGCCAAGGGTTAATAATCGCAGCAAACGCTATAGAAAAAGAATTTGGGGAATATGACGGTAAATCAAAGTATATTCGCTTGTTTTCCGTTAAAACAACAGACGTTATTGTTACGAATGAAAATGGAAACAAAACCATTAAGGTCATTCCATGAAACAGTTATTAATTACAGCTCGTAACAAGGCGTTTAACTACGCAGGTTTTTCAAACCTGCCGGACGCTCAAAAAGCGCAGCCCCGGGGTTGCTTTTTCAAACCCGTTAATTCAAACGTTAAGTGTATATGGGTAGTTCTTCAGTGGAAGCTTCAAAGTTCTATCAAGAGGTTACCGATATTGGGCCGTTTGGGGTATTAAAGACAGTGGAGGCTTTCCTGTGCCACTGGGGTTGATATTCCGGCCATCCGATTTGCGTGAAATTGTTGAAGTCTTGCGCAAAAACACCTAACCAATCCAACAAGGTTATTCTGGGTCGATGGCCCTTCACTTGACGACTTTCAACCGCCCCTTATGGCTGGCGCAATGGTAATGAATAGGGTTTTACTTTGAATAAGTTCTTAATATCTGTCGGGTTAGCATTTTCTTTTATTTTCGGTATGTTTGTTCAAAGTAGGTTTCTGCCATTTCTTCCTGAATCGTCGATGGCTAAAGCACAAGAATTAGCTGATGCGACTAATGAACTGTGTAAACTTACAAGAGAAGTGCGAGCTTTAAGTGAATTGCAAGCCCGCATCGATGTCGCGTATTCTTTTTTCAACGAATCGAATTCACTTCAAAATACTCAAAAAATTTTCGCCATTTTGGAAACTGAGATTGAAATTGGAATAGAAGAAGTCGACGATGTTCTGAGAGTCGGTGGTGAGTACGACAATAAATTTGCTGTAGACAATGCTTTAAAGCGAGCAAATGATTTATCCAATAAGCTGAAAAGCTACCAAAACCAGTCGAAGCAGTAGATGAGCTAATGTTTGAGGGGGTATTATGAAATCAGATCTTAATGAAGCCTTAAAGTTTGTAAAGAAGCGGCCTGGGATGTACCTTAGGGCTGAATCTATCTATGAGCTTGCTACTTTTATTGCTGGTTATGAAGTAGCACTACGTATGAACTTTGAGTATCCAAATCCTGATAATATTAGTTTCATGAATTGGGTAGAGGAAAAATATGAAATTTGTAACCCTGCGTGGCACTGGTCGAGAATATTGCATCATGTTGCTGGAACTGAAGTAGAAGCATTGCATTTGTTCTTCACGATCTGGCCGGAGTATTATGAAATCAAGAGTCGTTTTATTTCGAATAGAAAGTCAATAAAATTTGGCTGCCCCAAGGAAAGTGTGACGAATGATTATTGGAATAGGCTCCATGAGCAACAATGGAGTAGTTAACAATCGATTTGGGTATAAAGCAGTCTCACAATTTAAACAAGCGCAATGGTTCAAAAAGAGAAAATGAAAGTATCAGTGATTTTTGAAGAAGAACCAACACAGTGGGGGCTAAGAGGTGACCCATTTTTGTGGAGAGAACTGAAGGAGCGGTTTAGGAATATTGATATGCCTTCTTCTGCTGATGAGCTTAGGAACATGATAGAAAGTGAATACGAGAAATCTACGGGTCATCCAATTGGCAACATGAAAAATATTGGCATCGAAAGATTTCAAAGCTACGGCATGTCTAGTGGTATTATTTGTCCAGAGTTTTGGGTTACTAAAGGTGTTCCTTTGCTGGCCAGTCGTCATGCAAAACCTTAACACGGCGCTGTTGCGAACCGCTTCTTGCGTGGCTCACCGCAATGCTTGGCGCTATATTTAAGAGCAAACCTATGACATCGAATGACATTAAGAGAATTGAAAAAGAAACCGGACTTAGTTTTCCTGCGTGCTACGTGAAAGTGGTTACTAACTACCCATCCGAATTATTGAATTCCGACGCCCCTGATTTTGGGTTGCTTGATGATCCTGAAGAAGTTATTGACGAAAATCTAGAAGTTAGAGAGAACGGCTATTTTGGCGAAACGTGGCCTGAACGCTATTTAATTATCGGGAGAAATGGTTGCGGTGACTATTACGTGATTACCTCAGACGCAAAGAAGTTTTCCGTAGGGTTATCTGATCATGAAAAAATGGAATGTAATCCTTATGCACATACCCTTGAAGAGTTCGTTGCGAAATACCTCAGTGAACAAGAGTAAAGATATAACCAATCGGTCAAACAAGGACGCAGCAATGCTGCGCCACTTAGCTTGGCGTTAAGCACAAGGAATAAGTATGAAATCACCTGATTTTGATAAAGTTAGTAAATTGCTATATGAATTATCTGAAATGTGCATTAATAAGTTTTCCGAGGCACATCCTGATAAGACTTTCTATGCTTTTTCATTCGATCTAAATGTGGAGTATGGAAATGTGTTGTTGTGTGCAAACACGGAACAGGCCTTTCAGGAAGTATCCTCATCTTATATAGAGAGGTATAACTACGGTGAAGCTGAACTAAGGAGTCTCAAGCGTAATTTTGGAGATTGGAAGTATCAGGGGTTTAACTTAGAGTTTCCTGAATGGAACGAAGCATGGGGAAGTGTGGAGCGAGAAATTGAACAGTACGTATTTTCGGATAATATAGAAGACGAAGAGGTTGACACGTTTGTAAATGAGTTTATTTGTATGTGTACAAAGGTGCTTCTTAGTCTTGAGGCGAATGGAGCGTTCAATTCTTTAAGGAAGGAATCGAACTTTTACGTAGATATTATGGATCATAATGAAAACGAGGAAGAGGCTGGTGAAAGGCTTAGTCGATTAAGGGCGGAATTCAATGCTTAATAAACTAAGCCAGTGTCGCTCCATTTGGTCGTTGGATCTTCTTTCACACGGCCGGTACAGGCGGAGTTAGGAAAACAATGGTAAGGAATCCATCTAATCCCACGGTCGAAGAAATAAAGGAGTGGGCTTACTCTGATGAGGTAGAGCCGCATCAAGAGTGGGAGTTGTTTCTTTTATGGAAAGGGGAATTTATTGATTATCTTAAATTCGCAAGTGATATAAATTGTCCGAAAGAGAGCTTCTTTTTAGATCTTCTTTACTATTGGATTTGGCGAATTGCAGTTGAGCGAGCGAATGAAAATGAGGTTGAGTCGTTTAAGGAAGTTTTCGAAAAAGCGGAAAGCATAAATACGCCATATGTAAGGCTGTGGCTTCAACGCTCACAAGAGCTTCTTGCCGGCACTCGTGAAGTTGATGAGTCTAGTTGGCGGGAAAATCGTAGACCTTATGAGAACCTTTCCTAACCAGAAAATGCACGCGAATGACTACACTAGACGTTGCTTTGGGCGCTAGCCTCAAAAAGGAGTATTAAAACATTGAAGTATTTTGTTCCAGATATTCGAGTGAATGAGGATCTCGATTCGCAGGATTCCTACCAAGATAAGTTTGGTGGCTTGCCTTGGGGATTAGAAGAATCTCGTTGGCCTTTTTGTTCTGAGTGTAAAAAGCCTCAAACCTTCCTTGCGCAATTTCAGCATGATTCCAATAGACTCGATTTGGGAAAAGAAGGACGAGTGATTTTTATTTTTCAGTGTAATCATTTTCCTGGTATGTGCTCGACTTGGGAAGGTGGTTCAGGTGCTAATGCTTGTTTTATCCTTGAGCAAGAAGAATTAGTCGGCGCGCTATCTAAATCGCCGAGAGAGAACACTCTCATCGAGAATGAGGTTCGTGTGGTAGATTGGCTGGAGCACGACGATGGCATTTCTGATTCAAACGCTCCGGCTTTCTTCGATGAAGAATTATATTTTGAACTTTCCGATGATATCGTTGAGAGCGTTTCCACAGGCACAAAATTAGGTAGCGTCCCTGAATGGATACAAAGCCCATCGGAGGCACCAGTGGGTGATTGGGAGTTTATCGGTCAACTAGATAGTACTCATAGTTTTATTCACCCACCACGGAAAAACATCGCCTGGGTCGTCGAAGATGGAGAATGCTGGGAAGGGCGGACCCATTATGGCGAAGGGCCAAACTATGGTGATGGAGGTATTGCATACCTATTTGTTAAGAAAACAGACGCTGTGCCAAAGGGGTGGTTTTTTTGGCAGTGTGGTTAAGGCGAACAAACGTTTTCAGTCTGACGCCAAAACCTTCGCGTTAATGTTACTCGCAGCACCCAAACATTAACCTAAATGCAATTCAGCATTGTCAAAACTTAAGCGTCTTTTTTCTCATTCTCTTCAGGCTTTTCGTCTTCGCCTGCTTCGCTGACTTGACCGCCTCGGGTGTAGAAGTTTTCTTGCATCGACTTCCACATATTCAAGTTTTGCTCGGCAATGTTTTGCATCATAGTCATTGGGTTAGTACCCAAAAAGGTATTGAGCGGACTTTTGAAACCAGCTTGTTGCTCCATAAAAAGTTTCATGGAGTGTTCTAGAAATCGACTCATCATTGCCTGCATTGAATCGCCATAGAAACGAATCACATTTTGCAAAATTTCAGAGGTAAAAATTGGGCTTTCTTTGTCTTCTTGTTCAGAAATGATCTGCAGTAATGTAGCCCGAGTTAAATCATCACCAGATTTTGCATCAATGACTTTGAATGGCGTATAGCTTAGAACTAATTCTTTCACATCGTTCAGCGTTATGTAGCTGCTAATGGCCGTATCGTAGAGCCTACGATTGGGGTATTTTTTTATTACGCGTACATCTGACATGGCTTTTATTCCCAACGTGATTTTATGATTATTGTTAGTGCTATTGTTGTTGATTAAGCGCTTATTGGTGAGCGAGAGTAAGTCATTCAATTGACTTTTTTATCACACGCTATGTTGCAGTGTATCATTATATGGTGTTCCGCACCATAGGGGGCAAGTGGCTAGGTAGGCAAGGTCTGACCACCTTGTAACGCAATGATATTTAAAAGAATATTTTTAAAACTTCCGCTGCATTGGGATATCTGTTGAATAATACCAAGGCAACGGAAGGGCATTCGCAAAAAATGAAATGCTGCGGTTATTGGTTTAAGCGATGTTTTATTAATTGTTCGACCACGCTGGGATCGGCCAAGGTTGAGGTATCGCCTAAATTGTCCAGTTCATTACTCGCAATTTTACGCAATATGCGCCGCATTATTTTTCCTGATCGTGTTTTTGGCAAACCAGGTGACCACTGAATCATTTCTGGTTTGGCAATGGGGCCGATTTCTTGATTCACGAGTTTAATTAATTCTTGTTTCAGTGCATCACTCGGATCTACTCCGCTCATCAGAGTGACATAAGCATAAACGCCTTGCCCTTTGATATCGTGCGGAAACCCGACCACCGCCGCTTCTGCAACACTTTCATGCAACACGAGGGCGCTTTCAATTTCTGCCGTCCCGAGGCGATGACCCGAAACGTTTAACACATCATCCATACGCCCGGTGATCCAGTAGTAACCATCTTCATCACGTCGCGCCCCGTCACCCGTAAAATAGTAGCCCGGGTACTGAGAAAAATAAGTACTGATGAATCGATCATGGTCTCCGTAAACGGTACGCATTTGCCCTGGCCATGAACGAGCCATCACTAAAGCGCCAGAGCCCGCGCCTTCGACCGTTTTACCATCACTATCAAGCAGAGCAGGTTCAATTCCAAAGAAAGGGCGAGTCGCTGAACCGGGTTTTAATTGAGTCGCTCCGGGTAAGGGAGTGAGCAGAATGCCGCCAGTTTCAGT
Source organism: Pleionea litopenaei (assembly GCF_031198435.1). GTDB lineage: Bacteria > Pseudomonadota > Gammaproteobacteria > Enterobacterales > Kangiellaceae > Pleionea > Pleionea litopenaei. The sequence continues at coordinate 3,402,822 of NZ_CP133548.1, forward strand.
TTGCCACCAGGTGTCGACTATCGGACAACGGGTCTCACCGACGACTTGATGATACCACTCCCAAGCTTCAGGATTGATCGGTTCACCCACGGTTCCGAGAAGTCTTAACGATGAGCGAGATGCTCGATTTACAAATTCATTGCCTTGACCCATCAAGGCTCTTATTGCGGTTGGTGCGGTGTAAAAAATATTGACTTGGTGTTTATCGACGACGTCCCAAAAGCGTCCTGCATCAGGGTAAGTTGGCACGCCCTCAAAGACTAAGGTTGTTGCACCATTGGCAAGTGGGCCGTAAACAATATACGAGTGTCCAGTGATCCAGCCTGCATCGGCGGTGCACCAGTAAACATCGCCATCGTGGTAGTCGAACACGTATTGATGAGTAAGTGCGGCGTACAGTAGATAACCGCCAGACGTATGCAAAACGCCTTTAGGTTGGCCAGTCGAGCCAGAGGTGTACAAAATAAACAACGGGTCTTCAGCCGACATGATCTCGCAAGGGCAGTCATCTGACATGGCTTCCATTGATGCATAATAATCAACATCTCTAGATTCTTGCCAAGCAATGTCGGCTTGCGTGTATTTTACAACAATGACTGAGTGAACATTCGGGCAGCCTTCTAGGGCTTTATCGGCATTTTTCTTGAGAGGAACGGTTTTACCTCCGCGCAGTCCTTCATCGGCGGTAATAACAACTTGGCAGTCAGAATCAAGTATTCTGCTTTTTAGTGACTCTGGAGAGAATCCGCCGAATACAACCGAATGAATGGCGCCTATTCTGGCACAGGCCAGCATGGCGTAAACCACTTCGGGAATCATGGGCATATAAATACAAACACGGTCGCCTTTTTTAACGTTGCGACTTTTCAACAGGTTGGCAAAACGACTCACTTTTTGATGCAATTCTCGATAGGTGATCGATAAATCGTTTTTCGGATCGTCACCTTCCCAAATAATGGCTGTTTGATCCGCTTTGCTTGCCAAGTGTCGATCAACACAGTTGTAGCAAACATTGAGCTCAGCACCTTCGAACCAACGAATGTGCGCCTTCTTGTAGTCGACATTCATCACTGAGTCCCAAGGTTTCTCCCAGTCAATTTTTGCTCGAGCTTGTTCTGCCCAAAAGTTTTCTGGGTCGTCGATTGAGGCTTGATACATTGATTCGTATTGAGCATTGTTTATCAGAGTATGTTCTAAATACTGCTGAGGGACTGGGTAGGTTTTGATGTCTGACATTGTTATCTCCTTATTCCTTGGCACATTTGAGTGACGTTTCACTGAGTTGTGCCTGCCACCGCGCTGATTTGAATGCCTCTAACTTAAACAATATTAACTCGTTTGAAAAGTCGCTTGTCTCCACCTCCTCAACTTTAGCCCTCTTTATAGAACAGGTGCGTTTTAGTCATTAAGCCGGTGACAAAACAACAACTAAGATTACCGTGCTCAACCCAATGAGGCATTAGGAGGGAATATGTTTAAAAAAGCTCTACGTTATCGCAATCCGCAAGCGGACGGTGAAGTGAACATGACGCCGATGTTAGATATTGTTTTCATCATGTTGATTTTCTTTATCGTCACGACATCGTTTGAACAAGAAGCCGCTGTTGATATACAACCGTTACGATCAAGTCAGACCGACGCCAACGAAGAATCACAGGTGAAATCCATTGAGCTATTGTCCAATGGACTCGTTGAAATGGATGGTCAAACCTTGTCTATGACGCAGATAGCTGCTCGATTGGGTGTTTGGAAAATCAATAAAGCGCAGCCAGCGGTCGTTATTGTTGTGTCATCTGAGGCTCCAACCCACTCATTGGTGGCGCTCAATGACCAAGTCAGGTTGGCTGACATTGACAATATCAAAGTCGCTGTCGCGAGAAATTGAGGGCATAAATACATCTATTTTCAGGGGGTTATTTCAACCGGATGGAAAATGAGGCTATAATGCGCGCTGTAAATTAAATCAACACAGCTACCGAAACAGGTGACTTTGAGGATGCTAAGCATGATTTCCTTTAAAAACAAATGGTTATTACTTGTTGTAGCCGCAAGCCTTAGTTTGGGCGTGGCAGCAGCGACTGAGAAAAAAGAAGAAAAGAAAGAAGAACAAAGTAAGGGATACCTAGAGGCGCAGAAAAAGTCGATGTTCAGTAAAGAGAATATTGCAAAGCGCACAGCACCGGTGGGCAAAATTTATGTCGAAGGTGATGATGTGCCAGCGGCTGCGCCACCTCCTGTGGTTGAGTCGACCGGACCACGAAGCGGCGGTGATGTTTACACTGCGAACTGTAGCGCCTGTCATGGTGCAGGTGTCGGAGGTGCTCCTAAGTTCGGCACTTCAGCTTGGAGTGATCTTGCTGCTGCCAACTCGATTGACGCATTGCTTCAGTCCGTTGTAAACGGTAAAGGCATTATGCCTCCTCGTGGTGGTTGTGCGAATTGTTCGGATGATGAGCTGAAAGATGCCATTCAACATATGATCGATAGCGCACAATAAGCGGCTCTGTCGTCATCAAAAAAACGCTCTGCTTTAGAGCGTTTTTTTTTGCCCGAAAATAATTAGTCAAGGTCGATAACAGGTGTGGTATAACTTTGTTCGAAAGGTTTACGTTAATTTTCAGAAGAACTATTTATCGTTAGAGCATTTATCAGAACGACTATTTATCAGTAGAACCGTCTATTAGAATAACCGTTTATTAGAACAATCATTCCAAAAATAAGTTGAAGTTATGAGTATCTATCCTTTGTCGTTGTTTGACCGAGAATTAAACTTAGCGCAAGCTGAAACGGTAGCTCAGGCAATTGATGCTACGCAGCAGGGAGACCGTGACCGTGCGGTAAGTTTGTGGCATGGCTTAACCTCAGGTAGTGGTATGCCGCAAGCCTTAGCTTGGGCTGAACTGATGTTATTACAGCCGTTAAAGTTACATCATGATCAAGCGGTCATCGAAAAGCTTCTCACTTATGCCCAACCAACCACTCAGCCGTTGATTCGCGCGCGCGTCGCCCACGCATTGACGATCGCTTTTATGTGGCGTCAAGATTATCAACAAGCCTTTAGTTTTGCGTTTGAAGCATTAACGGCTTATCGAGAAAAAGACAACACCGTGGGGCAATCCTATATTCTCGATACGCTTGGTAACCTGTGTATACAAACGGGTGATACCGACCGTGCCCTGTTGTTTTTAGTTGAGTCCTTAACCCATAAGTACCATGCAGAAGATAACCTTGGTGTCGCTATTTCACTGGGTAGTTTAGCGCGCTTGTGTTTTCAATTAGGTCGTCTCGATCAGGCTCGTACGTTTGCATTGCGTGATCTGTCCCTAGTGACGGAGTCTCAGAAGAGTACACAAGCATTGCTGTTTAACTTATTAAGCAGAATTGAAACAGCGGCAGGTAATTTTACTCAGTCTTTACACTACTTAGAACAAGCCGATAACTCGGCACAAAGTTCAGAACAAAAGTTTTTTAATGCGAAAGAGCGCGCGATGGTCTTTCATTTTCAAAACGATGATGAATCTGCTAATCACTTTTTGCAGGTTGCGCATGCGGAATGCCCTGCGAACAGTCATTACCACGCCATCGTTTTACAGCTTTGTCACCATCAAATCATGTTTGATAAAGAAGATTTTGATGCATCGGGCTTCATCGAGCTAGAGTCTGTGCTAATGCAACGCGCGCTGCCTGAGCAAGAGATCGAGTTTCGAATTCTATGGGCTAGAGATTTTTATCGACAAGATCAGTTTTCCTCGGCACGCGATCAATTGTTGCTGGCTCACAAAGTAATGAAAAGTCATTCTTGTAATCGATTCAGAACAGAAATTCAAACCTTAATGATGCAGTGGCGTTTTAACGAAGCACTTGAGGAAGAGTCGGCTAAGCGAATTGATCATGATTTGAAAGACAATAATGGATACGTGATTCGAAAAACCTTGGGCGAAGGAGGCTTTGGTGTCGTCTATTTGGCTTGGGATATCGAACGAGAGCAAGATGTCGCTTTAAAGCAATTTAAAAGTCATTTACAAATGAGTGTTGAGGAGCAACAGCAGCTATGGCGCCAAGCGCGTTTAGAGTTTGAAGCTGCCGCACAGATTAAAAGCAGTTTTGTCGCTCGTCCTCTAGCAATCGGTCACGATAGTTACGGTGTACCTTACGTTGTCCATCAATACATCGAAGGCCAACCCCTCTATGATTACATGTCGGTCATTACCGATCCGAACAGTGTTGCTATGTACATTCGGCAAATTGCCATGGGCTTGCAATTTATTCATCAAGCGGGAATTATTCATAGAGATATTAAACCGGATAATATTTTGATTACCAGTAGCGGCAGTCCGGTTATCATCGATCTTGGCATTGCACTAATGCGTTATGGCGAAGGCTCAAAAACCATTGCTGGTACTTCTGGTTATATGCCCCCCGAACAATTAGAGTCAACGGAGTTGTCTGGTGCCTCCGACGTCTATGCCCTAGGTTGTGTTTTTTATCAATGGTTGTCAAAAGGGTTGCCTCAACCTGCGCAACAAAAAGCGGGCATACTAGATCGACTGCGAAATAAATCCATTCCAGGAATTATGCTTGATCAAAAACTGGTACCGGCCAAGTGGTGGGAATTAATCAACGCGATGGTGTCGGTTGATCCAAGTGACCGACCTGCGATTGACGATATTATTCAGCAACTGAATTAATTAGTGAGAGCAGTTCATTGCTGGGTGGCATATGAGCAAAATGTTGCTTAAGCTGGCCAATGACCACATTGAAGGGTTTGTCAGGATGCCGTTTGGGATCAAGTAGCTCTTTATACAGCGCTACAGAATCTTGCTCTTTGCCAGCTAAGAAGGCAGCTTGTGCAAGTGTTTCTTGATCCCAAAAGTTAAGCCTGAAAGGCTCATTGGGAAATTTTTCTTTGAGTATGTTTTGCTTTAATTCAAATTGCTCGGTGATAGCGCTTGCTATTTCTTTGGCTGAATCAGCTTGGTTTTGCCAGAGCTTGATTGATGCTGCATTAATACCGAGGTAAGCATTTCTTTGCTTTGAATTTCGCCATCCTTGCTCATACAACTTACCCGCTCGTTGAAGATGTTGAGAATTGCCAGACTCACTCCACATGCGCTTATAAACGCCGCCAAGAATTCCCATCGTTTCGTCATCGTTAGGAAAGCGCTTATTGAGTTGGCTTAATATTTGGCAGGCTTGCTTCAAGTGATTCTGACGACTCATCGAAAGACCTTGAAGTTGAATCAATCGCAAGTCACTCGGTGAGCGCTCAAGCGCTTGCAGAATAAGTTGATCCGCAACGGTATAATCTTTACGGTCTAATAGTTTCTCAATAATGACCGACACTAATGCTGGATGAAGTAAAATATCACTGTGTTGTTGGTTAAATAACTCGGCGTTGAAGTCAGTATTCGATAGTTGCTGTGATAACTGATTAAAAATTTTGAAAATATCGAGTTGAGACTCTTGGCGTTGACTAAAGCTTGGTAAGCTCGGACCAAGTGGATATTGAATGAAATACCATTTTAACCACGTATCTAAGAGTGCAATGGCAACATGATGAGCATCGGCTTCAAGAGGACCAAGAATGTGTCTTACTTGATTTCCCATTCGTCTCAGTGCGTGGGCCCAGTATCGAGTGACCGGATCTAAGAAATGAAAATCATCAATGTATTCGAGGTTGGCAAACACATTCGCTTTTGCTTTACCTCCGAGCGCTTCAACCGCACTGCTCGACAAGGCTTCTAATATTCGGCCAGAATAGAAAACGGTCGCTTCAGGTACACCGTGTTGGTAAACAATGGATAATTGTTCTAAGTCATTGCGAAGTTGAAAATTGGGCATTTCAAATTCAAGCAATTGCTGTGGGTACCATTCAGTTAGCATAGTGACAGTCCACGTAATTGACGTTGTTCGTCCATTGTTGTCGATCGATGATGGTTAGCCAATGTTGATCAAGTATTACCAGTAAAGCAAGTAACCGTTTACTGTATCGTTCGCCAACTTTGAGAGTCAGTTTATCAAGATGGTGCTGAGTTTGAAGGCGAGATGGTGTTTGTAAAATATCAACGGTCTTGCCAGGTTGAATATCGACGGGTAGATTTTTAATTGAGGTCAGTAACGTTTTTTTGATTTCAGGAAACGTTTGTTCTTGATGCGTCAGATTTCCGCGGTGGCTCTGAATGTAGAAGGCGTCGAACCCGAGTGCAATGGCTTTCATTTGATCGGCGTAGGTTCCTGCATCAGGACGCGCAATATGTTCATCCCATACGGTTAATTGACATTTATTGGTACGCTTTAAATGCGAATCAATGATGACTTTTCCAAGTGCAACGAGGGTACACATAGAATACCCAATATTGTTATCCGCTAGTTTACCATCGAAGACACGAGTGACTTTCTCAGCGTTAGCGAGGCATCTTTCAAACCTCGCTACCCAGTTTTGGCCAGAAGGTTTTACCGAAGTATCGATAAATAGGGATTCCGGAAAAGGCAACATCAATTGATAAGGGACGTCATGGTTCGAACAGGCTTCCGCGAACAGAAGATCGGCACCAGCCGCCGCACTGCCACAAGCGAATTGAATCGAATTCTGCTCGAACCAGAGGTTAATTTTCTCAGCAACCAGTGATTCATTACTCGCTTTAAACCGGGCTTGTTCTGCAGTTGAAATTATATGACCTGCAAAATGGAGCGATATGGGTGTGGTCCCAGAATTGAGCGTTGGCATTGATCACTCCAAATTATTTCTTAACCACTTTGAAAGAACGATGAATGCCAATGGAATTCCAATGGCTAATGACCAGAAGATGACTTTTGCGGTCAAAGAAAGTGTGTCATCGGTTAGGGCTTGATGTATTGAGATTCCTGACAAGTCAGCTAACAATACTAACGCCGCGAACATTGAGCCAAGCACCTTAATATTCGCAATTGACTGACGGTTCTTCTCGGCAATGTGATCGGCAATAAAATCTTCAATCTCTGATACGTCGGTTGAAATATCTTCGAGGAGCTCACTGCTGCCTAGAGCAAGCTTCATTGCGCGATAGTAATCGTTGTGCTGAGTTAATTGTCCGACATGAGAGAAACGATTATTCAAACGAAAATTATACAGTTTCGCTCGGTAATCTCGTAGCTGAGCGAAATCGTGTTCGCTGGGATTTCGCATATCGACCGTAATATTGGCACCTTGACTAAGCTGGTGTAAAAACAGGTATTCGCTGTAGGCGATAAGAGTGATCGGTTCGTAGGCTTGACTGATCGCGCTAGCGATAAAATTATCCAGCGCTGGGGAAGCATCATTTGCGATCACGAGGCTACAAGCGCCTTCAAGACTGTGATAATGACACAGATTATCAAAAGGTTTGCTCAGGCCCGTATTGACGCTTTCCGACGACGGTAAATACGCATCGGTGTAGTGCCTGGCGAGTCGAAATGTGTGTTCTTCGATTTCTTTCGGCGTTAGAGGCTGGTCACTTTGCACGGCTGAGTAGGTGTACACGGATTGCCAGTTGTCGAGTGGATGAACGATATTTGAATCACTTAACCAAGGGTTTAGATTCAGCGCAATGTCTCTTAGTCCATTCAATGATAACTCGCGATCGACCCAATTGAGGGTGGCTGTTTGTTTATTTCCTGAGTTTCGATACAACTGATAATTCATCTCTGCGATTGCTTGAATATCTTGCAGTTGGTTCTTTTTGTGTTTGCCAGGTTCTGCGTATTCGATATCCAGCGTCATCACACCGATGCCAGTATTAAAATGATAGAGCCAAGCGTCTACCACGGTTATTGGCCAACGGTTGTCATCGTAAGGAGCACTGATGTTTTTTTGCGCAAGTCGTTGTATGGCCGCCTTGCTGAGCTGTGTTCGCAGGCCCTTTCCTGGATCGCCGACGCTACCGCCATTAACAAAATGGCGACCGTTAATACTTAATTGCAATGCTTGCAGTCCGAAAAAAGCGTGATTTTGAACCGTCTCACGACCGTTTAAAAGTTGATCCATATGAGGATTGAATCGCGGGTCAACTTTTCGATGACTCGGTTCCCAGACACTTTCGTCAAGTTCTCCAGAGGTACTCTCTGAAGCATCCATTCGCTGCTGTAAGGAGCGTAAAGAGAAGGCTTTTAGCTGACTGTAATAGTTATCCAGCTTAACTTTAAATTCCGGTGCAAAGTGGAATGGGAAGTAAAAACGCACCTTGTGCTGCATTGTGTTTGGCTCTCCGCGCTTTCTTTTATGTCTTGATTCGGCTATAACCTTAACCTATAAAATTAAACAAATACAATAAATAACGGGGAAGGAGCGGTCGATTTATGGCGATCAAAATTACTAATAAGATGGGACCGATGTTGCAACAAGAACATCGTTTTGAAAACCACCAAAGTATTGCGATAGGTCGCGACCCTGATCAGTGCCAAGTTTTATATCCTCCTGAATTTACCAGTGTTGGCCGTAAACATCTGGTGCTAGAAGAAGATGCAGGGCGATACGAAATTCGAGTGAATACCAAAAATCCTGTGTTTTTGAATGGTCAGTTGGCAGAGGATGATGTGGAATTGCCGGATCGTGCTGAAATTGCCTTAGGACGAAAAGATGGACCTACCTTTATTGTTGAACATATCAGTAACGATGCATTGCCTGAAACCTTTGAATATGGTCATCAAGAAGAAATTCATAGCAAAGTTAAAAAAGGGCGGACCTGGATAAAGGTCGCCTTATTGTTGGTGATTGCCCTTGGCGGTGTGTTTGGTTGGAATGCGTGGAAGACCGAGCAACAGCTACAAATGATGAATGAACAGGCGGGTAAAGAGTTAGCAAAGATTTATGAGTCGATTAATGAAGACATCGGTAAAGTGGCTGCCGAGGCCCAAAAGTCGGTTTATCTAGTGCTGATTAAGGGTGAGAATGGCGAAACCGCGATGGGAACTGCCTGGGTCGCCCGAGAAGGTATTTTAGCGACCAATTCTCATGTGGCTCAGCTTTTCTATCAAATTCAAGACAAACCAAGCGTGAAGTTTATTATTCGCTCAACCACCAAGCCTTATCGTGAATTTGTTATTGGCGATGTGGCTATGCACCCAGGTTATAAAGCCTTTCAAGCGGAGTGGGAGAAGCGTCAACCTAAAGTGATTGAAGCGAATGGTGGTCTTAGTCCGGTTAAGTTTATTCCAGCCTACGACGTGGCACTTTTGTATCCAGAAGATCCCAGTGGACTGGCTCCGCCACTGCCTTTAGCTAATGACGATACGCTGCGGAATTTAAGCAGTGGGTCAGAAGTCGCTTACGTCGGCTTCCCGATGGAAGGTATGGTGCAAATGGCTAATTTGGAGCCAACGCCTCAGATCCAAGTCGCTAATATCACCTCGATAACCGACTTTTTCCGTGGCCAGCCCTATTTTGGCACGGCGCAGTTAATTCAGCATTCTCTGCCAGCAACCGGTGGTGCCAGCGGCTCGCCAATTTTTAATGCGAAAGGAGAAGTCATTGCGTTGCTGAACGCAGGTAATGTGATTGGCGTCAATGAGCAAGGCGAGCGTATTCCCAATGCGGTTGCTATCAACTTTGCTCAACGTGTTGATTTGTTAAAACCCTTGTTAGATAGTAATGTCGAGCTTTCGATGGACCAACTCAAAGAAGAGTGGAATGAAGGGTTTAAGCGATTTGCCGATCAAGCGCAAGTGAATGAGTTAGTTGCTGATTCCGTCCGAAAGAAGATTTTGAAAGGGTGGAAACGTCACTATGGTCTGAGTGGAGAACCAAAGTTGGCGCATGAGTCATCGTTTACTATCAGCGAAGAGAATAAAGTGAATGGTTACCCGTCACAGCTTACTCAGGTCACTACGCCTGCCAAAGGCCGTTACTTGATCATTGCGGTCGCTAATGACGAACAAAATGTGGATATGTTCGTCGCTCGCAACGCGCAAGGTTCTTTTAAAGAGATAGGCAAAAATACTCGAAGAGACTTTTACCCTTATGTCGACTACACCGGTCAGGCCGGAGATAAATTAGCGGTTTATTTGATTCAATCTAAGATGGCAAAAGGTGGCAAAACTACTGGTAAGCTCTGGGTGTACTATTATTAACCCTTATTACTAAAGGAAAGCGTTTATCGCTTTCCTGGCCGCCAAAAAGGGTTTGGTGGCCGCTAGGTTAAGTTGAAGGTAATGATAGTTAGAATAAGATCAATAAGCACTCTACTTTATGGTCTGGTAGCCTTTTGTGCTACCAGCGGTTTCAGCCAGCCGGAAGAATACTTTCCATTGCAAGCGCGCTCGGGGTTTGAGCAGTTGCTTTCGCAAGTTCAGGCTTATCAGCAGACAATCACGCAATCAAACGCATCAGACTTTATCATCGGCGGGCGCAGAGCCTCAGAAAGTGAGTTTCCAAGCGTTGTTGCTCTGATAGACAGTGAAGGCAAAGCTTATTGTACCGGAACGCTGATCACGCCAAGTATTGTTGCAACTGCAGCACATTGTGTTTTCGACTTATCGCAACAACAATCACCCGTTTATAAAGCACTGCTAAAACAAAAAGCAGATTGGAGTAAAGAGTCTCTCGATCGTGAATTTGCGCCTTTCAGCCGTGATTATTTGAGTCGTTTGGCTAAGCAAGGCTTGCATTTGCGAATTAACGGTAAGAACCACTTTAATATTGGCTCGCGTGTTTCAGTTGCGAGTAGCTGGCTATCTTACAGTGAGTCAGTGGCGAAACTAACGATGTTCAAGCGGAATGAATTTTCTGTTTCAGCGAACGATGTCAGTGATCGCGCGTTGATTGAATTAAAACAACCTTTCAGTGCCATTCAAATTCCTGCATTGCCAACTCGGCAAGAAGTTATCGCCATACACAAAGGTGATTATTTAACGGCTGTTCAAGTTGGTTTCGGACTACGAAAAGATCCTTTAACCATTAAAGAAGAAGCTAGCTCACGTAAAGAGTACAAAGCCAACTTAGCGAGTATGTATGACGATAAATACATGGTTGAGTTACCTATCAATATGGTTTTTCAAGGTTCAGAGGGGTTTCGGGCGGGTATCGGATTACCTGGCAAATCCGCATGTTTTGGTGACTCCGGAGGACCCACGTTCGTCCAGTTAAAGAATAAACAGTGGCGTTTTTTCGCCAGCTTGTCTCGCGGTGTGAGCAGTACCGCGAAATGTGGAGAAAGTGATCAAACCATTTGGCCAGACTCTGCGAGCGAACAGATCAAACAAACGACTGAGTTTGTAGATGTCTGGTTATCAGAGACACAGAAGTAGGAGACAACATGAGGACTCTGCCACAACTTTTTAAGTCCGTCTTGGTGGTGTTGGTATCGATATTTGTTTTTAGTGCATGTTCAACTCAACAGACTTCGTCACCAGACAAACTAGAGGTCGTCAGAGATGAGATTAATACGTTAAACAAAAGTTTTTTTGCTGGTGATGACGAAGGTAACTACGCTGAAGTCAAAGTGTTTTTTGCAACCGATAGAAAATTAGAAAACTCAGAAGACCCAGCAACCATGTTTGGTGGGCAGAGAGGTTTTTTCCGTTACGGTAGTGCCGTGGTTAGCATTCCAAGAGTTCATAAAATGGGGGAGCTTGAAGAAGCTTCGGTTCTTAATTTCGAGTTCAATGATGATCCTAATAAGCATGTGGTATTACTAAAAGTCGATTTATTGAATCCAGATGTCTTTTTTAATCAACTACGTTCGAGAATCGGTGCTTCGAATAAAAAGCATGCGTTTGTATATATTCATGGATACAACAACTCATTTAATTATGTAGCGCGCCGAACGGCACAAATGGCTTACGACTTAGCGTTTGATGGTGCGCCTATATTTTACTCATGGCCATCGCAAGCGACGGTCGACGGATATCCCGTTGATGAGACCAATGTGCAATGGACATTACCTCATTTAAAACGCTTTTTAAAAGAAGTTTCATCTGAGACGCAAGCTGATTCTATCTATTTGGTTGCTCACAGTATGGGAAACCGAGCGTTGACTCGGGCATTTATTGAATTAATGCAAGAAGAAGACTCAGAACTCCTCAAGCCATTCAAAGAAATTATTCTAACTGCGCCAGATATCGATGCCGATATTTTTAAACGTGATATTGCACCTAAGCTGGTACAGTCTGATGCAAAAGTGACTTTGTATTCCTCTTCGAAAGATAAGGCATTAATTGCGTCGAAATCGTTTCACGGTTACCCAAGAGCGGGTGATTCGGGCAGTTCGATTGTCGTGGTTCCAGGTATGGATACTATCGATGCGTCAGATGTGGCTACCGACTTTGTTGGTCACGCTTATTTTGCTACCAGTAAATCCATTATTGCTGATTTATTTGAATTGTTACATAAGCAGTATCGTGCTGAGGAACGCAGTTTTTTACAACGAGTTTCTGATCGGTTTGGAGCCTACTGGAAGGTGTTAAAAGAGGCTGAGGAGTAACCATGAAAAGTCTTGTAGTTGGGTTGATAGGTTTAATTATTTGCTTCTCTTCCAGTAGCATAGCCGGTGTCAATTTAAAAAATGGCAATTTCTATATTAGTTATACCGACATTGAATACAGCGATGATTTTAAATTTACTCGTACATACAACTCCAAATCCATTTTTAACGGCATGTTTGGGTATGGATGGGGGAATGACTACGACACCTATTTGCAGTTCAATGGTGATGGTTCGATTACTGTTAGAGAAAATGGGGGTGGGAGTTCTTCATTTTACCAGCCGATTGATCCAATAAGCACATCAGTTGAGAAAATGGTTGAAGCAATCATTCAAGCTCAAATAGAGCAAGGAACAATTATTTCGGATAAACAAATCGAACAAAACCGACAAAAATTATTGGATGATCGACGACTAAGAAATGCACATTGGCAGTCAGTTCTGAAATCTGGGCTAGTTAAAAATCCCCAATTACCTATCGGAACGAAGCTTGCGAGAGAAGGAAATCCCGATCATACATTAATCGTTACTCCTTACGGCTATTTTCGAAAAAGTGGAAGCGAAACAGAGCGATTTGATGGTAATGGAAAGCTAATACGTATTTCCAAATCTGATAATCACTATGTGAACTTTGAGAGAAACAGTCATGGTCATTTGCGAAAGGTTGAGAATCATCTTGGACAGAAAATTTTAATTATGACGGATGAGCACGGAAAAGTGATTAAGCTGGTCAGTGCTCGAGGGGAAGAAGCTACCTTTGTTTATGATGGCAACGACCTCGTCGATTCCTTTGACGGTGGCGGCAATCGGTATCAATATCGCTACGATAATAATCATAATCTTACTGAAATTCATTATGTTGACAATACTCGGCATATCAATGAGTACAATAGCAAAGGGTTTATAGAGAGAATCACCACACGAAATGGTGATGTTACAGAGTATGAATACGTCGATGACGATTTAGAAAGTCTAGAGTCGACGGTCACTAAGTACGGTGAAGTTGTTCAAAGATATGGAACTTATGTTACGAAAACATCATTTAATGGTCGTAAAGTAAGAAATAGTTATTTTTATAACATCAGTAAAGACAATACTGGCAGAACTTGGACCAGTAAGATTGAAACGTCGATTAATGGAATTGTTACTAAAACTGAATATCACCCATGCGGACTACCCTTGCTCATAGAGCGAGGTCGTAGAATGACCGAGTTTGATTATAATAATAGTTGCAAATTGACTTACAAAAATGACGGTTCAAGAATTACAAAAATTGTATACGACCCTAAGTTCGGGAAAATTCAATCTGTCTTAAATGCGACTAATGATGGCCGTGTTCTACAGCAGACAGAATTTGAATACGACAATAAAGGAAACCTTACCTTTGCGAAGAACCATACCAATAAATCCGTTCGCTTGAAATATACTGATAAGGGAAAAATTTATGAGATGGAAGATGAGCAAGGGCAAACTCTGCTGTTCTCTTACAACACGCTAGGAAAGCCTGAGAAAATTATATTGCGAGGCGGTGGTTCCATTGAAATTAGTTATGACGAGTATGGCGAGATCCAGAGAGTTAGTAGTCCCGATGGCCATAAAATGTCTTTAAAAGTCACTCAGATGTTTCAAAATTTACTAAGTCTTGTTAAGCCTGCGGGCGTAAATCTTAATATGTAAAAGGCGTCCAAAATAATGACTCGATTACCCATTAAAGTATTTATTTCCTCGCCAGGTGATGTTGAACAAGAGCGAGTAATTACGTCCAGAATTATTAAAAGACTCGCCGAACGTTACGCTGATCGCGTCGAGCTTTCCGGAATATTTTGGGAGCACGAACCGCTGAAAGCAACAGATACTTTTCAGCGACAAATTGTTCCTCCGTCACAAACGGACATTGCTGTATGTATTTTATGGGCTCGTTTAGGTACGCGATTACCCAAGGATATCACTCGAGAAGATGGCAGTCGCTATGAGTCCGGAACGGAATTTGAGTTTGAAGATGCCTTCTTGTCACAAAAGAAAAGTGGAATTCCAGACCTGTTAGTCTATCGTAAAACTTCGGAGCCATTAGTTAGTTTGACTGATGAGCAGGAGCTATTGTCTCGTATCGATCAAAAGCGTGCGTTAGATAGGTTCATTGATAAATGGTTTATCAGTGAAGATGGCTCTTTGACAGCGGCTTTCCATCCATTTGAAACCGTTGCGCAATTTGAAGAAATATTCGAGATTCATTTAAGTAAGTTAATCGAAGAAAAAATTCAAAAAGCCGGAATCGTTGTCGAAGCTAATCAAATTCCTAAGATAGAACATACATGGAAAGGCAATCCATTTCGCGGTCTCGAAGTTTTTGAATATGAGCATGCAGACGTATTTTTCGGCCGTACTCGTGCGACAGAAGACATTCTCAACCAATTAAGAAAACAAGATCAAAAAGGTCATCCACTGATCACAGTTTTAGGCATGAGTGGAAGCGGTAAGTCATCGGTTATTCGGGCCGGTGTTGTGCCTTTGCTAACTCGGCCTGGAGTTATCGAAGGTGTGAGTGAATGGCGCAGAGCTTATATGAAACCATCGGATTTATCCGGTGACTTAGTCAACGCACTCGCTCGTAGTATCACCTCTGAGAATGCCGTTCCAGAATTAAATGATCAAGCTGGAGAGTATGAAGAATTGCTCTCTTTACTAAAAGAACAGCCGAAAGCCGCAGCGACAAAAGTTGCTGGCGAGTTAAAGTACATCGCAAAGTCTGAAGCTAAAGCTGAACTGGAAAAACTTCGTTCACTTTCTGATGATCCTGAACACTTTTCAAAAATAGAGAAGAAATACCAAGAAGACCCTCCTCGCGTTCAATTAGTTTTAGTCATCGATCAGTTAGAGGAGTTATTTACACAGGAACACCTGACCGATCAAGATCGAGAACATTTCGTGCAGCTTTTGGATGCTCTCTGTCGTACTCAAAGAGTATGGATAATTGCCAGTCTACGTAGCGATTTTTATTCAAGTATGAGTGAGCTGCAGTCTTTTGAAACACTGCGTAAAGGCGACGGTCAGATAGATCTATATCCACCGACGCCGAATGAAATTTATCAAATGATTCGACTGCCCGCGCAAGCGGCAGGGTTGTCGTTTGATGAGAATCATGAAACTGGAGAGCGCCTGGATGACCGCCTGCGTGATGCGGCATCAAAAGAAGAGGGCAGTTTACCGGTACTTCAATTCACCTTGGCTGAACTTTATAAGCGTCGCACAGAGAGTCAATGCCTTACGTTTACAGCGTATCAAGAGTTGGGTGGTTTAGAGGGGGCATTAGCCAGTGCTGCAGAAGAAGCCTTTGAATCGTTATCGGAAAGAAGTCAAAACAGTTTTGGACAGTTATTTCGGCGCTTAGTCAACGTATCGGCCGTTGGTGATCGTGTTACAAAAGCGACTTGCCTAATGCAAGATCTTCTAAGGCTTGACGGTGCAAAAGAGTTTATTGACGCATTTATCGAACGTCGCTTATTGATCAGCGATCAGAACGAGAAGAACCAAGCGATTGTCAGTGTTGCGCATGAAGCGCTATTACGTGGTTGGCCAAGAATTAAGGAATGGCTTGAGAAAGATCGTGAACTTTTGCAAATCAAGTCGCGCTTAGACTATGCGTGTCAGCAGTGGATAGCTTCCGACAAAGATAATCAATTGCTGTTGAATGATGGAAGACCTTTAGAGGAGGCGAGACTGTTAGAAGCTGAACAGCTTCCTTTGTCTAAAGAGCAACAAGAGTTTATTAAGCGTTCTGATTCTAAAAATATAGCGCGAAAACGAGTAAAGAAGATGGCGATTTCTGGTCTCGCCGTGTTGACCGTTATCGCGTCGATAACAGCGTTCTTTGCTAATCAACAACGACAGTTAGCGTTAGACAATCAAAAGGCCGCGGAGTTGGCAAAAGAAGAAGCTCAGCGCAGTGATCAACTCAGTCAGTATCGGTTGTCTCAAGTGTTTACTCAACAAGGACTTCAAGCTGCGGCAGAGTATGACTCTAAGCGCGCGTCGTTATTGTTTGGTGCGGCCTGGCAATATGATAAAAGTGCAACCAATGAGTATTTATTGGCGAGTGCATTACAGCGCCTCGAATCTGAAAAATTGTTAAACGATATGAGGCGTACAAGTGGTGGTAAACTGGCGTTTGATTCGAGCGAGCAAAAGCTACTGGTCACCGATCAAACAGGATTGTTAGAGGTTTGGTCCGTTCCAGAAAAGAAATTGATAAAGCAGTTTAAGCCTCATTTAGACGTCATTACAAAGGTTGCGTTTTCCAACAGCGGGCAGAGAATCTACTCCGCATCGGCAGATAACACTGTCAAAGTATTATCCGATCAAGGAGAGTTAATTTATAGTTTTGCGAAGCATTTTGGCGCGGTGTTTGACTTTAAAGTGACACCTGATGATAGCCGTTTGTTGTCCGTTGCCTACGATAATAATGCGTTACTTTGGGACTTAATCTCTGGTGAGTTAATCAGTCGCCTAAGCTTTACTGATAACTCTGATATTCGACTTTCATGGTTATCCGAAAGTGGTGACAGCGCCGTCGTTTTATCATCCAATGGCGTTGTCTCTCAGTGGCGTTTATCTCAGCCAAAAGCACAAGTGATCAAACAGTGCCAATTGCCGACGAATGTGAATTCAGTTAAATTGATATCGATTAAAGAGGGAATGGTTTATCCTGACAATAAAGGCCAGTGGTTGCTTTATAATTTCGATTGTGAAGAGTTTATTTTTCCAAAAGACACAACCGCCAAAACATTAAGTGAGTTGGTTCTATCTGAAAACGCACAGTTGTTGTCAGGTGGAACAGGTATCGCATTAGCGGTCGTTGATACCGAGCAAAATCGAGTGGTTGAAGTAACGCCTTGGATGGAAAGTATTCACTCTTATTCAAGCGATAATGAGCAACGAACCTTTGCTTTTGCTAATAATTTGGGTGATGTACATTTATACGACAGAAATCTAGATAAGACCTTAGTCGTTAGTCAGGGATTCCAAAAGGTATTGTCTGACTTACAAGTCTCTTCAAAAGGCCATTATGTTGCCGCTATCGATATTAATGGTCAGCTAAGACTTCTAACACTGAATAACGAAGAGGTAAATTCGAAGTCTTCGAGCGGTCAAAAAGTTATTGAGCAAAAGTTTTCAAGTGGAAGCTACGATATTGTCGTTTCTTCTGAAGGTGACTTGACCATTATCGATAAAGGTCAAGAAATCGCTTATTTGCAACGAAGTAACCAATCGTCATCAATAAATGCAGTGGCCTTAACCAAAGACGCTAAGTACTTATTAATTGCTAGTGATACGTTAGAAGTATGGGAACTGACAGCGCAACGTTTGATTAAGTCGATTTCTCCAAAAACAGACGCCAATCTTTTTTCTGCCGTTACTCTGATAAGTGATGGTCAATTCGCCGCTGCTGAAATTGATGGAAACACGTCGGTATCGGACGGTGGATGGCGGCTATTTTCACTGAGTGACTTTTCAGTACAAGCAGAATCAGATGTTTGGTCTGAATCGATATCGAGAATAGAGGACTTTCGACAAGGCTACTATTTATTGGCGTTAGCGAAAGAAAATTTGCAGCTTTGGTACGCGCAAACGGGCAAGCGACGATTCACGATTGATTTTAATGTCAGTGACTTTTCCGTATCGCCGGATGGCAACAAAATAGCGGTAGGTTTTACTAACGGCGAGATTAAAGTCAGGCGACACACACAAACAACTCTGATTGAATTTCAAGATGAAGGCGAGAGTGCTCATCAGCAGAGAGTTAAGCTGATCCGTTGGAGCCCGGATGAAAAGCTCTTAGTGTCTGTCAGTCGAGCAGGTGATGTAAAAGTTTGGGACGCGACTTCTGGAGAGCTAAAAAGCCGACTTGAATGGAGTTCAAATGCAAGTCGATCATTAACTAAGCAAGTCGTTTTTTCCAGTGATGGTCGTTACCTCGTTACTCAGCAACAAGATGGATCCGTAACGCTTTGGGATCCAGTTCGAGGGACCGAGTTAGACTTTCGTACGGTGGGAGACTCTATTCATATTAAATTTGATAATTCGGTTAACGCTTTTGTCATTGATACAACCTCAGGCGCTCAATACATTATTGACTTACCACAAATTGATGAAAACCAAGGAGAATTGGTTCAATCGATAAAAAGCAATATTCCTTGGGGTTTTGCGAGAGATAAAGTTCGGCCCAGTGATGAGTGGTTATCTCTTGCATTACTGGTTCTTGATGAAGCCATTGAAAATGAGGGGTTAGCCTTCACACAAGGCGCTGGTTATTTAAGGTCGATTCAGTCATTGACGCATTTGATGCATAGCAATCAATATTTACAAGCCGCGCAATTGATTGAACAAGCTCCGAAGTATTTTGAGCGTTCAAAAGAGTGGTCGCATCTAAAAACAGTGGTAAACAATCAATTCAAAGGCCTTATCAAGCACTATACGGGTCACAGCGAACGCATCGAAGAGGCAATCTTTAATCCTCATGATGGTAGTGTGATCACAGCAAGTTGGGATAACCAGGTTCAGATTTGGCGTGGAGAAGATGAGTCCGTCGATTCGTTAGTTGTCGGATGGAGCTTTGATAATTTATCGCTACATCCCAACAACAATTGGTTGATTGCAGCATCGTATCAAGATGGGACTCGGGTATGGAATTTAGATTCTTTAGAGATGACATTGAACTTGCCGAGGTTAACTCATTTGGTTCAGTGGTCGAAAGATGGAAGTGAGATCTTCGGGTTAGATCAATTCAAACAATTCTACCGTTATGATAATGCTGGCAAACTATTAGAGTCTTTCGATGCACGTCTTGATGGAGAGGTTGCCACGAACGTTAGAATAAGTAGTGATGGAAAGCAGCGGTTTCTGTTCAATAAAACCAATTTAGAGCTTTATTTAGAAGGCGAGTCTAGCGCGGCACATCGATGGTTTGCGGATGATTTGTCAGATGAGCCTAATACGGAAATTTCTGACGTCTTGGTGAGCGAATCCGGTAATAAAGTTTGGGTTGCGTTGGTAGATAAACCCATGGTTGTTATTTCTTTAGCCGGAGCCGATAAGTTTGCACCAGAAAAACTCAAGTCGATTATTGCTGATAGCATTTGGATGAGTCGTTCAGAAGACTTTTTATTGGGTAGAAAAGAGCGAGGCTTTTTCAGTGTCAAGTTGAATCAAAATGGCCAAGTTGCACCTCAGGCTATCCCACAAGTACTTGCATCAGGTTATTTAATGCTTCCTAGTCATCTTGAGCATCTACCCGATAACCGAGTTGCAATTAAGAATGATACGGGAGGATTTGTTGCCTTCGACATGAGTTCTGGAGCGATGATTGCCAATACAGTGGCAACCGGTAAAGGTTACAATCAAGCAATTTTCGAACCTAATAAAGATCGAGTGTTGTTGTATAACGGTGAAGGTGTAGCGAGTCTTTATAATCTCGACCAGATGAACCGTGACGCAGTAGCAATGGATTTTAATCACAACCATTTACAACTGGCAAATACTCAGGTTAATTCAGAACAGTCGTCAGCTGTGACCGTGACCGAGCGACGTAAAGATACGGTTGTTGCTCATACGTTAACATTAGCGGATTCTAAATGGTTAAGTCGTTCTAAAGTTTTCGATTTTGATCGGCAATTATTATTGTCTTCAAAAGACAAAGCGTCGGAAGAATTGACTCAACGATTTGACTCAGAGGCATTGGCTGTATTTTTAAAAGGTTCAGATCTATGGTCCGTGTTTGATCATGGTATTTTACGATCAACAGACTCGGGATTGAGTTGGTTAATGTTTCCTAATGAATGGGTTAGCTCTCTATCACCTGAGACGGAAGCTGTGATAGGAGACAGTGAAGAAAATATTGAGCAAACGCGTATTGCGGGTGAAGCTAGAGAAGCTTTAGAGTTAAATCCGCTTTCTGGCTATTCAATGCCCGTTATTCGAAAAGCGGAGGCGTCTCCAAATGGGAAGTTTCTGGCAATTGTTTGGCGAAACGGCCAGGTTTCACTTATGTCTCATACTGCACCCGATAATGATGTTTTTAATCCGATTTCGGTGAATTGCAACTCGGTAAGAACGCTACGCTGGCTCTCAGAGAATTTGTTGGCAGTTGCTTGTGATAAGAAGTCCTTTTCATTATTCGATTCAAACAGCAAAGCTAAGCTGCTTGAAGATTATGAACTTCCGATTGCTTTAGTGGGGGCCGGGCACTTTGACTCAGAAGCAAAGAAGCTATTTTTAGTCCGCCAAGATACATCAGAAGTAGTGTCACTTATGTTAGATGATACGCCCGTTGAAAATGTTGTTTTCAAGTCACTCGGAATAATTACTGCGTTTGACTACGATCGGACGTCTAATCAAATGGTTGTCACGAATGATAATGGACAACTTCAACTTGTTAAATTAGGACAATCTGAAAATTATCAACTGCTGGAAAGTGTCAGTGAAGCCGTCAATTTTATTCGGTTCTTTAATAACGGTACTAACATTATCGCCACGACTATCTCCGGGAAAGCTCTATTAATCGAGTCTTCTTCCGGACGAGTTATTCGAGAAATCGATGTAACCAATAATGAGTCAGTAAAACAATTGTTCATTGACGATAGTGGGCTTATGGTGACGATAAGTCCTGAAGGCAGGGTGTCAGTGATAGCGTTAACCGAGTTTATGTCGTTAGAAACACAATAAAGCTAGTGAAGTTTAAATGAAGAGCGATGGTGCTTTTCAACAGTAGAAGGTGACCAAAACCATTAGGAGGCAACAATGAGTAATCAAAATAAATCACAGTCGTCGCGCATGAGAATGTTAGCCACGGCGGCTAAACTTAGTTCGGTACTGGCAGTAATGGGGGTAAGCAATAGCATCTTACTTAATGAAGCAAATGCAAGTGAAGAGAAAGGTGAAATCAAGCCTTTAGAGATGAAGAAAGAAGATAAGGTTGATGAAGCAGGGTTAAAGAAGTTACTCAATCATGCGATTGAAAGCGGAGATATGAAAGCCGCCATTGAAAAGTATGGAAAAGAAGCGAAACTCAATGATAAACATAAAGAGTTATTGCGCAGTTTCACTAAAGATGAGCTTAAGGATGTGGAGCAAATTAGAGATTATTTGAATGGTGAAAAAGAAATTCCGTTTCGAACTCGCCGTGGATAAACTCATTTAAACGAGACCTAACTTATGAAGGATAAGCAAGAACTTAATTTGTCATCGAAGGTAGTATTGGTGAATATGCCAATCGTTACCTCACAAACACCTTCGCTTGGTTTGAGTGTTTTAAAGTCTGAGTTGGATGCTAGAGGCATAGGGTGTTCGGTTCGATACTTTAATATTGATTATGCTGAAAGAGTGGGTCTCGATATTTTGCTTGATTTAGAACAGCTTCCAACGGCTCAGTTAGTTGGAGACTGGATTTTTAGCGAGAACCTTTGGGGTAAGGATAGCTCGCGAGATCAGGAATACATAGAGCAGGTCTTAAAAGACCGCGCCAATGAACATCCGCATCATGATAATCGTTGCGTGTCTGACGATGTTTTATCGGGTATTTGGTATTGTCGTTCGGTCGTTGATGAATTTATTGATCATTGCGTCGATGCTGTCGACTGGAGTCAAGTTAAGGTCGTTGGCTTTACCAGTATGTTCCAGCAGCATATGGCGTCTTTGGCATTGGCAAGAAGACTTAAAGCAGACTTTCCTCACTTAATTATTGCGTTTGGCGGTGCCAACTGTGCTTCAGATATGGGGCGAGTGATGATGGAGAAGTTTGACTTTGTTGATGCTGTTTGTCTCGGTATGGGTGAACATGTTTTTAGTGATTTTGTAACGGCTCTGCTTTCTAACAAAACGCCGTACAATGATAAAAACTTTCTTATTCGTGGGTCTATTCCATCACTCCCGCAAATCGCGGTTAAACCGGAAAACATGAACAACATTCCTTTTCCAAATTTTGATGACTTTTTTGAGCAGCGTGTCGATCAGTCATCATTATCAGACGAACATCTAAGTATGATGGTTGAAACTTCGAGAGGTTGTTGGTGGGGACAAAAGCACCACTGTACCTTCTGTGGGTTGAACAACGAAACCATGAATTATCGCTTTAAAAGTGCTGAGAGAGCGATGGAGGAGTTCGTTTATCTAACTAAGAAATATGGCGATTACACCAAAACCATTGCCGTTGTGGATAACATTATACCGATGGACTATTTACGGACGTTTCTTCCTAAGCTTAGAGATAGCTCTCTTAGCCTAGATATATTTTACGAAACGAAAGCTAACTTACGTAAAGAGCACTTAAAGCTATACCGAGATGCAGGTTTAAATATTATACAACCGGGAATTGAGAGCTTTAGTAATCGTTTATTAAAAATGATGAAGAAAGGTATTACGGGTCTTCAGAATGTGCAGTTTCTAAAATGGTGTCGTGAGTTTGGGGTTCGACCTGTTTGGAACTATCTTGCTGGCTTTCCTGGCGAAGTCGCGAATGATCATTATCAGCAGTTGGAGTGGTTTCCGTTACTCAGTCATTTCACCCCGCCAGATGTCAGCTGGATTCGAATCGATCGTTTTAGCCCGTACCACTCAAACCCTTCTCAATATGGCATTAAAAGTTTAAGGCCGTTTAGCGCGTTTAAATTTTTATATCCTGAATTCACAGATGAGGAACGTGCTCGCGTTGCCTATTACTTTATCGGTGACTACGAAGTCGCTCATGATATGTTTTCATATTCAGAAAAAGTAAATCGAGCGGTTCATCAATGGCAAGATGCGTTTGAGTACTCCGCATTATTTTATTTTGATGACGAAGACACGCTAACGATTGTCGACGATCGCGATTGCGCGGTTAAAGAACAAATTAAATTGACCGGTGTCGACCGTTGGTTGTATCTGGAGTGTGATCAAATTAGAAGTATTAGCAAGCTAAAGAGTAAAGTCCTTGAGCGCTATCCTGAGGCCGTTAATTCAATTGAAGAGCGGTTGCAAAGGTTATTGGATCTAAAAGTTATGTTAGTGGATGACGATAAATACTTGTCTTTAGCGGTGTCTATAGAGCATGAGTATTTTCCGCCTCAGCATACTTGGGATAAAGTGGCGTCTAATTTTTCGCCCGCTTTGTAAAGGGGCAACCACTCTAGCCTGACACCTGTTTTAACGCATAAGTAACGATTACCGATTATCAAATCATACTCGATATTTTTTAGATTGAACTCAGATAATGATTTTTATATCCTGTTTAAAGTTTGAACAAGGAGTCGATCATGAAAAAATATCTCAAAAACATAATAATTGTAGCAGGAAGCTGTGCATGTCTAAGTGTTCTTGCCAGTGACGTTACCATTCCTAACAGCTTCTCAGCGGGTACGCCAGCGCGAGCATCCGAAGTAAATGATAATTTTAATGCAGTAAAAGCCGCGGTTGATGACAATGATGCTCGCATCACGACCAATAGCAATAATATTTCAACCAATGCCGCAAATATTTCAACCAACAGTGATGCAATTGCTTTGCTAAATCAAGTTTCAAATAAGATATACCCAGTCAACATAGCTGCATTTAACAATGCCGGCTACCCCAACTTACGAATGAATTCTTCAGGACTTTACAATACTGTCGACTTAACCGATATCGTTCAAGCGCCAGTCATTTTGCCCGATGGAGCTACGGTTACGGGAATGAACTGTTTGGTGCGTGATAATCACAACACGGCCAATTTTAATGGTGGAAGTATTTTACTCATGCGAGTCAGTGTATTAGAAGGTGCTCCTCCTGGTGTCTATCAAAGCATGGTTGATATTGATTTAACGACTTCCGGAAACTTAAATGGGTTACGTTCACTTACTGACGAAGATGGCGTGATTGAAAATACAGTGATTGATAATGCCACCTATATGTATTACGTACGTTTTTGGATACAGCGGACAGAAGCAGTCTCTAACCTGATGATTTCTGGATGTCGCATTCAGTACCAAATTTAAGGAGAGACTCATGAGAAAGTATCGAATGAATCATTTAGTTAAGAAGCTTCGCTGGGTCATCATCGGGATTGCGGCCAGTTTAGTGATGAGCTGTGGATCGGGATCCAGCTCAAAAGGACCGTCGCTTGCTCAGTGGGATGAGTTTAATTGGGACGCCAGTAATTGGCAGTGAGTATATGCCTACTAAGCGACGAGCTTAGTAGGCGGCTTTAACGGCAATAATTAAATAACAAAAGTAAATTAACAAAAATTAAATAGCAAACAATTGATCGTTAGTTTTTGGGCTGTTGTTGCTTCGCTTGTTTGACCATTTCTCGTACATCGCTCAACAGCGCTTGAGCATCGTAAACGATACCATCTTTTATCGTATACCGAATGCCATGCGTTCTTATCGGTTGATTCTCATCACTTAACTTGAAGTGACCTGTGCCATATAACACTTTAAAATTTTGCAGCGGATTTTCTTTTACAATGACCATGTCGGCTAATTTACCGACTTCAATGGAACCGATTTGATCGGCCATATTCAGTACTTCGGCACCATTAATGGTGGCTGACTTGATAACTTCTAAAGGGTGAAATCCCGCTTCTTGCAGTAATTCGAGTTCGCGAATATAACCGAACCCATAAACTTTATAGATGTATCCACTGTCAGAGCCTGTGGTGACTCGTCCGCCGTGATTTTTGTAGTCATTCACAAAGGTCATCCAGCGTTGAAAGTTATTTTTCCAGTTAATTTCATCTTGTGTGGTCCAGTCAAACCAATAAGAGCCATGTGCATAGCGGTTTGGTTCGAAAAATTTCCATAAACTGGGTAACGTATAATCTTTATGCCAGTCAGCATTTCTTTCACGCATTAAATCGCGACTGGCTTCATAGATTGTAAAGGTTGGATTCAATGTAAAATCGAGAGAAATTAGCTCGTCGCGTAATTCATTCCATTTATTGCTGCCCGGAGGAGCAGCCTGAAGCCATAAGTTACCCGCTTCTGAAAAACGATGTTGTTCATCTTGATAGTTATAATCGGAAGGATAATCTTGAATAACTTGATCTTCAAAAAGTGCCTCGGGTAAGCCATACCAATGCTCCATTGAGGTTAAACCCATATTGGCGCTAATGCGAGCGTTCATGCGAACCACATCGATTTGCGCATGGTGCATCGTGGTGCCCATATTGTGTTTTTTTGCTTGGGTTATTGCGGCTTGGATAAATTCAGGCTTGGCGCCAAAGAATTTGATTCCTTTAGCTCCGTCATCAGCAACCTCATCAACCCAGTCACGAACCTGTTTGACGTTAGTGAATGGCTTCTCGCGCCCCATCCCAAACCCAACGTAGGGTACCAGTCGTGGAGCGGTAATGGCATTTTTAGCGCTTCGCTTTTGATGGTCTACTGTCCATCGCAGGCCGTTAAAGCTTCCAGGCTCGCGCACGGTTGTAATGCCGTGAGCTAACCAAAGCTTTAATACATATTCTGCTGGTGTTCCTTGCGCTTCTCCACCTAGGTGGCCATGCAGATCGATGAATCCGGGAAGGACAAAGTAGCCTTCAAGATCCATTTCTTTGGTGGATTTATCCACGGCTGGACGCTGAGCTTTAATGGGTACCCCAGGGTTTCCCACAACACGGATTTCGGCAATTCGATTTTTCTCAATGACAATATCGACCGGTCCAATCGGTGGTGCGCCATGCCCTGCGATGAGTGTAACCCCTCGTAAAATCAGGCGTTGATAAGGGCCTTCTCCTTGTTGTCGATCGGGAGCGGGTTGTATTGCCGCGAGTAGTAGGCAAGGAGTAGCGAAAAATAAAGTGACTAATAAACGACGCATAACAGACCTAAAGTCGATAGATAAAGGTCTACGTTAATGCAAATGCACACTGACCTCAAGCGTTTGGCATGAGGTCAGGCTAGATAATGATTGTTAAAATGCTTAATTATTAATTTTCGCTATGACGTCGAGACTTTCGGCGCTCACGTTTATCTTGGCGCATCTCTTTGAGCACTTCGAGTTTTGCTTGCTGCTCAGTGGTAAGAACGGCATTCATTTGCTTTTCTGTCTGCTTACGAATAAGCATGAGTTCCGTTTTATTATCGCTGATTTGACGATTCAACTCACTGAGTTTGGCTTTGTCTGGCGAGTCGCTGTTAAGCTCTTGATGCAATGCTTGCTTCAAGCTTTTCATAGATTGGTGATAAGGGGTTGCTTGCGCTTTTTGGCTCGCGAAAACATTCTTAATCGCCTCTACTTGAGCTTCATCGAGTTGAAGCTTGTCGGTTAGGAACTCGATGTGACGTTTTCCCTTATCGGCATGGTCATGATGTGGTCCTGCAAAAGCAAAGCTGCTACTGATAACCAGTGCAACATAGGTTAAGTAAGTTGTTAGTTTCTTCATAGCGTTGTCCTCATTAGTTAGACTTAGGTCAAAGTTGCCATAAGTTGATCCCTATTCAGTTTGCTTGCGCTAGCGAACCTGCGAATCAGCTTAGTGTCGATTATAGAAAATGAAATGCAAAGTTGGCTGTTGCTTATGTAAAGATTATGTAAATCTGATTGCGTAAATTTTACAATTCTATTGCTATCAATAGCGTATACTAAAGGCAATGATGAACGAGAGAGGTTGCTATGCATCATTTGTTACTGGTTGATGATGATATTGAGCTATGTCAGTTACTCAAGGAGTATTTAACTCAAGAGGGCTTTACTTTAGATATGGTGCATGACGGTGGACAAGTTGCTGAAACATTGGCGACGACAAATTTCGATTTGATGATTTTGGATGTGATGCTTCCTAACAAAAATGGATTTGATGTTCTAAGAGAAGTTAGCCGAACACGTAATATGCCTATCTTAATGCTAACGGCAAAAGGTGATGACATTGATCGAATTTTAGGGTTGGAAATGGGAGCTGATGATTATTTAGCGAAACCATGTAATCCTAGAGAATTAGTCGCACGTATTCGCAGCATCATTCGTCGCTTTAATTCAGTTCCAACAGATAACACACAAGTACCTGATGAGGTCATTGAAGCACTCGATGTACTATTAGATATTAAGCGCCGAGAAGTTAAGGTCGCTGGAAACCTTATCGACCTGACAGCGACTGAATTTGATATTTTAGTCTTACTATTGCGACATGCAGGAGACCTAATTACTCGAGAGCAAATTAGCGAACAGTGTTTAGGTAGGAAATTACTGGCCTTTGACCGTAGTATCGATATGCACATTAGTCATTTACGAAAGAAGCTCAGTTCAACTGATTGTCCAATAGAGCGAATTAAAACTATTCGTGGAACAGGTTATCAATATGTGGCCGTTTAATCGATTAAAAGTTTTTTGGAAAGTTTTTATTTGGTTTTGGTTGTCACTGATTCTTTTAGTCTTGGTGTTCTTGACCAGTTGGGCTTTGGTTAAAGACTCTATTAGTTACTATTCAGCTGATCGAGAAATGGTTGGCATAAGTAAAAAATTAGCGAAGCTTTTGGAGTCAGATATGTTAGAGCGCCGAAAGTTACGCTTTGCTCGGAATCTTTTAAGACCGTATGAGCCTCCCCGATTTAAACGCATACCGCCTGAAAAGGACCAGTTTAGACCTTTTTATTTGGTTGATGAACAATTGAAAGATTGGAAGGGCGAGAAATTACCCGTTCCGGTGGTCGGTTTGTTAGCGCAACCTGAAGTGGCGGGACGAGTGGCCGTGTATGGCGATTTTATTTATATTGGCGGCCCGAAAATTACCATTGAGAATGTCAGTTACCAATTGATCGTTACTCAATTTATTGGTCGTTATAAAGGACGAGTGATCTTTCATATTTTACATTCGATCAGTATTTGGCAAGCCTTAATTTTTTTGGCTACCAGTGCTGCGATGTGCTTTTTATTAGCCTGGACCATTACCCGACCTATAC
The DNA here is from genome assembly GCF_031198435.1 of Pleionea litopenaei. Classification (GTDB taxonomy): domain Bacteria; phylum Pseudomonadota; class Gammaproteobacteria; order Enterobacterales; family Kangiellaceae; genus Pleionea; species Pleionea litopenaei. The sequence continues at coordinate 3,431,158 of NZ_CP133548.1, forward strand.
GCTTACTGCAGCAATCCGCTAATCAACTGGCCAATGGAGACAATATAAAAGCCTCTGAAAGTATGGGCAATCGTAGAGATGAGTTTTTTGAGCTGGCCCAAGATTTTGACCAGATGGCTGAGAAGATTTTAGCAACGGTATCTGCTCAGAAACAAATGCTCTCAGACGTCTCTCATGAACTTCGTTCACCGCTTACGCGCATGCAAATTGCGTTAGGTTTAATTGAAAAGCAATTAAACCATGACGACGTCAAGCATTTAAAACAAGTGGTGAAAGACTGCGAGTTAATGGAGCAAATGATTGCGCAGTTGTTAAAGCTGGCATCATTAGAACGCGGGCAATTGTATGAAGCTGAGCAGCGGTTTAATTTAAATGAATTACTCGAACAGTTGATGAAAGACGTTTCTTATGAAGCGAATCAACGCAACATAAAGTTAAATGTTAATTATCATATTTCAACTAATGACATTGAGCTAAACGGCTACTATGGGCTGTTGCGCAGTGCCGTTGAAAACTGCTTAAGGAATGCTATTAAGTATGCGCCAGATGATTCCCTAGTCGAAGTGTTTACGCAACAAGAGCAAGGGTTTTTAAATGTCTTAATATGTGATCAAGGCAGTGGCGTTAAAGATGAAAGTTTGGACAAACTGTTTGATCCTTTCTTTCGAACCGATGATGCTCGAGCACGAGAATCAGGCGGAACAGGTCTTGGCTTAGCTATCGCTCGGCGAGCCATATTAGCGCACGGTGGTGATATTTGTGCGAAAAACCGCAGCGCTCCAGACTCAGGTCTTTGTATGGTTTTAAGACTGCCTATGGAAAGAATTCTTAGTGAATAATCAGCAGTGAATGGCCCTTAGTGAATAATCCTCAGGTGAATCATCTTTACTGAATAATGGTGTCTTTAAATAAAAACTCTTTTAGATAGAGTGTCTTTTCGATGGAGTAGAAAGACTAAGCCAGAAGAGGGGCTGTCCACCATACGCCATTAGTCACTTGACAATCAATGGAATCGAGCACCATATGAATGACCAAGCCAAATCCAATTGCCCGAGTTCGCTCGAAGAACATAAGGGCAATGTAGCCTGGAAACAACACGACTTGATGCAATGGATGAAAGTTAATACTGCAACGACCTGGGTCATAGATAGGGTCGGCGAGTAGGTGATCTAAGTCCACCAGCATCGTGACCATCATTAAAATATAAACCAGCCACCATTGGCTAAATTTAAAAAGACTATTACGCAGAGAATAGCTAATAATTAGAGGAACTAGGAAGTGCAGGAAGATATGAAGCATTAATTAAAGTATGCCTTTTCTGTTGTCTTTTTAGTGGTCTTTGGGCATCAAAGCAAACCTGAGCGTTCAACTCAATCAAAGAGAGACACCAAATCCTTACTTCTCCGAGGTCCGAGTCCTTACTTCGCTGAGAAGTGCTTTTCTAAACTGGATTATAAATTAAATTGCTTTTTAGGGGGAGCAAGAATGCTTCTACTTGAGTGTTAATTTGATAGCTAACTAAGTTTGATGCCGTTAAAAGGAGACATCAATTTCATTATTAAAGGGCCACTTAGGAAATAAATCGAGTGAGCAATGTTTATTCGTTGAAATAAAAGAGTAAAAAAAGCGCCAGACCCAATGTAGGACCGAATCGTCTAGACGCTTTGATAAAATGAAAGAAACATAATCAATAACTGCATAACAATTATTAACTAATGTATGCAGACTGCTTAACGCCATATGATTCGCTAAACGGCGAACACTTTATCTCCGGTTCTTGACAATTAAGTGTCAATTAAATGAACGATTAGTTTCACTTAAATTAAATAAATATGACATCTCCAAATGTCATATTTGTGAAACTTTAACGCTCTACCCTGCCAGCTTGTGATGATTTACGCACATTAAAATCCTTACCGGAGAAAATGATGAAATTTAAAATGATAATGACTGCCAGCGCCGTTGCAAGTGCACTCGTACTTGCTGGCTGTAGTGGCGATATTAAAATCGTTGAGGGAGACGAAGTCGTTCAACCGCCTGTTGATCCAGGTACACCAACCAGCTTTTGCCCAGATTTCGCAACCGAAGTTAGTGCGATTGGTTCGTTCAGCCGAGTCTGTGAGATCGATAAAGATCACACCTTCACGAGTGACACCTCCTTGACTAACAATATCCTTTGGTTGCTTGATGGACGCGTCGCTGTTGGTAACGACAATGCTGATTCAGCAACCTTAACTATTAACCCTGGCACTACCATTATCGGTAATGAAGGTGAAGACTTCCTAGTGGTTCGTCGTGGCTCACAAATTGATGCCGACGGAACAGCGTCGCAGCCGATTATCATGACGTCATACCAAGATGTGAATGGTGATCAAACGGGTATAGGTCAATGGGGTGGTTTAGTTCTTCTCGGTAACGCTCCTTCTAACCTTTGCGATGGCCCAGATGCCGACTTAGATGCTAGCGCCGATGAGCTGGCTAACTGTGGTATTTCTGCAGAAGGCGATGCTGGCTTATACGGCGGAGATAATCCGAATGATAATTCAGGTGTGCTGCGTTATGTCGTCGTTAAACATGCTGGGAATGCATTGGGTTCAGGCGACGAGCTGAATGGAATTAGCTTTGCTGGCGTGGGTGATGGAACCCTTGTTGATTACATTCAAGTACACGAAAACCTAGACGATGGTGTCGAGTTCTTTGGTGGAACCGTTAATGTTAAGCACGTTGTATTAACAGGCAATGGCGATGACAGTTTTGATTGGTCGTTTGGTTGGACCGGTAAAGCGCAATATGTGTATGTTCAACACAATGACACGAAAGCTCACCGTGGTTTTGAGTTAGATAATAACGAAGACTTTCCGGGTGCAACACCATTAACACAACCGATGGTTTCCAATATCACTATTGTTGGAAGCACGGCAACGGATGAAGGTTCCGAGGGCATTTTATTACGCAACGGTACCGCTGGTCACCTGTACAATGTGTTGGTCACTGGTCCTGCAGGAATGGGTGAATGTTTAGAGGTATCGGGCGCTGAGTCACAAGCGAATGCTGAATCTTTAGATTTAACCATGACTCACTCGGTGATGGCATGTAACAACGGTGAAAATTTCAAAGGCAATGCGACCACAACGCAAACCACAGAAGAGTGGTTTTTAGCGCAAACGGGCAACGCGGCTTACTCTGATTCGTCGGCACTGAACCTAGCGGTAAATGGTTACGAGCCACAAGCGGGTTCTCCATTGTTAGGCGCTGGACGTGATACTTCTGCGGATGACTCCTTCTTTGATTCAGTTGATTATATCGGTGCGTTTGATGGCACAAACGACTGGACCGAAGGCTGGACGGTCGGTGTTCGTGGAGGATTCCCTGCGAATATTCAAAACGCTTTCCAAAAAGGATTGGCAACGGACGTTTCTTCGAGCTACCCACAAATTACCGACAAACCAGTTTATGAATTGACGGCGGATGTAGTGTTTACTGAAGACACAACCTTGACCAACGATGCGCACTGGATCTTAAACGGTCGCACAGCGGTGGGTAACGATCGCGCGAACGCTTCAACGCTATACATTCAACAAGGCACAACCTTGATTGGTGAAACCGGCGATGATTTCTTAGTCGCACGTCGTGGCTCGAAAATTGAAGCGGTAGGTACTTCAAACGCTCCAATAGTTATGACTTCTATTCAAGATGTTACAGGTTTAGAAACAGGCATTGGTCAATGGGGTGGTTTAGTACTGCTTGGAAATGCACCTTCGAATCTATGTGATGGCAACGGTGATGATGTTGCTGACGCAGCAGAGTTAGCGAGCTGCGGAATCAGTGCCGAAGGTAACGCTGGAATTTACGGTGGCGATGATGAAGACGACAACTCAGGTACGTTGAAATATGTTGTGGTTAAGTACGCTGGTAAAACCTTGGGTTCAGGTGATGAACTAAACGGAATTAGCTTCGCTGGTGTTGGTCGTGGTACGACGGTTGACTACATTCAAGTGCATGAAAACTTAGACGATGGTGTTGAGTTCTTCGGTGGAACAGTGAATGTTCGTCACGTGGTATTAACGGGCAATGGTGATGATAGCTTTGACTGGTCATTTGGTTGGACGGGTAAAGCACAGTTCATTTATGTTCAACACAATGACACTAAAGCTCACCGCGCATTTGAACTTGATAACAGTGAAGGCGCTCCAGGTTCTACGCCACTTACTAATCCAATCGTTTCTAACATTACTGTGATTGGTAGTAATGCAACAGACGAAGGTTCAGAAGGTGTATTGCTGCGTAACGGAACCGCTGGTCGAATTCACAACATGGTGGTTACGGGTCCTGCAGGTATGGGCGAGTGTCTAGAAGTGTCGGGTGCCGAAGCTCAAGCCAATGCAGAAGCAGGCAACTTAATCATGACGCATTCAATCATGGCCTGTGAGAACGGCGAAAACTTTAAAGGAACGGCTAATACGTCTGGCGATACCGTCGAAGCTTGGTTCTTAGCACAAACGGGCAATGCGGCATACAACGATACCGATGCGTTAAATCTTCTTGCAGATGGATTTACTCCAGGAGCTGGCTCTCCTCTGTTGGGCGCAGGTGTTGACGCGGCAGATGCGTACAGCGACAGCTGGTTCCAATCAACCGATTACATTGGCGCATTCGATGGTCAAACTAACTGGATGGACGGTTGGACTTACGGCGTTAACACAGGCGTTCCTGCAGGTGTTACCGCTGCCGATGTTCAAGGCTTAGCAACGAATCAATCGGCTAGTTATCCGGCCATCACCGATAAACCCGTCTATGTGTTAGACACCGATGTCGTATTCACCCAAGACGTTGTTTTAACTAACGACAAGCACTGGGTATTAAAAGGTCGCACAGCCGTTGGTAATGACCGAGCAGACAGCTCAACATTGTACATCGAGCCAGGCACTACGCTCATTGGCGAATCAGGAGACGACTTCTTAGTTGCTCGACGTGATTCAAAAATCATGGCGCTTGGTAGTGCAACGTCACCAATCATTATGACGTCAATTGAAGACATGACTGGTGGTGTTACTGGAATCGGTCAGTGGGGTGGCTTAGTACTTCTAGGTAATGCGCCATCTAATCTATGTGACGGAGCTGATGCAGACACTGATGCCGATGCGACTGAACTGGCGAACTGTGGAATTAGTGCAGAGGGTAATGCTGGCATATACGGTGGCGATAACCCTGATGATAATTCTGGAGTTTTACGCTACGTGGTCGTTAAGCAAGCCGGAATGACATTGGGATCTGGCGATGAGTTAAACGGTATTAGTTTTGCCGGTGTCGGTCGTGGAACGGTTGTTGACTACATTCAAGTGCATGAAAACTTAGATGACGGCGTTGAGTTTTTTGGTGGCACCGTTGATGTACGTCATGTGGTATTAACCGGAAACGGTGATGACAGTTTTGACTGGTCGTTCGGTTGGACTGGACGCGCGCAATATGTTTTGGTTAAACATAACGACACCAAAGCGCATCGTGGCTTTGAGCTAGACAATAGCGAAACCTTCCCTTCAGCCACTCCTTTAACTAAACCTCGCGTAGCTAACGTGACCATTATTGGTAGCACTGCAACGGATGAAGGTTCAGAAGGTGTTCTTCTTCGGAATGGAACCGCCGGCGAACTTTATAACTTCATCATCACTGGCCCTGCAGGCATGGGAGAGTGTTTAGAAGTTGATGGCGCCGAAGCACAAGCCAATGCAGAGTCTGGAGAGTTGATTATGCAGAACTCAGTGGTTGCTTGTGAAAATGGAGAAAACTTCAAAGGCATGGCCACGGCAACACTAACGACTGAAGAGTGGTTCTTAGGACAAGCTGGAAACTCAACCGCTGCATCGATGGCCGACGTTATCACTGGATACGAAACGGTTACAGCAGCAGCTGCTGCAGATGTTGATGCTATCGACAGTTGGTTTGACCAAGTTGACTTTATTGGTGCAGTTAAATCCGGAAGTGATTGGACTGCAGGATGGGTAACGGTCGGTTTGTAATAAGCCTTAAAGGTCATCCGAATCAATAGAAAAGAGACAACTAAAGAGCGGGCCTTGCCTCTCTTTAGTTGTTGTTTATCAGCTCAATCGATTTTTAGGGGATGAGTTGATGGCTGTTTGGAGTGTAGAAATGTTAAAAAGTAAAACCAATCGAATTTATAACGCGGTTGCGTTGGCGCTACTATCAAGCAGCGTCTCCATGACTGCTTTTGCGGCTGAAGAACCTGAAGAAACGATCGAAGAAGTTGTCGTTGAAGGCAGTCGTTTGCAAGGCACTGCGCAAGCCGTTTTAGAAGAGAGAAAAAACCAAGCCTTTGTTGCTGACATCATGGGTGCCGAGCAAATTTCTCGAACGGGCGATAGCGATGCTGCTTCAGCGCTTCGTCGTGTCACCGGCCTTACTCTGGTCGACGGTAAATTTATTTATGTGCGTGGTCTCGGTGAGCGTTATTCAGCAACGCAACTCGACAGCATGATTGTACCAAGTCCTGATCCAACACGATCAGTACTGCCGCTTGATTTGTTTCCTTCTGGCATCATCGAAAGCTTGAATGTTCAGAAGGCCTACTCACCTGATCTACCAGCGCATTTTGCAGGTGGTAATGTTGACATTCGTATCAAATCGATTCCCGAAGAGTCAATTTTTAAAGTCGGTGCTTCATTAGGTATCAATACCAACAATTCAGGAAGCTCTCCTTGGTATTCTGGTGGCGGTGACGATTGGCAAGGTCGCGATGATGGTTCTCGTGCAATGCCTAGAACCTTAGCGAATAATTTGCGTCGAGGGTTAAACAATCTTTCAAGTAGTGAAGCTGTTAATGTTCTGAGTTCAATGAACCGAGATTATTCAGCGGCGGAAGAAAGTATCGATCCTGATTATGGCTTCGATTTTACATTGGGTGATCGTTACGATTTTGGCGAGAATTCGCGTTTCGGTTATTTAGCGTCCTTCGCATATAAAAATGAATGGACAGTTTCAAATGAACGCAATGTAAACAACTTATCAAGAACCTCGAATGGTATAAAAATTCAAGAGTTTGCCGATGGTGCTTCGACTGAACATAATGTAAAAGTCAGCGGAATGTTGAATTTTGGATTTGACTTTAATGAGTCTCATCGCTTTGAGTTTAATAATCTATCTCTTCGCGACACACGTGATCGCTTGAGAAATCGTTTACTTGAGTCGACCAACACCATTGATGAGCCCGACGATGAGCGTCGTCAGTTAGATGTACTTTACGAAGAACGTGAAATGATGACGCATCAAGTCAAAGGGACTCACAACTTTGCTGACTGGAATAATTTATCAGTCGATTGGTATTACAGTACCAGTGAAGCGGAACGTTATGCGCCTGGTGCACTTGAGGCTTTCTTCCGAGTTAATCTAGAAAATGGCACTCGTACTGAACGTCTAGCGTCTGATGTTGATACTAAATATATGTATCAGTATTTGATCGATGATGCGAAAAACTGGGGTGGAAATATCGCGTTACCATTCTTTATGGATAACTACACGTTTGAACTTAAAGCTGGGGCTGATTTTGTTGAAAAGCAACGCTATGCGAGCAATGTTGATGTCGCTATTCAAACCTTCGCTATTCCTTCGACGTATCTTCAAGGCAGTGACTACTCTCAGATCTTCTCAGATCAAAACTTGGCGCAAAGTGATTTCTCGTTACGCTTAGATGATCAAACCACCGGTGGCGATAAATATCGCGCAACCACACTCATTGACGCTTTCTATTTGATGGCCGATTACGAGTCTGGAAATTGGCGCTATACTGGAGGCTTGCGTTATGAAGATTTTCGTCAAGTGTCGATTCCTTATCAACCTCACACTAACTTTTTTGATGTTGATACGGCGGAGATTGAAGGTTTAATCTTCCAAGAAGATGATATCTTCGCTTCGATCGCAGCAACCTATATTGTTGATGCAGAACGTCAATGGCGTTTTAACTTCTCTCAAACTGCTATCCGTCCTGATCTTAGAGATATATCAACGACGTTTTACATCGACCCGTTGACTGAATTCTTAGTGAGAGGTTCGACTTCGTTGCAAAGCTCTGCGATCAATAATGTTGATGTGCGTTGGGAATGGTACATGCCGAGTGGCGAAAATTTATCGGTCGCTTTCTTTGCAAAAGACATCGATCGTCCTATTGAAATGATCGAATTACCTAGTGCGACGGAAGGCGCTCCTCAGTTGTTAACCGCGAACGCAGAATCGGGCGAGGTTTATGGTGTTGAAGTTGAGTTTTTGAAAGACTTAACTTTCTTAGGAGATAACTGGTCGAATTACTTTGTATCGGGTAATGTGACCTTGTCAGATTCACAAGTCGATATCGGGCTGAACAGTCCGGGAACAAGCTTGTTTGAGCAACAACTTGCTGAAGCTCTAGAAACTAACCAAGGTGTTACTGAAGTTATCACGAACAATAAACGCCGTCTTATCGGACATTCTGAGTGGGTAATGAACTTGCAACTCGGTTGGGATTCTCTTGATAACAATCATTCTGCGACGGTGGTTTATAACGCGTTCGGTCCTCGAATCATTGTTCCTGGTGTGAATGGTTTTGAAGATGGTGAAGAAAAACCTTTCCACTCTCTTGATATGGTTTATACATGGTACCCAAGTTTTGATTCTACCGTAAAAGTTAGATTGAAAAATATTCTTGATCAAGATAAAGAAATTGAACAAGAAGGTGTCACCATTTTAAGAGAAAACCCAGGTACTGAATTAAGTGTAAGTTTTAGTACTAACTTCTAACTTATTGATTCTCTTCTATAAGGGGCGTTGTCGCCCCTTTTTTGTGCACTATACTTTTCATTTTTATGACACCTTTATTTCATCATCGGTAATCGAGATGTCATTTCTCCTTCACAGAACCGTCATATTACATATCTAAACTGAGTGCCGTTATCGAGTCACGAAAGTGACATAAATTGGTAACACGTTATTTATCTTGTGAGCTTGAATTACATCTACCGACGGTAGGCATGATGAAACTTAATTTACTTTCCCAGTTATAAAGTTTCACTCATTCATTGTTCCTGTCTTAGGTAGATGTAATTCAAGCTCATAAAGAATTTTATTTGGGAAGTCGGTCATTGACCGCAACAAGATTGAATTTTCAATCGCTGTTTCAGAAAGTGTATGGGAGTGTTTCATGTTTAAACTATCCGTAATTATTGCCGGATTGGTGGCTTTTCCTATTGTAGGAAACGCTGCTGAATCTTTAGAACCGGTTATTGATAAAAGTTCTAAAATTACCGAGTCAGCTGCTAACTCGCAAAAGCGTGTTGACGCCATTAGTGATCAGATTGACGACAAGCTACAAGCCTTTAAGTCGACCAATAAAGAAACTGAAGGTTTGAAAATTTACAACCTTCAATTGGCTAAACAAATTGAAAGTCAAATTCAAGAAATGGCTGATTTGAATCAATCGATCGATAAAGTAAGCGTTATCGAGCGTCAAATTACGCCATTGATGCTTCGTATGATTGATGGATTAGAAGACTTTGTTAAGCTTGATGTGCCCTTCTTAGAAGAAGAGCGTAAGCAACGTATTGCTTCTTTAAAATCATTAATGGATCAAGCAAATGTGGCTGTCTCTGAAAAGTTTCGTCGGGTTCTTGAGGCTTATCAAATTGAGTTGGATTATGGTCGTACCATTGAAGCTTATACGGATAGCTTTGAAATTGATGGCCAACCTCAAGACGTTGATTTCCTTCGTATAGGCCGTATTGCATTAATGTTTCAATCGCGCGATAAGCGGACCTTAGGAGTTTGGAATCAACAGACACGTCAATGGGAAAATCTAGACAAAAGCTATGCGAGCAGAATTTCGCAGGGTTTAAGAATGGCTCGTAAACAAATGGCGCCAGACTTACTAACCATTCCTGTATTTTCAGCAGAGTAATAGAGAGGCACGACAATGAAACTTTTTAAACTACTAGCGGTATCTATTTTAGCCAGTAACTCTCTGTTCGCTGACGATGCAATTAATTTAGATTCCTTATTGAAGAAATTAGAGCAGGGTTCTTATAAACAGAGCCAAGAAAACAAAGCCCGCGAAGCAGAGTTTATTAACAAGCGATCGCAGCAAGATGCCTTGCTACAACAAGCGGTTCAACAACGTGATGCTGAGTTAAAAATTAGTGAGGAGCAAGAAACGGTTTTTGAAAAGAATGAAGCTGAACTTGCGAACTTGAATGATGCGTTGGATAAACGCATGGGCAGCTTGAAGGAATTGTTTGGCGTTTTACAACAAGTTGCGGGCGATACGACGTCTAAATTTGATACTTCATTAGTATCGATTCAGTATCCTAACCGTGGAGACTTCTTAACTTCACTTGCGAAAAAAATGGGCTCATCTTCGCAACTGGCGTCAATTGAAGAGATTGAGCAAGTATGGTTTGAGCTGCAACGAGAAATTATTGAGACCGGAAAAGTATCGACTTTTGAAACCGAAGTGATTTCTGCTGAAGGTCCAAAAGTGATCAAGCCTATCACTCGAATCGGTGCATTTAATATCGTCGCAGATGGCAAATATTTAGAATATACCGACACTGGTGCGGTCGCTGAAATGATTCGCCAGCCTTCTAGTCGATATACGGCAACCATCAGTGATTTAGAGTCGACCAATAATGGTTGGGCTCCAATAGCGATCGACCCGACCGGTGGCAGTATTCTTGGTTTACTTGTTCAAGCACCTGACATTCAAGAAAAAATCGACCAAGGTGGTATTCCAGGGTACATCATCATTGCCGTTGGAATTATTGCATTCCTTATTTCCCTAGAGAGATTCTTCGCCCTATTTATTACTGAGCGAAAGGTGAGAGCGCAACTTAAGAGTAAAGCGTTAAGCGACAAAAACCCGCTGGGTCGTATTCTTCAAGTTAAAGAGAAATATCCAAATGTTGCGATTGACACCCTTGAGTTGAAGTTGAGTGAAGCAATTCTAAAAGAGCTTCCGAGTATTACCAGAAGCATTACCTTTGTAAAAATCATTTCAGTGGTTGCTCCATTATTGGGTCTGTTGGGTACGGTGACCGGTATGATCCAAACTTTCGAAATGATTACCTTATTTGGCGCTGGAGATCCCAAGCTAATGGCTAACGGTATTTCTCAAGCGTTGGTTACGACCGTGTTAGGTCTGGTTGTCGCGATTCCGACGGTTCTTCTTTACACCTGGTTGAATACGCGTAGTAAGAACATCGTTCATATCTTGCAAGAGCAAAGCGCTGGCATCATTGCTGAGCGTGCGGAGCAAGGAGCTTAATAATGGTGTTCATTACTGAGTCGATAGACGCGATTCGAGCTTTTCTCGAAACCGGTGGTGCCGTACTCAGTTATATCGGAATTTTAATCTTGGTCATGTGGGTCATGATTATTGAACGATTAGCTTATATGTGGTTTGGCTACCGCACGTTTCGTAAGTCGCTGTTACAGCAATGGAACAGTCGGCTCGAAAGAAATTCTTGGAATGCAGAACAAATTCGTATTCTCTGGATTTCACGCGCAAAAATGCAATTGCAACGTTCGTTACCAATGATTCAAACGATGGTTGCACTGTGTCCGTTGCTCGGTTTGTTAGGTACGGTAACTGGCATGATTGAAGTATTTGATGTCATGGCCATTTCAGGTACTGGAAATGCTCGCTCAATGGCTGGTGGTGTCTCTAAGGCGACAATACCAACCATGGCGGGAATGGTCGGAGCCTTATCCGGCGTCTTTGCCAGTAGCTATTTAAAACGCACCGCGAAACGAGAAACTGAGTTATTAGAAGACAAATTAGTTTTGGATCATTAATCCAAAACTAATGTCTTAGGAGTTAAGAAAATGCGACAACCTTTTGCAAAAATATTTGAAGAAGATGAAGATTCAGAAATCAACATGACGCCAATGTTAGACGTGGTATTTATTATGTTGATCTTCTTTATCGTAACCGCTTCGTTTGTTAAAGAATCTGGGCTCGAAGTTAATCGTCCAGAAGCAGCAACGGCGGTTAAAAAAGAGCGAGCAAATATATTGGTAGCTATTAGTCCGAATAATGAAATTTGGATCAATAGACGCCGTGTAGATATTCGAGCAGTTCAAGCCAATATCGAGCGGTTACATGCTGAAAATCCGCAAGGTACGGTGGTTATTCAGGCCGATAAAAAGTCGACCACAGAGATGTTGGTTAAAGTGATGGATGCTGCTCGTTCGGCCGGTGTTTCTGACGTCTCCTTAGCGGCAGATAACGAGTAATCGTCATGAGGTATGTATACGCAATCGTGATTGCCGTTGTCATCACTGGCGGTTTGTTCTTTACGATGTTGGCATTGATCAACAGTGGAGAACACGCCGCCTCAGAGCCTCCTGCTGGGCGAGTACTCGACTTCGTTCGTTTAAAGCAAGATGAAACGGTGCAAGAAAAAGAGAGAAAGCCGAAAAAGCCGCCGCAACCTGAAGAACCCCCGCCGGATTTGCAACAGCCGCAAATGGATCCTGCTGATATGGCCGACACCAATCAAGGTATGTCATTTGAGGCCGATTTGTCAGCAACTAGCGGATTAGAAAATGGTATGTCACTTGATGCAAGCGATGGTGAATATCTTCCGATAGTAAAAGTGGCTCCAATATATCCAAGAAGAGCATTAGCGCGCGGTATTGAAGGATTCGTCATTCTTGAATTTACAGTAACTCCGCAAGGAACGGTTGTAGATCCTAAAGTCGTTCGGGCTGAGCCAGAAGGTATCTTTAACCAGGCTGCGATTGATGCTGCGAAGAAGTTTAAATACAAACCGAGGGTCATTGATGGTAAGGCCGTGAGTGTTCCCGGAGTGCAAAACCAAATTACTTTTAAAATGAGATAAGGAGGAAGTGAATATGTTGTCAAAATTGAACAGTTTGCTACTTCGCTTTTTAATGTTAGCAATAATCACCGTTTCATTGCCTTCGATACTGACAGCGTTAAAGGTTACTGTAAATGGCGGTGAAGCACATGCTGAAGAAAAGAAGAAGCGCCGCTACCCAGCGCTAAGAGCTCGGGTGTTTTCGCAATTAGAACGTGCCCAGAGCTTAGCCGACAAAGGAGAGGTGACTGAAGGTCTTCAAGTGTTAAAGGATCTCGAACGACGTATTGATCAACTTAACTCGTACGAAAAGGCCATGGTGTACAATTTCATGGCGTACATTCATTACGGTGAAGAGCAAGTGAATCAAGCGGTCTTATCGTTCAAGAAAGTTTTAGAGCAAGATCCAATTCCAGAGAGTTTAGAGCAATCGACTTTATATAGCTTAGCGCAGTTGCAAATGCATCAAGAGAAGTATGATGCCGCTATTGACTATATTCGCCGTTGGTCAAAGCTATCGTCGGATGGAAAAAGCGCACAAAGTGAAAGTCTTTTAGCCAATGCTTATTATGCGAAAAAAGACTACAAAAAGGCGCTTGGTCATATCAATGAGTCGATTCGGCTTGATAAAGAAGCTGGCAAAGTAAGCTCAGAAAATCTATTGATTTTAAAGCGCGCCGTTCATTATGAATTAAAACAGCCAGAACAAATCACTTTGGTCACCGAAGATTTAGTTCGACATTACTCCAAGCCTAAGTACTGGGTAGAGCTTGCCAATATGTACGGTGAAACAGGACAAAACAAAAAACAAATGGCGGTAATGGAAGCCGCTCATCAACAAGGATTTGTTACGGCTGAGTCAGACTTGAAAAATTTAGCTCAACTCTACTATTTAAATGGAGCTCCGTTTAAAGCAGGTCAAGTTATGAAGCAAGCCATCGAATCTGGCGCTATGTCCAGTTCATTGAAGAATCTGGAATTCTTGGCGCAAGCTTGGATGGTAGCGAAAGAGTTTGATCGTGCCGTTCCTGTTTTAGAGAAAGCTGCAGTCTCATCAAGCAGCGGTGATCCTTATGCGCGTTTAGCTGAGATTTATGTCAATACCGAAAATTGGACCAAAGCGATCGAGATGGGACAAAAGGCATTAGAAAAAGGTCAGCTTACCGATATTAATACGGTGTATATGGCGCTTGGTATGGCGCATTTCAACTTACAACAATTTGACTTGTCGACGCAGAAATTTCAGATCGCGGCGCGTAATGACAAGTTTGCTAAAATGGCTAATCAGTGGATTTCATATGTCTCAAAAGAGAAAGAAAAACGTCAACGCTTGTTAGTTGAACTTGGGCAGGAAATCGATCAACTATAATAATAATCATCTTACACTCCCAATTTTCCCAACGGCCCTAAGGGCCGTTTTTTTTATGCTCGTCTAGTCAAACATTCGTTACTCGAGAGAGTAGTAATACCAAATATTTGGTTCTTCATACAGGGCAATTTGGTTATCAATATTGACCTTTAGCGGAGTAATTGCGAAAGGGATAACTTCTTCGCCTGTTCTATTCAAAGAAAGGTTGAGTTGTTGTTCCCACCAGCGAATACTGGCGTTAATCACAATTGAACGCGCACAAATATTGAGCATGCTAGCACCTTCGAGGGAATGCCGATTGAGCCAAGGGTCGGAGAGCTCTCCGCTAACTATTCTTTCCATAAATGATTCCATCGGCATTGTTGGATATTGATGCTTGATGACAGGACGAACGGGCACAATCATGTGGTTGATATTGAAAGAATGAGCAAGTTTTTTGGCGAGTTGGATCAGATACTCTGAAAAATTATGCCCTCGAAACCCAGGTAATACAGTGACTTGTTGAAGAGCGATTGTATTCGCTGATGGTGATAAGTGTGCTTGCCGATAAGCCCACCGCCAACCGTCATCCGAGAGTTGTGTAAAGCTTTCACAGTGCAGGGCGATGAGACTAACACACGCCTGCAACTGGTTGGTTGAAGAGTCTCGAATACCAATCATTAGATGGTTATTTTGGTAGTTTTCCCTCTCGGCTGTATCAAATAGCTCGGGAATCTCGATATCACTAGGCGTTAAAAAATAGTTCGGCCATACTTGAGCAATCAGCTCGTCATAGTCATTGATATTACTTGGATTCGCAACACTCCACTGCAAGGTTTCTGGCAAACGAATGAGCGACGAAAGTTGTAAGGTTGTTTGTTCGCAGTTAGAAGAGTGCAACGCAGAAAACAAAGTCGGCTCCCGAAAATGATTAGAATGTCCAATAGGTCATCAGTCATACAGTAATTTAGCTGTCGGACAAAAGCAAACATACAAACTAATGGGAGATAACTGTAGTATTCAAGTGATCGAAGGATAGCGCAGCTTTTACGAATAGTAATGTTCGGTAGTTTAGGAAAGAGCGACGGCAAGTTTTGGCGCAGCCTGATGCCATAATTGGTCGACTAAATTATTTAGCTGCTCCGGTTCTGCTCCCTCGGCAATCCATTGCGCCAATGCATTAGCGGTATTAGGGAATTGAATGCGTTGATTTTGATGGCCTTGTTGAGCGATGTTAGTTAGCCACTGATTAAGTATTTGATGATCAAATGCTTGGCATACCGTCGCTAAACCAAGCTGTTGCAAAGCAAGCGAATTTGAAAGTTGCTCCATTTGGCCGCCAACCGGTTGAATGAGTAAGTGTTTTCCTAGATGAACCGATTCGCTGGGTAGCTCAAACCCTGCGCCGCAGATAACACCCCTAGTTTTGGCTAGATCACTCTGAAAATTTTCTCGAGAAAATGGCCGAATGTGTATGTGACCTTGATCGATTGGCTCGGCAACATCGTGATAGATATAGAAATGATGTTGATCGAAGGGTTTTACCAACGCGACTAGGTTACTTAAACTTTGAAAGGGGAAGTAAACCAGAATATGTTTAGGATCGACCTCTGGTAAAAAAGTATGCGCATCTACATCAATGACCGGAGGTAAAATGGGTTGACCGAAATGATGCCAATGCAGTCCTATGGCTTGATCAACTGGTGCGAACCAATTCATCACTTGTTGGGTGAACCAGTTGTTGCCGCGTTTAGGAATTTTGTATTGAAATGCACTTTGATGTGAAATACCGATACTGGTTTTTTTAGCTCTTCTTGCGGCCCATGCACTGACTGGCTCAAAGTCACTCACAATTAAGTCATAGTGATTGATTGCAAGGTTTTTGGCGTCTCGAAATAGTTGCGAGAAATTCAACTGTTTCGCCGTTTTAAAGATGTTTATTTTACCATTTTCTACAGCAAACGTTAGGCCACGAAAACATTGAAAGTCGCCAAAGCATTGCATGTCAAAGTAATCGTCTTTGCTACGGCCACTAAAAATCCAGTCAACGCTTATTCCAAACTTTTCGAATGACTTGGCCATCACTCTTGCTCGAGTAATATGACCATTGCCAGTTCCTTGAACGCCATAAAGAATTTTCATTGAGGTTCCTGTGAGCGATAGTTTCAAATAGTGTATTGCGCGATTGACAGGCCGAGTAAAGCTGAACCGATCCCTAAAGTGGCACCCGCCAAAATGTCGCCGGGATAATGGACTCCGAGTAAAACTCTGGAGGCACCTATCAGAATCGCCCATATAAGAATGGTAAGCGTCCATAGCGGATAAAATTGAATAATTAATGTAGCGAAAACAAATGCCGCACCCGTGTGACCCGAGGGAAAGCTGAATTTATCAGACGGAGTAATGAGTGCTTGCAGGCCTTGAATCGACGCTTGTGGACGATTGCGTCGAATAACATTCTTTAAAATCAGATACGCACTCACCTCAATGGCAAAGGCGAACAACGCTGAAACAAAGAAGGCAAAGCCATACGTCGTTTCAAATAACCAAATGAGTAAGGAGAAAGCTAAATAGACGTAACCATCGCCAGAGCGGGACAACCATCGGACAAGATTTCGATACTCTTGACGTTGGCCAGTATAGATCCACACAAACATTTGCGTGTCTGCTTGATTCATTCTTTGTAAAATTGGCTTCATAATTTCGCGTTACATTGGTGGCAAAATTTATGTAAGTTCACTTTGCTCGCGGCGCGTGGCAAAAAAGTGAACAAAAGTTGAAGCTTTCGTGACACTCGCTAAAATCAGCGGTCTAAAAAGAAAGTTTTTGATGAACTACTTGTGAGGAATTACATGGCTAAGCCTGGAAAAACTGGATTTGCACGAATCTTTGACGCTTTTTTTTATTCAATGAAAGGAT
The DNA here is from genome assembly GCF_031198435.1 of Pleionea litopenaei. Lineage (GTDB taxonomy): Bacteria > Pseudomonadota > Gammaproteobacteria > Enterobacterales > Kangiellaceae > Pleionea > Pleionea litopenaei. The sequence goes on from NZ_CP133548.1 coordinate 3,448,282, forward strand.
TCAAAGCCGTTTGGAAACATGAAGCGGCGTTTCGACAAGAAGCCTTGCTTGCAGCGATTTTGATTCCACTGGCATTTTTCACGGCAACCTCCGCGGTTGAGTTAGTGTTGCTGATTGCCAGTGTTCTTTGGGTCATAATGGCCGAGCTAGCAAACTCGGCGGTCGAAGCAGTGGTCGACCGTACGGGTAGCGAACGGCATGAGCTTTCGGGTCGAGCAAAAGATATAGGATCAGCGTTGGTGTTTGTGAGTTTGGCGCTGTTGGCTATTGTTTGGGTGATCATTATTGCGAATCGATTCAATTGGCTAGGCTTTTTATGGTCCGTCTAACCTTCGATTTTTAACCGACGATGTTTGATCGCTAAATGATCAAGCCAGGTGCTGCATATCAAACCTTCTGTATATCAAAGTTGCCGCATATCGAATCGATTCCCTCAGCAGAGCTAAATTTAGATGATCTTAATCATTGGCATTAAAATGCGTTTATCTATAGCAAAGTTGTATAAAAAAACGTCAATCAGTGCTCAATACTTGCTCTTTGGAGCCGATACAATAGTGACAGCCCCAGATGGTGCTTTTGGCAGCATCCGGTCATTTCAGAGTAAGTTGAGGTAATTTATGCAAATTGATGGTTTGTCTGCTGCTCTTGGCGGTTTCCAAAACGCCGTGTCTCGCGCTGGCGAGGCAGCTCAAGACATAGCTTCGAGCAGTGTACGCAAAGAAGGTACTCAAGACTTAGTAAAGCCCCTAGTGGAATTGAAGGTCGCTGAGCGCGATGCTGAGGCTAACGCTAAGGTTATTGAAACCGAAAACAAAGTGCTCGGCAGCATTATTGATATCGAAGTTTAAGTGTGACGAGAGAATAACGAGACGTTATTCACTCGTCAGTTGAACCTAAAGACTCATGGTTATCAATTCAGCGCCAATCAGTTTACCCTTAAGTACGGCGAATCTCTCGACGGAGACGGTCCGCAATGAAACACGTCTGCAAGAAAGAGTACCAGAAACTAAGCCGACGACTGAGAATGTTAAGCTCAAACCCAGTACCGAAGAAACCAGCTCTAGCGCTCAACGCTCCGAAACTCGTAGTGCTGACGGTTCGCAAGCCGAGAGAAATGTCCAGGAGCGCGGTGAACAGCAACAAGGTCAGCAAAATTCAGAGCAGCGACAGTCTGGCGATCAATCTGAGCGTCAATCTCGGCAAGAAGTGCGAGAACAGCGTGAAGAGCAAGTTGAGGTTCAACAGCTTAAAGCACGTGACCGCGAAGTTAGGGCTCATGAAGCAGCGCACGCCTCGGTAGGCGGCAACCTAGCCGGCTCTCCTAGTTACGACTTTAAACGCGGCCCAGACGGTCAACGGTATGCGGTGGGTGGTGAAGTGCCTATCGATGTAGCGGCCGTTCCTGGAGATCCCGCTGCAACTATTCGAAAAATGCAGCAAGTTCGTCGGGCAGCACTTGCTCCACGAGATCCATCATCTCAAGATCAAGCCGTTGCTGCGCAAGCCACCGCGCGAGAAGCACAAGCTCGCGCTGAACTGCAAGAAAAGCGTACTCAAGAGCAAGACAATGAGTCGGCTCAAACTCGTTTTGAAGGTCGCCTTCGTAAGCTTGGAGTGATAGAGCAACCAGAAAATGGCGATCGAGTGAGCGTGGTGGCTTAAGAGACGGCTGAGTCTTCCCCCTATCCGAGCTAAGTCTTACAGCATCCCATTCTCTATTCCTTCCTGACCTATATAAAATTCCCTCTCATTAGTCGTTGCTTGATACTGCTCATAAGGCAGGTTAAGCGGGTAGCTTACCGATTTGGACATGCAATCTGCCGTGAAATCTCTTATAGTGCGCTCTGATAAAAATATATGAGATAGTGGGTTTGAGTTCAGGGGCATTGGTGCGGCCATTTTTGAAGTGGGCCGGTGGTAAATTTCGTCTTATTGACCGTATAGCGGCCACCTTGCCTGATGGCAATCGCCTGATAGAGCCCTTTCTGGGCTCCGGGGCGGTTTTCTTGAATACCAATTTTGACCGCTACCTACTGGCCGATATTAACCCAGACCTGATCGATCTGTATCAAACCCTGCAACAAGAGGGGGATGAATTCATCGATTACTGTCGGCAATTTTTTGTGCCTGAGTTGAATCGTCAAAACCGCTACTACGAATTGCGGGAAGAATTCAATGAAATATCACCGGGAATAAGAAAGGCTGCATTATTTCTATATTTCAACCGACACGGCTATAATGGACTGTGTCGCTATAATTTAAGCGGGGGGTTTAACGTTCCCTTTGGAAAATACAAAAAACCGTACTTTCCAGCGGCGGAGATGCAGGCGTTCGCACTTAAAGCAAAACGAGCAACCTTTGTTTGCGAAGATTTTGAAGCAGTGATGAAGCGAGCGAGGCGTGGGCACGTGGTGTATTGTGACCCGCCGTATGTGCCAATTTCTCCAACGGCTTATTTTACCAGCTATGCTAAACACGGATTTTCTTTACATGACCAGGAACGGTTAGCCTACCAAGCAAAGCGCTTGGCCAAGCGCAAAGTAACTGTCGTAATTTCCAACCATGAAAATGAAGTGACCCGTGCGATGTATCGCGATGCCAAACTGGTGAGTTTTCCAGTGCGTCGATTCATCAGTTGTAATGGCAAACAACGGGGAAATGCGGATGAATTATTAGCCATTTTTAGCTAATGCTTAAAAAACTGCTGGTTCATTCTCATTTAGAATATAGCCCTAGGTATATAATGAAACGGATCACATTTAGAACAAAATGTGCTTAATCAGGCTCCATAAGGGCAATTCCGTGACTTATAATGTTTTTAATTCGTCAAACATCTTCTCAACTGGAGATGGCGATCAAGCAAGGAGAACTTACTAGTGAAAGTCGTAGCAACGCACCGACTCGCTGAAGCTAAAGAGAAGTTTCCGGCTTCTAAAACAGCACTGGATGGCTGGTACAGAATCATGAATTTTACAGATTTTCCATCGGATATTGCGCTCCGTCGGACCTTCTCAGAGTTGCGCAATAACGGTAACGAATATTGGTTTTTAGTGCCGGGAACGACCCTTCTACTGAAGGCCATTATTAACTTTTCGGCTCAAGTCGCCATGGTAAAAGATGTGCGGCCTGGGGTTTTGTAATCAGAAGCTGAGGGATAAGTGAGATGAACGAAAAACTGCAGCATGCTATTGAGCATTGGGATGCGGTCGCACCACTGGTACAGCGACCTGAGTCAGAACGAGACTATGAGTCTCTGGTTCACCAACTAGAGGAAGCAATGACGCTTTCTGGTGAAGACCGAGGAAGTCCAATCAATGGATTGATTGAGGGTATGGCTCACGCAGCACACCAATACGAAGAGAAGTTTTTGGTGAACGAAGTGGGCAGTGGCGTATCTGCACTTAAGTACTTAATGAAAGTGCATAAGATCAAGCAATCCGATCTGAAAGAAGTGGGTAGCCAAGGCGTTGTGTCAGAGATATTAAATGGCAAACGCTCTCTAACGGTTCGTCATATTCGTGCTCTATCTCGCAGATTTGCGATCAGTCCAAACGCTTTTTTAGAGCCATAGGTCGAAGCCTCGCTCACATAAATTAAATCAGTTTATGTGAAGTTTCAGATGCTGGGCCTCGCCTGAGGCCTCATCTGGTAATGATGGCTGTCTAGTAACGATGGCTGTCTAGTAACGATGGTTGTCTGGTAACGATGGTTGTCCGGGAACGATGGCTGTCTAGTAACGATGGCTGAATGCTGCCATCCATACCGTTTGAGAACTTTGTGTTTCTTGAAAACTGCGTTTTTTTAAAACTAAATTTTTTGAAAATTTGGACGACATAAAAGTGAAAGACAGGGATGAGTATCATTAATCAAAATATGTCTTTAATACTGATTTTCTAACGCCATTGATAGTGCAGGGATGTATTGTTAGCCAAACGATACGTCTTCATGTAGCCAATACCTAGCGACATTCAACTATTCTTGTCCACGGAAATGTTGTCGATGTAATCCCGGCGTTTGTCCTGTCCACTTCTTATAGGCTTTTGAAAAACTCGTACGATCACAATAGCCTAAGTTTCGCGCGATATCATCGATGGTGTATTCCGTCTGTGATAAATATTTTTGAGCTAACTCTAATCGAATGGCATCGATTAATTCCCGATAGCTGAAGTTATGTTCATTGAGTCTTCGCTCTAACGTTTTTTCACTTAAACTTAATTCAGACGCGATCCGAAACCGCGATACATTGCCAAGCTGTAAACTGGTTCGAATCGCGGAACGGGCCTTCGATAAAAAGCTTTTAGACATCTGTTCCTGCTTCTCTTGTAATTTGCTATATAACGCCAAATGATATTCTGGTTCGGTCGTGAGTAACGGAGCGAGTGCGGTTGATATCGGAAAAATAAGTTGACAGCTATTGGTATTAAACTCAGGTTGACGATGAAAGTATTTTAAATAAGACGAAGACGCACTTATTGGGCTATGAGCAAGCTTTACTTCACAAACATCAATCACCACTCGGCTCAACCAGTTAGTATATTGGTAGATGATAGCCAACGTCGCTTCGTTAATAATCGCTTGAGTTAATTGCTCACCAGCGATATTGTTCACTCGAAAGTACATGTGAGTATTGTTAGACTGTACTTCAACTTGAACTAAATTTTGATACAACGCAGGAAATTCAGACACTCGTTGACACGCCATCAGCAAGTTGTCTGCGGTCATGAATAGATATCCGAGTCCATGAAAAGAGTTCGGGTTAATATATTTTCCAACGCTCATTCCAATTTCTGCATTACCGCTACTTTGAATTATTTTCCCAATAATGTGGAAGATAGGTTTCTGAAATGTATTGTGAGAAGATGGTTCATCGAATGATTTTTCTAGCTCCGAACTGGACACATTAATTCGGCTGTCTTTTACTAATTGTTTTAGCAGTGATAACAAATCCCAGTTCATCGTTCCCTCTCTGAGCAAGTTGTTATAGTTATACAAGTGTTTGCTTTTTACCCGCTAGCAACTAAAGCGATGCGATATTAGAGCATATTTATGAGAAGAAAATTTGTGAAAAATTACGCGTATCTTGAAACTAGCGAATTAACATTCTCATTGTTCAAAGTATTTTACTCTGTATATACAACTCTAGTGTTCTCAAAGTTGTCCAACATAAGAATATAGAAAATAAGATCGACAAATGTGACCTTTGACTCAAATTTTGCTCAGTGTCCTTTATTGTCTTATCAATGACCTTTTACATCATAGTGTGTCGTTTGCTAATCCCACATAATTTTAAATTCGACTTAGACAAATTTCTAGAAATTAACCGCTAGCTAGAGATTAATGGCTAGCAGTAGTGAGCCGCTAGCCTAGGTTAACGTCTTTTACTTTTAGGGGGATCGTATGAAGGTCAGTATTCAATTATTGAGCTTAACTTTTGTAGTCTTTTTTTCTGACACTATTTTTTCTGAGTGGAATGAAACACCGGATTATTGGAAGTGTTACAACCGAGTTTCTGGAGAGTGGAGTTTCGGCGTAGCTCCGTACGGATGTGATGCTAATGCATTTGGTAGTGACCAACATATTTCCCGCAATTATGAGCCGGTTCTTTTTGTTCAAAGTCGAGACTATGGGGTTGAGCGTAACCGGTATATGCAAGAAACCTATTCTATGATTAAGGCTGTTGCTGCCTATTACATACAAGCAAGAAAACCTAATGTAACAAGCTCTGAGCAAGCTGCTTTTGAACAAGCTGCATTGACTATTGCCCATCAAGAAAGTTATTGGTCTCATTATCGGCAAGCGTCGCAAGATGGGCGATACAAGATGATGCGAGGAGACTTTGGTCATGGCCACGGTTTAATGCAAGTGGATGATAGGGCGCACTATACCGCTACGCGTCAAGGAAAAGGGTGGGAGCTAATCACCAACATGATGTATTCACTCGACGAGTATTATACGGCTTGGCGGAGTGCAGATTTAAAGTGGTGTATCCAGCAGTACGGAAACACTTGGCGCAATCGATCGCGAGAAGCTTACTCTCAGTATAATGGAGGTCCGAGGGCATCGTGTCGTTGGACCGATCCCAATCATCGATGGGCAAGGAATGATAAAGGGTTCGCGCAGAAATACGATGGCAGAAGTTGGGAGTCTTACGTCACAGATAAACAGCAGAACTCAACAATAAATGTCTCGTGTCTTGCTAATGGAGGAACTCATTGCCCTCCGAACGGTGGAGTGGATACCAGTGATTGGTATCAAAAACTACTGCAAACTGATGACAATGCTGCTTGTGTTTACGACGGAAAGCAATTGCACTGTGTTACTGACATTCGTCATTCTGCCTGCTTAACCAGTGTTGGTCGCTTTGATTCCAACTCAGTTTTGCGACTGGATGCTGGTTCAACTAATGGAATTTCGAGAATTACTTATAACCCACATAAACTTTGTTTCGACAATGTGCTAGGGCTAGCCGCTGTTGGAAGTTTTATTGAGTTGACGCAAGACAATAACTTACGTCTCAAACCAAACGGTGAACTTATTCGAAGCATTGATCGTGGCGTTCAATTACAAGTTCTTGATATTGTGGTTTTCGATAATCAAGAGCTAAAGCGCTTTTATAAAGTAAAGCTTGAAAACGACATTGGTTATATTTGGGGAGGAACGAAAACTGACTATCAACAATGGAGCGTTCCTACGCTGAAACGCTCATCGTTTTACGAACTTCCAGTCTTTAATGATTGGGTTGCTGTGCAAGTCGATCGATTGAATATGAGAGCGACGCCCGGCGGCGATGTTCTTAAAGTCATCGATAAAGGAACTAAGTTGTTAGTCAAAGGGGTAGTTACCAGAGACTACAATAATAAAATTTACTTGCACATCAGCCATAACGGTGAAGAAGGTTATATATACGCTGGTTATCTAATACCAAACTCGACGTTATCTTATTGGGTTGAAAAAACCACTCCCCAAGATCAAAGCCATGCGGCCTACTGTCCTGAAGGAACTGATTATGATTTCTCTTTGATGGTGTGTCGTAATGAGATCGATGCTTATGGACCATTTAGCGAGAACATGCGTCAACGTTGCAATGAGCGGGGCGGCGGACAAGCTTGCGAACAAAAACACGAAGCGAACATCAACGGACAGTTGGTCGAGCTTCATCGTTGGTCAACTCGCTGGTTTATGTCGGTAAGAGAAAACTCAACATGCCCTATAGGAACTTTTCGTTCCGATGCCTATGGTTTTCATTGTGTGGAGAAAAATAACATGGATGAAATCATCGAAGTTTATGGTCCCTTTGACAGTGCCATGGTTAGCCGATGTATTGCAGCGGATGGTGGCGACGCCTGTTACTTTAATCGGTGGTCAGCGTCAGGCTATCGCAGCTGGAATAAGCCATAAGTGATTTAAAGGTGAAGAATATGAAACGATTGGTTGTCGGCTGTGTTGTGTTTGGGGTGGGTCTTATGCTCATAAAATGGTTTGATTTAAACGAAGAAAAAGTCACGCTGCCATACCCCTTAACCGATGAAAATATGACTTTGTCATCAAAAAAAGACATTAAAAAAGCGAGTAATAATAAGGCTTCTTCTTCGGTATCAACGAAGCAGGCTTTACAGGAAAAAGTTGTTCGGTTGAATGACTGTTATCTCTCCGGTGCGTGTAACTATCCGAACAGTGACCCTCGCTCCTACGATTATGCGCTTGGAAACGACATGGTAAAGTTGATGGATGAATTAGAAATGTACTTTCTAAATGGTGAGCTCGACAGTGACGAGCTGCGGTTGTTCGCCCATCAGTTTCTCAATATTGATAACGGACATGTACAAGCAAAAGCAATTCAACTTCTTAATCAATTATCAGTGGATAGTGAAACACTTTTATTAGTGACCTCTACTCTTTCTAATCACTATGATGCCGCACTATTAGAAAAGTCATTACCTCTTTTGCAAGCTTATCATCAACAAGGATTTGCATTAGATGTCGATACATTATTGCAACAACAAGTTCAAACAGGAGGACACTTTATTCGTCAGATGCTGAGTGGAAATATTTTACCGTTTATAAATAACAGCAATGTGCAATCTTATCGAAATATTTCCACTCAAATGAATGCAAGCTCTGTAGAGTTTTTTCAGCTGACGGAAGCGCTAGATGAGTTTCAAAGATTGCAGCATGGAGGTTAATGTGAAAAATACTATAACAAAAAAACGCTTACTTATTGGCCTTTCATCTATTTCAATTATCGTTCTTGTGTTTGTCTATGAGTCTTTTGACAATGCGGGTAGTCAGAAACAGGTTAAAGACAACGTTATAAGTCGACAGGTAGCCCAAGATAATAAGAGTATAACTCATGAGTTTTTAAGTGATGAGTTTGAAGAAGAGGCGAAAGAGCGCATTGAAAAAGCTCATAACAAGAGTTTTCATAAGAGCGTTCAGGAGACGGTCAATCTTGAGAGTCATTCTAATGATGAAGACAATCGCGACTGGTGGTTCGATTCACCCATCTTAGAGTCTCGAGAACGATTCTCTAAGGCGGAGACCGTTATCGACCTCGATGTGAGTTGCAAGTCTGGAAGTTCTATCAATGACGCTCTCTCTTTAGAACAAAACTTTGAACGTTCGACCAATATTGACCTTCAAGCGCGCTTTCAAGAAGACTTATTTTATTTTTCGTTGACCCAGTTTTGGCAACTGGATGACCACTATTTTCAATTTGTTGCGATATGGGATAGGGATATGCCCGCTCGTTATCGATATGAGTTTTATCAGAGTAAAGACAAGACATTTGGTTCAATGGTCGACGCAATTGACTTACCTATTGCCATACCGGAAGTCAAAGACGTGATAACCACTAATGAGTACATCGAGCTCCTCATTGATCATTATCAAGAAAAGGGAGCAAATATAGGTAGTCGCATTCTCGAATCTTCAATTAATGAACAAGATGGCGAGCAAGCCGTGACGATCGTCAATTCAAAATTAATTCAATGGCATACAAGTCAATTCAGTTGTGATAGTCGCGTAGACACAGCTAACGCATTTTGCCATTGTGAACGAGGAGAGAGTGTATGAAGCGATTTCTAATAGTAGAGCAATTATCTATCGTAATATTGGTATTTAGTAGCCAGCTGATGTCTGAAGATCTCTTGATCAATCAAGACACACATTTTAAAACCAGTACTGAACAATCTTCAAATTTACCGAGTCAAGAAAAATGCGAAGTGGCAGCGGGGACTTTGGTGAGTGTTGAATCAATACAAACGTCTAACAATCATTATCGAGTTGACTTGAGTAACCAATTAACTCAATGTAACTTGAGTTCTGGTTATTTTTATCAAGATCATGTCGTAAGAGAATCGAAGCTAATTACCGTCACTCAAAACACTGTGTTCAAGAAACGACGCTTGAGTTCTTCACAATTACCCATAAGTGAAAAGTGCGATGTGTCTCCCGGTGTTTATGCCGCACAAAGCGATGTTCCTAATGTTGTAGAAGGACATTACTATTTAAATTTAAGAGAGTTAACGGTTAACTGTAGCTTTAGCCAAGGATACTTTTGGGAAGGACATACGCAAAAAGGATCCTTGGCCATTCAGATTACAGGGGAAACGTTTCTTAAGAAACAAGCTATTCAATCCTCCGAGCTTCCTGCATCTGATAAGTGCATCATGCCGGTGGGGTTATACGCTTTGGGAGCGGGAGCTAGCCGCTCTGGTGAAACTCACTATCAAATAACTTTGGCGAAAACGTTACCTGATTGTTCTTTTAATACAGGGTTTGTTTATTTTGATCATACTGGTTGGAAAAAGCCCTATGTTGCGCCACCGGAGCCGACTTGGTCTTTTCCATTACCGGGAGGTTATTACACCAGTGGTTGGTGTCAGTGCCGCAATATCGGAACCAGCCCTCATATTGGACAAGATATTTCGAGAAGTGGAACGAAAAAAGCGGTGATCATTCAAGATGGTCGATTACAAAGCACCACGTTCAGTTCGAGCTGTGGGTATATTTCTTATGTTGAAGATGATTTTGGTACTTTGTGGCGTTATGTTCATCTTAATCGTCCCAGTGTATCTGCAGGCCAACGCGTAATCGCCGGGCAGCATTTAGCCTATATTTCAGCGTATCCAACCGCGGGATGTGGAAGTGGTCCACACTTGCATCTTGAGCGACGAAGTGCGGGGTATTTTAATGACCAAAGCACTGGAAAAAGTTGCCAGAATGGCTATCGAAGTTGTTACTACGATCCGATCAAACCATGGCGCAGTAATTTTAGTGCGAAACACGTCCAAAAATCGTCGATAACGGCTAATGCAAACTGGTCTAAATTTGACGTTCCTGCCTCAAAAAGTTGCAAGGTACCAGTAGACTCGCTGGCAAAGGTTTCTCGAGATCGTTTTGCACAATTTCCAAATCAACTTGACCCTCAAGTTAACATCGAGTTTTCGATCGTTAACCGCGCTGTTCAATCTCAGCTTTTCAACAGTCATGTCAGCATAAGCAATAACTTAAAAAACCAGTGCGCTTCAAATCAACGTTGTTTAGTGCAGTGGCAATTAGTAGCAGAGAAAGCGAATGGTGATTTAACGTCTATTTTCTTTGGAAATCGAGTTCGAAATATAGAGCTGAAGCGTCAAGTTGAAGAACAATGGTGTTTGCCTGAGCAAGTAATTCAATATTGGATGTTGTTAAAAGATAATCAAGGTAAGCGTTGGCGAGTACCGATTACTTCAAGAGGATAGTTTGATCCGTTTGTTGATGGTCGCTTAGTTTGTAGTACCTTTTAAAAAGGCCGCGAGACTTTTCATCGGAGCCTTACTAGTTTCCGATGGTGTTTGAACTCGGTTTTTCGCAAAGATAGAATGCGAATAAGGAGTCGGTGGTCTAGCAGTAATTACTGACTCCCAAACACTTTGATAGGAACGATTACATGCATTGTAGAGTAGCGACTCGACAAGACATTCGAGACATGCATCGAATTCGAATGGCCGTGAAAGAAAATGTACTTAATACTCTGGTACTGACGGAAGACGATTATATACCCGAGATCGAGGAAACCGGTCGAGGTTGGGTCATTGAGGAACAGAAAAAAATTGTTGCTTTTGGCGTTGCCAATAAACAAACAAGCAGTATCTGGGCATTGTTTGTGGAACCGTCATCAGAAGGTCAAGGGTTTGGTCAATGTCTATTAAATCAGATGATTGACTGGTTATGGGAACAAGGTATTACAAGGATTCACTTAAGCTCCGAGCCCGGAACGCGAGCGGAGCAATTCTACTTAAAAGCTGGCTGGATAGGCAAAGAGCTCGACCAACACGGTGATCGTCAATTTGAGCTGACTCGTTGAGTCTTGAGGTTAACCTTGTGGGTTAAACTCAAGACATCATGAGCTTTCACGAATGAATATTGAGCGGTTAAATTATTGAACGTTTAACGAATGCACCTGGCGCATCTTCTAACGGTAGCAATTCGCCATGTTCAGGATCACGAGCATCAACCTGTGCTTTCGAACGCGCATTGACCCACTTCATCCAGTGTGGCCACCAAGATCCCGCTGTTTGTGTCGCAGATTCGCGCCACGCTTCGGCCGTTTCGCTTAGATCACTATTGGTAAAGTAGCTGTACTTTCCACTGTCCGCTGGATTGATGACGCCGGCGACATGTCCAGAACCTGCGAGAACAAATTCAACCTTACCAGCTAATTTTTGCGCCCCTAAGTAAGTACTCTTCCAGAGTGCGATGTGATCTTTTTCTGCTGACAAAAAGAAACAAGGAATATCAATTTGGCTGATATCAATGTCGACACCATTCATTTGAATTCCACCTGGCTCCTTGAGAAGGTTTTTCAGGTACATATTTTCGAGATAAAAACTGTGCATGGCCGCTGGAAGGTTGGTCGCATCGGCATTCCAGTAAAGCAGATCGAACGCTGGAGGCTGTTTACCCAAAAGATAATTGTTCACATGGTACGCCCAATGCAAATCGTTCTCTCGAAGCAAGTTGTATGACAAAGCTAGCGCTCGACCATCGAGGATACCTTCGGCGTCCATTTGTTGCTTGAGAATATCTAGTTGTTCTTGAGACAAGAAGCAACCAAGCTCTCCTGGATAGGTGAAGTCGAGTAATGTAGTGAAGAAGGTCGCGCTGCTGATTCTTTGATCATTCTGGCTCTTCATGTAGGCAAGAGCAGTACCTAACAAGGTACCGCCAAGGCAATAGCCAATGGCATTCATCGATGACTCACCGGTGGTTTCTTCGATGGCATCGATAGCAGCCATGACGCCTTCATTCAGGTAATTTTCAAATCCTTTATCGCGCATACTGGCGTCGGGATTAACCCACGAGATCATAAAAAGAGTGTGGCCTTGGTCAACGATCCATTTGGCCAGTGAATTCTCTGGTCGAAGATCGAGAATGTAATATTTATTGATCCACGGGGGAACGATCAACATTGGCTTCTTCGCCACTTTGTCTGTGGTCGGTGTGTATTGAATCAGTTGGATTAGATCGTTTTGGAAAATGACTTTTCCTGGTGTTACCGCGAGGTTTTCTCCTGGGCGGTAAGCATTTAAGTCGGTCATTTTAATGGTGTTGAGACCTTGACCTCTTTGTAAATCTTCAAGGTAGTTTTGCATTCCTTGAATAAGGTTCATCCCCCCGGTTGATTGGGTTTCAGAAATGGCGACCGGGTTGGTCATTAAGAAATTACTCGGCGAAATGGCGGAAAGCCATTGGCGCACAAAAAACTCAACGCGTTCTCGAGTATCTGTATCTAAACCCGGAATGTCTCCCATGAGGTTTTGGGTGACTTGGCAGAAGTTAAGATACAGTTCGGCTAATTGCTTAAAGCCTGCTTGTTGCCAGTGTTCGTCATTAAAGCGTCGGTCAGTGAAGGATTTCTCTCCACTGAAAATAGCTTGTATCCCTGCAATGAGCTGTTGTTGGTAACTCGCCATTAGCTCTGGAGACTGAGCAAGCTGACTCATGGCCATGCTAACGTCTTGAGTCATTAACATCTGGCGCTGATAGTCATACCACATACGCTCGCTGTTTTTCTTCAACATGTTGGCAGTGTCGAGCATCTGCTCACTGAGTTGATCAATGATGGCTTGAAAAGCTTGCTGATTTGTTGACGAGTTCATAGTGCCTCCACGAGACCGTTAATCGCTAGTTAGGGAGCTGTGTTTGCGGTTCATCATTATTGGCTCCTTCGCGACGAATGGCATCGCGTTGCTCGTTTTCACCTGTCGACCTATTCGTGAGACGAGTTTGCAAGTGAGTAGAGCGCGTTGATGATCAAACCAAGAGGACTCCCTAGGTGTCCTTATTTTTATCGCAAATTGCTGCGTTGCGACAGATCTATTTGTACGATATTTTGACCCAAAAATACAGTACTTCTAAAAAAATTAAATTATCTCGTCACTGGTCGGACGTCATTAAAAATCCTTATAAATCATATAGATAGTAATTTTAATGGACTTTTAATGGTTATTTCATCAATTGGTCATAAAATAATCGTAGACTAAATATTGCGCTGCACAATTAAATTGTCTATGCTGTACTGCAGCAAAGCACTTTTAACCGCTAAAGGGAGATCCATTATGTTCGCTCAAGTGTTTAGTTCGATGGCCGATCAAAGCAAAACTATGTTTGAACCAGCTTTTGAGTTCAATCGTATCGCGCTAGGTCAGGCTCAAAAAGTAGCTGAGAAACAATTAGCGTTGGTAAATGACTATGCAAAGTTGGGTTTATCTCAATTGGGTCAAGCCGCGAAAATTAGCTCAGTTGAAGATTTGAAAGCTGTTTCTGAAGCACAGTTGAAAGCGAGTCAAGAGCTGTCTGATAAGATGGTGAAAGATGCAAACGACTGGGCAGCTCTTGGTCAAAGCATGACTGAAGAGTGGAAAACGTTCGCAGAAAGTAAGTTCGAGTCAGCGGTAAAAGAAACAACGAAAGCCGCTAAGAAGTAATTTGATCGTTAAGATATCAAGCCAAGCTAGTCGTTAGTTGGTGTTTGAAAAACCGTGCCTTTTTGTTGTTTCGGCACGGTTTGTTGTTTTTTCTGCCGGTTGAAATTTGCCTTCCTAGCAACAAAACCTGTCTTATCAAGTCCTCAGATCGGAATGATGGCAACTTTGCAGATGCTTTGATTTGCCTAGCGTATCCGTTAAATATTAGTTGCTCGGTCGACGTTTAGGGGCCTGCTTGGTAGTCGGCGATAGCGCTGTTAACGTACCAAATGATTCCTAGCACAAACAAAGTCACAGCAATAATACCCACAAAGATATATTCAGCGGCGCTACCATTTTCGAAGTCTTGTTGGCGCTTACTCTCGCTTTGTACGCCGAACATTGCGGCTAAAACACTTTGTATCACGCCAAACAGACCTGGCTTTTTCGAGGTCGTTGGGGAAGCACTGTTGGTTGCGGAGTTAGAAGAGCTTTTTTGCTTATTTGGCGAGTGTTGGTCGTGGGACGATTCTGGTGCTGGACTAGATTGTGAGGGTTCAGTCATGATGACTTTCCATGTAAAAATTGAATGTCAGAGTCAAGCCTGTTGGCGATTAGTGAAATAATTCGATGATGTCTTGAAAGTGCAGGCTACCAAGTTTGTGTTTCTTGATTACCTTCTGGAACCAATTGGGTTCTTCTTTTTTATTGTCTTTATCCGCCGCTTGCTGCTCAGCCGTTTCGGTTTTGGCCAATTCATTTAAGCACTGCTTCGGGGCTATCTTGACTTCACTGTCTTGCAGTGTGGCGTTGGGATCTGCATAAGCCAAAGGCGATAGAAGGCTAGTAAATACTAACATACCCAGAATGAACGACATTCGCTTAAGCATGAGAAACCCCCTAGTTTGTTGACTTATTAGTCTGAGTATAACCAAAGATTAACGGTAAATCGAGCTTGTTTGCTGCTGAAATCCACTTTTAATGCCTTGTTCTTGGGTAAGTTTTAGAAAATCCAAGGTTAACTCAAGCGATTGATGCAGGTTAAGTCGGGGATCAACCAAAGAATGATAGGCTCGGCTGAGGTCATTTTCGGCAATCGCACAGGTGCCACCAATGCACTCAGTCACCGCATCGCCGGTTAATTCTAAGTGCACACCGCCGAGAGTGGAGCCCAACTGTTGGTGTATTTTGAAAGCACTTTGCAGTTCTTCTGTGATTTTATGAAAAAACCGAGTCTTAACGCCGGAGCGCGTGAGCTCGGTGTTTCCATGCATAGGATCACAAATCCAAGTAACCGCCGTTTGATGATGTTGTAACGCTTCGATTAAAGGCGGTAGCTTTTGATGTATTTGTCGATGACCCATCCGAGTGATCAGCGTGACCCTTCCTGGAATATTATTTGGGTTAATGGTCGCTAGAATTTGCAGCAACCATTCAACGCTCATTCTTGGGCCGACTTTAATGGCAATTGGGTTTTCGATGCCTTTTAGGTACTCAATGTGTCCAGAGTCGGGCTTAGCGGTTCGCATGCCTACCCACGGTAGGTGAGTTGATAAGTTGTACCATTGATTATTGGTTTGGCGTGACAGTGCTTGCTCGTAATGTAAGTGCAATGCCTCGTGGCAAGTAAAGAACTCGGTCAGCGGGAATAGCGCTTGTGGCGATAATCGCTCGATTAAAGTGTATGCCTGAAGCGCTTCATCGAGCATCTTCTGTTGCCAGGTTTGGGCGGTTGCACCCAAGAGTTCATTGGCTGACCAACGCTCAGGGAGCAATAAGTCGCTGAGTTGTTGGTCTGAGTGCGCTCGAATATAGTTGAGCGTTAGCGACGCTAAGCTGTAGCCTTTCAATAATCGATCGGGATCCGGTTGCCGTGATTGCTGATTGAAGTCACTTTGATTGATCAAGTCTCCGCGATACGCTGGAAGGCTAACGCCATCAACCGTTTCTGTATGAGCAGATCGCGGTTTGGCGTACTGGCCTGCCATTCTACCCACGCGGATCACGGGTTTCCCGAGCCCGTACATCAACATTAAACTCATTTGCAACATAACATTGAGCTTGCGGTGAATCGTCGCTGGATTGCAGTCTTCGAAAGACTCGGCACAATCACCTCCTTGCAGAAGAAACACCTCGCCACGAGCCGCTTGCGCGATATAACTTTGTAGACGATCAACTTCGTGAGCGCTTACCAAAGGAGGGAGGCTAGATAACTCATGAGTCACCTGTTGCAAACGGTGATTGTCAGAGTAGTCTGCTTGTTGTTCTACGGGGCATTTTTGCCAAGAATCTGGAGTCCACATAATGTGTGTTTACAACGTAATTGGCCCTTGATCTTACCGCTAAATACGCAGGATTACCATGACGGTTACGGCAACCGATCAGGATTGATAAAAAGCACTAATATCTTCAATATCAACGAGCGCAACCAATTGCTGGATGTTTTGTTCAAATTGACGAGCTCGATTAGAAGAGTTACTTCGAATAACACTGAGCTCCTCTTTAAACTCTTCCAATTTAATAAACGGCGGTGGCAAAAATTGCGCTCGCAAAATTCGATGACGCTTGCTTTTTCGAGTCATAAGAATGAACTTGGCAATTTCTCGGTTATCGGTCATCGACACTTCATCACGTATCACAAGTTCTTCGCCGGGCTGCTCCGGAAACGTAGCAAATAATCGCGCATTGATAGGAGAGGTTAGCTGACTTCGACGGTTAAGTTGACCTTTTAGAGTTTGGCCGAAAAACTCCTCAAGGTTTAACGCACTAAAGTCGAAAGTATCTTGGGTTTTAAATTGCCACAATAAGGCATTGGCATTTTCGGTAGCTGCCGCGCTGTCGATGGCATAGCGACCACCGGGGAAGCGCCGAATAAACAGTGGAATACCACTTAAATAAGCGCTGACCATCGCTTCAACCATACTGGCAACTAAGGTTGTTTCTAAGTCTTCCGGACACTGCTTAAGTTTTGACTCATTACTGGCAATTAATCGCGAGAAAAAGCTCTCGCCATCGTGTGATTTAACCGAGTAGTCGCGACGCACGCTAATCGAATGATCATGAGGATGCCATTGCGTTACTCGGTAAGGTAAGTTTTGCAGCTTGGCCGTTTTCTTGGCCAGCTTTTGCATATCAGGCAAGTCAACCTTAATGGTTTGGTTGATATCTAAGTCCATCGGAATATGCGAAACGTTATGCAATTTTATTCGCATTCCGGCGGGACTAAAGTCGAGGGTTTCACCATTGACTTGAGTCTTGCCCGCCGTAATCGAGGCTTGTGTTTTGTATAAATATCTAGGCTCTTTTCGTTCATTACGATAGGCAAGCTGCCAGATACGCTGAGCGCCGGGAGGTAGTTGGTATTCGCTGAGTGCGGTTAGCTGTGCGCTTTGTCCCGTGATTGGACTGTCGAGCGACAGTTTCTCTTCGACCACTTGGTAGTAAGCGATATGAGAGATCTTCTTCCAGTGTTCAGCAATTGCCTGATAGCGCAAAGGGGCTTCTTCGTTTAATGGTTCGAGCAACTGGAGTGCGGCATCGCGATCATCGGGACTGATTGCTCGAGTGTGCAATTGCAGTCGTGCAATAAGGTGGCATTGACTGCCAACTTTTAGAAACTCATCAAATTGTTTGTTTTTGATCAGTGCTGAGCGAGTGGAGCAATACACTCGATGCTGTTGTTTGCCCTTAACTAAAAAGGCCTCTAGTAGATAGTTGTTCGCAATTTTACCGTCTTCTGAGGGTTCACAAAGTTGTGGAATGTGTTCTGCAATACTTCCGATTAATGCATTGTGTAACTGACTGTGCTCTTCGGGACGTGTCGCTGTGTAAAGTGATTGGAGTTTGTTGTTGAGCGAACCGAGCAAGCTGATGGAGCACGCAGAACCGGCATTAAAAATTCTTTCGTAGGCTTTGGCATATAAAGCTAGCAAACTGTCTTCGAGTTCGAGTTTATAGCGTGATTGATAACTTTTGATAAACTCATCAATGAAAATATTGAACTGTTCGTGCTCAGATTGATCGGTGCGCGCTAATCGAAATTGAGTGCGACCGTGGTGATCTTGTGTTTGCTCGATCAGAGTGTAGTCAACAAACCCTAGCTGCAACGTGTATTGAGCTTCTAAGGCATCAAAGCTAACCCCTAACACGGTCTCGGTCGCAATATTTTCTGTTTGTCCGAATAATGAAACTTTGATACCGGCTGTCGAAATATCGGCCGTTTTACCTTTTAATACGGTGCCATTATCAAAACGAATCGAGACTTCAGTGACATAATTTAAGCGACCTTCTTTACGTTGCGCTCGGTAACCGAAAGGGATAAGACGGATGCTATGCTCGTCGGTCTCTTCGTTCGCGGCCTCTTGAACGGACTCATTGACGGTGTCGCTTGAATCATTTTGGGTGGACTTATTGAACAGCGGATCTTTAGGTGCATTGCTTTTAGCTTGCGCTAGTTGACGTTTTTGTTCGGCTATTCGTTTTTCTTGTTCTCGCTCGTGTTGCGCCCTAAAGGTATGCTCTGCACCTTGTACTGCTTCAAACACGCCGACCGTATATTGCCCATCGTAGCGAGCCGCTTCTTGCTCAAATAAGTTGATGCACTTTTGATCGAGATGATGTGTCAGCCCTTCGAAGGTATAGGCTCGACAGCTATCTTCGACTTTTCCGCGCATGTCGATGGCAATGTAACATGGCGTTGCCAGACGTCGCTGTTCCATTCGTTCTAAAAATCGCGCGGTATCAGAGCCGGCTTTTACATCTTCTTCAACCAGTTGTTTGCCGTGGCGGCCAACACTCTTATAATGGTTGATAATTCGTTTCTTATCTTCTGACAACAGCCTTTCTCCAGAATGTTATTAAAGGCTAATACACCTGCATTAAGTGTAGTGCAAAATTTAGAATTTTCAGGACCTTATAGAATTATTTATGGCTAAATCAAAAATTCAGTTTGTTTGTAATGCTTGCGGTGCTACGCATCCAAAATGGGCCGGACAATGCAATGACTGTGGCGAGTGGAACACGCTCATTGAGCAAGCGCAAGTAGTGACGCAAGCTCGATCCGAACGATTTTCTGGCTACGCTGGCGAGCGCAGTAAAGTGCAGACCATGGCTGAAGTTAATTTACAGGAAGTTCCGCGAATTGGAACCAAGCTCGCGGAGTTAGATCGTGTACTGGGCGGTGGTTTAGTGCCGGGGTCGGTCGCTTTAATCGGCGGTGATCCGGGCATTGGAAAGTCGACCATTTTATTGCAGACCACCTGTTTGTTAAGCCAAGAGTACCCAACCTTGTATGTCACCGGCGAGGAGTCATTACAGCAGGTGACCATGCGAGCTCATCGACTGGGGCTCAATGGTGAGAAGTTAAAGTTGCTGACTGAAACTCAAGTTGAAGCGATTATGGCGCAGGCGAAGGTGGTACAACCTAAAATTTTAGTCGTCGACTCGATTCAGACCATCTATACCGATCAACTGCAGTCGGCACCAGGCGGCGTGGCGCAAGTTCGTGAGAGTGCTGCGGTTTTGGTGCGCTTTGCAAAGCAACACAATATTGCTTTGTTTATGGTCGGGCATGTCACCAAAGATGGTGCGTTGGCCGGGCCTCGCGTACTTGAACATATGGTCGACGCGGTTTTGTACTTTGAGGGTGAAAGAGACGGTCGCTATCGCATACTACGAGCAGTGAAAAATCGCTTTGGTGCGGTCAATGAACTGGGTGTGTTTGCAATGACTGAAACCGGCTTAAAAGAAGTCAAAAACCCTTCTGCGATTTTTCTTTCGCGTTTCGAACAGCGAGTCTCGGGTAGCGTAGTCATGGTCACTTGGGAAGGATCTCGTCCTATATTAGTGGAAGTTCAAGCGTTGGTCGATGAATCACATTTGGGAAATCCAAGGCGAGTAACCGTCGGATTAGAACAGAATCGCCTAGCAATGCTGTTGGCGGTTTTAAGTCGTCATGGCGGAGTGGCTAGTTATGACCAAGATGTTTTTGTTAATGTGGTTGGTGGCGTTCGTGTCATGGAGACCAGTGCCGATTTGGCTCTTTTGTGTGCGGTTATTTCGAGTCTCAAGAATCGCCCATTGCCGCAAGATTTAGTCGTTTTTGGTGAAGTCGGGCTGGCAGGAGAAATACGCCCGGTCCCCAATGGTCAAGAGCGTCTAAAGGAAGCGGCCAAACATGGGTTTAAACGAGCGATTGTAGCTGATGGTAATCGTCCAAAAGCGGCCATTTCTGGAATGGAGGTTTTGGGCGTCAAGCGGCTCGATGAGGCTTTGCAACTTTTAAGTGATTTATAAATCGCTGCTTAACGCTTTGAAGTCACGCTTAAGCAACTCGGCGTCTCCCAAGTTGAGCTCGAGTAAGCGACGTAAATGGCTAATGCTATTGATATCAATGGTGTCACAATGAAGTCCGAGGCATTGGCCAGTTTGATGGGCAATATTTACGGTCATCAATATAGTGTGCTGCTCATCGCCAAGTGAAAATGATAAGGTCGCAGGTGACCCAATGGCGATGTCATTTGGCTGCTTGGTCTCAACTAATGCTCCTTGTAAGCACAAGTCAATCAATTCGCATTCAATGATTTTGTCGGCCAATTCAAGTTGAGCCGTTTTATCAAAAGTAATGCGATGAAAGTGGCGTCGATCATCGGGGTTTGGCATACCCTCTCCTCACCTTAGTGTGGCAATCCTAGTTACAATTTAGCAAAGGAACGGGTAAGCGCCTAGTGGTGTGTTTGTTGAAAAGCTAGTAATTCGAATTATTGTTCGATAGAATCTATCGTCAAGGTGATTTTAATCGAAAAAGGTGCAGATGAACCTCCCCAGTATAAAGCAATTACAATATTTGCTCGCCGTTTATAAAGAGCAAAATTTTAATCGAGCGGCAGAGTCATGTCATATCAGCCAGTCAACTTTATCGGTTGCGATCAACAACTTAGAGGAATTGGTCGGGCAGCAACTGATTGAGCGTGATAATCGAAAATTAATGTTTACCGCGATGGGGGAACTGGTTGTTGAGCAGGCACGAATGATCATCGACCAAAGCCAGAATATGATGAAGTTAATCGCTGCTGATGGCGATGTTATGGCGGGAGAGGTTCGCCTCGGTTGCATTCCTACGATTGCGCCATTCTTGTTGCCAAAATTAGCGAAGAGAAGTCGTCAAGAGTACCCATTGTTGCGGTTACGTTTAGTCGAAGATACCACCGCTCAATTATTAGCTCAGTTAGAGCGCGGTGAAATTGACGTAGCGATACTCGCCTTACCAATCGATACAGGAAGTTTTCATGTGATGACCGTTGGCCATGATCATTTCAAGTTAGTGGCCCATAAAAGCCGTCAAAGCGATCTCAAAAAATTGACCGATTTTGAAGATGTCCCTGACGGTAGTTTAATGTTACTTGAGAAAGAGCATTGTTTAAGAGGTCATGCTTTAGAGGCATGTCGCTTGTCAAAAACAGAGAAAATACACCCATTTGAGGCGACTAGCCTGACCACATTGGTAACCATGTTAGAAGATGGTGAAGGGATTAGTTTTTTGCCCGATATGGCCATTGAAGCAGGTTTATTAAGAAATACTAACCTCATTGCGCTCGATATGCCGTTTGAAAATGCAGAGCGACAAATTGGTTTTATTTGGCGAAAAACCAGTTTTCGAGCGCAATGCTACCGAAATATCGGGTTGCTTGCTGAAAGTTTATTAAAACGCTCCAAATAGACAAAGTAGAGGAGAGTATGGTGCGAATTATTGTAGCCATGATTGGCGGGGCAATTGCTGTGGTTTTGATCACTTTAGTGGCCGTTGGCATTTATGGGATGTTTCCAAGCGATGACGATAGCATGACCGTCACGCCGATTATTTTAGATGATGTTATGTCCGAGACCGACTACAAAATTGAAGGTCTAAATTGTAAATGCCAATCAGAGAAGCTGGAGTTTGAGCGTCAAGAAACATCCGATGGGCTTGGCTGTAAAGCGTCGGTGTTGTCTATGCGCCAACGGCAAGAGCTTCCTAAGTGCCAATTGCCAAACGCTTATTAACGTATCCTAAAAGCCACCAGAGCGTGGCTTTTAAAGATTGATTCGTCTCACTTCGTCAGTTCAATGTTGCGTTGCGTAAAAGTGACCCTAAGTGGTTAGGATAAGTGAAAACTTAGATATAATTTTATGGACTATCGCGTAATGCGTTGATTTATGCCGACTTTTCGTCGGTATTTTTTCAAGACTTATTGACAGCGCTGTCATAAAAGCGTTAAAAATATCGCAAAGCACTTGCGGATAAAATTTAATCTGTGTAAGGTCAGTGCAAATGACAGCGTTGTCATAAAAGGAATAATAAATGCCGGGGTAGTGAGAAGGCATGGTTAAGAAAATCAAAAACTAAAACTGAAAGAGGGATAAATCAAATGGCTACACCTCAGTTTAAACGAAAAGTGATACCCCATTTAGTGGCGCTATCGCTTGCTTCCGCGGCGACTGGGCAAGTAATTGCTGCCGAGCCGGAAACACAAAAAGCCGAAGAGAAGACGGCCGACGTTACCATCACGGTGACGGGTTTGCGCGAAAGTTTAAAACGTAACCTTGCCGATAAGCGCGATGCGAATGCGGTGGTTGATGTGATTACCGCGCAAGACATTGGAAAGTTTCCAGATAAGAACATTGCCGAGTCTTTGCAACGAGTTCCTGGGGTCACGATTAACCGTGGTTTTGCCGGAGAAGGAAATGAGGTTTCTATTCGTGGTATGGATCCTCAATTGACTCAGACATTGGTAAATGGTCAGTTTGTTGCGTCAACCAGTTGGTTCTCACTGTCGTTCAACCGTCGTAGTTTTAACATGGATCTAATGCCGTCAGAGTTGGTCGAATCAGTGGTCGTGTATAAATCACCTGTTGCAGAACTTGATGAAGGTGGTTTAGGCGGTACGGTAATGTTGAATACTCGCAAACCTTTAGATTTAGATTCAGGAACCATTTACGCGTCTGTTGAAGCCATGAAAAACTCTCTTGATAGTGACACAGGCGCTTCTGCAAGTGGATTATTTAGTTGGAAAAACGAGCAGGCGAACTTTGGTATTTTAGCAACGCTATCTACGGCAGAAACGGTCGGTCGTGGTAACAAAGCTGAGAATTATTGGGAAGAAGCTTGGTCGGCAGCAGGCATCGCTCAGTTTCGTCAAGATCGACAAAGAGACACGTTTGATATCAATGCGCAATTTGCACCAAGCGATCGATTAAGTATTGGTTTGCATTATTTTAATACTCAGTTGGATGCTCAGAATACCAATCAAAATTTCTTATTATTTAATCGTTCTGCGGATGTTGTTAATGGTAGCTCGGTAACTTCTCCCACAACAGGCGTGCCAATGGCTGGAACGTTAATTGGTGGAACCACCGCATCAGGTGGTTGGATGTTAGCGCAAGATGTTAATAGCCGTCGTCCGGAACTTGAGAGTGACTTAACCGACTTAACCTTTGATTACGATGGCGACACTTGGCGTTTTCATGGCTCGGTTGGGAATACCAGTGCTGAAGGCGGCAATGGTGGAAATGTAAACTCGCTTTGGGGAATTAATGATACGGATGCACGTTGGCAAAACAACGGCGGAAATGTTTCGGTTGATTACGACTTTCTTGCCGCAACGGGTTTCTATCTTAACGTTAATAATCTCGATTTATCAGACCCGTCATGGCAAACCAACTTAGCCATGTCGTTGAGTGAAGTCACCTTGTTTGATGAAGAAGATTGGTTGCAAGCTGATTTAGATTTTGATGTCAGTTGGGGAGACTTTCATACCATTAAAGTTGGTATAAAAAGCCGTGATCATTCGTTTGGAAAAGCGCAAACAAACTACACGGTCGATGCTGCGGCGGTTATGGCTGGCGCATCAACATTAGGTGACAGTGGTTACTTTAATGGACCGATTGATATTGATGGTGGCGTTTTAGTCGGTGGCTCTGAAGGCAGCATTGCAGGCGTTGGATTAAATTTTGACTCTGCGGTTCGGAATAACGTGACCGGCAGCGAATATCTTTACGCCGCATACGGTGAGGTTCAAGAAAAGATAACAGCAATGTATCTGCAAGGTGATTTCTCCGGTGATAAATTCCGCGGTAATATCGGATTCCGTTACGTGAAAACGGACGTCGAAGGTTCTACCTACGCGGACCCTCTCGATCAGAACTCATTGTTTGCTCGCGAAGCCAATTATTCGGATGTTCTACCAAGCTTTAACTTTGCTTACGACTTCGAAGAAGATACCTTGTTCAGAATGTCGATTGCAAAAGTGATGAGTCGTCCAGCCTACAGCACTCTTAATCCTGCACTTTCAGCGATTAATCCAACAGCTAACACGGCGTCTTCGGGTAATGTTGGTATTGATCCTTTCCGAGCAACGCAAATCGACTTAGGTGTAGAACATTACTTTGGTGACAATAATTTTGTGGGTGTTGCCTTATTTGTAAAAGACATTAAGTCTTTTGGTAGCTCAGGAACCATTACCGACTTGGTTTATGAGCCAAATGGCGACTTGAATGCACCGAATGATCTTGAGCCTTATACGCTAACGGTTCCAACACAAGGAACTCAAGGTCAAGTTCAAGGTGTTGAGTTTAACTATCAAAAAATGTTTGGCAATTTCGGTGTGCTAGCTAACCTTACGTTATCGGACAGTGAGGGACGCACCGAAGCTGGAGATGTCGCATCACTACCGGGCCAGTCAGACACGTCGTATAACATTACTGGTTTTTATCAAACGGATTTGATCGAAACTCGATTGGCTTACACCTATCGCGATGAGTTTTTAGCTGAGGGTACTGCTTTTGGTAATGCTTTGGATGTGTTTGATGATCAAGCTTACTTAGATCTTAGCGTCACTTGGCATGCGACGGATACCATCGATGTTACGTTTCAAGGCGTTAACCTAACGGATGAAGTGACTGTGCAGTCGCACAATCCAATCAGTAGCCTTGGATCAAATCGTGTAACTACAGCTAATGGAAAGCGTTTCTTCCTTGGTGCATCGGTTCGATTTTAAGATGCCAGCGGGGAGCAGAGTTTTGCTCCCCGTTCTTTACACTAGATTTACTCTTCTTTGATACTGTAGTCTTGAGCTGTGTTTAAAAGTGACAAGTAAGTTATGCGAAATAAAAAAATTCAACGCATTGTTATCGTGGGTGGTGGAACCGCTGGTTGGTTAACCGCAGCTAAGCTCGCTAAGCGTTTTAATTGTCGTTATTCGCAATCTGTGCAAGTTACTTTAATTGAATCGCCTGATATTCCAACCATTGGTGTAGGAGAAGGCACATGGCCAACGATGCGCAAAACGCTCATGGAACTTGGCGTATCAGAGAGTCTTTTTATGGCGAAATGTTCCGCAACGTTTAAGCAAGGAACACGTTTTAATGATTGGCTGCATGAACCAAATGAAAAAAAACGCCATCATTATTACCACATGTTTTCATCGACGGTCGATCCTGCTGATTTTAATTTAGCGCCCTATTGGTGTAAACATTTTGTTGAGTCAGTATCTGATACACCCTTGACCTATGCAGACATGGTGACTGCTCAAGCGGCTGTGTGTAGAGAGGGATTGGCACCAAAACTAATAACCCACCGCGAGTACGACGGCGTATTGAATTATGCTTATCATTTAGATGCTGGTAAGTTCGCTGAGCTACTGCAAAGTCATGCAACAGAAGTTTTAGGCGTCGTACATATTCGCTCCAATGTTACGCAAGTTGCTTTAAATGATGTTGGTGACATTCGTCATGTCAAACTGAACGATGAGCAAAGGATCGAAGGGGATTTTTTTATCGATTGTAGTGGCTTTCGGTGCTTGCTATTAGGCGAGGCAATGGGCATTGAATTTATGGATATGTCTAACCAGCTATTGACTGACCGAGCCATCGCCATTCAAGTTCCTTATGAAGATGAAACACAGAACATTGCTTGTCAAACTAACTCTACTGCACAGACAGCCGGGTGGATATGGGATATAGGGCTGTACAATCGAAGAGGGACTGGACATGTTTACTCTTCTCATCACCTTTCAGATGATCTCGCAGAAGAACAACTGCGCTCATATATTGGCGATGTAAGTGCTGAGCTCAGCGCAAAAATGATCAAAATGCGAATCGGTTATCGAGAGAAATTTTGGCATAAGAATTGTGTTGCTATCGGTATGTCTGCCGCCTTTATTGAGCCTCTTGAAGCCTCGGCCATATTTTTAATTGAAGCCGCAGGTAATATGTTATGCGAACTCATTCCAGAGACAAACGAGCAACTTAAATCAGCAGAAACAATATTCAATCATTCGATGTTGCAACGTTGGCTGAAAACGCGAGACTTTATAAAAATGCATTATTTACTCTCGCGTAGAAGCAGCGACTTTTGGCGTGATAATCAATCACCAGAAACAGTTTCTGACTCACTCCAAGCCAAACTAGAGCGTTGGCGCTACGAGCCCATGAGTAAGTACGAGTTTGATAGTGTCTTTGAGCCATTCCCACAAGAAAGTTACCAATATGTTTTTTACGGTATGCTTAACGAATATACCGACTTTGGAACTCATTATTTTGAACAACAAAAAGCACGCAGTATTGTTTTAAGAACACAAACTGCGCAAAAAGAGTTATCCATACAGTTGATGAACCATCGAGATCTATTGACGAAGGTGTATCACTATGGATTCCAAAAAATATAAAGCAGGTTACCAACATGACACAGTACATTCCTTTAAATCATACTCAACATGCGTCTCTAAAGTGGCGGTCAGTTGATACCGCTGCAGAGTTTCTAAATCGACAAACCGTTGCCATCAATATATTTGAGTTTCCCCAGTTGCAAGCGGACTTTCCACTCTGTTTTGCGAAAGACTCTGAGACGGGGCAGTTAAGAGCCGTTGCTTTGATGAGTCTAACGGACAATCAGCCAAATGCGTTTATCGAAAACGGTCAATGGACAGTAAGTACACTGCCAACCTCAGTGCAATTGCATCCCTTTGCTCTCTTGCCCGTAGATGATGAGTCCAGACAGATGATGGTGTGTTTTGATGCAACCTCGTCGCAACTTAATGATGCTGAGGGGGAAACGCTATTTTCTTCGCAGGGAGAACAAACGTCTGTGATGAAAAAACTAATAAATTTACTCGAAGAACAACATCAGAGAACCGAACAGACGCAAAACTTTATTCAGATAATGTTAGAAAACGATTTGATCGAGAAAAAGACCTTAGAATTTACGTTGTCAAGCGGTCAATGCACTCTCGATGGATTGTATTGGATTGATGAGGCGAGATTAAATGAAATGGCCGATAAGGATTTTCTTGAATTAAAGCGATTAGGTTATTTACCCGTGATTTATGCGGCACTTTTGTCGATGAAAAATATCTCAAAACTTTTAGCAGCTCAGAGTTAAAACTATGCCAGACGAGCCAATAATTAATAAAGTGTTAATTGTCGGTGGCGGTACCGCTGGCTGGTTAACCGCTGCAATACTTGCTCATCAGTTAAACTCGAAAGGCAGTGACTCGGTTAAGATTACTTTAGTTGAGTCTCCAGATATTCCCATTCTCGGTGTAGGAGAGGGTACATGGCCGAATTTACGCTCAACGTTACAAAAAATTGGCGTAGATGAAACTGACTTTATACGACAATGTGATGCAACCTTTAAACAAGGCTCTGAGTTTATTAATTTCAATCAACCAATTAATGATACTGTTCATCGTTATTTTCACCCGCTGAGCGCAGTTTATCATTCAGCTTACGATATGAACTTAGTTCCATATTGGCTAAAGAAGTCTTTCGTTGAAAAGAAACAATACGATGAGACAGTAGCGACGCAAGCCTTTACTTGCAGAGAAGGCTTTGCGCCAAAGAAAATCACCACACCCGCCTATCACGCTATCTTAAATTATTCCTATCATTTGGATGCAGGAAAGTTTGCGTCATTCTTAACCGAACATTGTGTCAGCCATCTGGGCGTTGAACATATATCGGCAAATGTCATTGATGTAAATGTCGATGAAGATGGTTTTATTCGTTCTGTGATGACTGATCAAAAAGGCATGCTTAATGCGGATTTTTTTGTCGATTGTAGCGGCAGTCGAGGTTTGCTAATTGAGGGAGCGCTAAAGGTTCCTTGGATTGATATTAAGGACAAAATATTTAACGATAGCGCACTGGCAGTTCAAGTACCTTACGATGATCCCATGCACCCTATTGCTACTCACACCATCGCGACTGCTCAATCAGCAGGATGGGTTTGGGATATCGGCTTGCGTCACCGTCGAGGAGTTGGGCATGTATATTCAAGTGATTACACGAATGAGGCCGAGGCGTATAAGGCATTAGAAAGTTACGTCGGAAACAGCATCAATAAACTATCCGTGCGTTCATTAAAAATGAAAACGGGGGTAAGGCAAACATTTTTCAAAAATAACTGTGTTGCTATTGGCATGTCGGCAGCCTTTATTGAACCGCTTGAAGCCTCTGCAATTTTTCTAATCGATGCTGCGGCCACCATGCTTGCCGACCAGTTTCCTAGATTAAAGGTGTCACTGCCATTGGTGAGTAAAAAGTTTAACTCTACGTTTGCTTTGCGCTGGGATAAAACACTGGATTTTATCAAATTGCATTATTGTATTTCAAATCGTCGAGATTCGGAGTATTGGATCGATAATTGTTCAGAGAGAACAATTCCTGACAGCTTGAAAGAGAAACTCGCACATTGGCAATATCATCCCCCGAGCAAGTACGATTTTGACTATGCTTATGAACCCTTCGTACTCGATAGTTACTTATTTGTTTTATATGGCATGCAGTTTAAAACCGAAATATCATCAAATTTAAGTGCATTTCAAGATGACGTTCTTGCTGAGCAACACTTCAGTTCAGTTCGAAAGATGAACGAACAACTAGCTAGAGAACTACCTCGGCAACGAGAGTTAATTGAAAAAGTAAATCGGTATGGATTTCAAACGGTATAATGTCAATGTCATTTCTAAAACACACTACTTTTTATATTGCGCTATTAACACTTGTGAATGTCAGCTGCGACGACGCTCCTCCGTTAAATAATAATGCGTCAAGTCGTGCGTCAAACGTTAACGCCGCCATTCAAACCGTCTCAGAGAAAAATGTTTTAACTCAAACCAATGTTAATCTAGCTGATTTGACGCAAGAAAAGCTACATTCTGTTGCTCAGTCAATAGAGCTTAATTATCAAGTGATAGACAATCAGCCTGAAGGAGAATGCGCTTCAGAGTTCGCCGGAGGTCAATGTTTTAAATCAAAAATTACCATGTCTATTCCTGATGCACTGCATGGACAGCCATGGTCTATTTACTTTAGTCACATAGCGCCAGCGCGACGATCTACGAATGATGGACTTGCTATTGAACATGTTAATGGTGATTTACATAGATTGTATCCGCTAAGAACGGCGACCGATAATAAAATAATCAGTGTTGTTTTTTATTCCGATTTTTGGCATTTATCTAATTCAGATATTATGCCCAATTATTTTATTGTTATTGAGGGCCTAAAACCTGAAGTGCTTGCAGTAACGGATGAGAAAAATAAAATATCGTTACAGGAAAATAACCGTTGGTTTTTTGCTGGTTTGCCGCAGAATGATAAATTCTTGAAGCGCGGAGATACTGACAATATTCAGATCAGTGATGCACAATACTTATATCAACAATACAGCAATTTTAAAAATATAGACGAAGAACAATGGCGTAATAGAATTGTTCCCATGCCCAGTCAGATACTCGATTTTAATGCTGATGCTCGATTGTTTTTAGGCAACGGAATTACCCTAAAGAAAAACGATTTTAAGGCGAATAGTGCAATGGTAAGTGTTGCCTTACAGAGGTTTCAACGACTGGGTGTACCCATTGTTGATGAGGGTGTTCCGGTATTTATCACCCATTTAAAGCCGACTAATAGCCATTCTCTCCTTGCTGATCAATCGTATGAACTCTCCGTAGATAAAAGTAGCATTCATATTAAAGCAACAACAGCCACAGGTGCATTTTATGGATTAATGAGCGTTGCCGCGCTATTGGATATTAATGACTTAAGTGTGACAGACATTTCCTTAAAAGATAAACCTAGATATTTATTTCGCGGTTTGCATATCGATGTTGCAAGAAATTTTCACCAAAAAGAATTGCTGTATAAAATAATTGAGCAAATGGCGGCGTATAAATTAAATAAACTGCATTTGCACTTGGGTGACGACGAAGGTTGGCGCGTCGAAATTCCTACTTTGCCTGAACTAACTCAAATTGCTTCAAAACGATGTTTTGATTTAGCCGAAGATAATTGTCTATTGCCACAATTAGGGAGTGGACCTAATGCAGACACTTCAGTTAATGGATATTTCAGCGAGTTAGAATATAAAAGTATTTTGCAGTATGCCGATGCTCATCAAATCGAAGTGATCCCTTCATTCGACATGCCTGGTCATTCGCGAGCGGCAGTAAAAGCAATGGAAGCACGTTATCGAAAGTTGATGACAGAAGGAAAGCCAGAAAGAGCCAAGGAGTTTTTGTTGACGGATTTATCCGATACCAGTATCTATGAATCGGTTCAGTATTATCACGACAATACCATTAATGTTTGTTTGCCGTCATCGTATAAATTTGTTTATGAAGTCATTTCTGAAATTGCTCGTATGCACAAAGAAGCCGGAACGCCTTTACGTCGCTATCATATTGGTGCTGATGAAACGGCTGGGGCATGGAAAAATTCTCCACAGTGCCAGAACTTTATACAGGAACACTCAGAGATTGAAAAACCTGAACAATTAACAGGCTATTTTATTGAGACCGTGGCTCAACATTTAGCTGAGCGGGGAATTATCGCTGCAGGCTGGAGCGATGGAATGAAGTTAACTCACACAAAAAATATGCCAGAACCAACACAAGTGAATGATTGGTCCGCATTGTTTTGGCAGGGGCATAAAACCACTCATGACTTAATCAATCGTGGTTGGCAAGTGGTGGCTTCGAACCCTGATGTGACGTATTTTGATTTTCCTTATGAAGTAGACCCAGAAGAGCCTGGTTATTATTGGGGATCGCGACGTACGAATACTCAAAAGGTCTTTCAGTTTATGCCTGATAATTTGCCCGCAATGGCGGAAGTTTGGCGTGATCGTTCGGGCAATCGCTACCAAGCCGATGATCGTAGTTCAAAAGAACATCAGCCAATTAAAAATGGATTAAAACTGTATGGAGTACAAGGGCAGTTTTGGAGTGAGTCGATCAGAGATGACACTTTAGTTGAGTACATGTTATTCCCGCGATTACTCGCATTATCTGAAAGAGCTTGGCATAAAGCAGACTGGGAGTTGGAATATGATCATCATGGGCGTCTTTACTCAAGCGACACCAGTTATTTTGATCAGCAACGCAAAAAGCAACGAGATAAGGATTGGCGTGTTTTTGCTGCGACACTGGGTCATAAGGAATTACGCAAACTGGCGAAGTTGGACATTGATTTTCGCATTCCTACGGTGGGCGCGGTGCTGAAATCCGACAAGCTATATTATCGTACGGCGTTTCCAGGATTTGATATTGAAGTTAAACAGCCCGACAGTGATGAGTGGACGTTGATTCATCCCAACATGTCCGTTACTTCCGGTACTTTGGTTCGCGCAGTTCATCGTGCAACGCAACGAGTTGGCCGCTCAATCGCAGTTAATTAATCGACCCCTTGTCGGTAAGATTGGCTTAATCAGTACCAAAACTTGCGATAATTGTTCAAGGATAATAAAAATAAAATGACAGCGCTGTCATTTTGCGGTAGGGTAAGCCAATATCATTTAAATGAAGATGACATTTAAAAAATTAAACACAGATTTTGCTAGGAAATTGAATGGCTGCGGAAGACGAATTATTTATCGGAGTTGACGGAGGTGGTACGAAATGTAAAGCCGTTGTTTACTCCGAAAAAGATGGAATTTTAGGTGAAGCCCGCTCCGGGCCAGCCAACCCTTTTCAAGACTTTGAGCTTGCGACCAAGTCCATTTGTGAAGCCGCTTACCAAGCTGTTTTGCAAGCGGGAATGTGTTTCCGTGATATGTCCAATATGCGCGCGGGGCTTGGTTTAGCTGGTGTGAATATTCCAGACATAATGAATAAAATGCAGCACTGGAACAGTCCCTTTCGCTCTCACGTGGTGACGACCGACTTGAACATTGCTTTGTTAGGCGCGCACGGCGGTGAAGATGGTGCCGTGATTATTGCTGGAACAGGTTCATGTGGCTATGCAAAAGTCGCTGAACAGTCGTTATTAATCGGCGCGCACGGCTTTCCGCATGGTGATAAAGGAAGTGGTTCATGGATTGGTTTAAAGGCGGTTCAACACAGTTTATTAGTGAGCGATAAACTTGAACAAGAAAGTGCTTTAAGTCGCGAACTCAAAATTACCGATCCGATTGCCTTTGTTAAAGATTTATCCGGTAAGCCACCTCGTTATTACGCAAAGTTAGCGCCCGCTGTTTTTGTTGCGGCAGCGGAACATGATCCGGTTGCCATTTCAATTCTTCGAGAGGCCGGAGATTATTTGTCGGCAGTGGCGCGACGTTTGCTCACTCTCAACCCTCCGGCTTTGTCGATGATAGGAGGCATTGCCGATCGAATTACTCCCTGGTTAGCCCCTGATGTTTCTTCTGCCGTTTGCCAAGCAAAGCTCTCGCCGGAGTTAGGGGCTATTCTTTTTCTAAAAAGTCAGGAGCATTAAAATGACATTGTCACTGATGCGTCGCGAAACGTTCGAGACTTCCTCAAGAGTCAAGCTACAACAAGAAGACAGTGAAAATTTCGCGACCGTTGCAAATGAAATTAAATCATGGTCTCCGGAATTTATTATGATTGTTGCCAGAGGCTCTTCTGATCATGCTGGAGTTTTTGCTAAGTACTTGTTCGAAGTTGAGCTTGGAATTCCAACCATGTCGGCTGCGTTATCTGTATCGAGTATTTACCAGAAAACCTTGAAGCTTTCACGAGCTTTAGTGATCGTTATTTCCCAATCTGGTCAGAGCCCAGATTTGCTAGCTCAGGTTGCGAGTGCACATGCGGGGGGCGCAAAAATTTTGGCATTGGTTAACGACCAAACTTCACCGATTGTCAGGCAGGCAGATTGGTCTATTCCATTAAATGCAGGCGCTGAGCGCTCTGTAGCGGCGACCAAAAGTTACCTGTGTACGTTAAGCGCATTGCTGCGCTTAGTTGCCAATTGGAATAATGATGCTCAGCTCATGAACGCATTGAACGAGCTACCGCATGAGTTAGGTATTGAAAGTAAAAATTCCGCACAAATTCGCCATCAAGCGTTCAAAGAAATGGGCAACTGTGTGGTGATTGGCCGAGGTTTTGGCTACGCTATCGCCAAAGAAATGGCGCTCAAAATAAAAGAGGTTTGTGGAATTCATGCTGAGGCATTTAGTAGCGCTGAATTTTTACATGGTCCGGTGACGTTGGCTGCGGGTAAAATTACTTTACTTGCAGTGAATGTCGAAGATGAAGCATTATCGAGTCATCTTGCCGCAGTCGAAGATTTTTCGTCAAGAGGAGCGAGGGTCATTTCTCTTGTGCAATCTACGGCAAGTGCTCACAAGAGAATCAACCCACTTTTAGTGTTGCTAAGATTTTATTTAGATATAGAACAAATTGCCTCCGCCGATGGACGTAATCCCGATCAACCGATTGGCTTGAAAAAAGTGACGGAGACACTTTAGTGTTTCAATCATTGAGAAGAAATTTAGGCTTTCAAAATGAGTCTCAGAAGCAGTCTATGGAACAAAAATATTTTATTAAACATTTATTTACCGGTGAGCGTTGGCTTGAAAATGCGGTATTGGTGACGACAAACGGAAAGGTGTCGGTACTCACCGATGATCCGATTGAAGTAGCGGCCGCTAAAAACAAACCGATGATTGAATATTTAGAGACCGTCATACCTGGCTTTATTGATATTCAGGTGAATGGCGGCGGTGGAGAATTGTTTAATCAAAATCCGAGTGTTAATGCGCTGGAGAGCATTGCGGCGACTCATCAGCGATTTGGAACAACGAGTTGGTTACCAACGGTGATTACTGATCAATTTGAGACCATGGAGCGAGCCGCAAACGCAGTTGCGGAGGCTCGTAAAAATCCACGATTGGGCATTTTGGGTGTGCATTTTGAAGGTCCTGGAATCGCGACAAGCAAGAAGGGAGCGCACAGCCAAGGGTTAATTCGAGCGCTAGAACGTGCGGAGTTAGAGTTATTTACGCGCGATGATCTTGGGGTAGTGGTCGTGACTCTTGCACCAGAAACCGTACCTGCTGATCAAATCGAATGGTTAACACAGCGCGGCGTTATTGTCTGCTTAGGGCACAGTAATGCAAATGCGGATGAAGTCATTAAAGCGATTCACTCTGGTGCGAAAGGGTTCACTCATTTATTCAATGCGATGTCTCCTTTAACCTCAAGAGAGCCTGGAATGGTTGGTGTCGCTTTACACAGCGAGAAGACTTTTTGCGGCATAATTGTCGACGGTTTTCATGTTCATCCGCTCGCCATTTCGTTAGCTTATCGATTAAAAACCGCTAATCGTTTGATATTGGTTACTGATGCTATGGCGCCAACAGGTACTGACCTCAAACGGGTTGAATTTTTTGATCGTGAAATCGTAAGAGATGGCGATCGATTAACATCGACGACAGGAGAGCTAGCCGGTTCTGTACTGACGATGAATCAAGCCTTTATTAATGCGATGGAATGGCTCGATATACCCATAGAAATGGTCAGCACTATGAGTGCCAAAACGCCGGCGACTTTCCTGGGAATCGAACAGGAATATGGTCACCTTGAAGTAGGATGCCATGCAAATTTCATTGCCTTAGACAGCAACTTTCGTGTGTTATCGACCTGGGTGATGGCTAACAATGTGTATACAAAACAATAAAATGAAAAGTAGAGGGTAGGCATGGAACAAGCATTTTCGTTAAGTTGGATCGATTATTCGATCATTCTAGTATTCATACTTTTCATCACGTGTTTAGGTTTGTACTTCAGCAAGCGAGCGAGTAACAGTACCAGCGACTTCTTTTTAGGCGGCCGTAGTTTGCCTTGGTGGCTTGCTGGTACATCGATGGTTGCTACAACCTTTGCGGCTGATACGCCTCTCGCAGTCACAGAGCTTATTCGGCAAAGTGGTATTGCCGGAAACTGGATGTGGTGGAACATGTTGGCCGGAGGTATGTTGACGACTTTTTTCTTTGCGCGCTACTGGCGTCGAGCCAATATACTGACCGATGTAGAGCTCATTAATATTCGTTATTCAGGTAAAGAAGCGCGATTTCTGCGCGGTTTTAGGGCGCTGTACATGGGGCTGTTTATTAACGCTCTGGTTATTTCATGGGTAAATCTGGCCCTAATTACATTGCTGCAAGTCTTCTTTGGAATTTCTCCCGAACAATCACTGTGGTATGCCTTAGGAGCGATGCTCGTGGTTTATTTGTATTCGGGTTTTTCTGGTTTACTCGGTGTAGTGTATACCGATTTTGTGCAGTTTATTATCGCGATGACGGGCAGTATTATTTTGGCCTTTTTAGTGGTGAACTCTGAGCAAATTGGCGGTATTGATGGTTTGAAACAGCAGCTGCCAAGCGAAGCCTTGAGCTTCTTCCCTGCCATAGGTCAAGAGCAATCGGGAGGAACCTTATTGGTTCTTGGTTTGGGCAGTTTCTTAGCGATGATTTTATTGCCGTGGTGGAACAGTTGGTACCCAGGTGCCGAACCTGGCGGTGGTGGTTATGTTGCTCAAAGAATGATGAGTGCAAAAGACGAGAAAAATGCCGTGTATGCGAATCTTTATTTTCAAATTGCACATTATTGTATTCGTCCTTGGCCATGGGTGTTAGTTGGCTTAAGTGCCTTAGTACTCTACCCAGACTTATCTGAAGCTCGAATGGGTTACGTGTTGGCTATGAAAGATTATTT
This sequence comes from Pleionea litopenaei, assembly GCF_031198435.1. GTDB lineage: Bacteria > Pseudomonadota > Gammaproteobacteria > Enterobacterales > Kangiellaceae > Pleionea > Pleionea litopenaei. The sequence continues at coordinate 3,484,226 of NZ_CP133548.1, forward strand.
GCCTGAAGGATTTCGAGGCTTATTGTTAGCCGCTTTTTTTGCCGCTTATATGAGTACAACCGCTTCGCAATTAAACTGGGGAGCCAGTTATATTATTAATGATTTTTATCGTCCATTTATAAAATCTGATGCGAGCGAAAAGCAACTCGTTATGACTTCTCGAGTGGCTGTTTTTGTCATGATCTTAGTCGCGCTTTTTGTGACTTCTAAAGTGGAGTCTATCGCGGGTGTCTGGAATTTCTTATTGCAAACTGGGGCGGGTTTAGGTCTAGTTTTGATATTGCGTTGGTATTGGTGGCGAGTCAGTGCGTGGAGTGAAATTGCGGCTACCATTGCACCTTTTGTCGGCTATTCTTTAACTCAGTTTGTGTTAGCGCCATACGTCGATGAATCTTGGGGAAAACCGATCATTGAAGACCCGAGTGGATTTGTATTTACTTTAGTATTTACCGCGTTCGTCTGGATTTCGGTAACCTTTCTGACGCCTGCAACCGACTCAGAAACGTTACAAAGTTTTTATGATCGAATTAAGCCTGCCGGAAACTGGGGGACTTTTGCCGAGAAATCTGAGCAAAAATCAAATCTAACCTTGTTGTTCGTCTGTTGGATCAGTGCCATAGCAATGGCTTACAGTATCTTGTTTACAACGGGTTCTTTGGTCTTTAAAGAATGGTGGAATGCGGCTGGGTATTTTAGTGTCTTTGTGGTTTCAGTGGTGATGGTCAAATATTTCTCAGCCAAGGTTAAGATTTTTGAGTAACGATTTGATCAGAGAAAGTTTTGGGAATGAGTATTCAAAATAACCGCGTACTGGCTATTGATCTCGTGCGTGGTTTTATCATGTTTTGGATCATCGGTGGCGACCAAATTTTTAAAGCGATAGGAACTTTTAATCCGCATGTATTGGTGTCCTTTCTCGATCGGCAAATGCAGCACAGTGAATGGCATGGTTTAACTTTCTACGATTTAATCTTTCCGTGTTTTATTTTTTTAAGCGGCGTGAGCTTGGGGTTAAGACCACAGCAGATTCAGCGGCTATCTGTCGACGTTCGAAGCCGACTTTATCAACAATCCTTACGTCGATTTGGACTATTAGTTTTACTCGGTATCGTATACAACCACGGTTGGGGCGTTGGTATTCCGAACAGCTTTGATGACATTCGCTACGCCAGTGTTCTCGCTAAAATAGCTGTCGCGTGGTTAGTGTCTGCGATGGTTGTTTGGCATTGCACAATGCGCGGCCAAATTTGGTTTTTAATCGGCCTTGTCTGCCTCTATGGCCTTTTACAGCATAGTGTTTCAAATCTTGGTTGGGTAACCAATTATTCGGCTGAAAACTCACTCAATACTTGGATGGACCAGCATTATCTTCCAGGAGTGTTCTATCAATCTAATCATCTCGATTCAGAGGGATTGCTGGGTAATATAGGCTCAATTATTAATGCATTGATCGGCGCAATAATTTCTCAGCTGGTTTTTAGAGAAGGTGCTTCGAACAAGTTAAAGCTAGCGCAACTATTGATATTTTCGATGATTTCTTTGAATCTTGGTTGGTTCTTATCGATTTGGATTCCTGTGAACAAGATTTTGTGGACCGTTTCGTTTGCACTCTTTTCAAGTGGTTACTGCATTCTTATGTTAGCAGCGGCCCTAGTCATTAGTGATGTATTAAAGTTACGAGCATTGACGGTCTTTTTCTCCGTCATCGGATTCAACTCTATTGCTATTTATCTATCTACTTCTCTGTTTGATTGGCACTATCTTGAAAGCAGTTTGTTTGGCCAATGGATTGTTATTCTTCCCGCCATTTTACAGCCGTTCGCCTGGGTTTTAGTCGCCATTACGATTAAGTGGCTGCTGTTAGCCTATTGCTATGAAAAACGCTGGCGTTTAAAAGTTTAGCTATACAATTTCTTCAGTTGCTAACCGAACCATTGTTGCTACGTAGGCGAAAGACATGTTTAGTGGTAATATTGCCACCTATACAACACCTCAACAATCGCGCGAACAAGACAAGCAAGCGTTGATGTTGCATTGACGAGTTAGGATTAGGACTGAATATTTTATGAGTGTGACGATTAATGACGTTGCAAAGCACGCTGGCGTATCAATGAAAACCGTTTCTCGGGTGATAAACCGAGAGCCATCGGTAAAACAAGAAACTTACGATAAAGTCATGTCGGCTGTTGCCGAGTTAAACTATCAGCCTAACCAAGCCGCAAGAAATTTGGCGAGTACGCGCTCTTATATCATTGGTTTCGTATACAGCAATCCTAACGCTTATTATGTCATTGACATGCAAAATGGAATTCTATCTGAGTGTCGACGTCGAGGGTATGAGCTATTAATTCATCCATGTCAAAAAGACAGCGCGGATTTTATCGAAGAAATAACCGCATTAGTAAAGCATTCAAGAGTGGCGGGCCTCGTATTAACGCCTCCTTTCTCTGAGCGCCCGGAGATTATTCGAGCTCTGAATGAACTGGATATTCAATATGTTCGTGTTGTGTCTAGTGATAAAGGTTTAACCGATGTTCATAATTGCGTGGTGGTCGACGATAAGGGCGCTGCTTATGATATTACGAAACACTTGATTGCTTTAGGACATCAACGTATTGGTTTTTTAAGTGGCGGAGAAGAGCATGGGTCGACTGGCGAACGTCGTGCAGGGTACGAACAAGCTTTGCTTGACCATCAAATAAGCGTGAAGAAATCCTTGGTATTGCCCGGCGAATATTCTTTTAATTCGGGTGTCGAAGGCGCAAAGAAATTATTGAGTCGTAAAAATCCACCAACGGCCATTTTTGCGAGCAATGATGAAATAGCGGCCGGTGCATTGTTCGCCGCTCGCTTACTGGGCATTTCAATTCCAGAACAGTTATCGATTGTTGGTTTCGAAGACAGTCCTTTTTCGCGTCAGACTTGGCCTAAATTGACAACCGCCCATCAGCCCAATCAAACCATTGCAGAAACGGCGGCTTCATTATTAATCGACCAATTAAAAGCAGGCAATGCTCAAGCGTCTGAAGGTGAGCCTAAACGATTTAGTCCTGAATTAGTGGTGCGTGATTCGAGTGGTCCTGTTTCCGATTAAGCGAGTTTCGGAGGAATAAAAAAAGAGCGGGTAAAACCGCTCTTTCTTATCTTCTTTGGTCAACGTTTTCGACTAGGCTGCCGCGTCTGCTGATCCTTGAAGTTGTGGTAAGCTACTGTTGTATCCAGAAATTTTTACCCAGTAGATGATCCACGAGATGAGTGCAACGAAAGGAGCAATGATCCCGATAATTGGGATTAAGCCACAAAGAACACTGATCGAGTAAATGAGTCCAACGGTCTTCGCACCATTACCTGGATCTGTAATTCCGTGAGCTTTGTGCTTGTTATTAATAGCTTCTGCAACTTTGATGACGGTATAAATCATCCAACCCCAATTGAATACAGGAATCAAGTTCAACCAAACTAGACCTGGCTGCATGCCGCGATTCTCTTCCCCTGCGTTTGCTAGTACTTTGTGCAAGCTGTATAAAAATAAGCAAAAAATTGCGATAAATACAGCAAGTATTACAAAGAATACTGCGCCGAGACTCGCCATTAACGCCATTGCGTCTTGATCAGACATTTCCATAATGAATACCTCTTATTTTTGTTTGATTAATCGTTACTCAACTTTCGATATTTGATCCGATGAGGTTGATCCGCATCGGCCCCCAAACGGCGCTTACGATCGGCTTCATATTCAGCATAGTTGCCTTCAAACCAGACGGTTTCACTGTTTCCCTCGAAAGCTAATATGTGCGTTGCAATTCTATCCAAGAACCAACGGTCATGTGATATTACTACGGCACAGCCCGGAAAAGCCAGCAATGCGTCTTCTAATGCACGTAAAGTTTCAACATCCAAGTCGTTGGTTGGCTCATCGAGTAATAGGACGTTGCCGCCGCTGCGTAATAATTTAGCGAGATGCACGCGATTACGTTCACCACCGGATAAGTCTTTAATAAGCTTTTGTTGATCGCTGCCTTTGAAATTAAATCGTCCAACATAGGCGCGAGAAGGCACCGTGTAACTGCCGACCGTAATATTATCTGAGCCATCAGAAATTTCTTGCCAGACGGTTTTCTCGCCATCGAGAGCGTCTCTTGATTGATCAACGTAAGCTAACTCAACCGTCTCACCAATTGAAATTTCACCGGCATCGGGCTTTTCTTGGCCCATAAGCATTTTGAATAACGTCGATTTACCCGCTCCGTTAGGACCAATGATTCCAACGATTCCGCCTTGTGGCAGTCGGAAGTTCAATTCGGTATAGAGCACTTTATCGCCAAAGTTCTTTTGCACGCCCTTAGCTTCAATCACATGACTGCCCAATCGAGGACCCGGTGGTATGTAAAGTTCACGAGTTTCATTGCGTTTTTGAAACTCTTGAGACGATAATTCTTCGAAGCGTTGCATACGAGCTTTGCTTTTGGCTTGTCGGCCTTTCGCATTCGATCGCACCCACTCCAACTCTTCTTGCATGGCCTTGCGGTGAGCGGTTTCTTGTTTCTCTTCCATTTCAAGGCGCTTTTCTTTTTGCTCAAGCCAAGAAGAGTAGTTGCCTTCCCAAGGAATGCCATGTCCTCGGTCAAGTTCAAGAATCCACCCGGCAGCATTGTCTAAGAAATAGCGATCATGGGTTACGGCAACGACGGTTCCGGTGAAGTCATGAAGAAATCGTTCTAACCAAGCAACGGATTCGGCATCCAAATGGTTAGTAGGCTCGTCGAGTAATAACATGTCGGGTTTCGATAAGAGTAACTTACACAGGGCGACTCGGCGACGCTCTCCACCAGACAGGTGTTTTACTTCGGCGTCCCATGGCGGCAAACGCAAGGCATCGGCTGCTCGATCTAACGTTCGGTCAACTTCCCAGCCGTTAGCCGCTTCAATTTTGTCTTGTAACTCAGCTTGCTCGGCGAGTAGAGCATCAAAGTCGGCATCAGGCTCACCAAAAGCGTTGCTGACTTCATCAAAACGCTTTAACCATTGCTTAACTTCGCCAAGTCCCTCTTCGACATTGCCGCGCACATCTTTGGACTCATCGAGTTGCGGTTCTTGTGGTAGGTATCCAATATTGATGCCTGGTTGCGGGCGCGCCTCGCCATCAAATTCAGTGTCAACGCCGGCCATAATTCGTAAGACCGTTGATTTACCAGCACCGTTTAAACCTAAGACACCGATTTTTGCACCGGGAAAAAATGACAGTGAGATGTCTTTAATGATGGTTTTGTTCGGAGGAACAACTTTGCTCACCCGATTCATGGTATAAATAAATTGCGCCATAAAATAGTTCAGTCGTCGATTAAAAAATGAAGCGTTTAGTGTAGCATCGATTTCAACAAATTGTGAGACTAGTATGAGGTTAAGGTCATTGTATTACAGGTCTGAGTCAGTCGAACCAAAAGGTTTATTGTTGGTTTGGGATTACCTTGCTTTGCTCACCCATCGGACGTGTCTTGGATTGTTTTTATTGGTGTTGATGGTTGGGCTGACTGGTTGTCAATCCACTCAATCTACTGCCTTTGAATTAGATTTAGAGGCGCAAGAAATGCGTTGGGAGATCGTTAAGGCGAGTGATCAAGGCGTGTTAGATAGCCCGGTTTGGCAGCAAGCCTTGCAGTCTTCTTATCCAGAAATACGGCGGCAAGCTCTGCAAGGACTGGCTAGATTAGCGCGTCCTGAGGCGGCGCAATTGGCCTATCCCTTCTTATCTCACCCTGATGCGAGGACTCGTCAACTGGCTGCCTTTGCGCTGGGCAGTAGTGCCTCAAAACAAGCAACGACTTGGTTGATCCAAGCCTATAATCAAGAGTCGGATACTGTTAATTCAAATGCTGTCGAATCAAATAGCGTCGTAAAAGAAGAGATAGCATTGGCTTTAGCGTCTTTAGGAGGTAACGCTGCGTTTCAATTCTTAAATCGGCAAGTTGCTGCTCTTCACAATGAAACGATGGAAGGAAGTTTAGAGCATTCGGCAGGCGCGGCGAAAGGACTCGGGCATTGGTTAACATGGAATCAATACACACAACCCGAGATTCAGGGTCTGGCTATAAAAAATTTGCTAGTAGGGAGTCAGTTACCCAATGACCAATCAATTAAATTTGCATTTGCCTTATCGCGGCTAAGCATGGCCGTCTCTGGATACACCGAGAGTGACTTGCTCAACGCAATTAAGAACAGCCAAAATGAGATCGCCCAAGGATTGTTGGTCAAGGCTTGGAGCCGTTTTCCACAAAGAGAAAATTGGATTGAGTTGTTACGTCTTTTTCCGACCGTCGCTGATCCTGTGAAAATTGAAGTGGTCAGGGCACTAGCGCCCTTTAGTGGTGAGCCAGAAATGTACCAAACACTCCTCAATGCCTATCCAATGCTAGATGACATCTTAAAAGCCGAAGTGGTGACTTCGTTGCTCACTGATGCGCCAGAGCAAGTTATGCGACCAGTGATCTACCAAAGCTTATTGAATGACAACGTTTGGTTGTCGGGCCTTGCATTACAATGGTTATCGAGTAGAGCCCCGAAAGAGGCATTGAGTGCCGCGCAAAAGATCAGCAAAGGTGCACCACGCTGGTTAAAGTTGCTTGCGTTAGACATTTTTAAGCAGCACCAATCGGAGCTGTTGGTCGATCAAATAAAGCGATTAGCGCTATGGCAAGACGATGCCGTTCGTGACGCTTACACGAAAGAACCAAAAGCCAACGCCGATTTACCCAAGCGAGAAACTCCCACGGTTGAACAAATGAGTCGAGCCATCGGGCAACGCATCGAAGTAGAAACGAATCGCGGGACTTTCGTTATGCAATTACATGTTGAAACTCCGGTAATTGCGGCATTTTTCATTGAGCAGGTGAATCGCCAAGGTTACGATGGCTCAGTTTTCTCGAGAGTCATTGCGAATTTCGTTGCTCAAGGAGGCGATCGAGTTGGCAATGGGCTTGGAGGTGCCGCTTTCCTTTTGCGCGATGAGTGGACGCTCGATGAACACACGCAAGGGACAATAGGAATGGCCAGTGCAGGAAAAGATAAAATTGGACAGCAATTTTTTATAAATTTACAACCAAACTTGCATCTAGATAGGCATTATACGGTTTTTGCACACATTACTTCTGGATGGGATATTGCATCGCGCTTACAAATGGGCGACTTTGTTCGAACGATGAGGCTTTTGCCTCAACCTACAGACCCTCAACCGATAGACAATAAAGTGAGCCGTTAGCAGGTTTGACTTTAGGCGGTTAGTTGAAGCATGTTGAGTTAAGCCTAATGTATTAAATAATAAACCAAGCGGCGAGCACTCGCGAATAAACAAGCAATAGGTAAAAGTAATTCTATTATGAGTCAGTCTTCAAAATCAGAGAACGCAACGCATCAACATGGGCATCAACACGCGCATACCCATAATCATGCTGATAACAGTAACGAAAAAGCGCTGCGTATTGCTTTCTTAATCATTTTTGTCTTTATGATCGTAGAAACGGTTGGAGGAATCGTTTCTGGCAGCTTAGCATTATTAGCCGATGCCGGGCATATGTTTACCGATGCGGCTGCTTTAGCTATGGCTTGGGGAGCATTTGTCGCCGCTCGCCGTCCGCCCGATCGAGAACATTCTTATGGGCACAAACGCTATCAAGTCATCGCAGCCTTTGTAAATGGAATATTACTGCTATTTATTGTGGTATTGATTGTCAAAGAAGCGGTAGAACGATTTGTTGAGCCACACCAAGTTGATGCTCCGATGATGTTGCTCATCGCATCAATAGGATTTGTGGTGAATGTTGTGACTTTTTGGATGTTGCACTCAGGAGAAAAAGATAACTTAAACATTCGCGGAGCCATGTTACACGTGTTGAGTGATTTGCTGGGCTCTGTCGTGGCTATCATTGCTGGGTTAGCCATTTATTTTTATCAGTGGATGTGGATGGACCCCTTGTTGTCTTTACTCGTTGCTGCTTTGATCGTTCGTAGCGGAGTGTATTTGGTGAAAGATGCGTTGCATATCTTGTTAGAAGGCGTTCCAAAGCACTTAGATATAGAGTCGATTAAACATCAATTAGCCCAATTGGATGAAAACATTGAGAGCATTCATCATGTACACACATGGAGTTTGAACGAAGAAGAAGTGTTAATGTCATTACACGTTAATGTAAAATCACTCGATGGATATGATTCGCTACTAAAGCGATTGCATCTGCATTTGCATGAATTAGGAATTCAGCATGCGACAGTACAAATCGAGAACAACTATTGCAGTAGTCGACTTGAGCAAGATTAGAAGTGAGTAATTATGGTTCGATTTTTTAAAATAAGTTTGGTTCTAGTCTCAATTCTTCTCACTAGCAGTTGTGCCACTTATCGGCCAGGAAATACCGAGAATATTTGTGAAATTTTTCGCGGCGAAACCGATTGGTATGAAGCGGCGGTCGATGCCAATGAAGAATGGGGAACGCCTATTTGGGTAATGATGGCGATTATGCACCAAGAGTCGCGCTTTATTCACGATTCTCGAGCACCTCGAGATTATGTGCTTGGCTTTATTCCGTGGGGTTACAAATCATCAGCCTATGGTTTCGCTCAAGCGAAAGACGAGGTGTGGGGAGAGTACCAAGATCAAGTGGATGGTGGCGCCGATAGAGATGACTTTGCGGATGCAATTAGTTTTATTGGTTGGTACACGCATCGTACACAACGACGATTAAATGTTTCTAAGTGGGATGCTTACAACCAATACCTAGCCTATCACGAAGGTCAAGGAGGATACAGTCGAGGTAGCTACCGCAGTAAATCTTGGTTGTTGAAAGTCGCCAAAAAAGTTCAAAATAAATCAAACCTATTTAATCAGCAATTAAAATCATGCAAATCAGAGCTCGATGATGAGATAGATAGTTGGTTTTAAGTTTCGCAGAATTTATAAATATAATAAGTAGTCGTGAAGAGGTGACGAAACCTGTTTCGGCTTTTAGTTTTATTTGCGTTTGTGGTCGTAGTGACTCAGTCGAGAGAGCATAGAAGCACAGCTTAAGGTGACTAGCTCAATGCCTCTAGTGCTCAACAAGAAAGTTCTTGTCGAGCGCTAGAGGAGAACGAATAGGCAATGAATATTTTTTTAAAAAATCTAAAACTTCAAGTCGATCAAGTCTTTATTTAGATCTAAGTAAACTTCAAAAAAGTTTTGAAATTCAAATAACGATTCTTCAATCATATCGGGAATAACTTTGGTGTACATATCGAGGCTAACAATCGCATTTAATGACGAGTCGGTTTTGGTCGCTTCTCGCAGTCGTGCTCCAATACCTTGATTGACAGAAGATAGGTTGCTGTATATTTTCTTCAGCCCTCGCAAGTGCCAATCCGCGGGCTGATCATTTTTATCTCTGAAGTACTGTGCCAGTAAGTACATTGAGGCTGCTCGATAAATGGTTTCTTGCTCATCCGCCAAAGGCAAATGAAAACGTGCCATAGGTCGAAAGTACGCCGTATGAGGACAACCGCTGGTCGCCATGACCAGACCTATAAAGGTACTGATGGCTTTTTCGGCGGTCGTTTTTTGTGAGGTCATTCGCTGAGGTGTTTTAACGACGAGTTTAACTGAGTCGAACGACTGTACCTTGTCGAACATTTTAGTATAACGAGCAAGGTGTTTGGCGGCTGGGCAATTGGGCGACTCGCTCGGTTTTAATGGGCAGTTGGGGCATTGTTTATAGCGTAATTTGGTCCACTCAGGCGTATTGGCAACGTAATCATCTTTCAATTGAAGCGTTTCTTCATTGAGTTGAAGGCCGACCGTTTCGATGTCGTTGTCAGCGAGTTGAAATCGATAAATAATATTGTAAGTGCCCATAGTCATGCTTTCTTTATTGTTCGCCAGTCGCGCTATTCAGACAGGCCAGTTGATAACTCGATGGTTGACACCACCTGTAGAGGTAATGATTTTTAACACTGCATGGATTTTCTTAACACTGCAGGTTTTTGTTATTCAATCTTAGCTTCTCAATAATAGAACAATTACACTGGTAATATACTCAAAAAATGGTGGCAGTTCTCAATTTTAGCAATTATTCAACAATTAGACTGCAGGGCAATGAGTGGGTGTAGGCTTGTAATTATTTCGAATAAGCACACGACATTGTCGAGACCTTTGGGTAAAATACGGCCAAATTTGCGAACGACCTGAGAGATGTAAATCATGAGCATGTTACACGATTCCACTTCTATTGCAGAATACGATCCGGAGCTTTGGAAAGCGATTGAAGATGAGCGCGCACGTCAAGAAGCGCACATCGAACTGATTGCTTCTGAAAATTACACCAGTACCCGAGTCATGGCAGCGCAAGGCTCGGTACTGACCAATAAATACGCCGAAGGATACCCTCACAAACGTTACTACGGTGGCTGTGAATACGTCGATGTGGCCGAAGATATTGCGATTGACCGGCTAAAACAGCTGTTTGGCGCAGATTATGCCAACGTTCAACCGCACTCTGGCTCGCAGGCCAATGCCGCGGTTTTTGGCGCTCTATTGAAGCCAGGTGATACCATATTAGGGATGTCTCTTTCTGATGGCGGCCACTTAACGCACGGCTCACCAGTGAACTTCTCGGGTAAGATTTATCATGCGGTTCAATACCCGGTCAACGCTGAAGGCTATATTGATTATGCACAAGTTGAAGCCTTAGCACTGGAGCATAAACCACAAATGATCGTTGCTGGTTTTTCTGCTTACTCAAGAGTGATCGATTGGGGTAAATTCCGTGAGATTGCCGACAAAGTAGGTGCTTATTTCATGGTGGATATGGCGCATGTTTCGGGCTTAATCGCCGCAGGCCTTTATCCCAATCCGGTCCCTCACGCCGATGTTGTTACCTCGACAACGCATAAAACACTCGCTGGCCCACGTGGCGGTATTATCATCGCTCGCGCGAATCCTGAGCTGGAGAAAAAGTTCAACTCTTCGGTATTTCCAGGGAATCAAGGCGGTCCGCTTATGCACGTGATCGCAGCGAAGGCGGTCGCCTTTAAAGAAGCACTCAGCGACGAGTTTAAAGCGACGCAACAGCAAGTGGTTAAAAATGCTCAAGCGATGGTTAAAGTGATTATGGAGCGAGGGTACAAAATTGTATCTGGCGGTACTGACAACCATTTGTTCTTGATTGACTTAATTGATAAAGATATCACAGGAAAAGATGCAGAGGCAGCCCTTGGGCAAGCGCACATTACTGTGAACAAAAACACCGTTCCGAACGAGCCTCGCTCGCCGTTTGTCACCAGTGGTTTGCGTTTAGGTACACCAGCAATCACCACCCGAGGGTTCAAAGAAGCAGAAGTGACTGAGCTCGCAGGTTGGATTTGTGACATTCTTGATGACATCAATAATGCTGACGTGATTGAAAGTGTTAAGGGAAAAGTGGCTGATTTAACCGCTAAGTTTCCCGTTTACCCTCAGTAATCAGCGCTATTCGCCGAATTTCGTTGCTTAAATCCCCATTGACAGATGCAGTAAATCGTCAATGGGGTATACTAAGCGGCGACTATTAATGAGGTGAATCATGTATTGCCCATTTTGTTCCCATTCAGATACTAAAGTCATCGACTCTCGCTTAGTGAGTGAGGGTGGTCAAGTACGCCGTCGTCGAGAGTGCTCGGCTTGTGGCGAACGTTTTACGACGTTCGAAGCCGCGGAGCTAGTGATGCCGCGACTGGTAAAAAGCGATGGCTCGCGACAACCTTTTGATGAAGACAAACTTCGAGCAGGTATCATGCGAGCGGTTGAAAAGCGACCAGTCAGTGTTGAGTCTTTAGAACATGCGATTATTCAAATTAAGAGTGCTTTGCGCGCGACTGGAGAGCGTGAAGTTGAAGCCAAGCTGTTAGGTGAGTTGGTGATGGAAGCTTTGAGAGAGCTAGACCAAGTTGCTTACGTCAGGTTTGCTTCGGTCTATCGACGCTTCGAAGACGTTAAACAGTTCAGTGACGAAATTAACAAACTTAATTCATCGAACTGATCTTAACCCCTATGACCTTATTTTCTTCTTTTGACTCGGCGATGATGGCGCGGGCGCTTCGACTCGCAGAAAAAGGCGTTTACCTTGCTCGCCCAAACCCTAGGGTGGGTTGTGTGCTAACTCGGGATGAGCGAGTTATTGGCGAAGGGTATCACCGTGTCTTTGGCCAAGCTCATGCAGAAATTGAAGCACTTCGACAGGTAGATGATTCGGCTCGCGGTGCCACGGCTTATGTGACCCTGGAGCCCTGTGCTCATCAGGGTAAAACCGGGCCTTGTGCCTTAGCGCTTATCGAAGCAGGTGTGACGCGCGTCGTTTGTGCAATGCGTGATCCAAATCCTCGTGTCGATGGTGGTGGCTTTGCGCTGCTTCAAGACGCTGGCGTGCAAGTTGATAGCGGCTTAATGGAGTCTGAGGCTAGAGCGCTCAATCCTGGGTTTATTAAGCGGATGACGCAGAACTTACCAAGAGTCACCGTTAAACTCGCCCAAAGCTTAGACGGTCGAACGGCGATGGCAAGTGGTGAGAGCCAGTGGATTACTGGTCCAGCAGCGCGGTTAGATGTTCAGCGTATGCGAGCATCGAGCGACGCCATTATGACGGGTAGCGGTACCTTTTTAGCCGATAATCCGTCACTTAACGTGCGCTCTGAGTTGTGGGATAAATTAGACAATCAACCTGATTGGGATCTGTTTCGGCAGCCTCTCAGAGTGTTAATTGATCGTCAAGGCCAGGCCAATTTGGCGCAAAAGTTCTTTCGAATAGACTCGCCAATCTGGTGGGTAACAGACAGCCAGAAGGCATTAACAGAGCAAGACTTAAGTCATGTGACTCGTCTGCCTTGGACAGAAGCCGTCGGGATCAGAGGCGTTCTTAAGCAATTGGCGGATGCGCAGTGCAACGACGTGATGGTTGAAGCCGGTAGTCGATTGGCGGGAGTTTTATTGCAGCAGGGATTCGTTGATGAGCTAGTCATCTATCAGGCAGCGAAAATCATGGGGAGCACTGCTCGACCACTAGTGGAATGGCCAATGGATAAGATGGAACAAGCTCAGCCGTTAAAATTGTTAGATTGTCGCCACCTAGGTGAGGATTTGCGTTTACGCTATCAGGTCGGCAACGAGTCTCGCTCATCGTGATTTAATTGAGGTAACTAGGTATGTTTACAGGAATCATTGAAGCCGTTGGGCGAATTCAATCGGTGCAAGACATCGGGGGTGATAAGCGCTTTACTATCGCCGTAGGTAAGCTGGATATGAGCGATGTGGCGTTGGGTGACTCGATTGCCTGCAACGGTGTTTGTTTAACCGTCGTTGATATGAATTCCGATACCTTTGTTGCTGACGTGTCAGGAGAGACGATCGGACTAACCGGCTTTCGTAACTATGGTTCTGGTCAAGCGCTTAATCTTGAAAAGGCATTAACGCCAACCTCAAGACTGGGTGGCCATTTAGTCAGTGGTCATGTGGATGGCATTGGCGTGGTGAAAAAGCGTTGGCAAGACGCCCGATCGTGGCGTTTTATCATTGAAGCGCCACAGGATCTCGCCCGCTATATTGCGCACAAAGGGTCCATCACCGTCGATGGCATCAGTTTGACTGTTAACCGTGTCGATGGCATTCAATTTGAGTTGAATATTGTGCCTCATACTTTGGCCGAAACCATCATGGAAGGCTACCAAGCGGGCACAGAGGTTAATTTAGAGGTGGATCAAATTGCTCGCTATTTAGAGCGTTTGTTAATGTTTCAACCATCTGAGCCAACCAGCAGGTTAACGGCTGAGAAATTGGCCGAGTTCGGATTTCACAAATAAGCGGTGATTTATTCAGTAAAATGCTCGATCACTGATATAATACACCCCTATCAGTTTGTATCACTCACAGGTTAAATAACGGCAGCAGTATGGCATTAAGCAATATCGCGGACATTATTGAAGATATCCGTCAGGGAAAAATGGTGATCTTGATGGATGACGAGGATCGTGAGAACGAAGGCGATCTGATTATGGCTGCATCGATGGTTCGGCCTGACGACATAAACTTTATGGCTCGTTATGGTCGCGGTTTGATTTGTTTAACGTTAAGTAAAGCCCGCTGTGAGCAGCTGAACTTATCACTGATGGTGCAACAGAATGGCGGACAATTTTCTACCGCTTTCACCACCTCTATTGAAGCCGCAGAAGGGGTAACCACTGGAATTTCAGCCGCTGATCGAGCGCGAACCGTGCAGGCAGCCGTGGCCGCCGAGGCAAAACCATCCGACTTGGTGCAGCCTGGCCACATATTTCCGTTAATGGCGCAGCCCGGCGGCGTATTAAGTCGAGCTGGGCACACTGAAGCTGGGTGTGATTTGGCCCGCCTAGCAGGTCTTGAGCCGGCTGCTGTTATCGTGGAAATTCTTAACGAAGACGGAACCATGGCGCGCCGCCCTGATTTAGAAGTGTTCGCGAAAGAACACGATATAAAAATGGGCACCATCGCCGACTTAATTGAATATCGAACCCTGAATGAAAAAACCGTTGAAAAATTAAGTGAATGCCAATGGCCAACACCCTACGGTGAATTTAGGCTGCATACTTACCAAGACAGTATCGATCACGGTGTCCACTTCGCTTTAGTAAAGGGTGATATCAATGGTGATGAGCCGACGATGGTACGTGTGCATGTTGCGAATGCATTGACCGATTTATTGCAAAAACAGCGTGGTAAATTATCCAGCTGGACGCTCAATCGAGCCATAGAGCGAGTCGCCAAAGAAGGGCAAGGCGTGGTGGTCGTGTTAGATAACCAAGAGACGCATGACTCTTTGCTCGCGCGTCTACAGCGCTACCAACAAGAAGACCAAGGGATTGAGTCACCGCGCCAAGATGCGAGTGCAGCATTAAGAAATGTCGGCGTTGGGTCACAAATTTTAGCGGACTTGGGCATTCATAAGATGCGCCTGTTGAGTCCAGAGAAAAAATATCATGCGCTGTCGGGGTTTAAACTCGAAGTGGTTGAATACATCGAAGACAGCGAAAGTTAATTCAGTTTTACATTGACCTTATTAAGAAATCATTAGGAATAGAACATGAAAACATTTGAAGGCCAATTGGTGGCGGGTAAAGCCAAAGCGAAATACGCTATTTTAGTGGCTCGGTTCAATAGCTTTGTGGTTGAAAGCCTGCTTGAAGGCGCTTTAGATACTTTAAAACGGCATGGCGTTGCAGAAGGCGATATTGAAATCTACCGCGTGCCAGGCGCCTTTGAAATGCCAATCGCTGCAAAGCGCATAGCCGCAAAAAAACAGCATCAGGCAATCATTGCTCTTGGTGCCGTTATTCGCGGAGGAACGCCGCACTTTGATTACGTTGCTGGTGAGTGCACCAAAGGTTTAGCACAAGTGTCGTTAGATGCCGATGTACCCGTTTCTTTTGGTGTTCTTACCGTCGATAGCATTGAGCAAGCCATTGAGCGAGCGGGAACCAAGGCCGGTAACAAAGGTGGTGAAGCTGCAGCAACTGCGATTGAAATGGTTAATCTGTTTGAGAGCATGAGTTAATGGCGTTTAAACCTTCACATCGCCGTAAGGCTCGTCATTATGCCGTTCAAGCTATTTACCAATGGCAAATGTCGGGCAATGCGGTGGCCGATATTGAAAATCAATTTATCGAAACCATTAACCCCAATAAAGTTGAAGTGCCATACTTTTTAGCGTTATTGCGCGGAACTTTAACTCATTTGTCGAATCTAGATGAACAACTGACGCCTTACATCGATCGTGACGTTGAAGAGATCGATCCGGTTGAGCGTGCGGTGTTGCGACTCGCCGCTTTCGAATTATTAGAGCGTCAGGATATTCCTTACAAAGTCGTGATCAATGAAGCATTGGAGCTCGCTAAAGTGTTTGGCGCCGAGGATGGTCACAAATATGTCAATGGAGTGCTCGATAAGGTGGCCAAAGTCATGCGGCCACTTGAAGTTCGAACCTAAGGGGAACCATGACTTTTTCTGAGTTCAATTTAATTGAACGTTTTTTTGTTCGTGATAATCCACAACGAAAAGACGTGGTGTTAGGTATTGGTGACGACTGCGCTATTTTGAATGTGCCCGAAGGGCAAAGTTTAGCGGTGTCGATGGATACGCTGGTAGAAGGGGTTCACTTTTTACATGACACCGCTGCTGCCGATGTCGCTGCGAAAGCGATGGCCGTGAATTTAAGTGATCTAGCCGCCGCCGGAGCTGAGCCTGCGTGGGTAACATTGTCCTTATCCATTCCGAAAATCGACATGGGGTGGTTGCAAGCGTTTAGTGATAGTTTTCATGAACTTTTGAATCACTATGGATTGCAAGTCGTGGGCGGCGATACGACCAAGGGACCTTTGTCGATCACCTTACAAGTTCATGGTTTTGTTCCTGCGAGCGTGGCACTAAAACGCAGTGGCGCGAAAGCTGGTGATATCGTGTGTGTCACTGGACCATTAGGCGATGCGTGTCTTGGTTTAAAAGTCGCGCAGCACAAATTAGCCGCCAATGGTGATGTTCGAGATTATTTATTGAATCAATATTATCGACCGAAAGCACGAGTGGCCGCCGGAATCGCATTGCGTAGTCGCGCGTCTGCGGCGATCGATATCTCCGATGGCTTAGTGGCCGATTTAGGGCATATTTGCAAAGCCAGTGATGTTGGTGCGGTTATTTATACCGAACAAATTCCCATCTCTGAGTCAGCGAAGCAAGTGACTTCAGCGGAGCGAGTGATGGATTGTGCATTGACCGGTGGCGACGATTACGAATTGTGCTTTACCGTTCCTGAGGATGACCTGCGCAAAGTTCAAGCCGCCTTAGAAACGGTCGGCGTTGCATGTTATGAAGTGGGACGCATTACCGGCAAAAAAGGCGTTCGTGTGATACAAGATGGTGAAGAGCTTGAATTAAACAAAGCAGGCTTTGATCATTTCGCCGCTGCTTGAGATTGACCATGTCTGACGCACTTTCAAAACGACAAATTCTTACTCACCCAGTGTACTTGATGGCGTTTGGTTTCGGCTCAGGCCTAGCACCAAAAGCGCCAGGTACTTTTGGAACCTTGGTTGCTGTTCCGTTGTTTTGGTGGCTAGCCGACTTTCACTGGGCGGTTCTGGTTAGTTGTATCATTGTCATGACGGCGGTGGGAGTTTTCTTATGTGGCGAAACCGCTCGAGCGTTACATAAACACGATCATCCGGGCATCGTTTGGGACGAAATTGTCGGGTATCTCATTGCAATGTTGCCCTTGGCAAAAGATTGGCGAGCGGTGGTGATAGGCTTTATTTTGTTTCGTTTCTTTGACATAGTGAAACCTTTCCCAATAGGGCTAGCGGATCGCCATGTTAAAGGCGGATTAGGCATTATGCTCGACGACATTATTGCGGGCTTAATGGCAGCGCTGGTTGGAGGCTTGTTATGGTACTACGCAAGTTTTTATCAGCTGTTGTAATTGCGCTTTCCTTTAGTTATCTATGGGCCGTTGATGGTTTATCAATTCATGTTAGCGGCCTATTTAAAAACACGGCCATACTGACGATTAATGGCCAGCAACATACCTTAAAAGTTGGGTTAACCTCTCCTGAAGGTGTCAAACTCATTTCTGCCAATTCTCGCCGCGCAGTGGTTGAATATAATGGTAAGCAACACACGTTAACGATGGGGTCATCGGGTGCACTCGGATTTGATGATCCTGATGTGATGGTGCCGATCACGCCACCCGAGGAGCACAAAAGTCTGAAACTGGTACGTGAACAAGATGGCATGTTTAGAGTTCGCGGTACCATCAATAATACTCAGGTGCACTTCTTGGTCGACACAGGCGCCACGATTGTCGCGATGAATCACACAACCGCAGAACGCATCGGTATTCCATTTCGAGCGATAGGCAAACCGATGAAAGTTGAAACCGCGTCAGGCATAGAAGATGCCTATCGCGTGGTCTTACGACGTGTTCGCATCGGTGACTTAGAACTGAGTAATGTTGAAGGCTCCGTTATTGTTGGAAACCAACCGAGTAAGGTACTTCTCGGAAATTCTTT
Source organism: Pleionea litopenaei (assembly GCF_031198435.1). Classification (GTDB taxonomy): domain Bacteria; phylum Pseudomonadota; class Gammaproteobacteria; order Enterobacterales; family Kangiellaceae; genus Pleionea; species Pleionea litopenaei. Next base: position 3,502,310 of record NZ_CP133548.1, read on the forward strand.
TTTAGGCAAGTTTAAAGTTGAGCAAGACGGCGACCATTTAACGATTGGTTCGCGCCACTAATTCAAGCAAGCATTGTCTAATTATTTTGAACAAATGCTGCTTTAATAAATAGAAACTTCTAATCGATCAGTCAGTTGCTCGAGTAACCAAGTACTGATAAGTGAGTTACCAACGGGATTTAACTCTGGGCTCCATGCACATACGGAAAAGTGTCCTGGATAAACCGCAACGATGCCGCCACCGACGCCGCTTTTACCTGGCAACCCTACTTCGTAAGCAAATTCACCGGATGCATCATACAAGCCGCAGGTTGCCATTAGCGCATTAATACGGGTGGTTTGATCCGCCGATAAAATCGCTTCACCAGAAAAGCTAATGCCCTTGTTGGCTAAAAAAACACTGGCTTTGGCTAAATCAACACAGCTCATTTCTATCGCACAGTGATGGCAATAGCTGTGCAAAACCTGCTCGACTGGATTCGAAAAGTTGCCAAACGCTTTCATTAAATAAGCCATGGCAGCGTTCCGTGAACCATGCGCTAATTCTGAGCGCGCGACTTGGTTGTTTGCATGCAGCGCAGGATTGTCAGCAAGTTTGCGCAGTAGCTCTAATAATTGAAACGTTGGTGCTGATAATCGTGATTGCAAGCGATCACAAATGGCCAAAGCACCAGCATTAATAAAAGGATTTCGAGGAACGCCATGATCCGTTTCTAGCTGTACCATTGAGTTGAATCTATGGCCAGAGGGTTCTCGACCGATACCTTGCCATAGCTCGTCTTGGTAGAGCTTTAGCGCTTGCACCAGCGTAAATAATTTACTGATGCTCTGAATTGAAAAGGGCGTCTGCGCAGCACCGGCTTGCACAATGTCACCATCGTTAAAGCACACGGCGATGCCAATTTGATTGGGATCAATGGCCGCAAGCGCTGGTATATAATCGGCGGTTTTTCCTTGGCCAAGTAGCTGTTTAGCTTCTTCAACCAAGTCTGTTAAAAAATGTTCGGTCAGCGCGCTGCGTTTAAAGGTCATTTATACGATCTAAAATGGCCTCTGCGGTTAAACCACAGCGTTGTAAGAGGTCGTTGGGATCGCCGTGTTCAATGAATCGATCAGGGATACCTAAGTTGATGACTTGTCCATTAAACTGACATTCGGTTAAATATTCGTTGACTGCAGAGCCAGCGCCTCCTTGTACCGCGTTCTCTTCAAGCGTCACTAAAATAGAGTGCCCATCGGCGATCAGCTGATCGATAACCTGAGTATCAAGAGGCTTGATAAAACGCATATCGATAACGCTGGCATCGATGGTTTCAGCAGCTTTTAGCGCAGTACCTAACAATGCCCCAAACGATAAGATGGCGACCTTTTTATTGGTCGCGGAATCTTTGGTTGAGCCATCGCTGGTTAAAGAGCTGCTGCGCATGGTGCGTGATTGACCGAGCGGGATTTTAGTGAAGTTCTTTTCAATGCTCACTCCAGGACCGGTTCCTCGAGGGTAGCGCACAGCCGCTGGCCCTTCAAAGTGATAACCTGTGTAAAGCATTTGTCGGCATTCATTTTCATCGGCAGCGGCCATGATCACCATGTTGGGTATGCAACGCAGATAACTTAAATCGTAGGCTCCGTGATGAGTTGCTCCATCACCACCGACAAGTCCACCACGATCGATGGCAAATAACACATCAAGGTTTTGTAGCGCGACATCATGAATGAGTTGATCGTAGGCTCGCTGTAAAAATGATGAGTAAATGGCGACGACGGGTTTCATGCCTTCACAGGCCATTCCTGCTGCGAGCGTGACCGAGTGTTGCTCGGCAATCCCAACATCGAAGTAGCGATCACGATATTGACGTGAAAACTCTATCATATCTGAGCCTTCGCGCATGGCTGGTGTGATACCTAAAACCCGTGGATCCTTCTCGGCAATATCACAAAGAAATTCACCGAAAATGTTTGAATAGGTAATTTTCTTTTTGCCCTTGGGTAGCTTGTCATCTTTCGGGTCAAAAATTGGCACACCGTGGTAAGCGATGGGATCGTTTTCAGCTGGGGTATAGCCTTTGCCTTTTTTAGTTACAATGTGCAAAAACTGCGGACCTTTCAGCGCTTTCATATTGGTAAGTGTGTCTAACAGTGCGTCAAGGTTATGCCCATCGATGGGACCAATATAGTTAAAGCCGAGCTCTTCAAACAGCGTTCCAGGTAACATCATACCTTTCATATGCTCTTCAACTCGGTGCGCCCACTCCGAAATAGCCGGCATATTTTGTAGAACTTTTTTACCGCCATGTTTGATGGTGGAGTAAAACTTACCCGACAAAATCTTAGCCAGATAATTGTTTAAACCGCCGACGTTTTCAGAAATCGACATATCATTGTCGTTCAAAATGACCAGTAAGTTGGCATCGACGTCAGCGGCATGGTTCATCGCCTCAAAAGCCATGCCCGCGGTCATTGCGCCATCGCCAATAACGGCAATAGCTTGTCGCTCGTCACCTTTCTGTTTCGCTGCAATGGCCATGCCTAATGCAGCACTGATCGAGGTACTTGAGTGTCCTACACCAAAAGTATCGTATTCACTTTCGCTGCGAACAGGAAAAGGATGAAGCCCATCGGTTTGACGAATAGTTTCTAAACGATCGCGGCGACCGGTCAGTACTTTATGCGGATAAGCTTGATGCCCAACATCCCAAACAATGCGATCTTTCGGTGTGTCGAATAAGTAGTGCAGAGCAACGGTTAACTCTACCGTACCCAGTCCTGCCGCAAAATGACCACCACAACGACTGATGGTATCAATCAAGTACTGACGCACCTCTTTAGCAACTTGCGGTAGTTGTGAAGCGTCTAATTGCCGCAAGTCTTCGGGCGATGCGATAGCCGCCAAAAGAGGATAATGACTGAGTTTAGCGTTCATTTCGGGATAACAACTCCTGGTGGCACAATCGCACTGATTAGCGATCCCGCTCGACAATATGTTGGGCAAATTGCTGTAAAAGCAAACTATTATACGGCAACTCGTTTAAGGCTTCTAACGCTAACGCATGTTGATTTTTTGCATGTTGTTTAGCGCCGTCAAGACCCAGAAGTGCTGGGTAGGTTGCTTTATTGGCTGCGAGATCCGATCCTTGGGGTTTCCCCAATGTTGCTGTGTCGCTTTCAATATCGAGAATATCATCGCGAATTTGAAAAGCGAGGCCGATAGCGCGGCTGTATTGTTTCAATGCGAGTTCTTCACTGGCGTCTTGACGGCCACTCGCCCAGTAGCCCAGTAGCACGCTCGCTTCAATTAACGCGCCCGTTTTCATTAAATGCATGGTCTCAAGTTGTTGCAGCGATAATACTTGCCCGGTTGCTGCAAGATCAATTGCTTGACCACCGCCCATACCAAGTGAGCCGGAGGCATGGGTTAATTGCTTGAGCATTCTTAATAACGCCGCTGGTTTAATGTCTGATTCGGCTTGTAAGAGCACTTCGAAAGCCAGCGTTTGCAAAGCATCACCGGCTAATACGGCGGTCGCCTCATCAAATTGAATATGACAGGTTGGCAGGCCTCGTCTTAGTTCGTCGTCGTCCATACAGGGTAAATCGTCGTGAATCAACGAGTAGGCATGAATCAGTTCGACGGCTTGCGCTGGCGCATCGAGCGATTCCGGATGCGCCCCCATCATCGCTCCAGTGGCGTACACTAATAACGGACGTGTACGTTTCCCCGGATTCAAGACGCTGTAGTGCATGGCCGAATGCAGTCGAGTCGGAGGAATATCGTCTCGTGGTATGGCTCGACTTAAGCGCTGCTCGACACGCTCTCGATGTTCAGCGCAGAACTCTAAAAATGTCATAGACGTGGCGACTCTCAATTTATTCTGCCGAGTAGTCAGCGCCATCTTCTGCAACACTGAAGTCTTGCAGCTGCTGATCTTGAGAAAGAACTTGAATGCGCTGTCGGGCATTTTCGAGCAACGACTGACAGTTTTTCGTTAGACTGACGCCTTTTTCAAACTGCTTAAGCGCTTCTTCGAGAGGCAGATCGCCTTGCTCCATTTTTTCAACAATGGACTCAAGCTCAGCAAGCTGAGATTCAAAACTTGTTTTTGAAGGTTGTTTGCTCATAATGCACTCTCACGAATCAATCCTGCATTTTCGCTTAAATTGGCTGCAAATAAAACCACTAGGCGAGGGAAATATGTTTGGTTAGAATGTGAGCAAATCGCTTTTAAATATTAAAAAAAATCATATTATTCAACTGCCTAATTGAAACTTGAGCAAAACTAGCTAACCTTTTGGTATAGCGCTAAACGTATTGGTAGGAAAACTGTCCTTTGGATATCGCAACTCTCATTGGTTTATTCGGTGCCGTTGGTATTGTCGCTTTGTCGATGATTTTGGCGGGCGGCTTCGGTCAATTCATTGATGTACCCTCAATTTTGGTGGTCGTCATTGGATCGCACTTGGTGGTGCTTGGACAATATCCACTCAATGATTTTATTGGCGCCGCAAAAGCGGGCATGAAAACCATTATGTTTAAGTCGCCAGACTATCAGGCGATTATTGCTAAAATTGTAGAGCTGGCCGACTTGTCGCGCAAAGGCGGTTTATTATCACTTGAGGGGGCAGAAATTGAAGACCCGTTTCTCAAGAAGGGGGTGGGCTTATTAGTTGATGGCCACGACGGAGAAGTGGTCAAGTCGATACTCGAGAAAGACGTCTCAATGGCATCACAGCGGCACGAGGTTGGGGCTAAGGTATTTAAGAGCTTAGCGGGCGTTGCCCCAGCAATGGGTATGATTGGAACCTTAATTGGATTGGTTGCCATGCTCGGTAATATGGATGATCCCAAGTCGATTGGGCCAGCCATGGCGGTTGCCTTGTTGACGACTTTATACGGGGCCATGATGGCGAACATGATGGCGACACCGATTGCTGATAAATTGGGGTTGCGAGATACCGAAGAAAAACTGGCTCGAAAATTGATGATTGACGGCCTATTAGGCATTCAAGCCGGACAAAATCCTCGCGTAATCGAGCAAGTTCTGATGGGCTACCTCGCCGAAGGCAAGCGACCGAGTGCCGAGGAATAACCTGTGAGTGATGAAGAAGAATGTAAATGCCCCCCGGAAGGGTTACCTGATTATATGGGGACATTTGCCGACTTAATGGCACTGTTGATGTGCTTTTTCGTTTTGTTATTGGCCTTCTCCGAAATGGACGTCCTTAAGTTCAAGCAAATTGCTGGTTCTATGAAGTATGCCTTCGGCGTGCAAAATAAAGTCGAGGTGAAAGACATCCCCAAAGGTACCAGTGTCATTGCTCAAGAATTTTCACCGGGCAAGCCGACGCCCACGATGATCGAAGCCATCATGCAACACACAGTGGAGATCACTAAAGAGTCTTTGGAATTCGATGAACCCGTTGAGAAGGATCCTGAACAAGGTGAAGGAGACTTCAAAGACAAAGGTCAAGGCGATTCAAGCAATCAAGGTCAAGGGGAGAAACAAGCTGAAGTGTCGGCTGCCGCCGAGCAGTTAGCCAGAGACATTGCCGCGATGATGTCGGAACAACTCGACTCTGGGCAAATTGAGCTCTTAGCCAAAGATAACCTGGTCGTCATTCGAATTCGAGAGAGCGGTTCTTTTGCTTCGGGCTCTGACTTGATAGAACCGGGTTTTATCGGTGTGCTTTCAAAAATTGGTACTATCTTAAAACAAACCGAAGGTGAGATTCGGGTCGCTGGACATACCGATAATTTACCGATAGAAACCGAACGTTTTCGCTCTAACTGGGAGCTCTCGGGCGGTCGAGCTGGGAGTGTGGTAAGAGAATTACTGAAAGATCCTGAACTCGTTCGAGATCGCTTTGTGATAACCGGTTACGCTGATACGCGACCATTAGATACGAATGATACCGCTGCTGGACGAGCACGCAATCGACGGGTGGAGATAATTATTGTGCAAGGCGATGGGGCGCCTAGTTCCATTCTCGGAGTGTCGGGCGATGAGTGAGTCTTTATTAACTCAAGTAGAATTTAGCTCGACGACGGTTTAACCTAAAGATGGCTTAACCTAAAGATGATTTAACCCAAAAATTATTTAACCCAAGCCGTTGTGAGCGATGGGTTAGTCTCTTGGATAACCTTGGGTGTCAATCCACGCTTTGACGGCAACCAGATCAAACTCCCAATCTTTACTCAAATGGCCTTGAGCAATCACCGGAAGCCCTTCTTTTAACCAACGGTCGAGCTGCGCTCGGTTTATCCCAAGAATCAAAGTAAGTTGGTACTTGCCAACAACTTTATCTTGCCAGTTAGAGTCTTTCGGCTCGTGATGGCGATGATTACGGCGTTTGGCTTGTCGCAGATAATTTGAAGACTTCATGGTGCCACCAAAGTGATGGATGTACTTTAATGAATAGAACAAAAAACAGTCAATTTCCAGCGCTGAAACTTAACCACTTGAAACCAGTAAAAAAATAGTTGTTTCACTCAGTAACAAAAGAATCCCAAGGATTTGATTTTCGACATAGGCAAGGCTTTGTTTAGTCGCTAGAATACTGAGAATATCGAACGAATGGGTAATTTGGTGGATAACAACGAAACTGTCATCAGTGTTAATCAATTAAGCACCCACTATGGTGAGCGATTGATCTTAGATCAACTGGATTTTTCGGTGCGCCGTGGTGAAATCATGGTGATCATGGGCGCTAGTGGCTCGGGCAAAAGTACATTGCTAAGAACCATGCTTGGCTTAAATCGTCCAACCAATGGTGAAGTTAATATTCTCGGAACCAATGTTTCTAAGGCAAAGCAGAACGAGCTGTATCGGTTGCGCAGGCAAATTGGCGTGGCCTTTCAGGGCGGGGCTCTGTTTGGCAACTTGTCGCTGATTGATAATGTTCAGCTCCCACTTAAAGAACATACCAACTTAGATGAAAATACCATCAGAATCATGAGTCGAATGAAGCTCGATATGATGAACTTGTCCGGTTTTGATTCACTCATGCCGTCTGAACTGTCCGGCGGAATGGTTAAGCGTGCTGCATTAGCTCGCGCCGTGGTAATGGATCCTCATTTGTTATTTTTTGATGAACCCTCAGCGGGTCTTGATCCTGTGGTCGCGGCAGAACTCGATGAGCACATACTTGAGCTGAAAAAAGCGATGGATATGACCATTGTGGTGGTTACTCATGAACTGGACAGTGCTTTACGAATAGCCGATCGATTAACGGTACTGGATCAAGGCAAAATGGTGATTTGCGGTACGGTCGATGAAGTGAAGCAGTCGGATAACCAGCAAGTCCAGAATCTGTTAAATCGTCGAGCCTCTAGAGCGGCCGTCGATCCGGAAGAATATTTAGAAATGCTCACTCGCGTACAAGCCGCGCGTCCCCATCGAGGTCATCGATATGATCGCTAGTATTCAGCGCATTGGTGAAAGAACCATTGATAACCTAGAGCATGTCGGGCACTTAACCATTTTTCTTTTGCAAGTGTTACGACGAATGGTATCTCCTCCGTTTCGTTACTCATCGGTGCTGCAACAATTACATTTCATAGGCGCTAAATCGACGTTCGTTATTGTGCTGGCAAGTTTAACCGTAGGTTTGGTGCTTGGGCTCCGATTGTACTTTGAATTTGAACAGTTTGGCGTAACGGATCGATTGGGAAGCGTAGTCGCGTTAAGCATGATTACTGAAATGGGGCCGGTGTTTACTGCTTTGCTAGTCATTGGTCGCGCGGGTTCTGCGATGTGCGCTGAAGTCGGCATTATGCGTAGCGATGAGCAACTTGACGCACTCGAATGCATGGCCATTGATCCTTATAAGTTTTTAATGGTGCCTAAGTTTTGGGCGACCTTAATCTCGGTTCCCATTCTTGTGGCGATTGCTGACATGGTGGGAATCTTTGGCGGGTACATTGCTAGTGTAGTGATGTTTGACGTACCAAGCGGTGCTTACATTCAAAGTATGAACGGCTCAATTGGTTGGCATGAGTTGAACATGGGCTTAATTAAGTCGATTGTATTCGCCTTAATCATTGTATGGGTCTCGACCGGTAAGGGCTTTCTCTTACACCTCAACAAACAAGGGGCATTTGGTGCTGAAGGTGTTAGTCGAGTCACAACGCAAGCGGTGGTCATGGCCTCGGTTATGGTGTTGTTTGCTGACTATTTAATTTCTGCGTTTATGGTGTGATGGAATGAATAAACTGAAACTCGAATTCTTTGTTGGCCTATTTGTGCTAAGCGGTGTGGTAGCGATCAGTTACATGGCGATACGCATGGGAGACATCGGTTTGTTTGAACAACAGGGTTACTACGAACTGGTTGGCCGATTTGACTCTGTTTCTGGTTTAAAAGAAGGGGCGGCGGTTGAAATGTCGGGAGTAAAAGTCGGTCGAGTCAAACGTATTGAGTTTGATCGAGAACGCTTCCAGGCGGTCGTGACCATGGAAGTTCCAGATGGCATTGAATTATCAACTGACTCGGTCGCTTCTATTCGTACATCGGGAATTATCGGTGATAAATACATCAAAGTATCGATTGGCGGTGAAGAAGAAATATTGCAGCCCGGTGACCAGTTTGAGCAAACCGAGTCGTCTCTCGATATTGAAGAGCTTATTAGCCGATTTGTTTTCTCTTCTGACGATCAGTAATCTCGAGTCGCTTCGTGAGCGGTAAAATACCGCTTGAAGCGATGATTTTCAGAAAATAATCCAGTAAAACGCCTAAAAGGTGACTGCCGATAGCCGACTTTCTATAGTAAAATGCGGCTTGTGGCGATAGGTGTGTGCCTGAATCGGCAACATGCCTATCGGTATACCAATGAATTCTTATTTAAACTATGCAGGTTTGTATCAATGAGTGAAACACCCGAGAAACCGAAAAACTTTATCCGGCAAATTATCGATCGTGACTTGGCTGAAGGGAAACACCAGCAAGTAGCGACTCGTTTTCCGCCTGAGCCGAACGGTTATTTACACGTTGGGCATGCAAAATCTATTTGCTTGAATTTCGGAGTCGCTCAAGACTATCAGGGAACCTGCAATCTGCGATTTGATGATACGAATCCAGCCAAAGAAGAAGCGGCCTATGCCCAAGCGATTGAAGAAGATGTGCGCTGGTTAGGATTCAATTGGAACGGTGAGATTCGTCATGCGTCAGATTATTTTGAGCAATTATTTGACTACGCCTGTGAGTTAATTGAAAAGGGCTTAGCCTATGTCGATGAGCTCACCCCGGAGCAAATTCGAGAGTATCGCGGCACCTTTGAAATTCCTGGTAAAAATAGCCCGCATCGTGAACGTAGCGCGGCAGAGAACTTGAGTTTGTTTAAACGCATGCGTGCGGGAGAGTTTGCTGACGGTGCTATGTGTTTGCGTGCAAAAATTGATATGCAGTCACCAAATATCAACATGCGTGATCCGGTGATCTATCGTATCAAGCATCAAGATCATCATCGCACCGGTGACGCTTGGTGTATTTATCCAATGTACGACTTTACGCATTGCATTTCAGACGCCTTAGAAGGCATTACGCATTCGTTGTGCACATTAGAATTTGAAGACCATCGTCCATTATACGACTGGGTTCTTGATAATATTTCCATCGAATGTCACCCTCAGCAAATTGAGTTTTCGCGTTTGAATTTGGAACATACTGTAACCAGTAAACGCAAATTAAATCAGCTAGTGACCGATGGTCATGTTGATGGTTGGGATGATCCTCGGATGCCGACTATTTCGGGAATGCGACGACGTGGCTTTACCGCTGCCGCCATTCGCGATATGTGCGATCGAGTCGGTGTGACGAAAAAAGTCAACACGACAGAAATGGGCGTGCTAGAAAACTGTGTTAGAGAAGACTTAGATCGTCATGCTCAGCGCGCCATGGCTGTGCTTGATCCCATTAAGGTGATCATTACGAATTACCCTGAAGATCAGGTAGAAGAGTTAAGCGCTCCTAATCACCCTCAACACGATATGGGCACTCGTACCTTGTTTATGACTCGCGAGGTGTACATCGATCGTGCTGATTTCCGTGAAGAGGCCAATAAAAAATACAAGCGCTTGGTACTTGGAAAAGAAGTTCGACTTAGAAACAGCTATGTTATTCAAGCCAATGAAGTCGTTAAAGACGATGCAGGCAATATCACTGAAATTCATTGCACCTATGATCCTGAAACCTTAGGTAAAAACCCTGAAGGTCGTAAGCCAAAAGGTGTTATTCATTGGGTCTCTGTTTCGCACTCGCTTCCCGCTGAAATTCGTTTGTATGATCGGTTATTTAATATTCCAAACCCGGGCTCTGAAGCCGACTTTGTGCATGCGATCAACCAAGAGTCTTTGACCGTTTTGACCAATGCTCGAGTTGAAAAAAGTTTGCAGAATGTTGCACCAGAAACACGTTTCCAGTTTGAGCGAGAAGGGTATTTTTGTTCTGATCGCTACGACTGCAAAGAAGATCGACTGGTTTTTAATCGCACGGTCACGCTTCGAGACAGCTGGGCTAAAATCGAGCAAAAAGGCGAATAACCTTATTAGAGAGAAAGGGTAAATACCTCGGTGACGAAACGGTTAGTCACCGAGTTGCTCTCGACTTAAAATGTAGGCGAAGGCCAGTCCAACATAAATGTTATCTTGTGCGGTCACCAACGGCGAGTCTTCAAATACGGCGTTGTTAACCGATCGATACCGAGCAAACGCTCCGAACCAAAAGTTACCTTCTCGTCGAGTCATACCAAAGGTTGCTTGATAACCTGCTCTGCCAGCCGTAGCTTGATAAGCGGTGCGTTGTGCATTGGCAAATTCAGGCGCAACAGTGTAGTAATAAGCGTTAAAGTCTTCACTGCCATAATACATATTGGCTGACATCAATGTACGCCATCGAACGTCTTCATTTTCCCATAATGTTTCCCACTTGATTCCAGGTGCGGCTTCCCAGCCGATGCTGTCGACATAACTAAAATCAGTCACGATTGCGCCATGAATTGGGAAAACGAAGGTGAGTCGTTGGTCATCATCATTAATCAATTTGTAGTTAATCGAGGGTCCACCTAGGCCAACCCAGTCAAGTTCTGGCATGTTTTCGCGCGCTTGGTTTTCATCACCGACGGGAAAGCGCACTGCAAAACTTAAATCGACGTCCCAGGTGTCGCTATAAAATAGATGGCGGCGCAGGCCGTCGCGGTTTAATGATACTTTACGACTCTCATAGACAATATAGGGAAAGGGAACGGCCAGTGTGCGGTATTCATCACTGCCCGCATAGTGCGGTACTCGAACGGTTGACAGACCGGCGCCGATTTCAATGTATTCTTGTTGGTCATCTAATTCAGCAAACAGTGATAGCGAATAGGTCAGGGTTGCAATCAATGCAATGCGAGGTGTGGTCAGTTTCATCGATTATTGGTACCAAACTTTATTAATATAATAGGCTTTATCGCCAGCCGGTGTATGTACAATAATTTCATCATCGACTTGTTTTTTTATCAACGCGCGAGCGAGTGGTGAGTCAATACTAATGTATTGAGGATCGAAGTCAAACTCGTCGGATCCCACTAAACGAAATGTTTTCGTAGTTTCAGCTTCATCTTCTACTTCAACCCAAGCAGAAAAAAATACGCGAGAAGGATCGCTAGGTCGATGCTCAACGACTTGAAACTCACTGGTCCGTTTTTGTAAATAACGAATGCGGCGATCCATTTCTCGCAACTGTTTTTTTCGATATATGTATAATAACCCCTGTGAAAAATATACTATTGAGCTAGCGATTTTATATTTACCTCGAAGTTCTTTTCATATACCGTTAAGTAACGGATACATACTATGTACTAATTATTATGCAAGCTGGTCAATGCCATATACACAGAAAATAAATATAAAATACATAGATAATGATACAGGAGCGATGATAAATCTCCCTGGGCTTTATTGTGAGAAAGGGCTTATTATCTCCCACCTGCGATATCTTGCGTTACATCAACATAAAAGTGAATCTTGGAAAGAGCGCTCTTTATTCTCTCTAGGCTTGCTCCTTACTTACATTAATTCAGTGAAATCATTTGATAAAGCCACTGAGTTGCTACGCTCGTTTTCTAATGCCCTAGTAACCGGAACGATTAATTTTGAAACTCTAAATGACCCTCTTGACCTTTATTGGAAGGCTAGAAATATCGCGGATGCAAATAATATTTTATATCACATAACGAAGTATACTGATTATCTTGCGTCTCAAGACGGATATGAAAGTTCTCGAGTGAATCCTTTTAGAAAGGCTTCCTGCTATGAAGAGCGATTAAATTGGTGCGCTTATTATCAAAAGCAAGCGAATGTCTTTTTAAATCATCTATATAAAAAAAATAATGTTTACATTGAGAACCAAAGAGTTCGAGAAATTAATGGAATTATTGCCCCTAAGGTTGATCAGGAGAAAGCGATTAAATTTCCTGACTCAGAAATTGAGAAGTTCTTGCAAGTTGGTTTTGTTAAAAAGGGACAGCAAGATTATAAGTTGATAGCGATGACCATGTTGATGAACTTTGGTGGTTTACGTAAAAGTGAATTGTTTCATTTGTTCGTTTCAGATATTACATTAAATCCGAATAGAGAAAGTGAAGCATTAGTAAGGGTCTATCATCCCGAGTATGGGAGGTCACCAGATCCAAAGTTTGACAATAGAGCGACTTATTTAATGTCGACAACTCGCTATCTACCGCGAACAAAGTATAGACTATCAGAGAGACTTTACTCGGGTTGGAAAGGACCTCTTTTGACTAGTAGGAGCAACTTTTTCGAAGTTATTTTTAATCCAGCAGAGAAAGCCGAGGAATTTCTAAAGGTTTGGGTCAATTATCTAAAATATCAGCGCGTCGAGCCTTCAGAAGGTGACCCTCATCCATTTGCGTTTACGAATTCAAGAGGTGCGCCTGAGACATTAAAGAACTTTCAACGGAAACATAAGTTGGCAGTTGAGAAAATTGGGCTTGAATGCAGAAAGGAGCTCGGTACAACGGAGCATGGACACCGTCATGCATATGGCTATCGTTGTAGGAAGGCCGGACTGTCTCAGATTGAAATTCAACGAGCAATGCACCATAAAAGTCCAATGTCATGTCTCGTTTATACATGTCCAACATCGGAAGAAATTCGAATTGAGTTAGGGAAAACAGAATGAGGGAAGCTCGAATTCAAAGAATGTTAAGGGAAAGTCATTCCTCTGATGTTCCCGAAACTTGTGAAACATTAGAAGATGTTAAAAAAATATGTAAATTTCACGGGATTCGAGATAGCGTCGACTACCGTGAGCGCTACAAAAGCATTCCTGGCTTACCTGCTCATCCGGATCGAGTATACAAAGATGAATGGAATGGTTTCTGCGACTTGCTCGATATACCTCAACCCTATCTTTACGAAGAGCTAAAAGAGTTGGTCCGAACGCTCAAACTGATTTCACAGAGAGAATATAAAAGCTATCTTTCTAAAAGCAATGACCCGAGAATGCCCAAGGACCCTCAATGTGTTTATGGCAATGAATGGGAAAATTGGTATCGATTTCTTGGGAAGGAAGAGCCTTACAAAGTAAAATTTATAAGTAAGCCTTACGAGGAGTGGGGCTTTAAAATCGAGGAGTTCATGAAGGTCGCTCGAGGTGGTGGTTCTAAAATTACACACCTTTGTCGCTTTGTTCGTCACTTCATTGAGTGTAGCGATCTAAGCAAATCCCCCCAAGCTTTTTTGACTAAAGAAAAAGTCAATATTAAACCATTCCGTAAATGGTTCGCGACACTAGATTCTGAAGCAATGAAGGGCAAGATTCTCATCGCAATAAACGAGTTTTTAGATTTTGTAATCGAAAATGACCTTACCATGGAAGATGAAGAAACAGGTGAAGTATTGCGCGTTATGGAAGCGAGGAATCCGCTTGCACTATTAACGGTAGAAAACAATGTCTACGCACCGACTAATGCTCAAACAACCAAACCTTGCTTACAACATCATTTTGTCAAAAAGGCGCAAGATTGGATTGTACCAAAGAATTTGAAGTGCTTTTCAGACTTGAAGCATTTACAGATGTTTGACTCAGACTGGGTAAAGGTACCGAAATCAAGGATTGATCGGCTTGATCCTGATTGTGTCTTTAAAAAAATTGGGAACCAGTATTTTCTTTGGAGCCCTGTAGATTGGATCCATACTTACGCTCTAACATGTGTGCCGCTGCGTGGAAGGCAAATTGCTTATAATGATTCAGGGGAAGCTGATGAATTAATTGCTGAAACAAATGAACAAGGAGACATTGTTTGGATAAAAAATAACAGCTTAATGTCAGGAATGACAAAGAATCAATCGTTTATCAAAAAAATGCCTGATGGACAATTAGGCATGTTTATAACAACTAACAAAACTAGTAATCATGGCAATGGCTACTCAATTCCATGGATCCCATCTGAACTAGCTTATTGGCTCGTTAAGCTACGGAAGTGGCAGCAGAAGTACAATCCAATCTCTAAACCGACAAGCTGGACGTTGTGCAAGAAAACAAATCTTAATGAAAATCAGTTAAAAGCAAAGGGAATAAACTGCTTTTTATTTCGAGAATTCAATGGCGTCGAACCGAAAAATGTGAGTGCGGCATTAACCACTCGGCTAGCGGCTGCTTTATATTACATCCAACCGTCTAACCTAGAGCTATCGACGTTGACAGGAAGAGAAAATGTATTAAGTCACTACAAATCGAAATACACTCCTCATTCGATGAGGGTCAGTTTAATTACGGCATATATAATGGAACTCGGTATGCCGGTTGAAGTAGTGATGAAAATAGTAGGTCACTCCTCGATTGTTATGTCTATCTACTATTGCAAAGTAACTGAATCTGATATTAGACATCGACTCGAAGAAAGCGAGAAAATTGCACTTAAATCCAAAGCAGAGTCTGTACAAAGGTTAGTCGAAGAAAATAATTTGGAAGAAGTTAAGAATCAACTTGTATCTAATAATTCAGATATGCTAATGGCTCTGACAAATAGTATGCCTGCTGGAAATTTTATGTTCCGAGACTACGGTATTTGTCCTTATGCTGCTTCTCGATGTGATGATGGAGGTGAAATTCTAGGAGCATCTCAAGTTAGAGCACCAGTGCCAGCTGGTTATTTAGGTATGCAGAACTGTTTACGTTGTCGGCACTTTATTTCTGGCCCCGCATTTTTAGGCGGACTACTTTCATTAACTAATGAAATACTTTTGCAGTCGAACATTCAGTCAAGTCAATGCGCAGAGTTGCAGTCAGAGATTGAAGCGATTAGTGAGAGAATTTCGGAAATTGAAAGGAAGCAGTATATAGCAGATGTTAAGATGGAGTTCTTTGACAACTCAGATCTTTCACAGCTTGAGTTTGAACTTCGAAATCTTGAGTCAGAATATGAAAGCTCTGCTAAGAAAATGGATATGTATTTATGTGATTTACAAGCCAGTTATAAATTAATCCAAATGTGCCAAAGCTTAGTGGATGACGTGAGCTCAACGGAAGGAAATAAGCTGTCACTTGTAAAAATGCGGGATGCAGACATAGAAATAGATCTTAAGGAAGTGTCATATTTTCAGCAGCTCCAAGAAGTATGTGAAAACGCTTCTATATTTAAGTCGGCATCGGCGGTCAACGCAGTAATTCCCCGCTCTCAATTGTTAGATAGAATGTCTCAGTTTAACCAGCTTGCTCCTCAAATGTTTCTTTTAAGTCCGAAACAGCAACTGGATGTCGGTAATCAGTTGGTTAAGTTAATGTTATCTAGGCTCAAGTCTTGGGAACGGGTTAATGAAGTTGTCGGCTGTAAAGTGAGAATTTCAGAGTTAGTGGGATCAGAGAAAATTGAGCCTTCCGAGATAGAGCTAATTACCAATCAAAAAACTTTAATT
Organism: Pleionea litopenaei; assembly: GCF_031198435.1. Classification (GTDB taxonomy): domain Bacteria; phylum Pseudomonadota; class Gammaproteobacteria; order Enterobacterales; family Kangiellaceae; genus Pleionea; species Pleionea litopenaei. The sequence goes on from NZ_CP133548.1 coordinate 3,518,220, forward strand.
TCAGGGAGAGAGTAAGTGAATCCAGATAAGATGTTAGAAAAACTCAAGATTGGCATATCAGCGCAGAAGAAGAAGACTCTTGATGCCATTTTTACTGTTTGCAAGGAGCAAGTAGACAGAGGCGTTTCGGACTTTTCGATCGCTACCATAGCAAGACTTGGATATAATCGAGGTGTGCCAAAAGCACAGAGCATACGAAATAAAACAGGTGATATTTACCGCGCACTAATTGCTTCTTTTGAACAAGCAAACGGGAGGAAGAATAAACACGATGTAAATCGCAAGGAACAGAGCTGGATTGAGGAGATTAGCAATCCTAAGCAGCGTTTACTGGCTCTTGTAATGGCTTCGGAACTAAAAGCTCTTAAGCAGAAGTTAAGGGAAATTGTCCCTCCTAATCAAGTGATCGAGGTTTATGACCATAAAAATAGTCAAGTTGACAGCGAACATCGACTAACGTCTCAAGAAAGAAAAGCTTTAGAGTATCTAAAGTCGGATTCATTTATTAAGAAATGGCATTTCACTAAAACAGAGTATGGTGAAGTGATTGATGAGAATAATAAAGTAGTCTTTAAGCCTGCTACTATAGATGCTTTGACGAAAGCACTCCAATATCTATAAAGACCGAAAAGAGCTGGTTATGAAAACGAAACTAATTACTCGAGAAGGCTTTAATAAGTTAAAAGACGAGTTAGATCATCTGTGGCGAGTAGAAAGGCGAGAAACAACAAAAAAAGTTACTTGGGCTGCTAGCCTAGGAGATAGAAGTGAAAATGCTGACTATCAATATAATAAGAAAAAATTAAGAGAAATTGACCGTAGAGTTCGCTATTTGCGAAAGACGTTAGAAGATATCAAAATAGTGGACTTCCATCCTCAGCAGGAAGGTAAAGTCTATTTTGGAGCGTGGGTCGAACTTGAGAATGAAGATGAAGTAGTTATTAAATTTAGAATAGTTGGGCCGGAAGAAATCTATGGTCGCAAGGACTATATTTCGATTGATTCTCCAATGGCTAGAGCGTGCTTAAAAAAAGAGGTGGATGACGAGGTCATTGTAAAGAGTCCGAAGGGAGTAAAGGTTTGGACGGTTATCTCAATTCGTTATCGATGATTCATGCAGTCTAATTAGAGGGCTGTTCATTTACAAAGATATCTACGAGTATCAACTTATCGACTCGAATAAAAATTATAAATTATCGTGTTAATACTGTAATTAGGAAAATGAAATATAGTACAGTCGCGTTTAAAATATAGGAATAATGAACTTAGTCACATTTAAGTTTTTAATCAAAGTTCGGTGAGATTTTAACTAGCTACCCTCCTTGTGAAAATTATCAAATAATTTATAATGCCCGCGCAGATATTTGAGTAGGTTGAAACTATGGCTAATTCCTACTCTTATTAAGGATATTTTTTTGGGGGAACCAATGCCTAAGTTATTGCTTAGCACTTTTCTATGCGCGCTTTTTAGTTTTACAAATTCTGTCCATTCCGAAATCACTGACAGTCCAGACTTTTATTCCATGCCTGGAATTAATAAAGGCCGAGCTTATGATTCAAGTTCTAATGTTAATATTGACCTTTTTGGTGGCTCTTTAAATATATCCTCTACTGATTTGGTTGCTTCAGGTCTTGGTCCTGACATTGTTGTGACAAGAAGTTTTAATTCAGCCACTGATCGGTGGAAAGACAGCTATAGAAATTTCGTTGGAGCTCACTGGATTCTTCATTACGGAATGCTAAGAGGGGCAACGGAAAACCCATATTACTGCGGGCAAGGTACTGTAGAACCAGTTCTTGCAAATAACACCCAGTTTATCTTGCCGGATGGAAGTTCACAGATCATTATTAAGGACAACATTTCTTTTATTGATGCTGATGGAGATTCTGCTTACTCAGAAGGAAGCGGTGATTATCGACCAAGCCATGTAACAAAAGCATTATGGCGAGTTAACTGCAAGAATCAACAACTTCAAATTACAGATAAATCTGGTACTAGCTACATTATTGGAGACTATAGCCTTGACTATCGAGTCATCAAAATTATCGACCGAAATGGTAACTATCTAGATATCAATTACTCGGGTGATCGAGCGAATATTCGCATCGACTCAATTGTTTCATCAGACTCACGTACTGTAAATTTTACCTATAATAATAATGTATTAGAATCAGTTAGCTACGGCGATCAAACGGTCACTTACGAAGTCGTTGGAGCGCTGAGTGAGCAAAGGCTTTTGTCAGTTACACACCCAGATAATGCGTTAACTGAATATAAGTATTATTCGTCAGGAGAGGTTCATGGCTATCTTGAACAACTAACGACACCATTAGGTAAAATCGTTAAGTTTGACTATGAAAAATTAAACTTTAGTGCCAAAGACTATTATGTCGTTACTCAAAAATGCGAAGCCAATCGTGAAACACCTGCTGCAACTAATCGTTGTTGGGACTATGTTTATACTCGTCAAGGAGAAGAGGGCGAAACGAAGAGTTATGATGTTACAACGGTCACCGGTCCTGATGGAGTAAAAACGTATAAACACTATGGTCTCTATTATCCTATACCATTAAATGAATCAGTTTATATCGATCAAGGTGATGGTGAGGGGTACTTCAAACCTGTTGGTCAAGCCTGGTCTGTTGGCTTGCTTAAAGAAATGAGCCATGTGGTTGATGGCCAAGAAGTATTTAAAGAAGTCAACAACTGGTCGTTTAAAGAATTATCTTTTATTGAACGAACTTATACTGAAGCCAATACTAGTTACTCTCTTTGGGACCCAGATATTCGGATTCCAATTTTAATCGGTAAAACAACGACTATTGATAATACGACGTATGATTACGAAGTCACATCGCTAGATGGCTTGACGCCTGAAAAATATAACGAGTCAGGCAACGCCAATTATTATTATGACGAAGATTATCGACACATTGGAAGCGACGCAGGTCATTGGATCCTTGATCTTCCTTTCAAAAAACACGTTCGCACAACTGGTAGTGATATTTTAGTTGAACAATTTACTTATGATGAGAATGGAAACCTGTCTCAAACTATTAGTAAAGGAGTGTTAGTAAAATATGAGTACAACACTGACGGCACTTTGAAGGCAAAGTCAGATGCGGTTGATAATAAAGTTTCCTATCTTAATTATTATCGTGGGATCCCTAGAAGAGAAGAGTTTCCTGACGGCTCTTTCATCATTAGAGAAGTGGATGCTTACGGGCGCGTTACATCAGAAACCAATGCCAAGGATACAACGACCAGTTATAGTTATGACGAGCTAAACCGATTAACCTTTATTGATTATCCTGTCTCTGACGACGTTGTTGTGACTTACGGTTATGGGATGGGTGGACCAACTAACTCGGGCACAAACTCAAATCGAGGCCATTGGGTTGCTTATACCAGAAATTCACTTCGACAAGTCAATATTTATAATGAGCACAATAAACTCGTTCGAAAAATTACAGAGAATACTATTAGTGGACAACAGTTTATTAGGTATTATCGTTACGATGATCTAAACCGATTAGTATTTGAGTCTTATGTAAATGATGAAATGCGTGGAACGACTTATTCGTATGATGGCTTAGATAGAGTTGTAAGAGCACAAAAATTCGGTCAGCCAGCAGTAGTAACTGACTACTTATCTGACGGTACTGTTCGAGTCACTGACGCAGAGGGGAATGTTACGACCAAATCATATACCGCCTACTCGTACTCTAACAAGCATCTCAAGAAAATTACGGCACCGGAAGGTGTAGTGATCGATTTTACCAACAATGCGTTAGGTGATCCTTTGACGATCACACAAAATGGCATCGTTAGAGAGTATCAGTACGATAATGAACAACGTTTATTTAAGTATATTGAGCCAGAAGTTGATGGTGAATTAATCTATTTTTATGATCATGGTGGAAGAATTGAAGAAGAGATCCATGTGATCAATGGAACTCAACGCACAAAACGATTTTCTTATGATGTAGTAGGACGTTTGAGACGAGTTGAATTTCCTACCTTTTTTAAAACCGAATCAGGCTATCAATACGGTCAACCAAGTTGTACCTCATGTAACTATGAAGCCATTTCAAAAGAGTACGAGCTCGACTACGATGAGATAGGCAATCTCAAAAGTAATCGAGTAAAAACAACGGAACATATTTTTCTATTTAATCCGCAACCGGATCAATATACTCAGACTAGCTATCGAACTTGGTTCTACACCTATGATATCGAAGATAAGTTAGAAACAGAAACACTATCTGATAGTGAAGAAGGTACTAACTTTGCTTTTAGCTATGACTACAACACTCAAGGACAAATTTCGGGCCTGACTTATCCATCCGGATTTTACGTTGATTATGATCCGGATGTGTTTGGTCGAGCATCAAAGGTTGGTGACCTTGTTACCAACATCGAGTATTTTGATAATGGTGTGGTTAAATCGTTGACTTACAGCAATGGTCATGTCACCACTTACGAGTTGAATGATCAGCAAATGCCTCAATCAATGAGTGTTGGAATGCTCGACAACATCATCAGTTTTAATTATGACTACGATTTTAATGGCAATCTTGAAGCTATTATCGATAACTTAGATTCCAGTAAAACGAAGAACATGAGTTACGACGGACTTGATCGCTTATACACTGCATCAGGTGTATGGGGTAACGGTTATTATAATTATGACTCGATGGGAAATATTGAAAGTAAAGTCATTGGTGGTCAGACATTTAATTACGACTACGATGCTAGAAATCGCCTTTCTAATTTTAATGGCAATCAGTTCCTCTATGACTTTAACGGCCGGGTTAAAGAGGATGGGCGTAATTCTTATTTCTACGATTTTTCGAACAACCTTATATTCGCTAAAAATACCGCTAATGGAATGCAGTTTAAGTTTGAGTACGATGCAAACGGCAAGCAATCAGTAAAAATAGGACCGGAAAAGAAAGAGTATTTCGTATATACCACCTCCGGAAAGTTACTCTTCGAGCAAGATGAGTTTGGTGACTTCAATCGTTCCCATATTTATTTAGGTAACAAGTTAGTAGCCTACTACGACGAACAAATAGAGTGCAGTGACGATTTAGATAATGATGGTTTAGGACATTGTTTTGAGCGAGAGTATGGACTTGATCCCTACGATAGTTCTGATGCGGGTGCAGATTTAGATGATGATGGATTAAGCAACTTAGAAGAGTTCATCGCTGGTACTCGACTTGATCTGGTTGATACTGATGGCGATGGCCTTTCTGATTGGTTTGAAGTAACTTATGGATTGGACTCAAATATCGACGATAGTGCTCTTGATCCTGATGGTGATGGGCTTAGTAATTTAGAAGAGTTTCAATTGGGGACTAATCCTAACGTGGCAAATACTCTAAATTCGCCAACCGCTCTCAATGCAGCATCGATTGATGGTGTAGTCTGGGTCAGTTGGAATGCTATCGACTTTGCTGACAGCTATGATTTGTATTGGAGCAACCAGCCCTTTAGCAGTAAAGAAGAAGCCATAAAAGTAGACGATGTTAGCAGTCCATGGGTACATACGACGCCCCAAATGGGCGATACCGTTTATTATCGAGTGATTGCCAAACGAGGTTCTCTAGAATCCTCTTTATCGAATGAAAGATCGGTAAAGCATTCTAATAATCAATGGTATTTTGCCTCAATGCTGAACTATCCAATTAAGAATCTTGATATCGATAGCGGAGGAAACGTTCATGTTCTACATCGCTACCATAGCAATAAAACTCGGGCAAGTTATTGGAACTCGACCACTGAAGAACTAACGGTTCATGAGTTGTTTGATTTCCGGCCTAATCGCTATGTATTGGAGGTTTCTGACTCAGGCTATGCAATGGCGGTTGCGAGTGACAGTTCGACCGCACAAATCTCAGTTGCGACGTTTGACGTTCCAACCAAAAGCTGGAGCACAGAAACACTAAAGACTCCGGAGTCCGGTTTTAATGTCGGGTATGAAGTGGGCATAACTAGCTCGACAAATGGCAACTTTGTCGTGTCATGGCTCGAAGAGCAGTATTCAACAGTGTTCCTTTGGGTTGCAAGCTGGACTCCAAGTACTGGTTGGAGCGAGCCAGTAAAGGTCACTTATAAAGATGAAAATCACCCTTTGTACAACGCAATTTACAGTGGAGCAGGTTTCGATTTTGCGATCAACAACTTGGGCCAAGTAGCTATTATCATTCCGCTCGATGAAAGAGATTCGTCAGGTAATATCGTGAGTACCAGTGTTGAACTATTTACCATCGATAGTACGACTTTCAATGGATACTCCTTAGGTAGCGAAGATTGGCAAACTCGTTATTCCATCGCTGCGAATAATCAGCAGTTGGTTGCACTTTGGGAAGACGTAAGTGGTAGTGGACGCAACTATTTGAGTCAACGTGCAAACTGGCAACAATTGCTTGGCTCGACTGAAATCGTCTCTTCTGTTTCGAATGCTGGTGGTCCAATAGCCATTGATATTGACGACAATAATAAATCGACAGCTATTCTGGAAGAGCAGGGGAAAATCAAACTTGTTACTCAAGCCTTCAATAGCGCTTGGCTTAGCCATCCTTTAAGTGATGTTGATGCGCCCAGTGGGACGTCTGACAGCGTACTCACACGATTTGTGAATGGTTCTTTTGGGTATATCTATACCGACTATGATTATCAGCATCATAGCTCTCGTGTTATCAATGATTCAGTGATTTATCATGAGTCAATACCCTCATCAACTACTGGAAGTTATCTCGCTCCTTATTCAGCGCTGATGCAAGGGGCAAGAGTTGATAAAAGCTCGAATAATGCTCAGTGGCCATTATTCGTTTATTTATCGAAAGCTGAAGCTGACAACACGCCTCCCGTAGCCAATGCTGGTAATGATCAAACAGTCAATGAAGGCGAGATAGTTATTTTGGATGCGCGAGGCTCTAGCGATGCTGAAAGTAATCAATTAAACGTATCATGGGAAGTTGTAAGTGGCCCAAATGTTGTTTTCCAGCAAGGGATCGAACCTTTGACGACTCAGTTCATCGCACCGAGTGTAGACGTTGACACGCAGATATTACTTCGAGTGACGGTTACCGATGATGCTGGCGCTGAGTCTTCAGATGAGGTTTCTATTACCGTTAGCGATCTCGGAGATGATCCAGTCCGAAACTCTTGTGAGCTAGATTTTGATGAAAACGGTATCGTTGAAGAGAAAGACTTTTTTAGTAGCAGCTATGAAGGTATTTATTACGCGGTATTCATTCACCTAAATTACCCAAGCTTATACAGTAACTATTTCCCGAACACACCGATTGAAAAGCTCGATTGGAATGGTGATGGCAACATCACCATAGAAGAGGTTTATACGGGAACGATCAGTGTTGAAACACTCGATACCTTTCAAACACAACATTATTTTTATCTCAAAGATAAAGATGCTTATGCGAGTTATTACCCTAACTCTGGTTGTGCAATGTAGTTTAGATAAAGGGATAAACCGATGATGATATTTAAAAAATTCAATATTACATTGCTTCTATTATTGTTAGGCTGCTTCTATGCAATAAATGGGCATGCTAAGAGGACGACGATAACCTTCATCCATACGGATCATTTAGGTTCGCCCATTGCGGCAACGAATGAAGACGGAAGTGTTAAGTGGCGAGAAGAATATCAGCCTTTTGGTAAGCAGCTTACGAATCAAGATAGCGACAATAATGTAGGCTTTACTGGTCACAAAGATGATAAAGATTTAGGCCTGACTTATATGCAGGCTCGCTGGTATCATCCTGAAACTGGAAGGTTTAACTCTTTGGATCCTTTATTGTTTCGCGAAGTAAATTCATTTAATCGATACGTCTACGCGAACAATAACCCATATAAATATATAGATCCTGATGGTGAAAATCCGCTTTTAATTCAGCAAAATCCGCCAATTTTTGCTGGACCACCTCCTACAACAATTACGAACCCAATCAACCCTAGTACGAGCCTACCATTAGCTGACCAACTTCCTGCAAGCACGGAAGGTTCATTGATTCCAAATTTTGCTCCAGATTTGAATACAGTCTCCTTTCCTAGTCTACAGAATCCGCTTAAAGGTACGCTCTACCCTGGCGACTTTATAGGCTTAATAACGCATATAATTTATAATAAAATACACGGCAACTCGAAAGCGAGTACTAAAGAGCAGCACCTCTACATGATTCAGGATGCGGATGGCAATATCAAAAAGATAGGTGTCAGCGGGCAGAAACTTAATAAGAACGGCACTTCCCCTAGAGCGAACTCTCAACTTAAAGATGGTGACTCTGCTACTGTGCTTGAAAGTGGTATCCCGGGAAGAGCGAATGTACTTCAAAAGGAAGGACAAGCAGTAGAAGGTTTGCGTAAAGCTGGGCATGAACTACCTGACCAAAAAAGACCGAAAATATAGGTGCTTATAAGAATGAAGCTTTCAGAATTTAGTCTATGGGCATTTAAACTTGAACTTGATTTGGCACGAAAATTCACACTATTCAGCAGGTGTGTTTGTGCCCATTTTGAGCGTCTTTTTGATCCTATAGAAACAGACGGTATTTATAGGGTTGTTGTAAAGCTTTGTGGGCCAGATGAAAGAGTTGGTACCACTGAGTTAAGTAGCTCAGTGATTAAGTACTATAAGGAGTTCGACTTCGACTATTTTGAGAGTTTGAATCTAGTCGCTAAGAAAAGGTTTCTTCTGGATACGCTATACAATGCACTTATGCCATTGTGTGAAATGGAAGGATGGCCGAAGGCCCCCTTTCACGAAGCGTACGAGAAGGTTATTCGAGAAAACTTTGTCAATACATATACCATCAAAAAGAAATTAAGCCGGAATAAGAAACTGTCAGCTGAGTTGATTGGCGACCACGATGAAAAGGCGTTTAATTGTTCCATTGTGATAAAAAATAGTGATGGTAAAGAGCTTCTTAATGAGCATCTTTTCACTGAAGAGCCAGATGAGTTTTTATTTAACTCTCGTATTGGCGACGTTAAGTGGATTAACAAAACAACAGTTGTACATCAATCTAAAGATAAGCAAAAACTAGCTCGATTTGATATTGGAGACTTAATAGACGATTAAGTAATGTTACAAAGAGAGCAAGGCGCAACGGGCATTTGGCTGGTGGTAAGCATCCTGAAACAGGTATTCCTTTCGACAAAAATGGATACCCTGACTTCTCCAGTGTTTCGAAAAAGGATGTGAAAATCGAATTTACTGGTAGTAGAAGGAAAGATGTTAAAGCTGCAAATGAAGCTGGAGGGTTTAAAAAGACCCCTGAAGGCCATGTTTGGCATCACCACCAAGATGGTAAAACGATGCAGCTTGTTCCGCGTGATATTCATACGAAAACTGGTCACGATGGTGGATTTTCGGGAGGATAACAGCGAGTGATACTATGTTAGATACAATTGATAACCCTGGCAGATCTATATCTGAATCAGAGTTAAAGGAAATTGCTTTATTTACTGGGTTCGAGTTTCCTACTAGCTATAAAGAGTTTCTATTAAAGTTTAATGGCGGCAGTCCATCTCCTGATGCGTTTCCAATAAAAGGACATTCTGAGGAAGTTGGAGGCATTCAGGTTTTCTTCGGTGTAGACAGGGAGATTGAATCTAGCTGCTTAAACTGGAATTACAATCAATATAAAAGCAGGTTGCCTGATTCATATATTCCAATTGCGTGTAGCGATACAAACGACTTGATTTGTTTAGTGTTGTCTGAGGTTCAATATGGGAAGATAGTTTTTTGGGATGCTGAAGATGAAAGAAGTAGAAATGATTTAGGTAATGTTTATGAAGTGGCTGACAGCTTCGATCAGTTGCTGGAAATATTATTTGAAGATTGATCTGTAGCTGTAACAATAAATTTTTTGTAGTTAAAGGCCCGCATTCGCGGGCTTTTTAATGTGCGGCTTGCTGAATCACCGTATCCAGCATATCCATCACAAACTTCTGTTTAGACTTGGGTAGCTGGCTGATCTGTTCAACCTGCTTTAACAGCTTAGGGGCTGGCCCTCGCTTTTTACCGTTGGTTGGTGCAATGCCAATCAGCTCTTCCACTGATACCGCTAATACCTCGGCCAGCGTTGGCAGCATGGAGGAAGGGACTTTCCTTCGGCCAGCTTCAAACGCCTGCATGTACTGCTGTGAAATCCCCAGAATCTCCGCAAGCTGAACCTGTGTGATCTGCTGTTCCTTCCGCAATGAGGCGATCTTCGCGCCTAGCTGTTTGAAAAAATCGTTATCGTTCTGGGTCATCTTGTCCAGGTAATGGGTTATGGCAGATGACGACGATAACCTTCATCCATACGGATCATTTAGGCTCGCCGATAGCGGCAACGAATGAAGACGGAAGTGTTAAGTGGCGTGAAGAGTATCAGCCTTTTGGTAAGCAGCTTGCGGATCAAGATAGCGACAATAATGTAGGCTTTACTGGTCACAAGGATGATAAAGATTTAGGCCTGACTTATATGCAGGCTCGCTGGTATGATCCTGAAGTAGGTCGTTTTAATTCACTTGATCCTATTAAATATCGAGATATTCAAACCTTTTCACGCTTTATCTATGCGAGCAATAATCCATTTAAATATATTGATCCTGATGGTCGAGATTACATAGCTGTTAATATGGGTAATGCATTACATGACTTAATTTCAGGAAAGACAGCTAAAGAAAGAGCACAAGCCCAGTTAGAAAGAGATGCAATCGTGGCAAATACAATCGAACAAGGTGCAACTTATACTGGTATTGGTTTGCTTATAGATACAGTAGTTACTGCTAATGAAATAATAAAAGGAGAAGATTTTGAGGATGATTTGGCAGGTATTATGACAGGTGAGTTTATGGCGAGGACAGCAAAAAATGTCTTAGAAAAAAAACTGAAAGTAACTGAGCCATTTGTAGAAGTTTTTTCTTCGATAATTGGTAAGCATAGTGGGGATATCGCTAAACAACTAGTAGAAGATGCGCTAGAGCAGAAGAGTGAAATAAATATTGATGACAAAGTGCCTGTCAAAGATGACTCAAAATAGAGAGTTTTATTCTATGCAGTCAAGGGCTTGCAGAGTAATTGCTCTCTTTGAGAAAGTAGCTTATCTTGTATTTATTTTGTTTTTTGGAATTTTCTTTGTAAATGTCTTAAAGTTGAGTGAAGAAACTAGGTTTCTATACTTGTATTTTGGTATGTTTTTCTGGGGAATTAGTAAACTCTGTTCAATTTCCATAGCCAAGGAAACTTGGCTAGCTAATAATTTTAGAATATTAGAGAAGACGCCAAGTTTAGGTAAGTTAATTGGATTGGTATTTGTTGTTTTTGTCATTATTTTTTCTGCTTTTAAAATACATTTGATGTTTTGAGGTTTATGGGAAGCAATATGAAGTTGAAACTAGATATCTTTAGGTTTTGTAAGTATGCTTTTCTTTACATAAGTGTATTTGTACTCTATGGATTTACTTTGAGCTGGATGAAGCTATCATTTAATATTGATTCATCTAACCACGGCGATGAAATGCTATTTTATGATTTAGTATTGCCGTTTTTAATCAGTATTGTGTTTTTTTACTTGTTTAGCAGGAAAATAAAAACAAATAGATTAATGCATGGCTTTTTATTAGTGGCTTTTGTGAGTTCTATATCACTTATTTTTTCAATATTATTAATAAGAAGTTTTAGTTGGCTTGTATTTCTATATAGTCTAGCCTCAACATCATCATCAATGCTGATTGGTGTTGCAATAAGTACTAGGGTAAATAGAGAGAAAGAAGAGGCTGTAGATGACTTTAAGTAATTCTAGCTTACAATTAAGTGCGTATCTTATGTCGTGGAATTTTTTAAATCAGTCGCTTCCGTAAATGGAGTTTCTTCATTATCCCACTTATTCTGCTGTTTTTTCGTTACTATTTTTAAATCTAGATGAACTTACTGACAATGATGCACTATCACAAGAACAGGCAAAGTGCACGGTGACTTGGACGTGGAGCTCGTAGAGAAAATAGGAGACAACAAAGACAGCCTAATAAATTGTAAACCTCCCTGTTTTAGTGGCACTCTAAGTTAGAGTGTTTAAACTTAACGAACTTGGCTAAATACTTCTTTAGACCGATCATCGCGCGCAGTAATGCCTTTGTCAGACAAAGTCGAGTTTGAATGTTTAGCTTTTCTCTCATTAATCTATAAACGTCCATGATAATCAGTGCTGATATCATAACTTCAGCGCGATCTTTTAGAACGGCGAGTTAAAGGTCTCGATAACCTGCTCTCTAAAGCCACCAAGAATACTAATTGTACGTTGAGTTTCAGAAGCGAAAGGTGCAACTTGTTCCGAGCTATGTAGCGGCGCCGTTGAATCGCCATGCGTTAGGTATTCATTGCTGAATAACAAAGTCGGCTTCTCATCAGTGGGCCCAGTGACAGCATCTAACTGATTGATAGACGACGGCTTGCGGACTTTCTCAAAAATTACTGGAGCTTCAGGCACCTCTTCTTCAATTCTTTTGGCATACTTCTCAAGATCCGGATCGCAAATAGTAAATAGCCATGCTTCTTGATTATCAAATTGATTGGTACGCAGAATTCGGCCTAGCACCTGCCTGAAGTACAGCTCTGTTCTAATTCGACTCAAATGACAGCAGACTTGCAGGCGTGGAATGTCCGTGCCCTCAGATACCATGCCGATGCTAACTATCCATTGAACATTATTATTTCTAAATTGACTTATGGTTTGCGCTGAATTTTTATGCTGGTAAGACACCATAACGGCAGATTGATTAAATGCATTACGGATCAGCTCACAGACAAGCTCTGCATGTCTCACTGACGAGGCTACTATTAAGCCGCCTGCAAGAGGATTAACGTTACGAATTTCAGAGAGTTTACTGCACGCTCTGCCAAGAATATAGCGCAGAGTTTCGACTGAATAGATAATATCTTCATAGCGAATTCCGGAGTCGACTATAAGCCTTTGAAGGCTAGAATACTCTTTGGTTGTACTATCGTTTTCTGTCAAAAGAATACACTCATTATCTATGAGCACCATCGTTGGTTTACGACATACCTTATCATTAATTGCTTCTCTTAGGCCGTATGTGTAGTGGCACTCAATTTTCTGACTGTTATTTTGGTACTGTGATAGAACGATTGCAGACTGGTCTGAGCGCCAGGGCGTTCCGGTCATTGCCAGTGAGTAGGTTGCTTGTTCTTTAATGTTGACAATAATTTCTTGTCCCCAACGATTTGCATCTTCGTAGCTAGAACCACCACAATGATGTATTTCATCAAACACGACTAACACTTTGTATGTTTCGAATATATCCCAGAAATCTCGACAAAGGTTGATCATTGACTGGTAAGTATATGAACAACCGAGAGCACCGACTTTTCCATCAAAGCGTTTATTAGTAAGTCTCTCGAATGTTGACTGCATGTTTCGAGCGACAGATATGGAAGGCGAAAAACAAAGGACCAAGTCGATCTTCTTGGTTTCGTATAGCTCCTTTGCTAACTGTGCAGCCATCACGGTCTTACCGGCCCCAGGGGTAGCTAGGCATAAGAAATGATTAGAATTAGTTTTGAAGTGCTCATGTGCTTTCGCGACACAGTCTCTCTGCCAATTTCTTAGTTTCATAGTTTTGATTTACTGATAATGCGAAATGACAGTCGTTAATGCTTTGATTTGCCCAAGCAATTTTGAACTATGCTCTCTTGCCTGATGGTAGTTCTCTTCTAACATGTCTTTGATGTCTGGGATTGTTTCGTACAATCGCATGTATTCTTCAGACTCGCCGATACTTGCCAGCAGATCAACTTTGTATTGCTTGAGTTGCCTTTCAAGATCATCAATTTTTAACTGAGTGTTAGTTTGAGTTGAGCTATCGCAAGTCGCTTGTGAATTGTTTTGATCAGGAATAAAGCTTACTTTAAAAAATTCAGAGCTTTTAAAGTATTTATTTTGCTTTGAATTGCCCGAACTTCCCATATAAAGCAAACCCAGCTTACACAGTCGCTTAACCCTGCGGTAAACATACAGCCTCAACTCACGCTGACCTTTATGAGAGTTAGTCCGAACTCGATAGGTATCTCGTAACTGCACAACCGTAAAGCCGTTGAAGGTTTCTTCTTTGAGAATGGATAGCAAATGTTGATCTAGTTTTATTTCTGAATACTGCATTTAGACGTCCGTCGAAATAACTGTTGCTTTACAACCCATTAATTTCCAGATTGACTCGAAATGCGGATTATAGTCCGTGGCTATATATACCGCAACTTTAGATAGTACTCGCTTCCAGTTTAAACAGAGGCGACGCATGTCTTCCATAGCGAAAGAGTTTGGGCAATTATTGAGGCAAAAGCGAAAGGAGTTGGGTGTTTCTCAAGATAAGCTCGCGTTGATGTCAGACATTGATCGCAGCTATGTCGGTCGAGTAGAGAGAGGCGAGGTTAACATAACTTTGGAAAAAGTTTACCAGTTTGCTAAAGCTCTAAATTGTGATGTTCGGCAACTGATCCCTTGAATTTAATATGCATCATGAAAATGATGCAAAAATTTTGTTTGTCAAAATAGGATTGAACCTATATATTGAGTGCATCATTTAAAAGATGCGGATATTTCATTGGCTAAGAGCATTCAACACACTTCCCTGTCAGATCTGGTTGAGATCATGCCGGGCTACCCGTTTCGGGGCGCCGTACAGGCCAATGACCAGGGTGAACATTGGGCGTTACTGCCCGGTGTGTTCCAAGCTCTTGGTGTAGCAATGAGCCCTGAGACGAGTTTATTGACCCGGGTTAAGCTTACCGGGCGGCGTGAGCCCGACTTGTTGAAAGAAGGGGATATTATCTTTTTGGCGAAAGGGACGCGGAATACTGCGGGATTCGTCCATCAGTCCCCAGATAATATTGTTTGCTCGCCGCATTTTTTTCATCTGCGTATTAAAGCCGAGCAACAATCAAAGGTTTTACCACAGTTTATAGCCTGGCAGTTAAATAGCTCCAACTCGCAAAAGTTTTTTAAAACTATTGCCCAAGGCTCAGCTTCAGGCTCCATTGCCATAACTAAACAAGAACTGGGAGGGCTACCTATCCTTCTGCCCAGCTTCGAGCAACAAGTGACTTTTTGTAAGCTGTACTCTGCGCAGCTTCAGCAGCAAGCGATCTACCAAAAGCTTATACACAATAGCCAACAGTTGATTGCTGCAGTTGGCAATCAATTAATTAACGATACAAATTTAAACCGATAAAACTCGTTGTAAAAGGGACACGTTATCCATGAGTGACGCAAAAAAAACAGTAGAAACTACCATCAGTCAGGATCAGGTAAACAAAGCCGTTTGGGCAGCCTGCGATACGTTTCGGGGTGTGATCTCTTCCGACACGTATAAAGACTTTATTTTGACCATGCTCTTTTTGAAGTACATCAGTGATGTGTATCGCGATGAGTATGAAACTCTGGTGAAACAATATGGCGATAACCCAGAGCTAATAAATGCGATGATGGCCAAACAACGTTTTGTTTTGCCGGAAGGTTCAAGCTTTTGGGATATGCACGAACAACGTCATCAGCCAGGAAACGGCCAACGTATTGATCAGGCCTTGCACGCGATTGAAGAAGCAAACGGCTCCAAGCTAAAAAACGTGTTTCAGGATATAAGTTTTAACACCGATAAACTCGGACAAGAAAAGCAAAAAAATGATCTATTGCGCCACTTAATTGAAGACTTCGGTAAAGCTGAGTTAGACCTTCGACCCAGCCGAGTGGGCGCTCTTGATATTATTGGTAATGCCTACGAATACCTCATAAAACATTTTGCCGCAGGCAGCGGTAAAACAGCGGGTGAATTTTACACACCACCGGAAGTGTCTGATCTTCTTGCGGAGATTCTCGAACCTAAAGAAGGGGACGAGATTTGCGACCCGGCCTGTGGTTCGGGCTCATTGTTGATGAAATGTGGCGCGATGGTGCGTAAAAAGCACAACTCGAAAAAGTACGCGCTGTACGGACAGGAGTCGATCGGTTCAACATGGGCGCTCGCTAAAATGAACATGTTTCTGCATGGCGAAGATAATCACCGAATAGAATGGGGCGACACTATCCGTCACCCATTACTCAAAACTGAAGATGGCAACGCATTGCTGCACTTCGATATTGTGACTGCTAATCCCCCCTTTAGTTTAGATAAATGGGGCCACGAAGATGCAGCCAGCGATCCTTACGGCCGGTTTCGTCGAGGCGTTCCACCGAAAACCAAAGGTGATTATGCGTTTATTTCGCATATGATTGAAACGCTCAAACCTACAACCGGTAGGATGGGAGTTGTTGTTCCTCATGGGGTTCTGTTTAGAGGCTCCAGTGAAGGCAAAATTCGTCAACAACTCATCGAAGAGAACCTGCTGGACGCAGTCATCGGACTGCCCGAAAAGCTATTTTTTGGTACCGGTATACCGGCAGCCATCCTCATCTTTAAAAAGAACAAAGTAGATGACAAAGTTTTGTTTATCGATGCCAGCCGCGAGTTTAAATCTGGTAAAAATCAAAACCAGTTAACAGCAGAGAACATCCAGAAAATAATTGATACCTATAAAGCTCGTGAGACTGTAGATAAATATGCCTATTTGGCAAGCCTGGAGGAAATTAAAGAAAACGACTTTAATTTAAATATTCCTCGCTACGTTGATACATTCGAAGAAGAAGAAGAGATCGATTTAGTCGCAGTGCGTACAGAGCGATTAAAGCTTCAAAGTGAGCTCAAGACTTTAGAGGAAGAGATGGAAGTCTATTTGAAGGAGTTGGGTTATGGTGCCTAATGATTGGTCAAATAAACTTTTTAAACAGGTATTAAAGCTAGAGAGGGGTAGCTCACCAAGGCCAATTATTAATTTCATAACTGAGAGTAGTGATGGAGTAAATTGGATAAAAATTGGCGATACAAAAGGGAATGATACTTTTATAAATTATACTAAAGAAAAAATTACACCAGAGGGAGCAAAAAAGTCTAGAAAGGTTAATAAAGGAGAGATTATCCTCTCGAATTCAATGAGCTACGGAAAGCCATACATTCTGAACATTGATGGCTATATCCATGATGGCTGGTTTGTTATAAAAGAATATGAGCCACACCTAGATAAGCAATTTTTAATACAAGTTTTGGGTAGTGAGTTGGTACAAAGGCAATACAAGAGGCTCGCTGCAGGAGGTGTTGTTACGAACATTAGCAGTGAGCTAGTATATGCAGTAAAGATTAGCTTTCCTTCCCTCCCTGAACAACGAAAAATCGCCAAAATCCTCTCCACTTGGGATAAAGCGATTAGTACGACTGAGAATCTTATTGAAAACAGTAAGCTTCAGAAAAAAGCGTTGATGCAACAATTGTTAACCGGCAAGAAGCGACTAATTAATCCGGATACAGGTAAGCCGTTTGAGGAGGAGTGGGAAGAGTTTCAGCTAAGTAACATAGTCGATAGACCGATTTGCTACGGAGTACTTAAGCCGGGAGAGGATACTGAAAACGGTATCCCATTGTTACGAATTCAAGATATCAAAACGACAAGTCTTAATATAAATAAAATGACCAGAATTACAAAGGAGCTTCATCTGGAGTTTAAAAGGACCGCTCTTAGAGAAGGAGATTTAGTAATTTCTATTGTTGGAACATTGGGCAAGGTTTTAAAGGTTCCTAAGCAGCTTGAAGGAGGAAATATATCCCGTGCATTTGCAGTGATCGGGGTACGTGGTCATGATACAGAATTCATTAAACAGTATTTGTCTTCTGATTATATTCAGGAATGGCTTACTAATACTGCCTCTGGTAACGCTCAGAAAGTATTAAACATTGCAGCGATTAAAAAGCTAAGACTAAGTTTACCCTCACTTAAAGAACAACAAAAAGTTGCTTCAGTATTAATCAATGCAGAAAAAGAAGTTGAATTCTTTGAGAAGCAGCTTGAAAGCCTTAAAAATGAAAAAAAAGCTCTAATGCAACAGTTATTGACAGGGAAGATCAGAGTTAAAGTGCAATAGGAGGACTTTAATATGGAAATAACAAATATTACTTTTGATAATCGAGATGAATATAATAGACAGCCAATTGCTGAGAAGGTAATCAACCTATTATCAAATGATATTGATATTTCGCCTTTGGTGATTAATGGCGATTGGGGAACAGGTAAAACGGAGTTTTGTCATAAGCTAGTTAATATGTTTCGAGAAGTTAACACTCATCATGTTGTATATATTGATGCTTTCAAAGCAGACCATGCTAACGAGCCATTATTAACGGTGCTAGCTGAAATCGTTAAAATATTGCCAGACAATGATCAGAAATCCAGTTTAAAAAGAAAGATAATACCAGCCTTGAAGTTTGGCATAAAAACCATTTCAAAGGCTGCAGTTGCTCATGTGTTAAGACAGGATGCAACCGAAGCTCTTGACCAATTCGATCAAGAACTCCAAGAGATAGCTGACAAATCAATTGATGCCACTGCCAAGGCTCTTTTTAATGAGCACCTTGAGTCTGAGAAGAATATCAAAGCTTTGCAGGAAATTCTCTCAGGAATAGCCGAAGAAAAACCAATGGCAATCTTTATAGATGAGTTGGATAGGTGTCGTCCTAACTTCGCCGTAGATATTCTTGAGCTAATAAAGCATACATTTGACTTAGACAATGTAAACTTCATATTGGTTACAAATTTTGAGCAGCTTAAAGCATCAATTAATCATAGTTATGGTCAGTCTATAAATGCGAATCGATATCTTGACAAATTTATAAAGTTTACGATTTCATTACCGAAATATATTGAGGACCAAAATCGAGAGTCTGCAGCAGTAAGCTCAAAACACTTTTTGGGCTTGATAAATAACTCGACTGTTTTATCGAATTCTCGACTTAATTTAGAAGGGTTTCAGTATTTTTCTAATCATATATTCCAAGCTCATGATGCTACCTTACGAGAAGTCGAGACTTTTATCAGGAATTTAGAAATTTATCAGGTTTTAAATGATAATAGAGCATTCACTTCAACTACTGGTTACGGATCGGCATTGCTTAGAGGTCTAGCTGTCGCAATTCACACATTTAATCCAATCTTAGCTTCGTCTATTCTCGATGATAAGCTTGATGCGCGAGACCTCGCAGAGTTTTTAGCTATAAGTCGAGATATTTTACTAAATAGTAGAGAATCTCGACCTGAAGATTACGAAATTATTTATGCATACCTAGCAAAGGATTGTCGCTTCAATGCTCATCATTTGCTTTCAGCCCAAGAGCAACAAGGTTGGAACGAGTTGTTTCTACAAGTTTTTCAAGGTGGAAGCTATATTTTACCCACCTTTAATAGAACATCGTCGCTAAAGTCAGTACTGCAAACACTTAATTTAGGTTAGAGGTGAAATTGATGGGCTTAATTGATTTTAAAGAGGAAATTACTTCAAAGCTACCAGCGTTAAGCCTATTAAGCAACTTAGGCTATTTGTATATACCTCCTTCCGAGTGCGAGATGTTTAGAGGGAGAAAAGCTGAAAGTTTAAAATCTACCAGTCAGGTCATTCTTTTACCAATTTTAATGAAATTTCTCGCAAAGCAATCATTCCAATTTTCTGGAGAGTCATACAAACTATCAGATGCCACCATTGATAAGGTAATTCATGAGCTCACTCCAGCATTGAACCTAGGGCTTACGGCGGCCAACGAAAAAGTCTATAACGCATTGATGTATGGTATTTCTGTAACTGAGTTTGTTGATGGTAAAAAAGCATCACCAACTGTAAAGCTCATTGATTGGGACAACCTGGAGAATAACGAATTTCACTTTACCGAAGAAATGGTAGTACAAAATGCAGAGGGTACGGGTAACCGTATTCCTGACATAGTATGTTTTGTAAACGGGTTGCCATTAGTGGTTTTCGAAGCTAAGCGGCCAGATTCCTTCAAAGAAGGGAAACCAACAATACACGAGGGAATTTCTCAATGCATCCGAAATCAGGGACAAAAAGAGATACCTCATTTATTTGCTTATAGTCAATTATTGCTTTCAATTAATGGTCACGAAGGTCGTTACGGGACTTGCGGCACACCTGCTAAGTTTTGGGCCAAATGGAAAGAAGAAGAAATTACCGAAGAAGAGTTTTTTCGGTTAAAGAACACCAAACTTACCTCTGAACAACTCGATGCCATATTCAACCATCGACCCAAGTATATGAGAGATGATTACGAGTCTTTAGTCGCCGCTGGCGATTTGGCCGTGACCGATCAAGACCGACTAATTATTAGCCTGCTAAAACCCGAGCGTCTATTGGAAATGGTTCGCTTTTTTACCTTATTCGATAAAAAGGTTGGAAAAATTGTCGCAAGGTATCAGCAAGTATTTGGCATTAAAGCCTTAATAGAACGCATTACCCAGTTTGATGATGACGGTTCTCGAAAAGGAGGTGTCATCTGGCATACCACGGGTTCGGGCAAGTCTTTCACCATGGTGTTCTTAAGTAAGGCGCTTATCTGGTTAAATGAATTAGCGAAGTGTCGCGTCATTATTGTTACTGACCGAGTGGACTTAGAGGACCAGTTGAGCAGGACGTTTGCTTCGGGAGGTGTTCTGACGGACAGAGACAAAAAAGACGCCATGGCCACCTCTGGCAAACGATTGGCAGAACAGATCGGTAAGGGAAATGAGCGGGTTATCTTTTCAATAATTAATAAATTTGGTTCGGCAATCAAACATAAGGATTGTTACAACCCAAGCCCAAACATAATCGTTCTGGTTGATGAGGGGCATCGTAGTCAGAACGGCGAGAACAATATTCGCATGCAACAAACGTTACCTAAAGCTGCGTATATTGCTTTTACTGGCACACCCTTACTGAAGGACGACAAAACCGAAAACAAGTTCGGAAAGATTATTCACTCGTACACAATGCAACAGGCGGTTGATGATAAAACCGTAACCCCCTTGTTGTACGAAGAGCGCATTCCAGAGCTAAATGTAAATGATAAAGCCATAGATGCCTGGTTCGACCGTATGACTGAAAAGTTAACTGATGAGCAGAGAACCGACCTGAAGAAGAAGTTCTCTCAAAAAGGGCAAGTTTATCAGGTTGAGGGGCGTATAGAACTAATCGCACATGATATATCTGATCACTTTCAGAATTTTAAACAGCAAGGTCTAAAAGGGCAGTTGGCTTGTGATTCAAAAGCCTCGGCCATTAAATACAAAGAATTGCTCGATAAGATAGGTAAAGTCACCTCGGTAGTGGCTATGTCACCACCCGATACTCGAGAAGGCCACGAAGCCGTCGATGAAGAAAGTAAAGACATCGTACAAAAGTGGTGGAGCGACAATGTAGCCAAAGGGTTTAAGGGTGATGAGAAAGCCTACACCCAGTTTATCATCGACGAATTTGGCAAAGATGACGGCCCTGACTTAATGATTGTTGTCGACAAACTACTAACAGGCTTCGATGAGCCCAAGAATACAGTTCTGTATATTGATAAGCCTTTAAAAGAGCATAATTTAATACAAGCAATAGCTCGCGTTAACCGGCTACACAGTAAAAAGCAATTCGGTTACTTAATCGATTACCGGGGTATTTTAAAAGAGCTGGATATAACTATTGAAAAATATCAGGATCTGGCTGAGCGAACTCAGGGCGGCTTTGATATTGATGATCTGAAAGGCCTCTATCAGCAGATGGAAATGGAATACAAAAAGCTACCCATGCTGTATACCGATTTATGGAGTATTTTTGACGAGGTTAAAAACAAGCAGGATCATGTTGCGCTTCGCCAGGCTTTAAGCCCCAAAATTGCTGAGGTAAATGGTCAAATGGTTGACCAGAACCTTAAAAAACGTGAAGACTTTTACGACGCATTAACCGCTTTTTCAAACTGCATGAAAGTCGCCTTACAGTCTGCTTCATTCTTTGATGATAAAAGTTTCGATGGTGATGTGAATAAAAAAGGATCGCGAGAACACTATAAAGCAACCCTTAAGATGTTTTTTAACCTCCGCAAGCTGGTACGCGAAGACGCTAATGAAACCATCGATTACGATGAATACACCGATGATATTCGAGCGCTGCTCGATAAACATATAGCCGGTGTAGTGGTTAAAGAACCTGAAGGTGCCTATCTGGTCGGTGAAATGGGTAAGGGCGTTAAAAAGCCTGAGCAAATGAGCGATGATGAAGCGCGTAATCAAACCGATAAGATTACCGGGCGCGTTACGAAAATGATTGAGCAGGATTTAGCAGACGATCCCTATGCACAGGAGTATTTCTCCAAGTTGCTTAAAAAGGCGATAGAAGAAGCGAAAGCCATGTTTGATGCACCGGTAAAGCAGTACATTATGTTTGCAGACTTCGAACAGAAAGTTAAGCAGCGAGAAGTAGAAGGCCATCCAGACGCATTTCGTGATGATACTGGCAAGCTTAATAAACATGCTCAAGCCTACTTTGGTCTATTCCTGCACCTGTTTGACCAGGCTCTACTAGATGAAAAAGGACTCGATAAGGATAAACGTATTGACTTGGCTTACGTTACCGATGAAACGGTTAATAACGCGGTAGCTGAATATTCGCTAAACCTCAGTGAAATAGAAAACTCTATCAGTAAAACGTTACTGCCAAGGCTATTTGGCGATCTGGGCTTGGACAACGCTCAAAAATATATTGAGGCGGTGATTAATATTATGCGGCTTGGATTGTCGAGGAAGTAGGTTTTAGATGAGCACCAATAAATTGTCTAAGCTTGCCGCTGAGATCCAAACCCATACCGAAGACACCGGAGTTTTCGCTTACGGTGACGATGAGATCCGTTACGATATTATTCGTAAGGCTCAGGCGAGCGATAAGGCTAGCCGGAGGGTTAAGATTAAGGTCCATCCTGATCAGCGCGTTGTGGCCATAGCGCCGTTTGACGCTTCTTCAGATGTTATAAAACGAGCGGTAACCAAGCGGGCTCGCTGGATCTGGAAGCATATACAGGATTTTTCAAAGCAAAACGAGTTTATATTACCTAAGCAATACATTAGTGGAGAAACTCAGTTCTATTTGGGCAAGCGTTACCTTTTAAAAGTATCCATTTCTCCGCAGCAGCCAGAACAAGTGAAACTGTATAGAGGGAAGCTGTTAGTCTCTGTTCCTTCGGAAAAGTTAAGAAATAAAAGCAGAGTTAAATTTTTGTTGGACGACTGGTATCTAAGGCAGGCAAAGCGAGTACTTCACGAACGATTACTCGAACTAGCAGCGTGCCTCGAATGGGTAACATCCACTCCCACATTTAAAATAATCGCAATGAAAAAGCAATGGGGTAGCTGTAGCATTAAAGGACAGCTAAATATAAACCCTCACCTAATCAAAGCTCCCCGAGACTGTATTGATTATGTGCTAATGCATGAGTTGTGTCATATAGCTGAACATAACCATAGTGAGCGGTTTTGGCAGTTGCTAAGCCAACACATGCCTGATTGGAAGGAACGCAAGGCAAAACTCGACGATATGGCTGAGATGTATTTGAATGAGTGATTACGTGCAACTAGCAAAAAGTTTCTGCATTGGTCAACCAGTTTATGATATGCCGGGAAGTCTTTGGAGACAGTCGTTTGAGTATATTCAAGAGTATGGAAGCAGTCTAAAACTCGATAAGAACAAAGTTCACGATCTCTGGACTGTGTTGGGTGGCTGTATTCGAAATAAGATAAGAGATGATAAAATTATTCTTGATGTATTAATGAGAGTTCTACCTGGCTACAGTGGTCCCGATAAAGTTGTTTATCGGGGAGAATGTAAGTTCTTATTCGAGCAAAATCGCTTAGGGTTTTGCTGGACTACAAAAAAAGAAGTTGCTGAGCTGTTTGCTAGTGGACGGAATCGAATAGAGTCAGGAGGAGTGCTTTTGAAAGCACTTGCTCCTTCAAATGCTATTTTAGCGGCACCCAATTCCCATAGTTCAGAATTTTTGAGGGAAGATGAGTATACTTGTAACCCTACATTACTTCTAGACATAGATATCATTAAAGCATTTAGCTAACACTAATATGTTTTGAATTATCTTTGGATTAGGTATTTTTTATTCTTATTCGAAAATATATAGAAAGTCATAAGGAAAATAAATGGTATCTACTCAATGAGCTCCCCAAGCAACCAGACGACCTCTAGATTTTAATGCCTTGGAGTGTTGAGCTAAGATAAAGCGACGGTTACCATAATGATTTCCAATTGAATCAGTTACACTGATTTATTTACAGTCTCTTTTACCCGGCACTTAACCGTGTTGAAACGGCGTACGATTACGATGATATCGAACGCCTAACCCAAGAAGGCAGTGAGCGTTACTCCTATGATGCCAATGACAATACCTTAACCAAAACCCTCAATGATGATGTACCGACTTTTGCTTACGACAGAAAGAATCGAATGACCTCGGAAGTGCTCAGCAGTAACGGCGTATTATCAAGCATCACCTATCGCGATAATAGCGATTTACCGATGCATACCTTCTAACTAATTCAATTGATGCTCTTCGTAAAAGCGCTGAAATATCTTTAAATGCTTAATAATTCCTAATAAATAATTTTTTTAAAAATATATTTGCATTTCTTTAATTCTGATTTGTATATTCCGGGAAAGAAGATAGATCTCTCAGTTTATCAGATTCTTTTCAACGCTCTTCTTTAATCTTTTAGTGTACCTTTGCTCATCTCTCTAAAACGCTCAGGTATTGATTGATCAGCTTTATATAGGGGGCTAGCTCAAATGGCGAGGCTAATTGAAAATTTGAAAATATATGATCGGCGTACAGGAAATGAAGTTTCTGATGAACCGATGGTCCAAAAATATTGGGAAGTTGATCTAAGTAATCCATCGAAATTCGCACACACAGTGCCTGATGTAGGGGAAAGTTTTGGTCTAAGTCAATACGAGTTGAGTAAAGTTGTTGCAGAATCTTTTCATTGCACTAATGATTCAGAGAAATTTAAATGTATTGAGTGTGGAAGCAATCGATATGTGTCTACTCGGGCTGATTATGCTCGAATATTACCAAATTTTCGCTGTGAAAATTGTATAGCAAAAGAGCAAGCTGAGTATGAGGAATATAAAAGCGAAATACTTTCTGCTGTCGTAAGGCGTTGTAACATGAAAACTGGCAAAGCTCAAAGAGTCTCGTATGTGGAGGCAATTTTTCTTTATCTTTGGCTCGCCAGTGAGAAAGTAGAAGCTGACTTGATTACCTTTTCACCGAGTTTGAGTAGAACCATTACCGGTATTCCAGATCTTGATCATTTCTTTCTAAGTTCTTTAATGAAAAAGGGTTTGGTGATCGAAAGAACAGAATTGCTTAGTTTTACTGGCTTCGAAAATATTACTTTCATCAATAAGCTTGATGAAGACTATTTCCTTATTAAAAATTTCGAAGTGAATAATGATGCGAGCTTATTAAACTATTTTTTTGATACCGTATCAAAATTTAAGATAGATGAAAGTGATGTTGAGGACATGAAGTCGGTTATTCAATTTATAAGGGTCAATAATCTGTATTCTCTGGTCGATGTTTTGGCGAAAGAATATTCTTTAAACATTGAAAAAGATAATAAGTTTGATGTGATGATGAACTATATTGCAAAAAAGTTCGGTTTAAGAAAAAGCTATTCTATGCTGTGTCGTAAAGCTAGGGATACTGCTGCTTATCTATATTCGAAGCAATACCCAAGTTATATTGAACGAAAATTGTTCTCGAATTTCATCTCAAACTATCTTCAGTTGATGGAGGAGAAAGGATGGGAGTTAAAGTATACCAAGAACTTACCATTAGAAGTCGATGTAAGTATGTTAGAATTGTTTGTGTCTGAGACGTATTTTGACAGTTGTTTAGGCTGCCATTCTCTAAGCGCTGATGAATTCGTGGCTAAATGGCTCAGTGCGCTAAACATAGATTCACCCGAGACTGTTTAGTCATAAACGATTGTAATTCTTCTCTCTTGTAACTTCGTGACTACTTGACCATCACGATGCTTGTCCGGTTTGTAACGATATGTTGATTCACTGATGTCAGCTATCAGACAAGCCATTTTCAAATTAGTATCATGCTGTTTTCTCACATAATCTACGGATTTTTTTACTCTAGTTCTTTCAACCGATTAGCATTTTAAACTTCAAATCCACCGTGCTACGATTATCCAGTGAATAGGTCGCATTACTTGGCGAGCAAGGGACGGTGGCAGAACGTCGCACACACTCGATGCATTTGGATAGTTGATTAAATAAAAGTAACCGCGTCGTGCTTTCTCACTTTGGTGATCTTATGCTTGGTAGCTTCAGTAGGGGCTTTATATTCTGCCCAGTTTCTTCGAATGGCTTTTACGATATAGGCTTTAATTTCTATCTTTGGCTTCCCGTGCATATACTGTAACGCGTAATCAATATTGGCTTTGATATACGGGTTCATGTACTTAATTGGGATAGAATGCTGTTCAAAAATATCAGACTTTAGCACACATTTAATTGATACATCGTCGAAACCATTATTCTTCAGATGTTTATATGCGGACATGCCAGAGTCTGATGAAGCAATAAAAAGGGCAGGTTGATAGGAAGTTTCCCACTTTACATTAAAGGAGACAGCAACAATCTTTCGATTATTCGTTTGAGTGATCTCTTGGTATTCCATTTTTAAGTGCGTATGCTTATTGATCTTATTCATGGCTGGATCAAGTACTCTGGCACGGAATTGACCGAATTTTTTATATCTGGAGTTACAACGCAATATTGTCTTTAATTCATCTAAAGGAAGCTGAAATTTATTACCACGTTTACGCGCGTTTTCAACACCAAGGTAAAAAAGTGCTTGAGAATAAAAGGTTCGCAATTTGACGATATCACCCAATAAATACTTGCAGTGATTTCGATTGTTGGCCAAATTAAGCAGATAGGGTGCTAGTCGTTCATCAAACTGCAAGGTTAAAGTGCCTGAACCATCATTGTATCGATTGGTGCTAAACAGAGGAACTAGAACCGAATCACGACCAGAACCGATATTTACGAACATCGATATGTTCTGTGCTTCGTCGCGCATTCGCTTGTAAAAGTTGTTGTCTCGTTTAATACCAAAGAGTTCAGCAAGCTTAGAAGTGCTGAAGGTCATGGGCTTTAATTCTGTTTCACTTGGAGCTATGGCTGAAACAGCTGTTGCAAAAATTTGGTTCTGGATGACAGATAAACCTTGCTTGATCTGACAGTCGAGCAAGTTCTTGTCTTTTACAACGAAATGCTTTTCTTTTGGTTCTATAGGTAACGTGTACATAGGTCAAAGCTCTTTAGTGGGTGTAATCCTTTAAATACAAATCAGAATGGAGGAAATGCAAATTTTTCTATCTGGTCGCACCTCTTTGGCTTCAGCCATTTGGGTGAAATCTGGCATTGATTCGCTTAAATGAAAATAACATGGCATAGTTACGTTAGATTAAAAGAGGTAAGGGGTTCGTTGGTTCAGGCCAAATCTGCTGATGTTAGAGTTGTTGGTGAGGATAAAATGAACTTATCAGGTAAGCTGTTTTTGTTAGAAGCAACATATCTTTTGGCAAAGGATATTTTGGATTGGTATCTAATAAAGAAAATACCACGAGACGGTTTGCACAAATTTTAAAGTAATACATAATACTACTTTCGACAGATGGTGTCGTTAGCTTAAAAAAGGATATTTATGCCAGTTAACTACATAATCTATGCATTAGGAATGAAGGGGACTGTAATAGAAAAGGTGTTTGTCCCATATAGAGAAAAAGATGGTACGTTTCCAATATTTTCAGAAGAACTTCAAAAAACTAATGGTAGTAATAAAATACAAAAAGCAGACAATAAAGTTTCAGGTGTCACTGAAGTTAAAGAAGCTGTGGCGCTAATGAAAAAAGGTGGTTTTCGTTGGCGCCTTAAAGAATACAAGAGCGGGCAGGTAAATATTTATAAGCCTGAGCACTTAATTATTCATGAACTATAGAAAGACCAGCAAGTCCGTCCAGTATCGCTTCGTGTGGTTGCTCAATCTCTCTTCTCTCGGCAGTTGCTTGCTACGCTATGTTTACATAAGGAGGTAATATGCCATTGGAATTCATTATACAAGGTGAGTCATTTAATCAAAGTGGTGCCAGAAATAAGTGCAGTGTGATTTTAAATCGATATGCTCCTAAGGGGAGGGTGATTGGGAGTGACTTTTATTTTTTGAAAGAGGCATTTGAAAAGCATCACTACAATCCGCTAGTTAAGATTCCTACAGAGATCAAAAAGATTGAAGTTAAGCCGTCTTCTAGTGGGTCTAACCATCAGTTCTGGATAACTTTGGAGTCTGGTGAAGTGACTCATATTGGCTACTCTGCTAAATGTTTCGTTAGCCCAGGGATGCGGGAAAAATTATTGAATAGAGATAATGTTGTCGATGCTGCTCGTTGTCATATTAGAGAGCAACAAGATAAAGCTAGAAATGACTTTATAAGTAGCAACAACTTAACGTGTTCTATATGCAATAAACTCATAGTTAAAATGGATTTGCATGCAGATCACACTCCTCCTAACACATTCAAAGCCATATTCGAAGATTGGATTGAAAGTAAGTCATTAACAGTTGATAGTATTGCTTATCAAGATATAGGCGATAGTCAAATTCGAAAGTTTTGCGATGCTAAACTTGCAGAGGATTGGGTTGATTATCATAGAGTTAGATTTAACCCCCAGCCCACTCATAGCAGATGCAATATAGCGCAAAGATAAATATAAAAGGACAGCTCATCAGGACGAATAAAGTAGAATAGCTTGGACTTAATTTTACATTTTGATTTGTTAGTTCACCTGCAGCTGAATATCCTGCTTTAAGGTAAATTCAAAATTCTATTGTGTCAGATCGCATATGAGTTACCACGCTTAATGAGGCCGCTTTTTCGTTTTTACACTAATCTATAGTATGTTTGAATATTACTAGTACTATTTTTAAGATTTTGATATTTATAGGTTTTATTTAGATTAGTATGTAAGAAGGGGTTATTTGAGATTCTCAGCGTTTTCTGAACGATCTCCTTCTGCCGCTGCTGCTGCGAGCGCTCGAGTCACCTCTGGACGTTTATTTTTCCAGAGATCGGCAAGCTCATTACGCAGGCGCGTTGCTCCTTCAGGGGTAATTAAATTGGATCGTTTCATTGTCTACAACGTATGCTTATCTCATCTAGATTAAGACAGAATCATACCGCTGAAAAAGAGAAAGCGGAACCGAAACCGTTCCGCTTTAAGAAACCAATCACATTGGTTTGAGGGTGTGTTACTTCCGTTGTTGTTGTTTGAAACTGTTGTTGTTTGAAACAGGTGTTGTTTGAAATCCGTCTTATTTAAAACCAGTCTTATTTAAAACAAGGTTACTCGAAACTTTTCGTTATCGTGGTGCTCGACTCTTCGTTATCCGTAACGGTTAAAGATACCTGTGTTTGATTTGGCCACCAGAACAATCGTAAAACGTGTTTTCGCCGAGACTGATAACCATCGCTGAATGTCCATTGGTTCTCCACAATGTGTCCATCGGCATCACTGCTGGTGTTTTTGAAGTAGGTGAATAACCAAAAGTGATACGCTTTAAACCCAGCGACAGGAGCCTCATTGGTTGGAATAACTGGCCAGTCAAGTTGAACGATTAACGGATCATGGTCAGAAGCGCGATAGCTATCGGGACGATACAGTTGGTCGAGTTGCAACTCTGATTTGCCTTCAACATTGTAATCGAGTTGTGGGACTTCATCGGCATTGATGTGCCAAACGTTGGCTGCGCTTACCAAGTTTGCAATGTCGGCGCTTAAGAATAAGTGATCCAGCGCGCCAGACTCAGCTTGGTAAAGATACGAATGATGACTGTTGGTCATGTAGTTTGCGCTGTTAACGAAGCCGCCGTTTAAGAAAACTTGCAAGGGATCTTCTTGGCTATAAGCATTAAAGTCGCCGAGCAAAACAGTGCCGCGAGTGGACGCTTGCGTGGGGTTGCTGGCCAACCAATCGACTAAGGCCGATGCCGCTTGTGTTCGCAACTCGTTCCAACAAGCTTGACCGTCATTTTGATCTTCATTCAGTGACCCATCTCTCGGGCAACCACCTTTTGATTTGAAGTGATTGACGACGACGGTTAGGGCGTCATTGCTATTGACCGGCTTAAAGCTAGCGGCAAGTGGCTGACGATTCCCATAGTCGAATGGTTCTTCTGCGGTGGTGGCCACTTGACCAATGAGCTCGACTCTCGCCGGTTTGTACAGCAGTGCTTGAGTAATTTGATCGCCTCCAAGCTTATCGGCAACGACCGCGATGAAGGCGTATACGTCACCTCCGAGCTCGTTGTTTAGTGCGGCCGTTAATTGCGCAACCGCACTGGTGTCAGCATAACCATCGTTTTCAATTTCCATTAATCCAACAATATCGGCGTTGAGATTACCTAAAGCAGCGACCAACTTGTCTTGCTGACGTTGTAACTCTGTCGCGTTGTCTGCGCCGCGAGAGGTGGGGAATCCGTTGCCTAGACCATCTCCGTTGAAATAATTAAGCACGTTAAAACTACCAATGGTTAATTGCTCTGGATCGTAAAAATCTGGGTTAAGTTGTTGCGGATCCGCAACACGAGGATTGCTAAACTCGAGTTGTACCCTTTGGGTGGGATGAATTCGAAATTGGTTGAATCCATAGCCCAAAACGCCGCTGAGTTGATTGACTTGATCGCCAACACGCACGCTGTAGTCGGCGCTCAACTCTGGGGCGGGATAGGGTATTGGCTGCGGATTAGAGCGGGTTGAGCCATCGTCAAGTACCAAACGATTGCTTCGGTTGCGTTCAGCAAGCGCCTCAGCTTCTAAGCCTGGGCGAACAACGTCGGTTGGGATCATTTGTCGACCATGGCTACTCAATAATAACTCGCCATAGCGAAATAAGTTATCGACCGACGTAACGGTAAGCGGCTCGACGAAAGAAACCAACATGCCCTCATAAGGTTCAAGTTGCGGAAGGTTTTGTTCATTCAACGTGATGACTTGATAGCTTGGTTGCTCTTCTTGTCCGGCACAGAGCGTCCAGTCCGCAATTTGACTCAATTGCGTTTGTCCGTAGTATTCACCAACATTGCCACGTAATCGAATGCGTTGGCCAACGGATACTTCAACGGACTCAGAGCCAGTGTAGATGAACAAGCCTTCGGAAGTGTCAGCAGAAAGATCAATGTCGGCCGTGGCTGATTGAACAAATAGGCCTCTGAGAGCATCGGCTTCAGTACCATCGTAACTGACGATCGCCTCAATATTGACGGCCTCACCAGTCAATGGCGATTCTTCACCAGTACCTTGAATGGCACTGATTAGAGTATAGCTTTCGCCACACTGTCCTAACTCTCCAGTTTCCGGAGGCGTGGTCAGATACTGCCCGAGATCACTCGAATCGTCACTGGCGAAACCTTGCCATTGCGCATTGACGTCGTAAACATCGTTAACGTCAGTATCGCCGTCGAGAATCTCAACATTACGTCGCAACGTTGCGTTTTGCGTCGATGCAACGCCATCGCCCCACTGGCTACCAGGATCGACACCCAGCTGTCCAATGCTGTCAATAATCTGATCGTCACGGGTCAGGGCGATAAAGTCATCCCCATTAAACAAACCGCCGCCATAAGTCTGATCCGCAACGCTCAATATCGCGTCGTTTGCACTGGCATGAGCAACAACATAAGAGGCGTTCGGCGCTAAGCTGCCGTTCAAGTTAAGGCTGGCACCTGCGCTGGTGCTTCCGTTGAAGTAAACATCTACACGGTAGCGGCTTAAATCTAATGGTTGGTCAGAGCGGTTGGTGAGCTCTAAGGCTTTATTATTACTCGAGCCTTCTAGGTATTCGGTAATCAGTAGCTGATTGGCACCAGCGGTCGAAAGCGTCGTCAGAAGTGCAAGACTGACTGGCCAGTGTGACAGAACCTTCATGGGTCAATTTCCTTTATTGTTATTTCAAGGCGCACACTATGCCTGGCAAAGCTGACAGTTATATTTGAGATTTTTTACTGATAGGAGACACTTTTATGAAGATTGAGATAATTCGGTAATATTAAAGTTGATCTTGAAGTGCTGATGTTGTGGCGTCTGCCACTTGCGGACTAGAATGAGCCCGCCAGAGGCGACTCATTCCCCTCTAGAGCTTCGGGTATGTTATGCGACGCGTTGGCTGCCGGGAGTGACTAAATACCCTGAGGCACGAAAGCCTTTTTTGGCTAACAGGTTGTCATCCATAGACACTTTAAAGCATTCAGTATGTTCATTAGTTGGCAATAATACTTGTCCGCAGTGAGCGCAACCAGTGACATGAATTCGTCCTTTGGTGAAAGTTACCCAGTTATGTTGTTGCATAATACTTCCTCACATTCAGTTGATGAGCTAATTTTAATACAGCTCAAGTTTTAACCACGTGCGTGGAAATTTCTAATTATCGTGCGAGATTTCTTACAAACTTGTGAGTGTATTCACACTTGTATATTAATCATCGCGATATTTAGATGTTTAAGGAGTGAAAAACTTCAATAGTTACAATGAGATAGCATCTTTTTGTGAGATTGTTTTTAAGAAATAATGAACTTGGTTGTCGAGAGAACTCTGATAGCGACTGGAAGTCGATGTGTGCCGGTTGGAGTGACCGTAACCGTCAGCTTGGATGAAGGTTATTTCATAAGCTAAAGTTAGAAGAGCACATTCTAGCTGAGTTTTCGATGAGGAGCGGGCAATGGAAGAGCGACGCCAACATGAACGTATCGCGCGAAGCCATCGGGTGACCTTTCAATGGTCGTATACGGATGAACAAGGAATTTTAAATTCAATTGAATGCAAGACATTGGATGTCTCACGGCAAGGGCTACGGATAACCAGTGACCAAGTCTTGCCAGTAGGCCTCGATATTCATCTTTGCATTGAGAGCGATGAAGGCCAGTTGTGGTTGTTATTTGCAAAAGTTCAATGGTCAGAGTCGAAAGATGGTAGCTGCGAAACGGGCTTCTCAATCAGTGATTTATCGACGGAGGATTTTGAACGTTGGGCGAAGCATACGCGGGCGCAACTCAGCTCATGAATTCGTGATGGAAACTGAGCCAAAGAAAAGTCATGAAATCGTAATAAATCGTCAGATAAGCATTGCAAAATCTAAATTTTAAGATAATATTGAGAACTATTCTTATTTAGATAGTTGTGATTTCGTTTAAATGACGCTTCGAGACCTGAAACCGGGACAAAAAGGGATTGTGGAAAGCTTGGCGGAGGGTGATCCATCCTTGTTAAGCCGAATTATGGCCCTCGGTATTGTTCCTGGCGAGCAACTAGAAGTTTTGCGAGACGCACCGCTTGGCGATCCAATGCAGGTAAAAGCTGGCACGACTTATATCAGTATTCGACGCGTCGATTCGCAGCTCATCAATATCATTCCTAATGTTTGATCCTTCGCGATCATTCCACATCAAATAGTGAGAGTCAGTCGATAATGAATATCGCTCTGGTAGGCAACCCTAATTGCGGCAAAACCACCATCTTTAACCGATTAACCGGGTCACGTCAAAAAGTTGGTAACTGGCCTGGGGTGACGGTTGAGAAAAAAACTGGCCAAGTAAAACTCGAACATCAACAAGCCAGTCTGGTTGATTTACCGGGGCTCTATAATTTAGACCAAATTGAGCCAGGAAAAGACGAACTGATCGCCGCACAATACCTTCTGTCTCGACAAGCCGATGTCATTATCAATATTGTTGATGCCGCGAACCTTAATCGCAACCTCATTTTAACGTCGCAATTGCGAGAACTAGAAACGCCGATGATCGTCGTGCTCAATATGACCGACGTAGCGCTCGACAAAGGGATCGAGATCGATCTGGCAACCTTGGCTGAGCGTTTACAAGTGCCAGTGGTGGCCATGGTTGGTTCGACTGGAAAAGGCGTAGAAGCGTTACGCAAAGAAATTCAAGTATTTGCCGCGGCACTAGAAGACACGCAACAAGTTCGTTCTGAAGCCGAAGCCTCCTGCTCATTTGGTGGCGAGACTGATCAGCTAGTCGGACGCAGCACTCAGCGGTATCAGATGGTAAAAACCTTAACCGATGGTGTGGTTAAAATGGTTCCGGGGCGCTCTGATCGAACCGAGGCTATTGATCGTTTGGTATTGCACCGTTGGTTAGGTGTGCCGATCTTTTTGTTTATGATGTATTTGATGTTTACCGTAGCGGTCAATCTTGGTGCCGTTTTTATCGACTTCTTCGACATTCTGTTCGGTGCTTTTTTCGTCGATGGCGTGGCCACCTTGTCACAAAGTGTCGGTTTACCTCAGTGGTTAGAAGTTATTTTAGCGAAAGGCCTGGGAGGCGGTATTCAATTAGTGGCCACCTTCATCCCGGTTATCGGTGTCTTGTATCTATGTCTGTCGATTCTTGAAGACAGTGGTTATTTATCGCGAGCCGCATTTGTTATCGATCGACTAATGGCAAAGATTGGCTTACCCGGAAATGCCTTTGTTCCCCTAATTGTCGGCTTCGGATGTAACGTGCCAGCGGTTATGGCGGCACGCACGATGAATCGAGAGTCTGATCGCCTATTGACCATCGTTATGGCGCCCTTTATGTCTTGTGGTGCTCGGTTAACGGTATACGCTTTATTTGCCGCCGCGTTTTTTCCCAAGCAATGGCGCAAATGTCGTATTTGCGTTGTATTTGATGGGCATTGTGGTCGCCATTTTTTCTGGTTGGTTATTTCGAAAGCAAGTTTTTGCGGCCAAAGCGGCACCTTCGTTCATTGAAATGCCGGCTTATCACATGCCTGTTTGGCGCAATATCTTTTTGACCACTTGGCATCGATTGAAAAACTTTCTTAGTCGCGCGGGTAAAACCATTGTCATGGTGGTTGTTCTTTTGAGTTTCTTGAATTCAATTGGCACCGATGGATCGTTTGGAAATGAAAATACCCGGAACTCCGTTTTGAGCAAAATCGGTCAAACCATCACTCCGGCCTTTAAACCTTTGGGAATCAAAGAAGAAAACTGGCCTGCTACTGTGGGTATTTTTACTGGCTTATTCGCCAAAGAAGCCATTGTCGGTACGCTCGACGCTTTATATCAAGAGTCGTCGACAGAAACAACCGAACTGGATTTATGGCAGTCAACAAAAGAGGCTGCTCAAACCATCCCAGACAATTTTATCGACATGCTGAGTTCATTAGGCGATCCGCTGGGACTGTCTAGTGTTGCCGACGCTGAAACGGTCACCGCAGAGCAAGAGTTACAACAACAAACCCTGACTCAAATGGCTAGCTTGTTTGATGGCCAACTCGGAGCGTTTGCCTATTTAGTACTTATTCTTTTGTACACACCCTGTGTTGCGGTACTCGGTGCGATTAAACGTGAAGCTGGCGCCTTATGGATGTGGACCGTTATCGGCTGGACCTCTTATTTGGCTTATTCATTGTCGACCATCATTTATCAGGCGACCCACTTTTCTAATGCCCCCATTTTCGCGACGGTGTGGATCAGTTTGATGGTGCTTGGTTGGGGAATTTTTGTTTGGCTGCTTAAGCGCATCGGACAAAAAATGAATGCCTCAGATGTGTACGTGGTTAACTTGTCGTAAAAGGCTAAATTGTCGGAACTGTCACCGACTATGATTCATGATCATATATTTCGACGATAAAGGGGATGCCTGGGAATAGTTGTAAACGATATTCCATTCGCCATCCTTCGAGAGCGCTGCTGTAATCAGAAATACTTGAAAAGTCAGACGTAACATCGATTTGCATGGTCAAATGGTGGGTGTCTCCAGCGGGTACGGCAAACCCTTTAATCGCAATACGACTGATAGGCTGTTCGTATTTGTCTAATAAGATTTCCGAGTCTTCAAACACCAAGTCGTATTCAGTCGGGTTTTCAATTAATAAATCGAAGCTCAGTTGACCAATGGATCGCTGTGAAAGAGCTTCGCCAAGACTGTGTAACTCCAAAGAAAACGATGACCAATCTAAGTCGTAGTTGGCTTTTAAGACTTGGCTTTTATGATGCATCGATTGCAATAGTCGTCCATGCAGAAGTAACCCTCCAGTTAATAACACAAAGGTAACCAGATAGCTGAGCACTGTTGTTGAACTTGATATGGCTTTAACTTGATTTGTTCGACGTCGTAACTGAATAGCTAGATAAGTTCCGATAGGAATTGACCAGGCGATAAACAGTAAATTCACCAAGAAAAGAATCAAGGATATTTCAAGTAAGTTATAGTCCTCTTGGCTCATTAACCATTGCCCTATAAATAACGCTGGTAAGCTAAAACACAAACCAAAAATCATGGCCGCTAGTAAATTCTTCGCAAGCAATT
Source organism: Pleionea litopenaei (assembly GCF_031198435.1). GTDB lineage: Bacteria > Pseudomonadota > Gammaproteobacteria > Enterobacterales > Kangiellaceae > Pleionea > Pleionea litopenaei. The sequence continues at coordinate 3,554,614 of NZ_CP133548.1, forward strand.
TATTAATTCGACCATAGGTCATTTGATGACGTTGTAAGGTTGGCGCGATGATATCTAGGGCAAATGTATAAAAAAGGAAAACATAACTTAAGGTAATTGAAAGTGTATTGGCCCATGAATAAGGGTAATAGCCAACCCAGAGAATGATCAGTTGGGCAGTTAAGTAGAAGATAATCAGACGAGTTTCTTCGACACCTTGTCGCAATAAACTAAACTCTTCAGCTTTGCCAAGCGGCAGGTTTAAATCGCTTTCAAAGTTCGCTGACAAACGCTCTTTGATGGGAAATAAAAAAATAGAGGCGACCACTAACGACCCACTGATGATTAAATTCGCGAGTACCTGTTTAGCTTGTGATTCAAAAAAGAAACTGAACATTTGCTCAGATATGCTTTGCCATGACTCCGGAAAAAGGTAATCCAGAAGCAATTGTTTAAGTGACTCTTGGTGGTGCAACAGAAGACTTCCGCAGATAATAAAAATAATGCATCCTGTTGCGAAATACACCAATAGCGAGGCTGCGGTACGACGTTTTATGTGTCTTAAGCTTAGCCATGATTGCCATAACGTTGCATTGATCTGTTCAACAATAGTCATAAGTCAAAGAGTGTCCGTTATTAAGCCGTATTCACATGCCTAGTTCGCTGGTTGTACTTGAGTGCAGCCGATAAATACATTTGTTTATATCAAATGTAGATAAAATTCGGTCTTAGCCTATCAAAAATAATCACAGTTTGCTTAATCAAAGTGTTTCAAAATGCCAATTGAGGTTTCTTTGAAAGTAGTTGTTCAACTGGCGTAAAGGGCGATCTTGACTATAGTTAGAGGAGACTCCATTAGCCCTAAATTGCGCATCGAATGTCGATAAAAACTAAAACAAATCCTATGGCTCGCCAAGGTTGGTATTGGATTGTTTCAGCCTTATGTGCTTTGGTATTGCTGTATTTGTCGGTTTGGGCCAGTTCGGTTTACCAAGAACAGCAAAAGCAAGCACTGCGGGCATCGGTCATAGCCCAGTTGGGCACTTTAAGAGCGCAAATTGAAGGGCGATTGATCTCTGACTTTCAATTAACACGCGGCTTGGCGAGTGCTTTAGCCACGACCAATACCTTGTCTCAGCGAGACTTTGAGGTGTTGGCTAAGCCATTGTTTGAATCGTCAAAGGACCTCATCAATCTTGGTGCCGCACCCGATTTAGTTTTGTCTTATGTTTACCCTTTACAAGGCAATGAAAAAGCCATCGGATTAAATTATTTAACGCATCCGACGCAAAAAGACGCGGCCCTTCGAGCGCGAGATTCCAGGCAAGTTGTAGTCACTGGGCCTTTAACGCTGTTGCAAGGCGGGGAAGGACTCATCGCCCGATTTCCAATTTATCGTGACCTTAACATCAACTCTAACGCCAACTCTAACGCCGACTCTGAATCCAGTGATGAAGCATTTTGGGGCTTGTTATCGGTGGTGCTCAATGTTGATAGGGTGTATGAAAAATCTGGTTTGCTGGAATACTCTAAACGATACGACTTGGCACTCGCTAACGTCTTAGACGATGGGCAAGAAAGATTTTTCTTTGGCAATGCTAAGGTTAAGCAAAGCGATCCGGTCAGCTTTGAAATTGTGCTACCTGGCCAAGTTTGGAAAATGTACGGAGTGCCGCAGCAAGGGTGGCAAGGTGCCATAAACGATCTCCATCAAATGCAATGGGTCATCTTTTCATTAGCTGCGATTATTTGGTTGGGAATCGTCAGCGCACTTTCTTTCTATCGTCGACACCTTGCGAGTGAAGCTCGCTTACAAGTGCTATTTGATTTATCGCCATTAGGTATGGCGCTGGTTGATCACACCAATAGTCGAGTCATCGAATGCAACAAAGCGTTTGCAAAGCCACTGGGCTATTCGCAGGAGGAAATTGTCGACCAGAATATTGCAACGCTTACTCCCGAAAAATACCAAGTGCAGGATTTACTGCAAGCAAAGAAGCTGGATGAAAATGGCTCTTTCGGTCCTTACGAAAAAGAGCTCATTCGTAAAGATGCCAGCTTGGTTCCCGTTGAAATGAGTGGCGTGCGTTTTGACGATGTCTCTGGAAAAGCATTGGTCTGGTCGATTCTAGAAGATCTCTCTTATCGTCGAATTTATGAAAAGGTATTGCGGGCCAATGCTGATGAGTTAGCCTTGGTGATGGAGTCAACCGCGGTTGGTATTTGGGATTGGCAGGTGCAAACCGGAGACGTCACCTTTAATGAGCGGTGGGCTGAAATAGTAGGGTATCGACTTGAAGAGCTGAGACCTATTTCCATACAAACCTGGATTAACCTCGTCCATCCCGACGATCGCCAAATATCTGAAGAGCGATTGAATCTCCATTGGCGTGGTAAAGTCGAACGCTATGAGTGCGAAGCTAGAATGCGTCATAAAAGTGGCCGTTGGGTATGGGTTCTCGATACCGGTCGAGTGGTTGAGTGGCAAGACGACGGTTCACCAAAACGAATGATTGGCACGCACATAGACATTACCGATCGCAAAGAAACAGAGCAAGCCCTAAAGGCGTCTATTCTAGAGATCGAGACCTTTTTTAACACCAGTCTAATTATTAATTGTATTGCGAATGATCAAGGCTATTTCGAGAAAATAAATCCGGTTCTTGAAGTGGTGTTGGGATATTCTCAAAAAGAATTGTTATCTAGGCCATTTCTGGATTGGGTGCATGAAGAGGATAGAGAGGCAACGCAAGAAGCATTTTCAAAGCTGTTAGAGAACGAAAAAATAGAAGACTTTGTGAATCGCTACATTGCAAAAAATGGAGAGCTAAAATATTTGCGCTGGTCGGCTTCTAAGGAGCAGACGACCGGAAAAATTTATGCGGCAGCGGTCGATATTACCGAAAGAGTTGGCAAAGATAGAGAGTTAAAACGACTGTCGAAAATCGCAGCGCAAACCAGCAATGGAGTGTTAATTACCGATGTTCAGGAACACATAGAGTGGTGCAATCAAGCTTTTGAAAAAATATCGGGCTATTCGTTAGCAGAAATTAAAGGAAAGAAGCCGAAGGACTTTTTACAAGGAGAAAAAACGAATCATGCCGTTACCTCGAAAATTGCTAAGAAGCTGAAAGGCGGCGAGGGCTTTGATGAAGAGCTTTTAAACTACCATAAAGACGGCACTCCTTATTGGGTGAGAGTACAATGTTCTCCGTTAAAAAATGAGGCTGGTGAGATCACCGGCTTTATGGCATTTGAAATCGATATCACCATAGAGAAAGAGAATAAACGTTTACTCGATGAGCAACAGAAAACGCTAGAAAATATGAGTAGCTTAGCGCGAATCGGAGCTTGGGAAGTCAACCTTTTAACCAGCCAAGTCTATTGGTCGAATATGACCAAAATTATTCATGAAGTACCTGAAGATTATCAACCAAAACTGGACACCGCGATTAACTTCTACAAAGAGGGCGAAAGTCGCGAGAAAATATCCAGTCTGGTTGAACGATGCATTCAGTTCGGTGAGCCCTACGAAGCTGAGCTGCAACTGATCACGGCCAAGGGAAAAGAAATCTGGGTAATGGCCAAAGGTGACGCTGAATTTAAAGACGGCGAATGCGTGCGACTATTTGGCTCATTTCAAGATATCGATCAGCGCAAACGTTCCGAAGTGGAAGGGCAGAAAGTGGCTCGTCTAAATCAGGCGATTGCCGAATTGACCGTTGAGAGAGAGGTGTTGGGGGGCAATTTAGAACAAGCAAAAACACAAATAATGAAAACGGTATGCCAAACGTTAGAAATAGAGCGTTGCAGTATCTGGTTGTTCAATCAAGATTACTCTGAACTAAGAAACATTGGACTCTATTCATCAAGCACGGACTCTGTGTCTGAAGGAACCGTGCTCAAGCAAAAGGATTACCCCAAGTATTTCGCAGCTATTTTGCGGCGCTCCCATATTTCTGCTCCCGATGCCAAAAAGCATCCTGATACAGAAGAGTTTGGTGACAGCTACCTCGAGCCCCTAAATACTTACTCTCTGCTTGACGCTATTATTCCGGGTGGTGATGGCATTGTTGGTGTGGTGTGCGCTGAAGCTACCAACGAAATTAAGTATTGGAGCCAAAGTGAAGAAAGTTTTTTAATTTCAATCGGCACGCTAACCGGTGGTGTTTTTGCGACGGAACAACGTAAACGAACAGAGAAAAACTTAATTCAGGCAAAAGAAGTCGCGGAAAAAGCAGCATTAGCGAAAAGTGAATTTCTCGCCAGCATGAGTCACGAAATTAGAACGCCAATGAACGGCGTGCTCGGAATGTTGAGTTTATTGAAGCAGCAAAAAATGGGTGTTTCGCAAGCTCATCAGGTGAAACTGGCCTATAACTCAGCCGAAACGTTACTGATGGTGATTAATGACATTCTTGATTTTTCAAAAATAGAAGCTGGAAAGCTTGATATTGAGCAAGTGGAATTCGATCTTTTAGAGTTTCTTGGTTCAGTGATGGAATCCTTTGCGCTAAAAGCCGAAGAAAAAAACATAGAGCTAATTTTAGATACTCACACATTAGAACATAAGCGAGTCACCAGTGATCCCGCCAGGCTGCGACAGATACTCAATAACTTAATTGGCAATGCGATTAAATTTACGAACCGTGGCAGTATTCGAGTTGAGATGACTGAAATTGGTCCTGCGTCAAGACGGCGACTTGAATGTCGAGTAACCGATACGGGAATCGGAATACCAAAAGAAAAGCAAAGTGATTTATTTGAAGCCTTTACGCAGGCCGATGCGTCGACGACGAGACAATACGGCGGTTCAGGACTGGGTTTAGCCATTGTCAAACGATTGTGTCAATTGATGGGGGGCGATATTTCGGTCAGTAGTGAAGTTGGCAATGGCAGCAGTTTTATTTTCGAAGTCGAATTATTTGGATACGGCGACGTGATTACCGATTCTTATAAGGACCTGGCGGGGACGAATATTGTAATTGCGATGAAATCACTCGAAGCTAAAAAGGTTATGGTTGATAGTTTAGCGACTCTTGGATGCGTGACTCATCAATGGAAAAAAGGACTTAATATTTCTCAGTCTCTATCGTTTATCATTGATGAATTTACCTATCTTACGGAAAAAGAAGCGATCGAAAGTTGGACGAGAGAGAATCAAGATTTCATTCAAAGAATGGTGCTTTTGCAAAAGATCAGCAGCGAAGTGACCTTTAGTTTATTACCAAAGGATATACCGACTAAAAAGCTATTTATACCGGCGAAGCCGAGTGATCTTTACTCTGCGCTTCTGTCTCAATTAAATACTTCTGATTCAACGGAGCAAGCCATACAAAGTTACCCTGATTTAGGTTTGAATAGAATACTGTTGGTTGAAGATAACAGAGTCAATCAAACCGTCGCTAAAGCGATGCTTAAGAAACTCGGAATTAAAGTCGACATTGCCAACAACGGCGAAGAGGCATTAGTCAAGCTGCGTAGCGAGAATGATTACTCAGTGGTGTTAATGGACTGTCAGATGCCAATAATGGACGGGTACGAAGCTACTCGAGCGATTCGTACCGATGAAACATTAGTCAGTAAACGAGGCATTCCGATTATTGCGTTAACGGCAAACGCCTTAAAGGGTGATCGAGAGAAGTGTTTAGCATCGGGGATGGATGACTACTTAAGTAAACCTTTGTCTATCGATAAGTTGCAAGAAAAACTAAGTTATTGGAGCCACCATCAGTAAATGAACTCAGCAATTAAACCTCACAAATCGCTGCCATCTTTCTCGAAAAAGTTGATGCTTTGGTTGTGTGTTTTTGCCATCTTTCCAAGTTTGCTGACATTGAGTTTTGCATTCTATGGTTTTTCTCAAGCGATCGACGCTGAGGTGAACCAGGAATATTTATCGGCCCATCGTACGGAATTAAAGTATTTAGAACAATGGATTATTGATCAGGAATTATTGTCAGAACAAATTAACGATGAGTTACGTGATGATTTTGTTTTAAACGCTCATAACTTGAGTAGCGAATATAACTTATCGCACTTAGTGAAATTTGCTTCAGAAAAAGATGAAACTCTACTCGGGGCGTATCTAGAGTCTGACGGTAAAGTCACAACGCTGTATCGACGTGCCGGTAGCGCGGCCATCTCGTCAGAAGCGTTTTTTGCGATCAGTCCAGTAAAATTTTGGTCCGTGAATAAATCACGCAATGAAATTGTTTTGGTCTCGGCAGTAATGGATGAGCAGGAAACCAGTCGAATTGCCTTAGTTTACAATCTGGCCAACCTAAAGTTCTTAGCCAATCGAGAAGCAAACAGTTTTAGCGATAAGGTACGTGTACTTTTTCAAGACAACCATTTTTTTGGTGAGCAATCATTAAGCCTTGATGAATATAGGTCATTTGTTCAAAATGCGGTTAATTCATCAAGCACCGCATTCGATATTGTTAATAAAAAAGCGATTGCAGCGACGGAAGTCGAGTTCGGTCGTGAAAACTTTGTCTTTGTGTCAATTTTTGACTATCAGAATATTATCAATTCAAAACGTGAGTTATTGCTGTTTTATCTGGGTGTTTCCGTATTCTCGGTCATCGCAATTTTTTTAATCGCTAAGTTAGTGGTGGCGCGGTTAAACAAACCCTTACTGGCCTTTGCCGAGTGGGTAGAGTTAGTTGGAAAGGGCGATGATAAAGAACTTCATGCCATTTTTGATGTCGCGGAGTTACGAAAAGTTGCTGATCAATTTAATTTTTTATTAAAACAACGTGAACGTTCGAAGCAGGAGTTGGATGCAAGTTTAATTAGAGAGCAACGCGCCTTTGAACAAGCGAAACAAATCCGTAATGCTTTAGATTCACATGCCATTGTCGCCATTACTGATGTTAAAGGAAATATAATCTTTGCGAATGATAAATTTTCGACTATCAGCGGCTACCAAACGGAAGAGTTGATTGGCGAGAATCATCGGTTACTCAATTCTGGCTATCATCCGACCGAATTTTTTATCAATATGTATCGACAAATTGCCAGAGGGAATGTTTGGCGGGCAGAAATATGCAATCGTCGTAAAGACGGTGAACTCTACTGGGTAGATACGACTATCTATCCCGTACTCGGGTTGAATAAAAAGCCGGAGTCTTACATTGCCATTCGAACGGATATTACTGAATTGAGACGCTCCAAAGAGCGCTTAAGCGAACAAGCTCAATTATTAAAAAGTGCGCAGAAACTCGCAAGAATAGGCCATTACTCGCTAAATGTTCAAACAAACACCTGGGAAAGCTCAGATGAGTTGAATTTAATTTTTGGTATCAATAAGACATACATAAAAACGACGAGTAGTTGGTTAGACTTGGTAGTATCAGAAGATAGAGAGAAGCTGTTGGATTACATTAAATTTGACTTCTTTAAAAAGCGGAAAAAATTTGATTTCAGTTATCGAATAAAGAGGCAGTCAGACAGTGAAGTGCGTTGGGTTCATGCGATTGGTGACATACTGTTAGATGAAAATAATAGAGTCTCCAAAGTCTTTGGCATAGTTCAAGATATAACTGAACAGCGAATGCACGAAGAAGTCAGGCGAGAAATCTATGAAGCCACCGACGCTAAGTTTCAAATCACCAGCGTGCTCAACGAATCGGGAACTTTAGACGAGCGCTTAGAAAAGACCTTGAATATTATTTTCTCAATCGAAGGTTTAAATGTTCAAACCAAGGGCGGAATTTTTCGTTATGACAATGAGTCGCAATGTCTTAAGCTTTGTCATTATCAAGGTGAATTTTCTGAACAATTTCTAGCTGACGAAGAGACTGTTAAGTTAGGCGATTGTTTATGTGGCAGAGCGGCGGAAAGTGGAGAAATATTAATAAGTGATAATTGTGAGACGGATCATCGTCACGAACATCGTTGGGACGATATGAAACCTCATGGACATTACATAGTTCCGCTGATTGAAAGCCAAAAAGAAGGATTGCTAGGTGTTATGTTTTTGTACACTGACATCAACCCTTCGCGTTCTGAAATTCGGTTGAACCTCTTGAAAGATATTGGTGATTTGATCTCATTGGCCATAGTACGAGACCGAGCCAAAGAAGAGTTGATACGCGCCCAAGCACAGGCGGAAGACAATAATCGCATTAAAAGTGAGTTCTTAGCCAGTATGAGTCACGAAATTCGCACGCCAATGAACGGTATCATGGGCATGTTTGAATTGCTTATGAATCAGGGGCTGACTGAGAAGCAACGTCACTACGCATCACTCGGTATGTCGAGCGCTCAATCACTATTGGCGATCATTAATGATATTCTCGATTTTTCAAAAATTGAATCTGGAAAACTGATACTAGAAAACATCGAGTTTGACGTTATCTCGCTGCTCTCTGAAATTGTCGAGTCTTATGGTTATCAAGCTCAGAATAAAAACATTGAATTGATACTTGATGTGAAAGATTGCCACCTGCGTCGCTTATATGGCGACCCTGGAAGAATTCGTCAGGTTGTAAATAATTTGATCAGCAATGCTATTAAATTTACGGAACAAGGCGAAGTCGTTTTATATGCGAGTAGCGAACGCAAAAATGGACATGGCCTGTTGTCTTTTGAAGTTTCTGATACCGGCATTGGTATCGCCGAAGAAAAGCAACGGTCATTGTTTTCAAGTTTTACGCAGGCCGACACCTCAACCACGCGAGTTTATGGTGGTACAGGTTTGGGGCTGGCCATAGTCAAACAACTGGTCGAGTTGATGCAAGGCAAAGTGGAGTTGAAGAGTCGCTTTGGTGAAGGGTCTAGCTTTACTGTGGAGCTGAAGTTAGAAGCAAAAGGCAACGACGACCAGTTATCACTTGGTGTGGACTTAAGAAATACCTCTATTTTACTGGTTGACCCAAACAAACGTTTACTCGATGCAACCGCTGAACAGCTCAAACGCTGGGGCGCGAAGGTTTCGGCTGTAAGCTCCGGGGAGCAAGTGATACGGCAGTTAGCAAATTCAGCAGTCGACATCGTGATCGTTAATCAATCGTTACCCGATATTGATGTGACTGAATTGGTTAAGGGTGAGCAAATTGAAAAGACGGCACCACAACCTTCTTGGGTGGTCATGACTTCTCTCGCGACCAGAGGTGACAATCACTTTGTCGATAACAATAATTTTGATTATGTTTTTGCAAAACCTGTGACCCCTCCTGATTTATGGGCGATGTTCGGTGAATTACTAAAAATAACTACGCCGCTGAAGAGTCAGTCGATTGTAGGGAGCCGTGATCGCGAGCGAATCACCAGCGATGAAGCCAACTCGATAGCCGGATTAAAGGTCTTGGTCGCGGAAGATAACAAAGTCAATCAAGTACTCATTCTTACGCTGTTAAAAAAGCATGGTATTCAGGCTTCATTAGCGCAAGACGGTCAAGAGGTTCTCGATACTTTACACTCTCGAAACGCCTTCGATTTGGTTTTAATGGATTGTCAAATGCCACAGATTGATGGCTATGAGGCAACGCGTAAAATCAGAGCTGGCGAAGCTGGTCGAGAAGTCAAAGATATTCCCATTGTGGCATTAACGGCGAATGCCATGAAAGGCGATAGGGAGAAATGCATTGCCAGCGGAATGGATGATTATTTGACTAAGCCGATTCAACAAGATGCGTTAGTACAAGCGTTACAGCGTTGGGCATTAGTCAAGGTACAATCTCGTCAACGCTAACCTTTTCTTCTTAGTTAAGGGTATAATTAGGCCCTATTCTAGTTAACTTGACGTTGCTCCTGATGGACAGAAATTTCGACGATATCGCGCAACACTTTTTCAATAAAGTACATTCCACTCACAAGGGTGAGCTGCGTCGACGGGTCATTCAACAAGACTTAACGTTGCTCGAAAAGTGGCTCCAACAACCACGACGAGTCGCCGATATAGGCGCTGGCTTTGGCGATTTTTGTCGTCGATTCGCACGAGAGGGTCATCAGGTTTGGTACAATGATCTCTCTAAAGAAATGATGCTGCAGGCGCAACGGCAATTTAATCCAGACGCTCAGTTTAAACCAGGCTCTCCGTTAAAAATAGATTCTCAGTTTAAATCTAACGATCTCACTAATCTTAACTCGGAAAATACCAACAGTACTTTGCCGTTTCAGATTGAATGGTCCAATCAACCTTACCAAGAGTTCTTACCTAGCCTCCAGCAACCGGTCGACCTGATTCTTTGTCATGCGGTGATTGAGTGGCTTGAACAACCCGAGCGGTTGATTCCGACCATTGCGAGTAAATTGGTTGAAGGTGGTTATCTATCACTGTGTTTTTACAATACCGTCGGGAGAGATTTTAGAAACTTAATCTGCGGCAACTTTCATCATCTCGACCACCAGTCTGAGCGAAAGAGTGATCAAGGCAGTTTAACCCCGAATACCGCTCCTACATGGACGCAAATTGCTGAGTGGCTGGAGCAACATCATTTTTCTATCGAGAAGGTTTCTGGTATTCGAGTATTCTCTGACTACGCGACCCAAAAACGTGGTGGTTTGCTTTTTCCCGAGCAGGTCATTGAACGAGAATTGCAGTATAGTCAGCAAGAGCCCTTTAAGTGGCTTGGTCGATACATTCATGTGTTAGCAACAAAGGTGAGTTAATGATCATTCCTTGGCAAGAATTAGATCCGGACACGCTAGATAATGTAATTCGAGAGTATGTGCTCTCGAAACTAGAAGATTATCAGATGGAGTCTACGCAGATGTCTGAGTGGATTAATCAAGTAAAAAGTCAGCTTCGTAGCGGTGAAGCGGTTATCGAGTGGAGTGAGGCAAATGAGTCTGTAACCATTGTGGAATCTGCTAAGTATTCCGGCTAAACTTAGGCTAATACTTGACTCTAGACCTGCTCAAGGGTTTAAATTAGCGTCTGAAACGTTGAGGAACAGCGATTGGTCTCGAAAAACAGCAACCCTATACACTTGATAATGCTACTGGCTTTATTGGCCATGGTGGTAGGGCAAAGTTGTGCTGCTTCGATGGCAATAGTCATGACCCCGGTTTCAAATAACTCTCAACATCACCAAAATGTAACGAGCAATAAGCATCACTCTACTGAAGAAACTTCAGTCGTCGGTAGCAAGAGTTCGATGCTTCACTCCCGGCATATCGATTCACACTCACATTCTTTGACGTCAAACGCCGATCCTATCGTTACTAACGAGTCATCATCGTCGCACCAGTGTTGTGACGACTCATCTCTCGCGTTGGATTGTGAAAGCTGCAAGGTGAATGACTTTGTTTCGCTGGTGAAAGATCAATCGAAAGTAAAGTATGTGGAACACGCGGCTTTGGAAAGTGCGAAGCCTGAAACTTCGGTCTTTATCGCTCACGCTGAATTTATCGCCGTAAGACTTTTTTCCCCTCCCAAGATCTATCTCAATCACTGTCGTTTTCTCATCTGATTTTTAAATCAATCTCGGTCGCATTAACGTGTCCCAAATGACTGTTATTAAAAATTAGTAAAGAAGGCTTTACCTATGAAATCCATGTTCTATGCACTAGCGATTGTTGCGCTATGCAATGAATCATTTTCGGCACCCAATTCAGAATCGATCGACTCGTTAGCTGAAGCTGTTGATCGAGCTTTGTTGGTGGCGCCGAAAGTGAAGTCCTTACAGGCAGATCAAAGTGCGTATCGTGCCGCTGAGCTAGCCAGTGATCGTTTGCCCAACCCTGAAATTTCACTGCAGTTGGCCAATTTGCCTATAGACTCCTTTAGCTTTGCCCAAGAACCAATGACGCAAGTTCAATTGGGAATTGTTCAACCGTTAAATCGAGGTGATACGGTCGAGCTGCAGCAACAAGTGTGGCGACAGAAAATTGTTCAGTCAGAAATGTCTCTACTGAACTATCGGGCAGAAGTAAAGCTAGCAGTCAGCTCTTTGTGGTTCGAACTATATCGTGTACGACAACAGCTCCTAATTGTTGAAAAAACCAAGGCGCTGTACGCTCAGGCCTTACAAATTGTCAATGCTCGGTATGCAAGTGCCATAGGGAGCGCTCGACAGAGTAATGTTCTGCAGTCGCAATTGGAGCTGTCTCGGCTCGATGACGATTTACTGCGTTTGAAACAACGAGAACAAAGTATTGTGAAGGCATTGAAGGCTTGGATGGGAGACGATGATTTAGCGAATGTTTCTTTTGACCTTCATAAGCAAAAGCCCAGTATTAATATTATACAGCAAGAATTAATCGGCCTTCCTTCAAATGAAATGACTCCGCTGTTGTTGCCTTTATTGAATCAACATCCGAAAGTTCAACAGATGCACCAGCAAAGTGAAATCTATAAAACGCAATCTCATATTGCTGAACAAGCTCACCAACCACAATGGAAAGTCAGTGCCAGTTATGGACATCGGCAAGACGATTTAAATGGCATGCCAAGAGATGATTTTTTTTCCGTCGGTGTTCGTTTTGATTTACCGATTTTTAATCGCTCACAAACCGATCAAGTGGTGGAATCGGCGCGCTATCAAGTTCAATCGACTAAATACCAAGTGCGAGACTTGATTAAAACCATGCTCTCTGAGGCTCTGGTGGTGGCTGAAAACTATCAGTGGAATGAGCAGCGTCAAGATCACTTTCAAAAAACGCTGTTAACGCAAGCTGAGCAACATGCTGAAGCGGCTTTAACCGCCTACACCAATGATGATGGTAGTTTTTCTGACGCCCTAGCCGCGCAAGCTCAATGGCTTAAATTAAGACTGCAACAACTCGATCTCGAGGTTGAACAACTAAAGTATCAAGCGCAATGGAATTATTTCGTCTCGAATTATCAAGTGCGTCAAGAGCAATCAAATACAAGTAACAACCGTAAAGTTTCAAACATTGGAGATGAACAATGAGTAACGCTAAACCTAACAAAGGAACCGTTTTTCTCGTGGTTGCCAGCATGCTCATTGGCGCCCTTGTCACTATGACTTTGAATACTTGGGTCTTGTCGAAGGGTACTCAGTCTGAGCAGTCGAAAGAGCCATTGTATTGGGTTGCGCCTATGGATCCGAATTATCGTCGCGATCAACCTGGAAAATCGCCGATGGGCATGGACCTTGTGCCTGTATATGAAGAGCCGCAAGGGCAAAAGAGCGCAGGGATGGTCGCGATTGATCCCCAAGTGGTGAACAACCTTGGCGTTCGACGAGGTACAGCACAATTGCGTCAACTGACACAAGATTTACGCAGCGTCGGGTACATTCAATATGATCAAAAACGATTGGTTCACATTCATCCTCGAGTTGCGGGTTGGGTGGAGCAGTTGATGGTGAATGCTGAAGGCGATCCAGTAACCAAAGGGCAGCCACTTTACTCTCTTTACTCTCCGGAACTGGTTAATGCGCAAGAAGAACTCTTAATTGCTTTACAGAGAAATAATCAGCGCTTGGTTCAAGCCGCAATGGAGCGATTAAAGGCCTTACAACTCGACGACAAAACCATTGCATCGATTAAACGCAACCAAGAAGTGATGCAGAAAGTAATTTTTTATGCGCCCCAAGATGGCGTTGTCGATAATTTGAGAATTCGCGAAGGTTTTTTTGTGCAGCCAGGTAACACGCTGATGTCTATCGGTGATTTGTCACGAGTATGGGTTGAAGCCGAGTTATTTGAACGTCAGGCCAGCCAGGTTAACGTTGGAGAACCTGTCACCATGACGTTGGACTCCATTCCCGGTCGACAATGGCAGGGCCGAGTCGACTATATTTATCCTACCCTCGATGCAACAACAAGAACATTGCGCCTGCGATTGGAGTTCAGCAATGATGATCAGGCATTAAAACCGAATATGTTCGCTCAAATTCAAATTCACTCAACTCAGTCACAGCCGGTCTTAACGGTGCCTCGAGAAGCGGTGATCAGAACTGGGGTGCAAGATCGCATAGTTGTTGAACTTGAGCCTGGTGTATTTAAATCGGTCGCCGTGAAACTTGGTAGTAGCAACCGCGAGTTTTTTGAAATTTTAGAAGGGGTTGAACTAGACGACACAGTGATTACGTCGGCTCAATTTCTCATTGATTCGGAATCCAGTAAAAGCTCCGATTTTATGCGACAAGCTCCTTATAGCCAAAAACCCAGTTCGGTTTGGACCGAAATTACGTTGATAGAAGTCGATGATCAGAGCAGAACGGTTAAGGCAAGTCACCCAAGCATCGATGAGTGGGACTGGCCGGCGATGACGATGAACTTTGAAGTTGATAATGCGGTGGACTTTTCACTACTCAGCGCGGGAAAAATCATTCACGCGCAACTTTCTGAACGAGCCGTGCAGGGAGAGCAGAGTTACCTAATCACTGACATTCATATTATGGACGGTGAGTCGTCAACAGAGAGTCATTCGAACGATTATCCCTCGGCGACGGTGACCGGTGAAATTCAATCGATAGAAAAAAGTAGCCGAGCAATGCTCATTCATCGTTCCGCTATCGAAAAATGGAATCGTCCGGCAACGACCATGACGTTTAAACTTGACGAGTCCATTAATATTGACGATTACCGCGCCGGAGACTCTGTGCGATTTACTTTCGAAGTTCGTGATGACTTTGTGATCGTGGCTATGGAAGGGATTGTGGCTGGGGATAAATTGAGTAGCACCGATCAAAGCCAAGATGGTTCATCGATGGTGGGGGAGACTGATCATGATCATTAAGGTTATTCAATGGTCTTTGAAGAACCGCTTTTTGGTGTTGCTTGCCACCTTGATCATTTGTGGTTTAGGTATCTTTTCGGTGAAGCAAACCCCAGTGGATGCAATTCCTGACCTGTCCGATGTACAAGTGATCATCAAGACTTCCTACCCAGGACAAGCGCCTCAAGTCGTTGAAGATCAAGTGACTTATCCTCTCACCAGCGCCATGTTGTCGGTACCCGGTGCACAAACGGTACGAGGCTTTTCCTTTTTTGGTGACTCATTCGTGTACGTTATTTTTGATGATGACACTGACCTTTATTGGGCTCGCTCTCGAGTTCTAGAATATTTAAGTCAAGTTGCTCCTAACCTTCCTGAGGGAGCAAAAGCGCAATTGGGACCCGACGCTACGGGCGTTGGTTGGGTTTATGTTTATGCGCTACAAGATCAAACCGGTCAGCATGATTTGAGTCAATTACGCAGTATACAAGACTGGTTTTTAAAGTATGAGTTGCAAACGGTTTCGGGTGTGTCGGAAGTTGCAACCTTGGGTGGAATGGTTCGCCAATATCAAGTTCGAGTCGACCCCGATAAACTAAGAGCTTATGGTATCCCGCTCAGCCTAATTCAAACAGCCATTCAACGTGGTAATCAAGAAGTAGGAGCCTCGGTTATAGAGATGGCCGAAGCTGAGTATATGGTCAGTGTCACAGGCTATTTGCAATCAGTGGATGACCTTTTTGCTATTCCACTGGGAGTCAATCAACAGGGAACGCCATTATTACTCGGAGACGTCGCTGATATTTCCTTGGGTCCGCAGATGCGTCGTGGTATTGCTGAGCTGAATGGCGAAGGGGAAGTGGTTGGTGGCATTGTTGTGATGCGTTTTGGCGAAAATGCGCAAAAGACCATTGAGGGCATCAAAGCAAAATTAGAACAAGTGAAAGCCGGTTTACCAGATGGTGTAGAAGTTGTGCCTGTTTATGACCGAAGTGATCTGATAACTCGTGCCGTTGATAATTTATGGCAAAAGCTATTAGAAGAGTTCTTAATGGTTGCGGCTATTTGTATCGTTTTCCTTTTCCATGTTCGTTCTTCTATGGTCGCCATCATTAGTATTCCAGTTGGCATACTGATCGCTTTTATTGTGATGTATTGGCAGGGTCTGAATGCAAATATTATGTCACTGGGTGGAATAGCAATCGCCATAGGGGCAATGATCGATGGCGCGATTGTGATGATAGAAAACATGCATAAACACATTGAGCGAGAGCCCATCAATCAACAAAATCGATGGGACATTGTGTTTAGATCCGCCAGTGAAGTTGGACCGGCTTTGTTCTTTAGCCTATTAATTATCACGGTCAGTTTTTTACCGGTATTCACTTTAGAGGCACAAGAGGGGCGAATGTTTTCTCCGCTAGCCTTTACTAAAACCTATGCAATGGGTGCCGCTGCAATTCTTGCAATTACTCTGGTGCCGGTGTTAATGGGGTATTTTATTCGGGGAAAAATTAAATCGGAGCAAGAAAATCCGATTAACCGAGGATTGCAAAGTGTCTATAAGCCCTTGTTAAAAGTATTTTTATATCGACCTAAGTTAACGTTAATGGTTTGCTTTTTGGTTATGCTCGCAACGATTTGGCCATTAAGTAAAATCGGCAGTGAATTTATGCCGCCTTTGGATGAAGGCGACATCATGTATATGCCAACCACTTACCCTGGTGTTTCTATTGGTAAAGCGCGCGAAATACTACAACAAACGGATAAAATGATACGCCAAATTCCTGAAGTGAAAAATGTATTTGGTAAAGTTGGTCGAGCTGAAACTGCGACGGATCCTGCGCCTTTAACAATGATTGAAACCTTTATTCAATTAAAGCCACCCGAGCAATGGCGTCCGGGAGTAACCACTCAAGATATTATTGATCAGTTGAATGCGACGGTTAATATTCCAGGGCTTTCAAATGCTTGGGTTATGCCGATTAAAACGCGAATAGATATGCTGGCCACAGGAGTGAAAACACCGATAGGTATTAAAGTCGCTGGGCCGGATCTCACGCAGATACAAAAAATTGGAGAGCAGATAGAGAAAGTACTCGAACAAGTTCCTGGGACACTCTCGGTCTATTCTGAACGAGTCGCGGGTGGACGGTATTTGAATATCGATATTGACCGCGCTAAAGCAGCTCGTTATGGCTTGAATATTAGCGATGTTCAACAGGTCATCACGACGGCTGTAGGAGGAACCAATGTCACGCAAACAGTCGAAGGACTTGAGCGTTATCCCGTAAGTATTCGTTACCCTCAAGATTATCGCAATTCGCCTGAGCAATTAAAACTACTCCCCATCGTAACGCCTAATGGACTAAGGATCAGTTTGGGCGACGTAGCTAACATAAAACTCAGTAACGGACCGGCCGGAATTAAAAGTGAAAATGCGCGAATCAATGGCTGGGTGTTTGTTGATATTGAAAATATTGATATTGGGCATTACGTCGAGCAAGGTCAGACAATCTTAAGTGAAAAAATTCAATTACCGCCCGGATACAGCTTACAGTGGGCCGGACAGTACGAATACATGTTACGAGCAAAAGAAAAGCTAAGTTATGTGGTTCCTTTAACGTTGGTGATCATCATTGTTCTTTTATATTTAAGTTTTGGCCGAATGACCGAAGTGATGATTCTAATGGCCACGTTACCGCTCGCGCTGGTTGGAAGTGTTTGGCTCATGTATTTATTGCAATACAACTTTTCTGTTGCCACGGGCGTAGGCTTTATTGCGCTTGCAGGAGTTGCGGTAGAAACCGGTGTCATCATGCTGGTTTACCTCAATCAGAATTATCATCAAGCATTAACCAATGCACAGACGTCAATATCGCTTAACGAACTTAGAGACCTCGTAATCGATGCTGCGGTTATGAGAGTTCGCCCCGTATTGATGACTGCTGGTGCGACAATTTTGGGCTTGATTCCCATTTTGTTAGGTACGGGAACTGGCTCAGAAGTAATGAGCCGACTGGCTGCGCCTATGGTTGGAGGAATGATCACGGCGGTGATTTTAACGCTATGGGTGTTGCCTGTCGTGTTTTTAATATGGAGAAATCACAGCTTGCAGCGAAAGAGCACATAGTTGATAAGGTCTTGGCCACCTAATCCTAAATGTCTCTTGTCATATTTTTGATATATTGGTTCAATAAGCTATTCGGTTGTTTTGCTCCAATAACCTTGGCTTAAATGAAGTGACTCATTCTATGAAAAGTATGCTGAATAGCTGGAAAGTATTTCTTCAATTTTTTAGTCTTGGCTGGTTCAGCTTTGGTGGGCCAGCCGCACACATAGGCTATTTCAGACGGCATTTTGTCGAACAGAAACAGTGGTTATCGAGTGACCAGTACGGCCAAATGATTGCTCTTTCTCAGTTACTTCCCGGTCCAGGATCTAGCCAAGTAGGGTTCATGCTTGGTCTTCACCGAGCGGGTATCGGTGGAGCCATAGCTGCATTTCTTGGGTTTACCTTGCCATCTTTTCTCATAATGTATGGTTTAACTCAGATGGAGTCGCGCTTCGAGCAATCGATCCATTTACTAGGCTTGATTGACGGATTGAAGCTGTTTGCCGTGGTTGTGGTGATCGATGCTATTTGGCAAATGGGAAAAAGTTTTTCACGCACTTTGGCGACATTTCTGATCACGCTAGGAGCCGCCGTACTCATTCTAAGTTTTCCGTCTCTAATGATGCAGATGCTGGTCATTTTAATTGCCGCGTTCATCCATTGGAGTGTGCAGCGTGCAGGTCGTCGATTTGCTGAACGCAATGGCCCTAATCAGTCAACCTCGGAAGATAACAACCATGATTCGTCACTGTCGGCGAATTCAATCAAGACGAATGATTCTATCAACACGAATAACGTTATCAAAACATCCAACAATGGAAAGTGGTGGTCAGCCTTATTCTTAGTGTTATTTGTTGTGTCGATCACCCTTTCTCTGGTTCCTGAATTAACCAGCCATGGTCTGGTCACTTCTTTTTTCCAGTTTTTTCAAGTGGGTAGTTTAGTGTTTGGTGGTGGCCATGTGGTGCTACCATTATTGCAAAACACACTGGTGATTGACTCGAATACCTTCCTAACAGGGTATGCTGCCGCTCAGGGTGTGCCGGGGCCCATGTTTACCTTAGCAACTTATTTAGGCAGTGAACTGCATCCGAATGCGACATTGCTTGGGGCAACGTTAGCAACGTTAGGGATTTTCTTACCAGGTTTTCTCCTTGTGCTTGCGGTTCGAGACTTTTGGCAACGTTGGTTGCAGCGACCTGGTTTTGTCGCAGCGGTGGCGGGGGTGAATGCGGCCGTAGTTGGGTTATTAGTGGCTGCCTTGATCAACCCTATTTGGAGTACCGGTGTACAATACGTCTGGCAATGGCCAGTGATTTTGATGGCATTGTTTGCATTGAACCGATTTAAGATAAAAATAATTTGGCTGGTTATTTTATTTATGTTGATCGGCTGGAGTAGTCATTGGGTATACAGTTAAATGCCTTAGAGTTAGATTTATAGGTAGGCGTAAACTAGACTGCTTTAACAAGTTTAGAAATGAAAGCTACCAAATACAGCTGCCAAAAACAGCAACGTTTGAAAATTATGAGTTTATGCTCAAAACTTAAGTAAGGAAACTCAAATTGCAACGAATAGAAAAACGTTTAATGATGATTTTGTGTTTAGTCAGTTTGGCTGCTTGTCGAGCTCCAGATACTTCAAGCACAAGCGGTGTTGCAGCGACAGAATCAGAGCGTAGCGTTGCAAAAGGTAGTGTTGCAAAAGGTAGCGTTGCAAAAGAAAGCCTCGATTTAAGTGGAGAAGAGGACTCTAAGCGAACGAGCGAGAATGGTATGAATCAAGATTCTCTCAGCTCGAATATATACCTTGCTCACCATCCTACTCAAGGCAGCGGCTTTGCCCCCTCTTACACCTGCAAAGGAGCGCTTAAACTTGCTGTTGAAGAACTTATTTGCTCTGACGCAGAACTAAAGAAACTCGATGATAAAATGCTCGTAGTCGAACAACGGATATTACGACAATTGCATCAAAAAAACAGTCCTACTTGGACAAAGGACACTACTGATAGCCATCAAAGCGGGCGGTTAGATACTTTTAAACGTGAGCAACAGCAATGGTTGAAACAACGTAACGATTGTTCCAAAGAAGTAGCTGTTAAAGAATGTTTGTTAGATAGTTATACGTCACGGTTAGCAACGCTTAGGGCTAAGTTTGAAATAGTCAATCATGCTAAGCGATTACTTCTCAAGTGTCCGAGTCAATCGTCATGGCGTTTTATCGTGAGTTATTACGACACGGATTTACCTAGTATTAAATTGGAACGACAGGGTTCATCGCGCGTTTTATTACTCACACCTAGTGGAACGGGGTCCTTGTATCAAGGCGAAGGCGTTACTTATTGGGAGAATCAGGGAAAGGTTATGATTGACTGGGAGGGTGAAGTGAATAATTTGCAATGCTGGTTACCAGTGATTAATCAATCATGAATATTTTGCTATTAGCGAACTCTGACGTTGCATCGCTTATTGCTTTGCGACAGCTACTACCATCCCTAAAAAACGATACTCTTTCTATTTGGTTATCATCAAGGGTGGGCGGCAACACAACGACGTTCAACATACACCATGAGATGAGGCAACTTAAATATCTTGAGCAAGGATGTCTCGATGATCTGAATTTATTTTTATCAGCAACACCTTCGAGCTCATCGATCATTTCATTTGAGCAACTTGCTGACTATTTTAAGGTGCCCGTTCAAATCGTTAATGATATTAACGCCCCAAACCGAATAGAAGAATTATCTGACTTAGCGATCGATTTAGTCATTTCTATTCGGTACGGAGTGATTATAAAAGAGTCGGTAATAGGTCTTTCTAATAAAGGTATTATTAACTTACACTCCGGCATACTGCCTAGCTATCGAGGCGTTATGGCCACTTTTTGGTCGATGCTACAGGAAGAAGAAGAAATAGGGACGAGTTTGCACTACATTGATTCTTCTGACATCGATGCCGGACCCATTATTAAGATATCGCGGCAAAAAGTCGATTACCAAAAGAGTTATTGGTTTAATGTGTTACGGCTTTATCGTCAAGGCGTTAAGGACATTCTCGGCTGTCTAGAACTTATTAGAGTAGAAGCAGATGTTCAGCGTGTTTTACCGAATATTGAATCGGGAAAGTATTACTCTTTTCCGAACAACCAAGATTTAGAAAAATTTCTTAGTAAGTATATTTTGAGCGAGGCGCAAGATATTCAATGGCTTTTAAACTCAGAGTTGTAGAATTCATAGCGCGGTCATTTAGCAACTGCCGACTGTATGGCTCTTTGCAGTTCTGTAAAGACAATCGGTTTGGTTATGTGGTCGGTCATACCAGCTTGTTTTGAAGCAGAGATATCTTCAGTAAATGCATTGGCTGTCAAAGCGATGATTGGAATATTATTATGCTGACTTCTTATCCTTTCACTGGCCTGATGTCCATCGAGAATGGGCATGTTGACATCCATTAAAACTAAATCGAATTGACCTTTCTTGACGTACTCGACCGCTTCTTCGCCATTTTTTACCCATGTTGTTTTATGCCCTAGTTTTTCCACCATCTTGATTGCGATTAGTGCAGAAACACTATTGTCCTCTGCAATTAAAATATTTAACGATCTCTTGGGTAACTCGCTTTGACTCAACTCTTTTATTAAAGAGAGCAAGTGAGGCTCATTGATTGGCTTCGTAAGAATAGCTCTGAACCATTGCTGTTGCTGTTGCGTAAATAGATGCTGGTCAGATGCAGCGGAAACCATTATTAATGGTGTATCGTTAATTAGCTTTCGTTCTTTTAACATTTCAACGGTTTGAAGGCCATCGAGTTCGGGCATATGCAAGTCGATAAGAATAAGGTCGAAGTGACTATTTGTCTGAGTGAGATAGTCGATTAAACCAATGCCTGAATTAAACTCGACATAATTGATCTTGGCGCGAGATAAAACCAATGATAAATACTGTCGGCTACTATTAAGATCATCAACAATAGCAACAGTAAACGCTTCATCGAATTCATCTCTAGCGGCTTGAGGTGGTTCTGTGGCCAGTTGCAAGGGTATGGAAAGTGAAAACTCAGTACCTACATCGATTTCACTGGTGACTTCAAGTTTTCCTTGCATCAAGTCAACCAGCTGTTTAGAAATATTCAAGCCTAAGCCTGTTCCTCCAAACCGGCGAGTCGTTGAATCATCGGCTTGGGTAAATTTTTCAAAGATAGTCGTTAGTTTTTCTTCAGGGATCCCAACGCCGGTATCTTTGATATTAACGTTTAAGTTTATGTAACGTGAAGACTCCTCATTATCTGCGAATTTAATAGAGACCTCTATACCACCAGTTTCGGTAAATTTAACGGCATTGTTCAGCAAATTGTGCAACACCTGACTGACTCTTACAGGGTCTCCTTGCACCCACTCTGGATTAACGGAGGCGTTTTCTTCTGCAAAGTCGTAGGTAAAAGCTAATCCTTTCTTTTGACAAAGAACCGCTATTGGCGCCAAGCAATCATCAATGAGTTTTGTCATCGAAAAAGGAAAGTGTTCGATTGTTAAACGTTCGGCTTCAATTTTTGAGATGTCTAGAACATCATTAATAATTGAGAGTAAATGCTTACCTGAGTTTTTCGCCTTGGTCAAATAATCGAAACGCACTTTCGCATCTTTTTCTTCGGCGGATAGCTCAATCATGCCTAGTATGCCATTAAGGGGAGTACGTAACTCATGGCTCATATTGGCTAAAAACTGTGATTTTGCTTGGCTGGCCAACTCTGCTTTTTCTTGTAATTGCTGAGCGCGAACTCTAGCGGTTTCACTTTTTAAGAAAAGCTCGGTTACTTTACGTTCTAGCGGCTTGAAGATAAAAATAACTTCAAGCATGAGCAAGATCATGGTGAAAATCCATAAGGCGAGCTCAACATGACTGGTGAACTTGATTCGCTCTCGAGCTTCTTCTTCAAATGCCGACACAACACTATCTAAGTCTCTGAGTAGTTGGTTGGTTTGCTCTGTTGTATAGGGCCAGTCAGTTTTTGTCGGTGTTGCTTGAGAAATGAGTTGTCGCGCATGAGCAACGTATTGTGTCACTCGATGATCTAAGCTGGGATTGCCGGAAAAGTATAAGTCGAGTATTGCCGTTGATAGCAATTGCGGACGAAGACTGAATTCTTTATACGCAAGTTGTTGATGATTTGTTGAAAACTTTTCGGCAGTCGCTTGCAATTCTTGTCGAGCTTTGGATACTTCTGCAATGGAACTCCCCCGTAAAATGCTGTTAGCATGCAGAGCGATTTTTTGTGAGAGCATTCGTTGTGAGCCAGCAAGATTAATAATTTGCGCATCGAATTTGGAACTCGACAGCATGTACTGAGCAACAAAAGCAGTGGCACTGATCAAAACGGCAATAAGTGTCAGGGCTATTAGATAGCGGTGTCGGATGCGAGCATTAATTTTGTCGGCATCATGATTTGAACTCATATGCTCACGAATTTTAAGAAGTGATTATTAAAAACTAGCTTAAAATCATGTAATTTCAAGCAAAGCGGGTACTTTAAAGAGGGTCATTTATACATGTGTTTTCGACGAGTTGTTGTAGTGTGTATTCACAATCGCCGCTAATTTTAAGGGACGCGAGCTCATCGGCTCGGGTAACTCCTCGGTTAATGATAAGCAGAGGCTTGCCTTCTTGGTAAGCTTGCTTGCAGATTCGATAACCCGAGTAAACCATTAAAGAAGATCCCACCACCATGACGCCTTGGCTTTGCTGTAAGAGTTGCTGAACCGCGGTATGGGTTTCTTTTGCTAGCGTACCCCCAAAAAACACCACATCGGGCATTAATGTCCCGCCACAGATTAAGCAGGGAACCGGTTGAAGCTGCTCGGTGATTGACTCTTCGAGTTGCGGATCATGAAAGGATGCATCACCGTCGGGAGCGGTCAATCCAGATATATGCAATAAGAAAGGGTTTCTTGTGAGTAGTCTTTGTTGCAATTGCTCGCGGCTTTCGAAACTAGAACATTGCAGACAACGAACGCGATCGAGCCTTCCATGCAGGTCGATAACCTGTTGATGTCCTGCTTGCTGATGTAGTCGGTCGACATTCTGAGTGATTAGTCCGGTCAACCGTTGCTGACGCTCGAGCTTTGCCAACGCAATATGGCTGTTGCTGGGCGTTGCGTTGGCAACACTCGGCCAACCCAAAATGCTGCGCGCCCAGTAGCGCTTACGAATCGTTGGATTCTGGATAAATTCATGATGCTTGATCGGGGTACTGCGTATCCATTGACCTTGATCGTTGCGATAAGTGGGTATTCCGGTAGAGAGACTGATGCCAGCACCGGTTAATACCAGCCAGCGCCGGTGTTGATTGAACTCAGTTAACAGTTGATTGAACTCAGTTAAGAAGTGATGCACAGATGAGCTCATGTTCATTCCCGGTCTTCATATTGTCTCCCTGTTTTTATGGTATCTTCTAGCAAGCAGAGTGTTCATCAACGACTAGGTTATACTACAATCGATTTAAGTTTTCTATGTAGCCATCCGCTTGCTCTAAGATGGCTTGCTGCTGTTTATCCTCCATTTTTTGCCAAGTTCGGTAGACCATCGTCATTCTCGGATTTGATTGAAATTTCTCGCGATGTCGATAAATAAAGTGCCAATAGGCGCTGTTCAAAGGGCATGCTTTGTCGCCCACTTTTTTGCTTTGAGTGTAAGAACAATGCTTACAATAATCACTCATTTTATTGATGTAGTTGCTGCTGGCTGCGTAAGGCTTTGTCGCAACAATGCCATTGTCGGCAAACTGCGTCATACCTCGAGTGTTGGGCATCTCAACCCACTCTATCGCATCGATGTATACGCCTAAATACCACTCGTCCACTTGATCCGGATCGATACCAAATAGCAGACAAAAGTTGCCAATGACCATCAAGCGTTGAATATGATGGGCATAGGAGTAGTCGAGTGATTGCGTCAGGCATTGACGCAAACAATTCATCTGAGTTTTGCCATTCCAAAAATAATCGGGAAGCGGATGACTTGCTTGCAGTGCATTTTTTTCTGCATACTCAGGCATGTTTCGCCAGTAAATACCTCGCACGTATTCTCTCCAACCGAGTATTTGTCGAATGAACCCTTCAACTTGCGCGATATCAATCGATGGATTGTCTTGCCAGTGATCTAAAACACGTTCAATCACTTCTCTAGGCGATAGTATTTTGCTGTTTAACGCAAAAGATAATCGTGAATGATAAATGCTCCAAGCGTAGTCAGTCGCTTGAGTCATTGCATCTTGGAAGCGACCAAAATGAATCAATTGATGTTGGCAAAAAAAGGAGAGTAATTGTCTTGCTTGATGACGAGTTACCGGCCAAATAAGTTGTCTAGATTCTTTTCCAAAATAATTCACTGAGTGTGCTTGCAGGCGTTCTAAAATATCGGATGCATCGTTGTCGAACAACAATGGTTCGGGAATGTCTTTAAGATCAGCTTCTTTTAGTTTGTTACGATTGCTTTGATCAAAATTCCAACGGCCACCGATCGGTTTATTGTTCTCAACCAATATGCCAAAGCGTTTTCGCATACGTCGATAGAAAAACTCCATGGTCGTATGCTCACCCTGTTTGAATTCTTCGTTGATGTCTTCTTGGGTTAAATAAAAGTGTTCACTGGAGTAAACCTTTGAGTGTTTGAATTCAGAGGCTAGCTGTGAGAGTTGCTCCGAGAGCCGGTACTCATCGGGTTGTTGGTATTCGAAGTTGTTGAAGGCATGGGCGGTGTTTAAGGCGGCAATGAGTTCTGCAAATGAAGCGTACTCTTTCGTTTCATCGAGGGTCAAATAGATAACCTGATGCCCAGCGATCGCAAGCGCTTGTGCAAACTGGTGCATCGCTAAAAAGAAGGCGCAAATTTTTTGAACGTGGTGCTTAACGTATTGATGCTCTTCATTTACTTCGGCGATGAGATAGACAATTTCGTCATCTTTTTTTCGAAACCACGAATGCGAAGCATTGAGTTGGTCTCCGAGAATGAGACGTAACGTTTTGCACTGCTTAGGGAGCTGAGAGGAGAAGGTGCGTATGGGAGTGTTGGCCATAAAGTTTCGTCGATTAGGGAAGGTGTGATGTCAATTCGTCTTGTTGCTCTGTTTTACGCTGAAATGCGTAAAACAGAGCAAGGCCTTAAACCAAATGATTCCAAGACGACATGAACGATTCCAAGACGACATGAACGATTCTAAAATGACATGAACGATTCCAAGACGACATGACTGGGGCGTGGGATTTCGTTGCAAGGGGTGTTTGGTTATTATGGTCTTATATTTGCTTCAAGGCGTTAGCCCGTGGCCGAGTAGCTGTCGAGAGGCTATGATGTGTTGTAACAGATCGAACCGTTAGGTCGTTTATGGCAACAAGTTAAGGCAACAAGAAAATTTTTTTGAAATTTTTGTTAGGTAAAAAAATATTGTTTGAATGTTGAGTCATCGGGGGGATTTATGATTAGAAGCGTGACCCAGCTGCTCGGCTGGTGCGGCCTTATTCCTTTCGTGATTGCCATCGTTTACTCATGGAGTGGCGCTAGCCTGCTCGGCTTTTATCCTCCTTTTGTTTTTACCGCTTACAGTGGCGGTATTCTGGCGTTTATGGCGGGCACCCTTTGGGGACGCGTGCAATGCGGATCTGGTGGACCGCGAATGACGCGAGCGCTTTTTCTATCCAATGGTATAGCCCTGTATGCCATTGTAGGGGTATTGCTGGCCAACCTTTCTTTATTCATTGCGCTGATTTGGTTGGCCGCTGGTTACTGGTTGGTTTGGCGAGGAGAGTGCTGGGCGAATGAAGATGAATCTGGCTTTTATTTTCAAATGCGCCGTTGGCTAACCTACTCAGTTATCGGCTTCCATCTTGTAGAGGTGCTGATAATTTTTTAGGCAAGTTGTCGATTGAATTGTTTCAAAGTAAGCGAGGGTGAGAATGGAGGATGAAACGCGGTTGAGTGCGAACAAGAGGCGAGCTTCATTAGTGATTGGCGCTTCAAGTGCGATTGCGCAAGCAATCATTCAGCATTTAATTCACCCGTCTGAAAGTGCTAAAG
This sequence comes from Pleionea litopenaei, assembly GCF_031198435.1. Taxonomy (GTDB): domain Bacteria; phylum Pseudomonadota; class Gammaproteobacteria; order Enterobacterales; family Kangiellaceae; genus Pleionea; species Pleionea litopenaei. The sequence goes on from NZ_CP133548.1 coordinate 3,581,416, forward strand.
TTAAAGGGTCAAATCGATACCATCGCATTATTGGTCTAACGCAAAAGGAACCCAGTGACTTAATCCAAGATCCTAACGTTACCTATCTTAAGACCGATTACAGTGAGCAATCATTGAGCGAGCATTTTCAAGAGCAACACGAACTCATATCGCAATGCGACCAAGCCTTTATTTGCAATGGTCTATTGCATTTAGACACTGCGATGCCAGAAAAGTCGATGAGTTCAATCAACGAAAAGTACTTTTCGGCGCTAATGCGGGCCAACGCGTTTGTGCCGTTATTTTGCTTGAGTCAATTAAAATCAGTGCTCCCTAAAACCAGTGAATGTAAGATTACGGTATTCAGCGCGCGTATTGGTAGTATTTCAGACAATCGCAGCGGCGGTTGGTATGCTTATCGTTCATCGAAAGCTGCGTTGAACATGGGATTAAAAACCGCTTCCATCGAATTGGCGCGCAGTCACCCAAAGGTTAAGCTGCTTGCATTTCACCCTGGAACGACCAACACTCCTCTGTCAAAACCCTTCCAAGCTCGAGTGCCAAAAGATAAATTGTTTACGCCTGAGTATGTCGCGCAGCAACTCTTTGCTTTATTGGCTAAGGTTTCGCCAGAACAGTCGATAGCTTTTATGGATTGGAATCATCAGTCTATTGATTGGTAGCTCTTCAGTGGCATTAGGACAACATTGGTTACAGGTTACTGGCGGTTTTCATGGCCAAATGGGATTGGCTTACGTAATATATGGGCTGTTTAAAAGTTAGATGGAGTCATCATGCACACCGTTGTTGATCAATTTAAGCGCTTTCTTCAATTAGAGTCTGCTTCTGGGATTATTCTTCTTTTCGCTGCTGTGTTAGCTTTGATCGCATCGAATACCGGTTTGAACAATTTTTATCAACAACTCATCGATGTTCCTGTTGCTATTTCGGTGGGCAGTTTTGCCATTGCGAAGCCTCTTTTGCTATGGATAAACGATGGTTTGATGGCGCTCTTTTTCTTATTGGTTGGTCTTGAGCTAAAGCGTGAATTCTATGAAGGCGAGTTATCCGAAGCGTCCAAAATTGTTATGCCGGGGTTGGGCGCCATCGGTGGAATGATCGCACCAGCGGCTATCTATGCTTATATTAACTGGGACAGCAGTATCGCTCTGCAAGGCTGGGCGATTCCAGCGGCAACCGACATCGCGTTTGCTTTGGGCATTTTGATGTTGCTTGGCAACCGAGTGCCTACCAGTCTAAAAGTATTTTTGGTAACGCTGGCTATTTTTGATGATATCGGTGCAATTATCATCATTGCATTGTTCTATACCGCAAACTTATCGCTTACTGCTTTATTTACCGCGATTGCTTGTATGATGGTTTTATTCGCGTTTAATCGACGTCGTATTTACGATTTAACCCCTTACCTCTTAGTTGGATTAGTCATGTGGACGGCACTTTTAAAGTCAGGGGTTCATGCGACCTTGGCGGGTGTTTTATTGGCTATGTTTATTCCAATGCGCGATGCTAAGAATCCAGAGCGTTCGCCAGTCAAATCGCTAGAGCATGATCTGCATGGTATGGTTGCGATGGTGGTGCTGCCAATTTTCGCATTTGCGAATGCCGGCGTTCCTTTCCTGCATTTAACCATGGAACAAGCGGTGCATCCTGTGCCTTTTGGCATTTTCTTAGGTTTAGTGGTCGGTAAGCCCGTTGGCATCATGGTGATGTGTGGATTAGGTGTGTTACTGAAAATTGCAAAATTACCTGAGGGTGCGAGTTGGGTTAACTTGCTTGGTGTTTCATTCTTATGCGGTATTGGTTTCACCATGAGTTTATTTATTGGAAGCTTGGCCTTTCAAGAAACAGGGGTGAATCAGCTTTTAGATGAACGTTTAGGGATTTTGGTGGGCTCCATCGTTTCGGGAATTTTAGGTATATTGGTTCTGAAATTTTCGCTGAAAAAAAGCAAGGTCGCATCTTCTTAGCGGCTAAAGGTTAATCGTTTTCATTGAGGCAACGATTCATCGTTGTCTCAACGCTTTTTATGATAAACCGACACTATCAATAGGCTTTAAACGTCTACTCTGATTTCTCCATTGATCTTTCTACTTTTTAAACTCCGCTGGTTGAAATGCGCTAGCTTGGTGGATTTCCACCAATATTGAACCAAAATCTACTCTCTACCGTGTGAAAACAAGTCTTTTCTGTTGGCATGAAGTTTGCGACTGTCTGTTGATATGTTAATCAACAAGAGAAGATTATGTCGCCTTATCAACGATTGAATAAGCACATTCAAACCATTGAGCAACACTATTCGAATATGCCGCAGTTTATTCAAGCGGTTAATGAAGTGGGTGATGATGTTGCCCGTTATATTCAGCAAAGTGAGCAGCCGCATTTATGGCGCGCATTTACCGTGTTGACTGAACCGGATCGTATCATTCAATTTCGTGTCGACTGGGAGAATGATAACGGTGAGTTTCAAAGCAATCGTGGTTATCGCGTTCAATTTAACAATACGCTTGGGCCGTACAAAGGTGGATTAAGGTTTACGCCGAACACCAAGATTGATGAGTTGATGTTTTTAGGGTTTGAGCAAACGTTTAAGAACAGTCTCACGGGTCTTCCAATGGGGGGCGCAAAAGGTGGTGCTGACTTTGATCCAAAAAATTGTTCAGAAAGCGAAATTCGCCGTTTTTGCCAGGCGTTTATGACGCAACTGGCCCATCATATTGGTCCCGATAAAGATATCCCTGCGGGTGATATCGGCGTTGGCACGCGAGAGATCGGTTATATGTTCCATCAATATAAAAACATTGAAAATGAGTTTAAAGGCATTTTAACTGGTAAGCATCCTACCTTTGGTGGATCTTGCATTCGTGAAGAAGCAACCGGATTTGGTTGTGTGTATTTTTCTGAGCATATGTTGGCTGAATTAGGACAAAACTTAAATAATAAAGTGTGCTGCATTTCTGGAGCTGGCAATGTTGCTTTGTACACTGCAAAGAAACTTTTGCAGCGAGGAGCGAAAGTGATCACTTTGAGTGACAGTCGTGGCGTTTGTTATTTTCAAGATGGCCTGACAGATTCTGATTTAGAAAAGATTATTGAAGGCCGCCAACAACGAAAACGTTTGTCTGACATTGACGAAGTGAACGGTGACTACATAAAAGATGAAAAGCCTTGGCAATATTCTTGCGACTTAGTTTTTCCCTGTGCGACGCAAAATGAAATCGATGGCGAAGACGCTGCTGAATTGATAAGGCATCAACCGTTAGCGGTCGTTGAGGGAGCCAACATGCCATGTAGCGATTCGGCTCTAGACTTGTTTGAAGAGAACGATGTTTTAGTGGGGCCAAGTAAGGCCGTCAATGCAGGAGGGGTTGCCGTTTCTGGATTAGAGATTTCGCAAAATAGAAGTCGTCTAAGCTGGGAGGCGACTCATGTCGATGAGCGGTTGCAACAGATCATGAAGCAAATTCATGAGCAGTGTAAACAACATGGAAAGAAAGGCGAACGTATTGATTATCGTCAAGGTGCCAATATCGCTGCATTTTTAAAACTTTCTCAAGCGCTGTCTTTTACGGGTTTGTTGGCAAGCTAGTATGTGTATTTTTCAGTCTAGAGGGATTTCATTTTCAATTAACTGATCAGTTTGATGTCAGTGACGTTTAAGAAAGTGGAGTTAAAGAAAATGACGCTCAAGAAAATAGCGCTATAAAAAATAACGATTGAATATTTCGAGGATAAGGAAACAATGACACAGTCAAAAGTAGAATCCAAAGACCGCCATTTGGGTATCGAAATCGAATTTTCCGGCGTAGAGCCCGACCGAGTTTTGCAATCGATACAAGAAATTTATGGTGGTACGATTAAGCAAAAGTCAGTGTTTGAGCAACAAGTGATCGATTCGAGAGTGGGTGATTTTACTTTAGAGCTTGATGCGCAATTATTGAAACAGTTGGTTGACTCTGACTCGGAACAAGGTTCACTAAAAGCGCTAGGTGAAAACCTGTTAAAGAGCGCTGCAGAACAATTAGTACCCTGGGAAGTAGTGACACCGCCGTTACCCCTGTCGGAATTAGCAGACTGCGAGCGATTGATTTCGACATTGAGAGAGCAAGGAGCATTAGGAACCAGACACGCTGTTCGTTATGCATTTGGATTGCACTTGAATCCTGAGCTACCGGATTTGCGTGCAACGACCATCGTTTCATTTTTACAAGCCTATCTATGTTTGTATGATTGGATTGTCGAGCAAGAAAAGGTCGATTTGGTTCGGCGGATGACCCCTTATATCGATCATTTTCCAAATGAATATATCGATCTTGTTATCGACGCTGACTATTATAAAAAACAGGAGTCGTCGGATAACGGTACCCACTCGCAACCATGGATTGATGATTATTTAGCGTATAATCCGACACGTAATCGAGGATTAGATTGCCTGCCTCTTATTGGGCACCTAAATGAAGAGCGAGTAGAGTCCTTACCGGAGAAAGAACTGATCAAGCCTCGACCCACATTTCATTACCGTCTGCCCAACTGTGATATTGATAATCCTGACTGGAATTTAAGTTTTCCATGGAAACTGTGGCTGGTGGTTGAAAAGCTAGCAAACAATCGAAGCGCTTTGGAACGCTTTTGTTTGGAATTTCAAAATGAGAGACAGCGATTGACTCATCGTATTGATAGCCACTGGATCACTCAATGCGAACATTTGCTGAACGAATTTGAGCTAGCACCAAAACATTTGTCAGACACCTTAGAGCAGAGTTAGTTAATGACAAGGATTAATCATTCAAGTCCGCTTATTGTGGTTACAGGGCCAAACAAACGTTGGCCGATAGGGTGGTGGGCGATTCGTTTTATGTTGTGGCTAAATAATATGAAAGCGATTTATTGCGCGCCTAACGGACACCCAATTCCCGAGCAATTTGACGGTGTTGTTATTTCGGGGGGCGACGATATTCACCCTCAGCTTTATGGTGATGTTGAAAATGCACGAAGTCGTTATGATCCGGAGCGTGATGAATTAGAGATCAAGGTTTTAAAAAAAGCTTTGCGCGATCAACTACCGATACTAGGAATATGTCGCGGTTCGCAGCTATTAAATATTGTGGCGAAAGGATCCTTATATTCCGATATTCGGCCAATGCGAAAGTTAACGCCGAATCAATACGTCCCTTGGCCTGTGAAAGAAGTAAAAGTCACTAACGACAGCCAGTTAGGTCAATGTGTTGCTCCGAAAGTACTTGCGGTGAACAGTTTGCATCATCAAGCGATTAAGAATCTCGGAGATGATCTGGTGGTCACTGCTCGTGATGCCGACGGATTTATTCAAGCCATTGAGCACCGAGATAAATTTATCGTTGGCGTTCAGTGGCACCCCGAATATTTGCCTTACTTAGCTTCGCAAAGAAACATTTTTCGCTGTTTCTCACAAGCGGTCAAACGGGTGAAATCATCCTTAGAAAATTCATAACCTATTGAATATAAAGAATTTCATTCTATATTCTTGGCCGTATTTAGGCCTCTCATGACAAGCAATAATAAGAATTATTATCATTTGTATTGCAAATGAGAATAATTGGCATTAAGATCTGCGCCAATTGGAAACCATCATGAGAACGAGAAATACCTATGTCTTTACCTGTCTCTAAACCTACCTGGTCAGCAATCTGTCTAGCCACGAGTTTTGTCATTTCAAACACTGCATTGGCAGACGACGATAAAGCGGCTGAGGATAAAAATAAAATTACCATTACTTCAAAACGCGGCACCATTGCTTATATTAGCGCGTCTGGAACCAAAGACGATACGCCGATTGTAGAAACGCCGATGTCAGTATCGGTGTTAACAGAAAAGCGCATTGAAGATTTGGGAGCCGAAACGATTCAAGACGCTCTGGGTTATGTGGCGGGTGTTTTTAATGGACCCTACGGAGTAGATACTCGCGGTGACTGGTCAATTATTCGAGGTGTTTCACCCGTGCAGTATTTAGACGGAATGAAAATGCTGTATGGATACTACAATAACGTACGACCTAATCCTTTTTCACTCGGGCAAATTGAAGTATTGAAAGGCCCATCGTCTGTGTTGTACGGACAAGGCACAACCGGTGGGATTGTTAATCTTGTTAGCAAACGCCCGCAAGCGGAAGAGAGTGGCCAAGTTTGGGGACAGATTGGTAGTTTTGATCGACGACAAATTGCTGCTGACTACACCAACGCTTTAAATGATGATGCGTCGATTTTATTTCGCATCAATGGATTGCTTCGCGACAGTGATACACAAACCGACTTTGTCTCTGATGACTCTTATTATTTAGCGCCAGCATTAACGTTTTTTATCGGAGAGGATATTGAGTGGACTGTTTTAGCCAATGTTCAGAAAAATGAGTCTGGCTCGAGCACGCAATTTTTTCCACACGTTGGAACAATTCGACCGGCACCGTTTGGGCAAATACCCGTAGAACGTTTTGTCAGCGAGCCAGAGTTTGATCGTTACGATACTGAGCAGTCGTCGCTGACATCGATCGTTAATTACGATGTCTCTTCAGATTGGAATATTCGCTGGTCGTTGCGCTATATGGACAGCCAATCTGAATATCGTTCAATGTATGGATACCCATTTGCTTTGTTGGCGGATGATCGGAGTGTGTCTCGTTTAGCCTATTTAGCAGACAATGAACTTGAATCTTTGACATCTGATTGGCAGTTGCATGGTCGATTCAGTCTTGGTGCAACGGATCATAAATTTATGATTGGCCTTGATTACCAAACGGCGGATATTACTTCACGAACCGCCTATGGTTTTGGTGGATTGCTAGATGTTTATGATCCGGTATATGGCAACTTTGACTTATCCACGTTGCCGGAAATTAATGGCGGAACCGCAACGACACAAATGCAGCAAGGTATTTATTTACAAGATCAAATCAAATTTGCCGACGGTTTCATTGTCTCTCTTGGGCTTCGTCATGATCAATCTGAAGTCGGTGCTTATCAAGAGAGCGGTGAAGACTACTCTGAAACCACCAAACGGGTAGGCGTGATGTATGCGTTCAATAACGGTATCTCTCCTTATATTAGTTACTCCGAGTCCTTTGAGTTGCAACTGGGTAACGATGCGTACGGCAATACCTTTAAACCAAAGTTCGGGGAACAAAAAGAAATTGGCTTGAAGTATCAGCCATTAGGAACTGAGCATTTAATTACCTTAAGTCGATTTGATTCAGTAGAGAAAAACCGATTGGTTGATGACCCTAATGATCCGTTTAACCAAATTCAAATTGGTGAAGCCGACTCAGATGGATTCGAAATTGAAGCGCAGCTTGAATGGGACACGCTTGATGTGTATGCGACTTATTCAAACACCAACGCGGTTGACCAGTTTGGGGAGAAGCTTTCTGCACTTCCAGAAAATATGGCCTCAATCTGGACGACTTACCGCCCATTTGGTGATGACAATGGAGTTAAAGTTGGCGCTGGCGTGCGCTATGTCGGAGAAACTTTCTTTCGAACAGACTTAGATGGCGACCCAAACAATGGCGCTGAAGCACCCTACAATACCGAAGCATATACGGTATTTGACCTCATGCTAGGTTATGAAATGGGGGCGTTAGATTTTAGTTTGAATATCGATAATCTCAGCGATAAAACCATCATAACCTCTTGTTTGTCGCGAGGAGATTGTTTCTATGGACAAAAACGAACCATAACCGCAAGCGTTCGCTATCGCTATTAATTAATCGTTTTCCTGGTCGTGCGAAGCCTTGCAAAATTGTGCGGGGCTTCGCGCATTTTTGAGTTGGTCGAACTATGAATATAGATTTCTTTTCTTTACTGAGCTCGCTGTTGTTACCGATAGGATTAAACTTACTGGCACTGGTGATGACTTATCAATTGTGGATACGTTGGACGCGAAAGCAAGGCAATAGCCTATTGCGGTCGCTAATTTGTGTTTGTCTTAATACTTTGTCTATCGTCATCTGGTGTAAAACTTGGGGTGTTGAATATGGCATTACTTTTTATTGCGTTGTTTCTGCTTTAATCAGTTTGATGATCGTGTTTCTTCTTCCATCTATCTTAGGTCTCAATCCATCTAATCAGAAAATAAATAAAAGCTCAAATCAAAGTCGAAATTCGAACACTCGGCGTTTTGATGGCGTTAACGGCCGACAAATCGGTCAGGCGCTGGTCACTTTTTTATTGGCGGGGCCGTGGGCATTTATCATCAGTGCCATACTCGCTGCGTTATTGGTTAAACTTTATTGGGGTGAAAGAGCAAATTCTCTGGTATTTGCTGCCTTGATGCTGCCCTTGTTATGGGCCGGTGTGAGTAGCTGGTTAATGTCACAACCTCAGCGTTTAAAACCCTTTTTATGGTCAGTGCTTTTACTCATTACATCGACGGTTTCAGTTTGGGGAGTAAATTAATGTCATCTCGTGAACACTTTGATAACCAACAGGAACATTTTGATAAGCAAAATATTGCGACCATCGTAGATGAAAAAAAGCAGTCAGCCAAGCCAGCTAAATCCAATAAAAGTCAATTGGTGAAACGAGCGCTATCGAGTCATTCGTGGGTTGGCTTATCCGTTTCTGCTTTGATGTATCTTGTTTGCCTATCCGGCGCTTTGGTTGTTTTTTATGAAGAGTTTGAGCGCTGGGAGCAGCCGGTTATTGAAGAATACGATGACTACTCTACTCGTCAAATTCACATGGCAATCGAACGTTTCAATCAACGAGTTGAGTCTACACCGGAATCTATCTATGTCGTTTTACCGACAGAATCGGTACCTCGAATGCATATCTCTGGTGATGACCAAGAATGGTTTATTAATCAAGATGGCTCTTTATCAGAACCTCCTATCGAAGGCTGGACCCATTTTCTAAAAGAGCTGCATATTAACCTGCATTTGCCGCAAACCTTTGGAATTATTTTAGTGGGTGCACTGGGCGCAATGCTTTGTGGTTTAATTGTTACTGGTATTTTGGCTCATCCGAGAATCTTTAAAGATGCTTTTATTTGGCGTCCAAAAGGTTCTCGTCGCATTGCTCAAGTTGATCTACATAATCGTTTGAGTGTCTGGGGGACGCCTTTCTTTTTTATGATTGGGTTAACCGGTGCATTTATCGGATTGGTGGGTATTTTAATATTGGTCTCGGCCAGTGCGTTTTACAACAATGATCGTGAAGCGGTTATTGATGAAGTATACGGTGCCGATATTGAAGTCACTCAGTCAATCGAGCAACTGAATATAGAAAATGCTTTGCAACAACTACAGATGACTCATCCAAACGCTAAACCGATTTATATGGTGGTGCAAAACTTCGCTACCGAGAATCAGTTTTTAGAAATTGCCGCGACTCTGCCTGAGCGTCTTATTTATTCCGAAATTTATCGGTTTCGATCCAATGGTGAGCTGATTAACCACCAAGGTATGTCAGACGGACATTGGGGACAGCAACTCGCCTACTCTGTTTATCGATTGCATTTCGGGCACTTCGCTGGAATGCCGGTTAAGTGGGTATACTTTATTTTAGGACTAGCGCTGACAATAGTTTGCGCCACTGGAGTCAATATATGGCTGGCTCGGAGGAAGTTTACCAGCTTTATAAATGATCTTTGGGTCGCTGTGGTTTGGGGATCTCCTCTCGCCATTGTTCTGGCTTCGATAAGTGTAATGACGAGATTGTCTGCGACGATGATTTTTTTAGTGTCGACGGTCATGTGTATTATCTATGCGCTTTGGAAAAAGAATCCACCGAGAGTAAAAAGTCATCTGCAATTATTAACAGCGTTGGTTTTGTTAGTTATCCCTGTTTGGCATCACTTGCACTTTTCTATGAGTTGGAATTGGAGCCTCGTCAATGCTATTAATTTTTCCTTAGTGATTGGCAGTGTTATTTATTTTTGGCTCGGTTTGAGCGGTAATCGCAAACCATCTTAAAACGACTCGATCCCTTTCTATTTCACACTAACGACTCTCTCTATCCAGTCTGAGTCGAGGCGTTAGTGTGTTTCACGTCTGGCTTATTCTAAACCTGACGATTCACTATCTCATTTTTTAATCTAAATGATAATTATTTTCATTTGTGTTGTAATGAGAATAAATATCATTTACATTTGTGCGCTTGTTGAATGGCTTATTTATTTTAGCAGGTACCAACGATGGGAAATGCACAACAAATTGAATCACTAGCGGTAAGTCACCTCACGACAGCAAAGGCACTTTATCAACCCTCGTACATTTTTAACGAGCATTCAGTTGCTGCATTAAAAAGCCGAGTCATTGATGCGCTGTCAGTTTTGTCGCAGCGATTTGAAACACTTGAAAAACCTTTTTCTGGAATTACTCCACAGCATATGGCGAAGAAATTTGCTGATGTTGATTTATCACAACCACAGTGGACCTTCACCGCTGCGCTCGATGAGTTGAAAGAATTGTACTTAAAGGACGCGGTATATTTTCATAACCCAAATTACATGGCGCACTTAAATTGTCCTATTGTTTATCCTGCCATCGTTGCCGAGCTTATTCTATCTGCAGTGAACTCTTCATTGGATACTTGGGATCAAAGTGCTGGCGCGACACTGATTGAACAGCGATTACTCGACTGGACGAGCGAATGCATTCGATTTGGTGAGGCAGCGGATGGTGTTTTTACCAGTGGTGGAACTCAATCAAATTTAATGGCTATGTTGATCGCGCGAGATGAGTTTTGCCGTCGCAAACTCAATCATGATGTGAAGACCAATGGATTACCAAGCGAGTTTACAAAGTTTAAGATTTTCGTATCGGAAGCGAGTCATTTTAGCTTACAAAAGTCAGCCGCTATTTTGGGGCTAGGCTATGAGTCGATCGTAAGCGTTCCGACTGATGAGCATTACCGAATGAATGTGGCACAGCTAAAAGCAGCGATTGACAATGCTCGAGAAGCAGGTGAAATACCGGTCGCGGTAATTGCAACTGCAGGCACAACGGACTTTGGAAGCATTGACCCTTTGCATGAAATTTCGAAGGTCGCTCACCGAGAAGCATTATGGATGCATGTTGATGCTGCTTATGGTGGCGGATTACTCATTTCAAACCAGTATCGAGATCGTATCGATGGAATTGAATTAGCGGACTCAGTCACCATTGATTTTCATAAAACATTTTTCCAGCCAGTTAGTTGTGGTGCGTTTTTTGTTAAAAATAAAAAGCACCTCAGTTGTGTTACCCACCATGCAGACTACTTAAACCCGTTGAGCCAATCTCAAGAAGGTACTCCTAATCTAGTGAACAAAAGCATTCAAACGACCCGCCGATTTGACGCATTAAAGCTATGGATGAGTTTGCGAACTATAGGAGCGGAACAGCTTGGCCAATATTTCGATCAAGTTATCGAACTGGCTCAAAAAGTAGAGTGTGCTGTTCGAAATGATCTCGAAATAGAGGTACTCAATAAACCTGAGCTATCGGCAATAGTTTTTCGATTTCTTTCAGCAAATAAGCAAAACTTGTGCACTATCAATCAAGAAATTCGTAAGCAGCTATTTAAAGATGGCCAAGCCATCATTGCTGGAACGAAAGTGAAAGGTGAAAGTTATCTGAAGATAACTCTTCTAAATCCTGAAGCAAGTCTCGAGCAAGTTCTAGTCGTATTTGAGCGAATTAAACGTTTGGGACGTCAACTTTCACATCAATATAACCAACAAAATCAATCGTAAGTGACTTTTAAATGAACATAAATAATTTAGACTTTGCTGGCATCGGTATTGGTCCATTTAATCTTAGTTTAGCGGCATTAGTCAGTAATCAACCTGAAAGATGCGGGCGATTTTTCGATCTGTCGGAGTCGTTTAATTGGCATCCTGGAATGATGCTTGAATCAGCGACGTTACAGACGCCTTTTCTATCTGACTTAGTGACTCTCGCAGATCCTACTCATCCTCTGAGTTTTCTGAACTATGTTAAACAAAGCGGACGACTCTATTCATTCTATATTCGAGAGAACTTCTTTTTAATGCGCAGTGAGTATAATCAATATTGTCAGTGGGTCAGTGAACAACTTGATAATGTGCAGTTTTCATCGAGTGTTGAACGAGTTGAGTTTGATGAAAAAGAACAGTGCTATCGATTGTTTATCGATGCTTCATCATCAAATAGGCCACATCGAAGAGAAGAGTATACCGCAAAGAAAATTATTATTGGTACTGGTCCTAAACCTTGGCTGCCTGACTGTTGCGTAAAATATGCAGATAAAGTCACCCATTCGTCTCGATACTTACAGGATAGAGAAAAATTAAAGTCAAAAAGCTCAATTACTATTGTTGGAAGTGGTCAAAGTGCTGCAGAAATATTTTATGACTTGCTGTCTGATATCGAGTGTCATGGCTATGAGTTAAATTGGATAACCCGTGCGCCAAGATTCTTTCCTTTAGAGTACAGTAAGTTGACGCTGGAAATGACGTCGCCAGAATATGTTGACTATTTCTATCAGCTTCCGGTGCACAAGAAGGAGCAGCTACTCGCAGAGCAGAAGCACCTATATAAAGGAATAAATAGCGATTTAATAAATGCTATTTTTGACCTACTTTATATAAAGCAACTCAATCATTCTCCTAAAGTAAACCTCATTACTAACTCTGAGCTATATGGATGCCAACATAAAGAATCACATTATCAATTGAAATTTCATCAAGTCGAACAAAACGTAGCGTTTGAATGTTCGACTCAAGGCCTTGTTTTAGCCAGTGGATATCGCTTTACACCTCCTGACTGTTTGCAGCCAATATCCAAACGAATTGCATGGACTGAAAAGGGCGAGTTTGACGTCTCTCGATACTACGCTATCGATAAACAACGAAAGGAAATTTTCGTTCAAAACGCTGAGCTACATAGCCATGGGTTCGTTACTCCCGATTTAGGTATGGCTTGCTACCGCAATAGCCACTTAATCAAACAACTCTACGGAAAGGAAATTTATCCCATTGAAACGGATATTGCTTTTCAAACATTTTCACCGGAGCAAATTGATTCATCGAGTTTTAACCTGAATCAGGCGCTGAACATTGCGAGGGTGTCATGAATTTAAAGGTTTCGTTGATCTTTTTAACCATTGTATCGGTTGTTTGCGACACCATGGTTTTACCATTCTATCCTCAGTTTTTTGAACAAAACTTTGCGGTAACTGACCCCATGCATACGGGTTATTACATAGCAATGTCGTGTATTACGGTAATGTGTATGTTTCCGTTATGGGCGCGCGTTGCGAAGCGTATTAATGAGCTTCATTTATGGGTGTATACGCAAATAGCGGCAGGCTGCTTAGGGATTAGTTGTTTTTTTGTCAATGAGCTTTGGCTTTTTTGGGTACTTTCTCAACTGATGCTGCTGTTCAAGGCAAGCTACTTGTTAATATATCCCTTTGTTATGCGATTGGAGGCTCGCGAAAAACACCTCAATGTTGCAAGCCTATTTGCGGTGTTAATGCATTTTGGAGCAATCGCAGGAGCATTAATAGGCGGGGCTGTTCTAGAGTGGCTTGAACCGAGTCAACTGTATCTAATAATGGCCGCTGGCGATTTTATTCAGGTAATTGTATGTCTGCTATTAATCCACCGATTTAAAGTAAAAGTGTCCGATACGGCGACAGTCTCATCTGAAGAAAAACAAGTAGAGAGTAATGAAGTTATTCCTTCTAGCCGTCAAATAAAGTTGTTTAAAGGTTCTTTTATCACGGTGCCAAGCTTTGTTATTCAAATAGGTATTTTGTCATTAATTTTTTATTTTGCAGCTTTCTCCATCCGACCTTTTCTTTCTCTCTATTGGGAATCGATATCAAATATTGATAATCAAATGTTATCAGGATTGATCTATTCGATACCGGGATGGGTTGCGCTGATAGGGTTGTATTTGAATCGATTGAACAAAGCTCAATCAAACTGTTACTCGAGCATTGCTTGGTCATTGGTTTGTTGTTTGCTTGGAGCGATGGTTCAGTCAACAGAAGAGCAATGGTTGTTTGTACTCGGAAGAATGATCTTTGCTTGGGGGTTATTTCAAGCGACGGTTAACTTTGAAGTACTTTTATTTCAATTGAGCAAACCTGAAGATTTTTCGAGAGATTACAGTCATGTTCATCTATTCCAGAACATCGGTGTCATCATTGCTTCGTTTGTAACAGCCTACCTTGTCGCTAATATCGATCCCCAGTGGTCATTCATCATGTCATCGATTTTATTCGTTTTTTGTTTGTGCAGCTTTGTTTATGTTTACAGAAGAAACGTATTTGATTCTTCGACAACGAAGCTTTCTACTAAAGAGATCTAATAATGAATTCTAAAGCAAATCAGGCTCTATCAGAGTCATTTTATGCAGATCGCCATATCGCAGGTATCGGTCAGTTGCAGCTAGTCCCGATGGTACTCGAGCAGCACCTTGATTTAATTTATGAGTGGGTAAATCAACCACATGCTTCGTTTTGGGGACTGATGGGTGCGAGTAGAGATATGGTCAGAAAAGAATATGAGAATCTACAGGCACAACCAGGGCATCGAGTTTATATTGGAGTTTACAATGGAACACCGATGTTTTTGTTAGAAGTCTATGAAGCTGAGTTTTCGCCGCTTGTAAATAAAGTAATCTTGCAGCCTCGAGACTATGGTATTCATTTGCTTGTTGCACAAGCAAATCAACCCATTCATCACTTTACTTTTGGTGTGATGGTTTTTTGTATGGATTTTGTGTTTAACCAATTTAAGGCTGGGCGCATTGTTGTCGAGCCAGATAGTAATAATGAAAAAATACACCGGCTTAATCGTGTCGTTGGTTTTCGTCACCAAGGTAAAGTGAAACTTGGTGATAAATTGGCTTACTGGGCGACGTGTACTCAACAGCAGTTTAAGTTAGCGGTAAACGCTTATATTGATTTGAATTTAGATTCGAAAGGTACAAGTCAGTTCTCACCGTTTGATTCTGACCTATGGAATACCGTGAATTTGAAGTTGGTCAAGAAGATGATTGCTGAGTGGAGTCATGAGCGGATTTTGGAACCAAAAAAGATAAACAGTCTTCAATCGCTCGATCGCTACCGACTTGTCAATCAAGACGCATCAGTGGTCTATGAGTTTAATGCTCAAGTACTGTCTTTGAACCATTGGTCAATTGATGAATTAACGATGGAGCGGAAATCTGACAATAAAGCTATACGCTTCGATGCCGTAGAATTTGTTTGCGAGTTTAATTCTGAGCTTAAAATTCCAAAGGATAAGCTGGTGACTTATTTAGAAGAAGTCACCAGCACCTTATACAGTGCAGCATATAAACGATGCTCTTCTAGATTGCCGATAAATGAGTTGATAATCGCTGATCTTGAAAACATAGAAGCCGCCATGACCGAAGGGCATCCTTGCTTTGTCGCGAACAATGGCCGAATAGGCTTTAACGCAGAAGATTTTAATCGCTATGCGCCAGAAGCTGCCTTTCCAATGCATTTAGAGTGGCTAGCCATTACCAGAGAGAAAGCGGTTTTTAGTTGCGTGCCGGACTTGAATTATGAGGCTTTAATCACTCAAGAGCTTGATCCAAGCTTAATCGATACATTCAAAGATAAGCTGCGAGAGTGTGGTAAAACATGGAGCGACTATTACTGTATTCCAGTACATCCTTGGCAATGGAAAAACAAAATATCGACGCTGTTTAGTCGAGAATTAAGTTGCAAAGATATTATTTATTTAGGTCGTGGAAGTGATCTTTATCAAGCGCAACAGTCTATACGTACACTACTTAATTTATCACGCTCTAAACAACGTTACGTTAAAGTCGCTTTGTCGATTCTTAATATGGGATTTGTGCGAGGTCTCTCGGCTGAGTACATGGCAGTCACCCCGGCAATCAATACTTGGGTGGCCGAGTTGATTGAGCATGATAATGAAATCAATCGGTTAAACTTCAGCATTTTAAAAGAAGAAGCCGCGATTGGTTATTTTAATGATTATTACTCTCCAGAGAAAGTTGGTAATACTGCTTATAACAAAATGCTGTCAGCGTTATGGCGAGAGAGTCCGAAAGTTGGAATGAAATCTGAGCAACGGTTAATGACTATGGCATCGCTGTTGCACATTGAAGATGATGGAGACTCCTTTTTAAAAGCCTTAATTAATTACTCTGGCTTAACTGCAGAACAATGGTTAACGCAATATTTGAATTGCTACTTTACTCCATTACTACATTGTTTGTATGCCCATCAATTAGTGTTTATGCCACATGGCGAAAATTTAATTCTAAAAGTGGAGCGGGGTGTGCCTGTGGCTGCTTACATGAAAGATATTGGAGAAGAAGTTTGCTTATTAAACTCAGACTTAGCACTGCCCAAAGGCTTGGAGCGATTGCATGTTAAGGTGTCTGACGACATTGCAATTTTGTCGATATTTACTGACGTCTTTGATGGATTTTTCCGTTTTATGGCGGCCATACTAGTCGAACGAAATCTAATGAGTGAGTATGATTTTTGGCAGCTGGTTGCAGAGAATGTGAAGAACTATCAGCATCGATTCCCTCAATACTCTGAGCGCTTTAAGGCATGGGATTTATTCGCGCCAACCTTTTTACACTCCTGTCTAAATCGCTTGCAATTACGCAATAACTTTAAAATGGTTGATTTATCCGATCCAGCTGGTGCGTTACAGTTTTCGGGAACTTTGAATAATCCGATGGCAGCATTTGCGGAACCTCAAGTCAATGCAATGAGCGATGGGAAGATAAGCAATGACGAACAAAGAGGGAAAGAAAGATGAGCTTGAAAGTCACTTCTTATCAAAAATTGAAACTTGAACACGGTGTTTCTGGTGCAGAGAAGCGCATAGCAACCTTAGATATTGCTCGCGGTCTTTCCGTCTTGATCATGATCATGGTGCATACCCTCTGGATGTATGGTTCGGTAGAAACACAAGCGGAGTCCTTGGTCGGTACACTTCTGCATATTCTGGGAAAGGGCACGGCAGCGTTTCTTGTATTAATGGGATTCTCAATGGCAATTTCAAGAAATCAATCTCCTTGGTATTGGTTTCGCCGCGGATTGCTACTTTTTTCAATTGGATGCTTGTTAAACACGTTAAAATTTATTGTTCCGATCGCTATTTTTAAAACGATGCCTGACTCGTTTATTGCCGCTTATGGTTGGCAGCTACCATTAAGCTTTAAACAATGGCAGTTCTTGTTTCTAACGGGCGATATTTTACAGTTTGCAGGAGTGTCGCTAATAATTATGGCGTTGATCGCACCAGTATTGAGAAACACCACTGGGATTTTATTAGCGATCGTTTTTATTACCATCACAAGTGGCGAGCTGCGCGGTTGGGAGTGGTCGCTTCCCGGCTTTAACTACTTAAGCCAGTTACTCTTCTCTGCAACCTATCAGGTTTATTTCCCAGTGTTTCCATGGATAACCTGCATATTATCTGGCTTGGTTTTTGGACGTCTCTTTTTACAATGGGACGGCCATCAAAAAAACACCTTCGACCGCATGGCGATGGTTGGAGTGCTCGGGCTGATGCTTGGTGGAAGCCTGATGTTATGGAATTTTTCTTACCATTTTAATAACTTTTTTCATATCGGGCCTGGCGGTATTCTGTACTTAATTGGTCTGAACTTTATCGGTCTAAGAATTATCTTTCAATTTGATCAGGCGATTGTTTCAAGTAGGTTAGGTCGTCTGTTAGTTTGGTGCAGTGAAAGAGTCACAAGTCTTTATGTCATTCAATGGACCTTAATTTGCTGGGGGATGGGCTTTATCGGTTTTCAAACCTTAACTCCCACTCAACTTTTGTCTCTCATTCCGGTTACCGTTTCTTTGACACTTCTGGTGCAGTGGTTAATTGATCGCCTGATACGGCTAAAGAGGAATGGTTCCTTGGTTGCTGCAAAAAGTTAAATCAGCGAAGAATACACATATTTCCGTCAATCCAGTGAATGTATATTCACGGAAATATGTGTACTAACGAAACTATTTGAATATTACTTTATGCTCATTGGTGGGGTAGTAGGTTGCACTGTGTCCTGGAACCCATTTCCCTTCCTTTAAGTACTCAGACTTAGTCGTCATACTGCCATCTTTATTGAGCGTTGCCGTTGCTTTTACTTCAGTGATTCCATTTTGGTTTCCGGTTACTTGTTCTCGGCTGATAACACTGCCATCTTTGACCTGAATTTCAGCCACCGTGAAGAAGCCTCCAGTTGTAAAATAATAGCCAACCAATGTTTTTTTACTGGAATCCCAAAAAATAATGCTTTCTCCACCGTACTCGCCCTGGTTTATCGAATGCGTAATTCGTATCGCATTACCATTGAGGTGACGTTCCCACTGAGAAATATCGATGACGGGTTTTTCAGGCGTCGAGTTAGTAAATTCACCTCGATAAGTGGTATTGAGAAAAGGGCGAAAGCTTTCTAATTCTGGATGAAGAAAAGCTTTTTGGGGCTCTGCCGCAAACATAGCACTGCTAGCGAGGAGGAATAGGTAAAGTAAAATGTGCTTCATCAATGGCTCCTTATGTATCATCGTTAGTTAAGGCAACTCCATTCGGTATTCATCTTTATGATAGGCCGATGTGTCGTCCTAGAGCAGC
This sequence comes from Pleionea litopenaei, assembly GCF_031198435.1. Classification (GTDB taxonomy): domain Bacteria; phylum Pseudomonadota; class Gammaproteobacteria; order Enterobacterales; family Kangiellaceae; genus Pleionea; species Pleionea litopenaei. The sequence continues at coordinate 3,600,019 of NZ_CP133548.1, forward strand.
ATGAGAATCCAGAACAACCTGTCAACCTAGAACAATGTACCAACTGATTATTGTGCCAAGTTATTATAACCTTCTTACCGAATATATTTTGTGCTTTTAAGAGAACCTAACTAGAATTGACTAGTTAAGCCGTTTATTTGAGTTGGTGCGAGTGATGATTAAACATCAAGTTACCTTCCGAGAGCAAGGATTCTTCGAACTTACCTTTATTGGCGAAGTGACCATTGACGAGGTTATTCGCGTCTATTCCAGTTGTTTTGAGCATCCGGATTTTCGTTTAGGAAGCAGTTATTTGTGCGACTATCGTCGAGGTTTTCCTAATGTTGATCTTCGCGATATGGAAACATTGGCGAGTTTCGCTCAAAAAATTACACAGTTTGCTACGCGCAAATATCGTATTGCTGCGCTTGCACAAAATCCTTTAGAGCTTGAGTTTTTTGAGATTTGGCGACAATTTAGTGTGCGAATTGCTAATGAAGAATTTGAGACCTTTTCTGACTATGAGCAAGCGGTTAAGTGGTTAACTCAATAGTGAAACGTAACCTAATCGATAAGATGTCCATGTTGGTAACGTTTTTTCACTCCATATAATGATATTACCGCCCAAGCTAATTCTAACCCAAATACAGGGTAGTTCATGTCGATCCAAAGCTGAGGTAGCAACACAATGGCGGCATAAGTATTCCAAATAGAGTACTCAATGGGCTTCATAATATTGGCATTGAATAATAAGTAGCTGGCGCAAAATGCAAAAGCGGACGACCATCCAAGAATCATAAAGCCGAGTTGAAAGTCTAGGTAAAAACCAACGAGCGTCGTCGGCCAAAATAGAAAAATGAGTCGATGAAATGCACTCATTGGAAAGGCTATTTTCTGGATCGGTGCACTTAGTATTAGTAATAAACTGATCAGTGCCCAAAAACCATTGATGACGACTGCTTGCCAAGAATGTTCAATGAGCGAGGTTACTGTAAGTATTGAAGCCGCGATCAAATTTCCTAGGTAATAGACCCATTTTTTAAGGTTTTTGGCATAGGATATATAAGCGTGGTTTAATAAGTATAAGCCGGTGCCCAGCCAACCAACGTATTCTAGAATGTGCATTTAATACCCTACAGTAGCTGTATATGAAGGTTGCGAATCCACAACTCGCGACCAATATGCGGGCCATTCAATATAACCACTTTGCTTTGCTCAATCATATTTTGATACAAACGATCATTTTGACTAGGCTTTACCATTTTTTCACTCCATTCAACGATCGCGACACGCGTTCCTTGTACTAATGTGTAATATACCTGAGTGTCTTTATTGTTAGCTGCTAGCTCCTGGGGATTTTTCTCTTCGCCTAAAATCACCGGATAACCTTCTGCTGCGACCAACTGTGCCAAATTAATGCTGCCTTTTGAGCGAGACTCTCTCGCTTTTACCGGCTCCGAATGGCTGTCTAAAAGCTTGTCGATTTGACTGTTTAACCACTGAACGATTTTTTGGCCTTGCTGATTCTTTGCCACGATGAAGTGTAGAGCTGAGGTTTCTTCGATACCAGGAACGGGACGAATTAGTTCAAGTCGATTTGGAAAGGATTGTTCTAATGTATGCGTAAGTACACCTTGTGTCATAGGCAAAATCTGAATGTCGTTATTAAATAGAGCAAATAGAGCTGACTGTTCATCAGTAAAAACGATGGCATTATCGAGTTTGGCGTCTAGGTTTTCTCCGTAGCTGTAGCCTTTAACTCGACCGAGTACTAGACTTTCCCACCTATTTTTAATATCTGCTTCATTGAAGTATTGTCGGTTGTAATACAGTCGACTGGTTGCATAGAACACGGGTTTCGAAAACAGCACCTTTTGTTCGCGTTCGGCGGTTTTAAAATAGGGAAAAGCTATCATGGAGCGAGCGTTTGCTACTTGTTGATAGTTGAATTGAAAGGGAAAGTATTGCCATTCAACCTCTTTTTCTGCTTGAAAGGCCAACATTTCAACTAATAACGCGGCTTGTCCTAAAGGCTCTTTTGAGTGGTTAATGTACGGCTGCCAAGTATTGGTTAGAACGGTTAGTTTGGTTGGCAGTTCTGAACCTAACGCAGTGACGGCATAAAGAATGATGACTAAGGAAGTGAGTTTAGAATTTTTGAACATAGTATTAAGACTGCTTGAATTTTCGGTAAATGAAAAACAGTGCGACGGTGACCAAAACTCCAAAACTAAACATATAGTCGGTATCAATGTTTGCTATGAAGCTTAAAAAAATACTTGAACTATCGTCGTGGTAGTCGAGCGTCGGGCGTGACATCATTTCACGACTTAACTCGACTAAATAAAGAGATAATTCAAAGACGGCAAAAAAGCTTAATGCAACCAGTAATAAGTCGGTCATTACACTGCTCTTTTCGCGTCGTCGATTATCAACTTCTTCGAGTCGACTACTGCAGACGTCGATCATTCGGTTGCTATTTTCAACAAGTTCAGAGTAGTCCCAGCCGTTTAGTATTTCGGCAATTTTTTCTCGCTTGTCGCGAGTCACGTATTTTAATGCATCATGGTATTGAATTGTTTGCATTCTCGCAGCGAGTCGAGCCTTAGACAAGGTTTTTTCTGCCGTTAACAAGTCGTCAGCAATGTAAGCTTTTTCAATGGCTTGTTTTAATTGTTGATTACAATTTTCTTGCGCCGTATAGAAGTATTGCGCCAAAATCATGCTATCGAATCGATAGTCGTACATTAGCCCTGTCGCGTTTTGTTGAACATCGACAACCACATAATTCAGCCATGTCATGGAGTGATTCAACTCACCATCACAGAGTAATTGAGCGTCAGTTGGCGAACGGGTATTGGCTAACCATTGCGTCAAAATTCGTTGCCAATTCGATGAGGTAAGGTCTGGCTTTTTAAGGCATAAACATCGAGTTATCCATTTAATCTGAAGTGTAAAGGTATTGAGCGAATCATCGCCAACCATTTGAATTAGGTTTTGATTAAGCTTTATTAATGATTTTGATATTTCTATGAAGGTTGGCCATTGCTCTTGAATGACCTGTTCACTGAGCGCTTGTGCTTTTGCTTCGAGAGTCTTAACCGTGTCATCTGGGTGCAAGGGTTGCACATGCTCGACAATTGCGACGCCATTTGGAAACACATGAAAGCGTAACCAATGCTGAGGTTGCCACACAAACATACGTAAACTTTTTACATCACTGCTTAATTCTGAGTATTCAGTGCTTTGAAAGTGCACGGCAGCATCGACAATATCATTAATATTGTCTGAAATATCGTTGATCAATTGGCGGTACTCTGCAGACTCAGTGTTCACGCCATAGCGAAGCTGAAACGGTAGCTGAATGGGCGTCAATGTCGCCATAAATGGAATATCTGGATTACTTTCTTTACTCATAAGTGGGGTTTCTATTCTCTATCTCGAGTTTTTTCTTTCAATTATTCAGTTTGCTTAACCTATGAATCAGTACCGCTTAGAGAGCGGTTAAACATTTATAGATGTACTCGCAGTCTAGTATGTAATTATTAATCAAGGTTTAGGCAGTCTAGAGCATCACTAGAGTTTATCAAGTGCTCAAGCCATTTTCTTAACGTTCAATTCTTACTGCTGCAGAACAGTCGCGGAATGCAAGAAGGGATCGATTCGTCGGCCGCCATGACAAGCTCAAATAAGTTGGTTATTATTGAACCTTGAGGATAAAACGAATAACAAAAACAAATGAGGTTGAGTATGTCAAAGACAGCTCCCATATTACGAACAGGGCCTTACCCTGAGTTATCGATACATGCTGTTCTGGTGGGGTATCTTTTAGGCGCGGTCATCGCGGTGAGCATCGGGTATGCCGCTTTGAAGTTAGGGTTCTCTATTGAAGGATCAGAGTTGGCCGCCATTTTAGGATTTGGAATTTTACGGGGCGTTTTACGACGCAATAGCATCATCGAGAATAATGTTGCGCAAACGGTGGCAAGTGCGGTTAATGGCGCATCAAGCGGAATGATGTTTTCTGTCCCTGCGTTGTTTATTTTAGGTGAAACCAATTTTGATCCCATTTTACTAGTATTTGGCTGCATTGCTGGCGCATTTTTGGGGATCGCTTTTATTATTCCGTTACGCAAGCAAATGATCGATTATGAGCGTTTAACCTACCCTGGCGGTGTGGCCGTTGCGACTATTTTGAAGTCACCCGGTGCGGGCATGAGAAAAGCCTTTTTATTGATCAGTGCGGCGGTTGTTGCCGGGTTGGTGCACGCGGTCAGTTTAAGTGTTGGTATTGAAAACTTGAATCTCGGGAAATTCTTAGGCCTACCTGAGTATATGAACGGTATATGGTATGTGTCGTTGTTGACCGTTGGGGTTGGTTTTATTGCCGGTAAAGGTGGTATCGCCTTCATTATCGGGGGCTTTGTATGTTATTGGTTTTTAGCGCCATTGCTGGCAGGTACCGACTTGATGCCGGTCGTCGATGGCACCGCCGTAACCGATCCTGAGCACTTACGGAAACAGCTATTTCGACCGGTGGGTATCGGTATGATTATCGGTGGTGCGGTCATGGGGATTGTATTAGCTTTGCCGTTAATTGTGTCTGCAGTGCGTAGTATGCAAGACGCAGCAAAGAGCGGTACCGCCTTATCGAAAGATGAAATGCCGATCAAACTGCTCTACATCGCTATTATCGGCGCCGCCGTGCTCTTAGTTTTTATGGCGATCACTTCGACGGAGAAAATGGGCATCGGTCGTGGAATAACCATGGCATTGGTGGGAACCTTATGGATTTGGATCGCGGGCGTTATCTTATCTGAGTGTATTGGCCGAACGAATTGGTCTCCGCTGTCAGGAATGACGCTTATTGCCATAACGATATTGATTTTTATCGCCAGCGGTTTAGGACGTTCTGAGTCGATCGTAGCAGCCGTGATGGTGGGGGCTGCCGCTTGTGTTGCAATGTCGCAAGCGACCGATTTAATGCTCGATTTAAAGACCGGTTATCTGGTCGGCGCAACGCCGAAAATGCAACAGGCAGGTCAGTTTTTAGGAGCTTGGTTGGGTCCCATATTAATTATGGTGCTGATTTTCATATTGCATAAGGCTTATGGCTTGGGTTCTGATCAATTGCCAGCACCGCAAGGTCAAGCGCTAGCCAGCATGGTGAATGGTATTTTAGGCGGTGATGTCCCTGTTGAGAAATATTTAGCGGGAGCCGGCCTAGGGGCGCTGCTTAGCCTATCTTCTGGAGGGCTTGGAATTACCGCAGGGCTGGGGTTTTATCTACCCTTCAATATTGTTCTCACCTACAGCTTAGGTACCGTGTTGAGATTGGTGGTGAATCGTTACTACGGTGAGACATGGGTGGAAACCAAAGGTATTCCAATCGCTGCCGGTTTGATCGTAGGGGAAGCTCTAGTGGGCGTTGGTTACGCGGTTATTAAAATAATGTCTGGCCTAGGAGACTAAAACGATGAAAAAGATAGCAATTGGTTTAATTATCGTTAGCTTTTTAGGTGGAGCATTTTTGGCCTCTCTCGATGCGAAAACGTTAAACTGGAACTGGTTTATTCCTACGATCCTGCTAGGCTTTATTGGTGCCATTCTATTAAAGCGGATTGAGCATTCTGATGCTCGCGAGAAAGCTCACAGCTCCGGAAGCATCGAAACCTTGCAGAAATGCCTAAATAATATTGTTTCAAACCTAGAGCAAATGAATGACAATAAAGAAAAGCTACCGACATATGAGGCACGTTTTGAAATCGACCGGGTCTTTCGCGAAGATTTAACTGAATTTGCTGAGTCACGTGAAAGCATCCGTCATATTCTCGGACTCAAGGATTACGCCGATATAATGAGCGCATTCGCGGCTGGAGAACGTTACATCAACCGAGTATGGTCAGCGTCAACCGATGGTTATGTCGATGAAGTAAAGCTATACATTGAAAAAGCGAGTCAACAATTTCATGATGCTGCAGCTCTGTTTAATGAACGATTACAAAATAACCGAACTTAGACATTCATCAATCGATAAGCAAGCATTGTTCCGGTGCCCGTTTTATCGGAGTTGCGTGGAACAATGAATTACGTGACCTCTCGAGCACAGATTCTGACGATGGCGACACTTGTTGTCGCCATCGCCATTTCTGTTTTCTTGTTGCAACAAGTTAATCGACACAATGCGCAACAAAGAGTCAGCTCAGAATTATCGTTTTTTGCACAGCAGTTTCAAGCCGATATGCGTCAGCAGCTGGCAAATACTTCATCTTTGGCCACCTTGATTTCAGAACTGCCTCTCACTGACTCACAAGATACGAATCGAGAGCTATTAGATGATCTAACCCGAAATCCATCGGTGAAAGGCGTCGCCTTAATGGCCGGTAACCGAATTGTGAGTAGTGTTGGTGATGTAAAGCAATCAACGTTACTAGCCTTGTACCGGTCAATGGAAACAGGGCAATCTTCAGTGATAGGCTTTGAGCAAACGCAAAGTGATGTCATGATTGCGCGAGGTATTTTATTAGCGAAACAAGACGGCGTAGCAAAGTGGTTATTTATCAGTTTACCGCTAAACGCATTCAGTGATTTTAATAAAAAACTGAGCCACTTTTTTGGTGAAGGAGTGCCGTATGCATTGAGTTTTAAAGGGGTAGAGGCGGCACCGGCTAGACCAGAGATTTCTGCTCAACTCAATCAACAGTGGCTTGATGACGATAATTATTCCATTGAGTTGACTGAACCAAGCTACCAACTCTCTGTATTGATCCCAAAATCATCCATTTCATCACTTCAGATTTTCTCATTGTTAGAAGTCGTTCTCGGAACCATAGCTTTATTCTTAATTGTACTGATAATCGTTGCTTTACTTTTTTACTTTCGATATCTGAGTCCCTTCAATGCTTTACTCAAAGAAATTCAGAATACCCGCTTTGGCGAACCGATCAATTTGAAGAAGCGGAAAGGAAAGGGTGTCGTTGATAGGTTAATTAATACCTATATCGATATGCTAAGAAAGTTAAACAAAATGGCCGCGTTTGATCACCTCACTGGGTTGTCAAACAGAACACACTTCCAGTATCAGTTACATCGACAATTGAAAGTTTCTGCTCGACATGGCAAGAAAATGGCTCTGCTGTATATCGATTTAGATAACTTTAAAAAGGTTAATGACCATTATGGGCATGCCGTGGGCGACAAGTTACTTAAAGCTTTCAGCGAACGGCTTCTAAAATCGACTAGGCCAAGTGATTTAGTTGCAAATTTAACGAAAGGCGAGTTAGCACGACTGGCTGGCGACGAGTTTGCATTACTGCTCACTAACATAGAGTCTAATGCGGTTGCAGAAAAAGTCGCGGAACGAATTTTATCGCTGTTTGAAAGTGGCTTTTTACTTGATGGCGTCAATCATAATGTGCAGGCGAGTATTGGTATTGTTATAACACCTGATGATGGTAACGATGTCGCAACCTTGTTGCAAAATGCCGATGCCGCAATGTATCAGGCAAAGTTGAAAGGGAAAAATCGACTGCAATTCTTCAACAGAGATATTGCTGGTGGCATTCAGAGAAAGCAATTCATAGAACGCACCTTAACCAAAGCCATTGAACACTCACACTTTCATCTAGTTTATATGCCAATTTACAGCGCGGTCTCTCGCGAAGTTGTCGGTGTAGAAGTGCTAATTCGCGCACCGACATTAACGGCAAAAGGTATTGGACCAGAAGAATTTATTCCGGTTGCTGAATCGACCGGGCTAATCAAAGCGATTGATACATGGGTCTTAAATGAATCGCTGTCGCGATTAAATTACGTAAGTGATCGTTATGGGTTCGACGGCTTCTTTGCTATTAATATCTCAGCTGTTGAACTTCACAATAAAGAGTTTCCCGGTACGGTTCGAAGCATGCTGATGAAACATCAAGTTGTTCCCGAGCGAATTGAACTAGAAATCACTGAAACCAGCTTTGTCGATAATATAGAAGGCTCTATTCGACAACTAAACCACCTAAAATCCCTTGGTGTTTCCTTATCTTTAGATGACTTCGGTACCGGGTATACAGCCTTTACTCAGTTGATAGAATTTCCCGTCGATAAGGTGAAGATCGATCGCTCCTTTATACAAGGATTATCGAACTCCTCCACCGATAAAAGAAGAATGGTTGATATCGTTCTTGCACTGGCCGATCTTTATCAGCTTGAAGTGATAGCTGAAGGGGTCGAAAATGAAGCTCAAATTGGCTATCTCAAAGATCGTGGTTGTGAAATGCTGCAAGGCTTTTACCTGTCGAAACCGCTGAGTTGGAATGATTTTCAGAAGCTGATCGAGCATGCAGAATAATCATCGCTTTAAAAAAATAAAGTATGTGATATTTTGCGCTCTATTATGGTCTTTTCAAGCGTTTGCTAAGCCGACTCTAAAGGCTAAGCTTCGCGTCGCTGTCGCTACGAATTTCTATTCTACTTTAAATGAACTCGTTCAGATGGATAAACAAGACTTCAACTTTGAGGTTGAACTAATTCCAGGTGCATCAGGACGACTCATGGCACAGATTGAGAGAAATGCGCCTTTTGATGTTTTTCTTTCTGCTGATGCAGAAAAGCCCTTTTATCTAGTTAGTAAAGACAAGTTAATTGAACAGTCAGTAATAGAATATACTCGTGGCTCTTTAATGTTAGTGTTAACAGAAAAGACAGCACTGTCTTTCTCTGAACCCGATGTCGTCAATGAAGGGAATAATTCAGGACTTAATAGTGACGATGATAGTTACGGTGATAGTTACGGTGACAGTGACGGACATAGTTACAACCTTGATTACTCCGCCGATTTGACGGCGCTTACGGAGTATCTAGGAGCATGCCGCCGAATCACGATTGCGCAGCCCACATTAGCACCCTATGGAAAAGCAGCATTAGAAGTCTTGAAGCGAGCAGATATACAACACGAAAAAGAGCGTTTGATTTTTGCAGAGAATGTTGCTCAATCACTGCACTTTATTATTTACGGAAAAGTTGATTGTGGCATTGTTGCGCGATCTTTTGCGCCGATACGCCAAATTGGTCGTTATATTAAAATAGCGATTCCTAGCTCTTTGCACTCTCCAATCGAACAATTTGGAGGCATCGTCGCTGATTCAAAAAATATTCCGTTGGCCAAAATATTTCTTGATTATCTGCAAAAGCCTGAGACACAAGAAAAACTGATGGCACGAGGTTATTTATCAGTAGGTGTTTTCGATGATCAATGATAGTGATTGGCAGGCAATTTATTTAACTTTAAAATTAGCAACCTTCTCTTCGATTATTTTGATGATCATCAGTTTACCTCTGGCTTATTGGTTAGCCTTTGGAAGAAGTAAGTTAAAGCCAATCGTCTCTGCTTTAGTCGCACTTCCGCTAGTGTTACCGCCTAGCGTACTGGGCTTTTATTTGTTATTGCTCATGAGCGGCGACCATGCCGTTAGCAAAAGTCTGGCAGTATTAGGTATCTATCCTTTCTCATTCAGTGGATTGATATTAGGCTCGGTGGTGTTTTCACTTCCCTTTGTTGTACAACCGCTTCTGGCTTCTTTTTTAAGTATTTCTAACAGCACTTTAGCCGTTGCTGCAACACTTGGCGCAAGTCGCTGTGATCGTTTTTGTTCAATTATACTTCCTCAATCTAAAGCGGGTATCGTCGCTGCCATGATTTTAGGATTTGCACATACCATCGGAGAGTTTGGAGTGGTATTAATGATTGGTGGAAATATACCGGGAGAAACTAAAGTTTTATCGGTTCAAGTATATGAATTGGTAGAGACATTAAACTATTCAAGAGCGGGTTATCTAGCCGGAGGTTTACTGATATTTTCGTTTGTAATTTTATGGCTTACTTATCGTTCGTTTAAGGTTGATAATTTCGTTGTTATGAAGCAGCGAGAGAGCGATCGATGAGCGATTTAATGGTAGATATTTCGGTTCGCCGAAAATCCTTTGAATTAAGTCTAAATACTGAACTGTCAGAGAATAAAATTACCGTTGTGTTTGGGCCTTCGGGTAGCGGAAAGTCTAGTCTATTAAATGCAATTGCGGGAACAGAACCCTGCACGGGGACTATTAAAACCGCTAATTTGAATTGGCAGTCAGATAAACATCATCTGTCGGCTAATAAAAGAGAACTCGGATACCTCCCTCAAGGAGCTGAGTTGTTCCATCACCTTAGTGTGCTAGAGAATATTGACTATGGTCGTGTCCGACGTCAATTTTACAGTGAGCAAGAAAGAGATTGGGTGGTCGAACAGCTGGGCCTAAAAGATTTCGTTGAACGGAATGTTTCAAGCTTATCCGGTGGTCAGAAGCAACGAGTTGCTATCGCCAGAGCGATATTGGCAACTAAAGGATGGCTGTTACTTGATGAACCGCTCGTTGGATTAGATGCTATTAATCAACGTAAAATATTGTTGGCTTTAAAGTCGATAAAAACTGCGTTTAACTTATCTATTATTTATATAACTCACTCTATAACGGAACTTCTAACGATTGCTGATTCTGTTGTTTTACTCGATCAGGGCCAGTGTATAGGCCATGCAGCAATTGAAAAAGTGGTAAGCGAGTACGGGAACGTTATTTTTGATGATGCGTTACCGGCGACTGTGTTTGATATTACGGTTACTGAACTTATGTCAGACTTTCATTTAGCTAAGGTGGAATTTAAAGAATTACAGCTCATCATACCCGATAATGATTACCGGTTAGCAGAACAGTATCGTTGCGTGCTTAAAGCCAATCAAATTAGTATTAGTGTTGCACAACCGAAGCAAAGCAGTACTTTAAATGTTTTGCAAGGCAAGGTGCTAGGCATTAATGCCTCGTTTCATCCCGGCGTCTCAATCGTTGATATATCTGTATCTGGAATAACACTGTCGGCTGCCGTCACCAACTTGTCAGTGCGCAACTTAGAACTGGCGCCTGGGCTTAAGGTGTGGTGCCAAATTAAGACAGCTGCGCTGTTGTAGGCTTTATACTTCGAGCAGCGCACTTCTCACAACTGACCTATCATGTCGCTATTATGCTTTCAGTGACTTTCATATTGTAGTTAAACCAAACTTCGGGCTTGTGTACATAATCACCTTGAGCATAGTTAACGCCAATTTTTGCTAAATAAGATTCAATCGCTTGGCTTTCAACAAATTCAGCAATGGTTTTAATTTTCATTTCATTGGCAAGGTGTTGCACGGTCTCAACAAAAACTCGTTGCAAAGGATCGCTTGTTATCTTTCTAATGAATGCGCCATCGATCTTTAGGCTATCGACCGGTAAGCGCTGAAGATAATTAAAAGAAGAAATTCCGCTACCAAAATCATCCAACGAAAATGTACATCCTCGCTCTTTCATTTCTTTCATAAATTTTAAAGCGACTTCAAAATGTGTGATTGCATAGGTTTCGGTGATCTCAAAGTTTATGCGGGATGGAGCAACCTTGTATTGTTGAAATAAAGAGTCGACATAGTCTGTAAAATCGACATCGGCAAGTGTTAGGCCCGAGATATTGATGCCATAACGAGTGCTTAACGAGGGTTCTTGGTGGCTAATCGCATAAAATGTTGCTCGTAAAACCCAGCGATCAAGCTGAGTAATGAGCGCATATTTTTCTGCTGCGCTTATAAATGTTTCAGGGGAAATTAATTGACCATTAATATCATGCATTCTTACCAGCACTTCGTAGCGCAATTCACTTTTGTTATCGACCGCAATGGGTTTAAGTTTTTGGCGATATAAGGTCAGTCGATTTTGCTTTATAGCAATGGATAAGTCATTGACCACGAGCATTTCTTTTTCGTGTTTTTGAAGAATATCGTCGCTTGTTTGATAGAGTTGAACACGATTCCCACCGTTTTGTTTGGCAAGATTTACCGAACGATGAAGCGCTGCAAGGGCTTGTTCAACGCTGGTGGTGGTTTTATCAATATGCAGTACTGAAATACTGACCGTAATAGGGTGATCTATCTTAATTTTATTAAATGGGTAGTTTTGAATTTTTTGTCTTAATGCATCTGAAAAGTGCTTTGATTCGCGATGGTATACATTGGGTAGAAGAACAGCGAACTCATCATTACCTAGTCGACTTATGATCGACGTGTTCGGCAAATAGTCAGTTAGTAACATGGACGTGTACTGCAGTAAAGCGTCGCCTCGTTGGTGCCCTAAATTATTATTGACCAGTTTAAACTTATCAATATTTAGCAGTAGCAAAATACCGATGGGCTTATTCTCGAATGATTGTCGCTTGATATAGCGGTCGAGCTGATGTTCAAAGGTTTTTCTGTTTGTTAGGCCGGTGAGTTCGTCATGAGCTTTTGAGAATTCTAAATCTTTGAGCACCGCAATATGTTGTTTAGAACGACGCTTTTGTAACTGGTAAGTAACGATTAAAACTAACATCACTAATAGCCAAGCCGGTAGCAGGTGCATAAGGTTTTTTAGAATCAGTTTTTGTGCGTAGTTATTTGATAATGCTCCGCGAATACTCCACGGAGCATTTTGAATGGGCTGTACAAGAACTGTGTCGATAGCACTAGAGCTAGCGTTAGGTTCGAGTACACTTTTTTTATTACTGATAATAAATTTCTGTGGGGCTAAGTTAAATCGCTGTTGTATCCGGTTGATTGCTTCAAACTCGAAGACGGCTAAAAGTAGATAATCTGATTCGTCGATCGGAAGTATCCAGAGATATTCTCGATTGTCTGGTATTTTAGGGCTGCATAAGCGCCATTGCGAAGCGTTCTGACTAGCAGGCGACGAACATTCATAGTGATCGAGGGATATTCCCTCAGGTCTCAGGAAGTTAGTGTCTTGCTTGACTAATGACAGTGAGGTCAGGTCTCTCAGGGAGGTTGACCATAAATTTAGAATGTTTACTTGCTCGCTAGGAACTTCATGTAAAAGATTTGATGATGCTGCTTTTTTCTGCAGCTCGCTGAGATGCTGCTTTTGTTGATTTAATAACTGACTCACTTGATTATGAATATGCTGAGTCATCGACTGCATTAATTCGATTTGGGCTTGTCGTTGTTGTTGAAAAGAAGAGTAGGCACTGTAAATAAATAAAACCACAAATAAAGTACTGGTAATAACCAGAAGTAATCGAGAAATGGTTAGATTTGAGTGCAAAATAAAGTCCTTTACAAAATAGAGCGTGTCTCGCTAACAATTCTTTAGCTGACGGTTGTTCTGCGACTAGCAGGTGAGCACCACATTCCTTAGGCTCGAACCGTTTAAGATTAGCAATCTTCGGCTAAGCCGGTCAATCGCGAATCTAGCAGAACAAGAATAAAAAATAGATATATGTTCTAGATCAATGAGTTACTTCGATTAATAAACTATACTTACGATCTGTTAAAGCTTTGTCGAGTTGATGATTATTTTCATGCTGAGTTAAAGCTTATAATGTTTTAGAAATAATCTACGAAGGAGAAATCAATGCGTGTTTTGAGTTATGCCATTGCGGCGGTGTTTGTTACAGCGCCATTAGCCCTACCGGCAGCGGAGGCACCTGCGAAAGAAGCGGTGTGTAAAGCCTGTCATGGTGAAGGTGGCAAAAAGCCTTTGATGGGAGCCTATCCTAAGTTGGCGGGACAAAATAAAGAGTATTTAGTCTCGTCTTTAAAAGCCTATCGTGATGGACAGAGACAAGGTGGACAGTCTGCTGTGATGACAGGGCAAGCAAAAATGTTGTCGGACGACGACATTAATGCACTTGCTGAATATTACTCTAAGCAGTAAGGAATCAAGCCGTAAGAGCTATGCTTAAGCATAGCTCTTACGGTCGATCTGCGTTATCTTCTCAAAAAAAGCCTGCTCGGCAATTTGGTTCTTACTTGAGAGATGGTAGCTATTATGGAACTGAAGCGTCAGAGTCACATCTTGGTCAGATAAAGTCACCGTATAACCGTCAAAGCCAGAATCAGCAGTAACGCCGTCGAGATGGTGAACCCCTTGTCGCTCAGTACCATGGGCGATTATTTTTTGAAACACCTTTAAGACTTGGTGGACATTAAGTTCGTTTTTCATAATATCAACATCTAAATAGTTCGTGATTAAAGTGACTGCGTTAGTTAATAAATGGGCTGTCGAGCAGTTTGATCGCTGACTCGAAAGCGCCTTCGACTCGACCGCCTTGGGTCCAATCTCCAATACTGGCACATTGGTGCTGAAAGTCTATCAGTGGCTTTGCAAATTGAGAAGGCGCTTTAATCCCCTCTGTTGCTTCGGTCGCATCGTTGTTTTGAGTCGAAAGGCTGTCGAGGGCTAGATTGGCATAGCGCCAAAAGTGACAATGAAGGCTCTGTTGTTGCTTTAATGATAACTTCTCTCGGAGCCAGTTCATTGCTTGCTGCGCGACCCAGCTTTTGGAAGCATTTTGATATTGATTTGACCAGTCGGGCGCGAAATGCACCAACCAATAATCTTTGTCTTGATGGTGGTTGTCTTGTCGTCGAGTTTGTCGTGATATCCAGCGAACCTTTTCGTCGCCGAAAACACCTTCTATATTTGAGTGGTCGAGCTTCTCTGAGCAAATAGCGACTGCCCAGCAAGGAGAGTGAAGGTGATTGGGTATTTGATCCCGGTAAGTGATGCTGGTTGGCAGCAGAGCTTTGGTCTGCTCTGCGGGTATTGCAGTGACCAAATGGGTGAAGTGACCTATAACCTGCTGAAACTCATCGACTAAAGTAAAACCCTTTACTGGGTTGTGAAGTACCTCGGCAACTCGACATGAAAACTTGATGGGCAAACCGTTAGCGAGGGAGTGAGCAATACCATTAAGACCTTGTGTGCCAATGTAACGAATTTCATTGTCAGGAGAAGGGATAGGCAAGCGGCTTTCAGGGCAGAGAACATGCGGTTCAAAGGTCCAGGGTTCAATGACACCTTCTTCAAGCCAACACGCAACTTGGTTTTGGAAGGTTGGGGTTCGAGCAGTGAAGTATTGAGCGCCCAAATCCAGTTTAAGCTCAGATATCCGCCGGGTGTTGACCCGTCCTCCGCGTCCACGAGACTTCTCGATGACCTGGCAAGAGATGCCTTTAGCAAGTAATCGGTTGGCGTAGGTTAATCCCGCTATACCGGCACCGATAATCGCGACGGAGGTTGGCGAGTCAGTTGTTTTGGTCATAATATTTACTCAGATAGCCGTCTACTCAGATACCCGTTTTCTCAGATAGTCTTAGTTTGGGTTGTTATTCAATTTAGAGCCGTGTGCGAGTGCCAGCATGGATTTGTGTGCTTTTAGGAGCTGTCGCTTCAGTTGATTGTCTAAGGCTAACAGCAACGTCCAGCAGGACCGAAGCCCTGCTTTGGGTTGCTTCAGAATTTACTACGCCGATAAGCGTCAATCAGAGCAATTATTGGGTGATAGCGCGAAGCATCCACGCGGTTTTTTCGTGAATACGCATTCGATCGCCGATCAGCGCCGCTGAAGACTCATCGTCGGCTTCTTGTGCCGCTTTTAAAGCTAGTCGACAAGTTTTGACCACGGCTTCATGGCTTGCGGTTAATATTTCAACCATTTGTTGCGCCTCTGGTACGCCATCAACTTCTTTAATTGAGCTAAGTTCGACAAAGGCTTTATAGGTACCTGGAGCGGCAACGCCAAGGGTTCTGATACGTTCCGCAATGTCGTCGACGGCGACGGCCAATTCGGTATAGTGCTCTTCAAACATCAGGTGCAGCTCTCGAAACTGTTTGCCGGTGACGTTCCAGTGGAAGTTGTGCGTCTGTAAGTAGAGCGTATATGAGTCGGCTAAGAGCTTTTTAAGTTGCTCAGCGACATTTTTACGGTCGGTTTCACTAATACCAATATCGATTGTCTTCATTTTTCTCTCCGTGATTTCGTTTGCGCAGTAACCATTAAAACGAATCTCAAGCAAATTAACAAGGTGAAGGACAGATTAGTGTAATCGAAAATCTCAATGAATCCGCTCGAGCGAAGATGAAATTCAATATGGATTGTCGTATGCTAAGATAGCGTTACAATACAGAAAGGTCTTTTTCGACATTGATGTTATGCTCGATCGAGAAAGAATGCTCGACCAAGAAAGAATGCATCATCAAAAAGAAACCACCATCACAAAATGCTAATAAGGGCAATTGATGACTCTATTTTTACATTCGTCAGAAGACTCAAGTTTTTCGCGCCGTTTAACTTCTAGATCTCAACGCCTATCATTGTCTTGTATAGTGGCTATTGCGATGTTCAGCTTGATTTTCGCTAAAGCGGTGGCGGCCGATCAACCATGGCGAGTTGAAGTCAATGATGGCGAAGCATATTTAGTCGAAGTCGCTAAGGGCGTTGACTCTCAACGTTTTCCAATTACCTACACCTCTCCAGGTATTCGATTTATAAAATCATTTCAAGCTAATCCGAACATTGATGTGTTGATTTATTTTTCTGGTGCGGCGGGAACTTCAGTGATCGTCGACATTGAATATGCACTATTAATTGATCGTGAGTCTGGAAAACTGATTGCAGACTTACCGTGGCGTTATCAAGACAGTTCGGGAGAGAAATATTTCACGCAACCTCAGTGGTCATTTTTCTCTGACAAAATAGAAGTGCACGATGAGCAAAGTGGTTTGCGTAAAACCATCACTTGGTAGCGCGTTATTGGAAAGAATCATGCTGAAATTCGAATGGCTAGAAATGTAACTTCAATAACAAATTTAAATTATTCTCATTGGTATCAAACAAAGGTGAGTTACGAATACCGTATTTGTTTCTCCAGAGCACGTATTCGAACCCAAGATACATTTGATGAGGTTGTTGCCAAAGTGTTTGACCCAGATCCCATTTTAGTTGAGAGGTAAAGTTAACTGAAGAACCGACATCTGAGGTTGCACTGCTCCAATCAATAAACCCATCGTAGCGAAAAAGTTCTTCACCCAAGGAAAAGGGTAGCGACCACGCTTGAGTGAGTTGCCAGTTATTGTCTCGATGATCATTGTTACGATGATAGAAATTCCATTGAAAAAAACGAAATCCGGGCATATCCAAGTCGAAACCGATACCGAGTAAATAGTGATCAAAACTGGTCGTTTCGTTTTGACCCATTTCAATGGTTGAAGCAATTAATATATCTTTGACGATTCCGTACTTAAATTCATTCCCTGATACTTTGCTAAGACTCAAGCGCGGAGAAAACTCCATATAGGTTTCATTACTGCCATTATTAGATTTGAGGCGGTCAACAAAATAGAAAACATCACCCCAAGAATGCCCACTCGCATGTTCGAAGGTGAGCACCGTTTTTTTAGGATCGCCAACGCGATAATGTTTGCCCGACAAATAGGTGAGACTGTTATCACTCCAAAGTGATTTGGCGAATAGATCCGTTGATAGGAAACTCAGAAAAGTTACCACGACCACCCAATTCAATCGACCAATTAACATGGCGAAGTTCCTGTAGTGATTTTATTATCCAATAATCACTACAACTATAGTTGAGCTTAAGCGACTTTGCGTAATGGTATTTTTTCTAAGGCCCAATAAAAAAGCCGCGAATTGATCGCGACTTTTTTAATCGAAAGTGACTCGTTACTCGTCGTCTTCGACCATTGTCATCAAAGAGGTGTTCCCGCCTGACGCAGTGGTATCGATACTCACCGTCTTTTCTGTTAGCAACCTCTGTACTAAGTTGTCTAAATACTCCGCGGTAATGACCGGTAAAATTGCGCCTTGTCGATCGGCCAACCTGGCAGCAATGTAAGCACTACGACGAGTTTTACTGTCGACCACCACGCCCGCGAGTTGTGGATGCATCAGCAGCGTATCTAGATGACGTAACCGCGCGACTTGCAATACATGCTCCGGTGCACCGGTAGAAATGAATTTATCTCTAAATGCCAATGCTTCTTCGTAGAAGAGGTCAGAGACCACCGACACCACTGCATTGCCTGTCGCTAAAGCAGAGACGACAGACAGTGCCCAGTATTCGAAGGTGACGTCTTTGTCAGCGAAACAAACCAAGACACCACGTGGCTCATAAAACAGCTGATTTGACTCACCCGTTGGTCCAGGTAGTTGAACCGGCTTTTTGAGCTTACGCTCAATAAAGGTTAACTGTGAGCGGGCATTGGCTAATGTTCGGTTTAAATCGTCAGCCAGTTCATCAACAATTTCAACGGTGGCGATTTTAGCGAGCAACTGACGTACTGCACTGATCCGATCGTTTAACGCCGTTAAGCGCCATGGGTTTTCAATTTGAACCGCTTGATCCATGAGTTGAGTTGCTTCTTTTTCAGCCGTTTCATCACTCTGCATGGCGGCATCATCGGTAATATCTTCATGGAAGACTTCTTTTGGCGTCGCTTTTTCTTTGGTCAAACGTTGTAAGTAGTTTGGGCCTCCTGCTTTCGGTCCGGTTCCAGACAGTCCGCGGCCACCGAAAGGCTGTACCCCAACAATGGCTCCGATCATATTTCGGTTGATATAGACATTACCTGCTCTTGAAAGTCGAGCCAGTTCATTGGCGCGTTCTTCAATACGTGTATGGATGCCCATGGTGAGACCAAAGCCAGTACCATTAACTTGATGAATAATATTGTCGATGTCTTTGGCTTTAAAACGAATAACATGAACACATGGACCAAAGACTTCGCGCTCTAATCGATCAATGCTATCTAATTCATACAAGCGAGGGGCGAAAAAGGTCGCGTGTTGATTGTCATTGTCACATTCACATTGATACAACAGCTTGGCTTTATCTTGCATATCTTCAACATGCTGCTGCAGTGATTTTAAGGCTTTTTGATCAATGACCGGGCCAACGTCTGTGTCGAGATAAGCTGGATCACCAACGGTTAATTCTTTCATTGCACCGATCAGCATTTTAATGACATCGTCAGCAATATCTTCTTGTAAAAACAAAACCCTCAGTGCAGAGCAGCGTTGGCCTGCACTTTGAAAACCTGACGCAATCACATCATCGACGACTTGCTCCGGTAATGCCGTCGAGTCAACAATCATGCAGTTTTGTCCGCCGGTTTCTGCAATTAAGGGTACCTGTTCGCCACCGCGAGCTGCTAATATTTGAGAAATCAAGGTTCCGGTTTGGGTTGAGCCAGTAAACATCACCGCTTTAATTCTTTCATCGGGCAATAAAGATTGACCAACCGCAGAACCGGGAGCAATGATCAGTTGAACCACATCTTCTGGAACACCGACCGCGCGCATAAGCTCAAGCGTTCGACGTGCAATCAGACTGGTTTGTTCAGCTGGTTTTGCTAACACGGTATTACCCGTTACCATCGCTGCGACAACTTGACCTAAAAATATCGCAAGAGGGAAGTTCCAAGGGCTGATACACACCACCACGCCTCTCGGTTCGAGGCGTTCATCTTGCTCGACTTCCAGCGCTCGTGCGGCGTAGTAACGACAAAAGTCGACGGCTTCACGAACTTCATCAATGCCATCTTGCGCCACCTTTCCAGCTTCTTTGATACAAAGAGCAATCAACTCTCCCATGTGTCGCTCTAAAATATCTGCGACACGATTTAGCAACTCTGCGCGTTCTTCGACAGGCGTTTGACTCCAAGAATTGAACGCTGATTGAGCGCGATCCAGTTTTGCCAACATACCCTCTTGGTCATCAAATAAATGATAACCAATAACCTCATTATGGTTTGCTGGGTTGCGAACCAGATGACTGTTTTCTGGGTACTCGGTAGCGGAACCGACGTTATCCGCCAACCAACGATCACACAACAGTTTAAGATTTTCGAGAGCACCCACATCGGTTAAGTCGAGGCCGCGCGAATTGGCACGCTCTTTACCGTATAAGTCGATGGGCTTAAGGATCTGAGTATTGAACTTAGTTTTTAAGCGCTGTGTTTTCTCGACCGGATCTTCCAACAATGCCTCAACAGGTTGACGATCGTCGACAATGGCATTAACGAACGAGCTATTGGCTCCATTTTCTAGAAGTCGTCGCACTAAATACGCTAATAAATCTTCATGAACGCCCACTGGTGCATAAACTCGACATTGTATTTTATCGTGAGTAACCACTTGGTCATAAAGGGTGTCTCCCATGCCATGAAGACATTGAAACTCGAAACCTTCTTTATCATCACCGGCTAACTCTAAAATAACCGAAGCGGTATAAGCATTATGAGTGGCAAATTGTGGATAAATGGTGTCTCGATAATCAAGCAAGCGATTGGCGCAAGCATGGTAAGAAACGTCAGTCGATGATTTACGAGTAAATACAGGAAAACCGTCCAGACCATCCATTTGAGTGTTTTTGATTTCGGTATCCCAGTAAGCGCCTTTGACTAAGCGAACCATCATTTTTCGGCCCACTTTATCGGTTAATTGCTTTAACCAGTCAATAACGAATAATGCGCGTTTTTGATACGCTTGAACGGCCAAACCGAAACCACTCCAATCACCCAAGTCAGGATCGCTGAAGACTTTTTCAATGATGTCTAATGAAATATCGAGACGCTCAGATTCTTCTGCATCCACCGTTAAGCCAATGTCGTATTGTTTCGCTTTTAAACACAATTGTTTTAATCGTGCTGGAATTTCTTCAAGCACGCGTTCACGGTGTGAAAATTCATAGCGTGGATGAATAGCCGAAAGTTTGACTGAAATTCCAGGGCTACGTCGTGGGCCGCGTCCATTGGCAGCTTTTCCAATCACTTCAATGGCATCTTCATAGGCTTTATAATAGCGATCGGCGTCGTCCATCGTTCGAGCGCCTTCACCTAACATGTCGTAAGAGTAAACATAGCCTTTGGTTTCTTTTTCTCGGGCCCGATTCACCGCATCTTCAATCGACTCACCCATGACAAACTGGCGACCCATCACCTTCATCGCAATGTTCATAGCGCGACGAATCACAGGTTCGCCTAAGCGGCCAATGGTTTTCTTGAGTAAGCCAAATTGTTCTTTTTTACGTTTGTCAGCGTAGTTGACCATGTTGCCAGTAAATAACAGTCCCCAACTGGAAGCGTTGACGAATATGGAGTCACTGTTTCCCAAGTGTGGCGTCCACTGGCCTTTCGATAATTTGTCTCGAATCAGTTCATCTTGGGTCGACTTATCAGGTACTCGCAATAAGGCTTCTGCCAGACACATCAACACAACGCCTTCTTCCGTAGACAGCGAGTATTCATTTAACAGGGCATCAACCCCCCCGTGACCGGCTTGCTCGCGACGAATCTGCAAGACCATTTTTCTGGCGCGTTCCCAAGCCCGGCTGCGGGCGCGCATGCTCACTTCAGCATGCGGAAGAATTAAGTCAACCGCTTGGCTTTCATCAATGCGGTAAAACTCGCGAATTTTTTGTCGAATGGGGTCATCATTTTTAAGTTGATCGTTGAATAACATAAAACCTCGCTCCGAAGCCGGATACTCTAGTGTAAAACTTTCAGCGACATGCTTTTCTGAGGGCGCAACGATACCCGTTTCTTGTCCTCAAGACTAGCTTAAAATGTCAACATTATAGTCATCATGGCTATAAGAGAATGTGGGATCAAATCGACAAGGTTGTTGCAGCTGGTTATGCGTCAACTTCGGCTGATAAAAAGCGACCCTCAAGGTTTGAGGAATGTCTTTTAAGTACTTGATTTAAATGCGATATTGCCTACGGACTTGGCATGCTTGATGAAAGGGGACTCAGCTTACGAGATTCTGGTACGACCAGAAGTGTTTCGCAATTAAGTCAGTGATTTTTAATGTCGTATCTCGAGTTCTTTTCGAAATTATCTAGTCAAACTAGCGCGACGTCTTTTTCAGCCCGAAGAGAACCTCTTAAAGGGCGTTCATTTTATGTGGGAGAACCGAAAAAGAAGTAACGCCTTATTGCTATAAATTCGTGACTTTTTATGGGTAAATGCTCTGAGAAAAAGTCGCCAGTAAGCACTGGATAGCCGTATAATCTTTAGGTACCTAAAGAAAGGTTTAAGTTTTAATAGGTTTGCTTAATCTTGTGTAAGTATCAGATTTGGTGAAAATGCTAAGTTTGACTGTTGTTACCCGATTCGAGGCGGTGCTATTGAAACCTGCGGAGATAGTACGATTAAAACCTACGGAGTAGGGAGTGTTAAAACCTACGAAGACAGCGCTGCCAAAACCAGCGATGAATGGGAAAGGATTTTTTGTGATGATTTTAATTAACGGCCATGGGTGGCAAAACTATCAAGAAAACCCTCTAAAAAGGGATGTTTCTAAACTAGAGTCGTTAAAAAAAGTACGGCTAAAAAGAGCACGGCTAAAAAAAATAAAGCAGTGGCTCATTGGCCTTTTGGTCTTAAGCACGAGCTTGCTTTTAATAAGCTGTGACTCGAGCAATACGCCGATCGAAGAATTGGCGCGCTTTAGTATTGGCGTTACCGATGCGCCGACGGACAATGCGGCTGCCGTTGTCATTGAGTTTACGGCGCTTGAGCTTAAGCCAGCAAATGGCCCTCCGATCACTTACCCTCTTGATTCCCCTCGAAGTATTGACCTACTCAACTTTCAAGGCAGTAATTCCGCTCAGTTATTTTCTGGGTTGGTTATACCGCCTGGCGAATACCAATGGTTACGCTTGAAAGTTAATGCAGAACAACAAGTACTTGACTCGTATATTGAGTTTACCGGTGGCGAAATCTTTTCACTGTTTATTCCCAGCGGAGGAACTCGCGGTTTACAGTGGAATCAAGGGTTCGTCGCGCCGGCCAATGGAAGCGTCGATTTTACCTTAGATTTAGACGTTAAACAGTCGATTCATCCGCGTGGAAATGCCAGTGACGATTTTATACTTCGCCCGGTTATTCGTGTGGTTGATAATCTTCAAATTGGTCATATTTCGGGGATTGTAGAGGCCGCCTTGTTGAATGGCCCTTCTTGCGGAGAGTCGGTATCGATGTATTTATTCTCTGCCGATCAAGCTGTTGATGACATCGGCAGTGCCAGTGGTCCAGAAACGACGGCGTTGGTAAAAATGAATCTTCAGGGTGACTGGAGTTATACATTGGGCTTTCTATTGCCTGGGAATTATCAGGTCGCGTTAACCTGCCAAAGCGCTAATGACTTTCCCGATCAAGACGATGATATTAACTTTCTAGCGACCCAGTTGATCACAGTGACCGCGGGAGAAACAACGGAATTAAACTTCTGAGTTTGGAACCGGGCTTAACTCGATGCTAACCGCATCAATGCCTCTCAACCTTGAGAGAGTCATTCGGTCGTAGAAAGCGTAAAAAATGTTTGCGATTACTGCAGACTCTCGTATACTCCGCCTGCACGGCGTGCACGACTATTGCCAGTCCAATTCGTACGGCCACGAGTCAATTGTTAACCCTAAGTCACCTGTGTATTCAAGTCGTATTCGTTTGTTCTCAGTGTGGCTGCAATTTACTTGGTGGCGAATGACCATGACCGTTATACCTCTTTTTGCGCCCGCTGCGCAAAGCCATGAGCAAGCAACTTTTCAAGCGATTTCCGATGATCTCATAGCGCAGGGCTTTAGCATTCAATTAAATGCGATTAGCCATGAGTTAGGTGAACAGTTACTCCATCACCTTTTGAACATGAGTAAACAGAAGTTTTCGCCGGCAGGTATTGGTCGGGAGAGCGCTCAACAGCTTAACCGCTTTGTTCGTAGTGACGAGATATGTTGGATTAATGGTGACACGCCTGCGGGACGCGAATGGTTAGAGTTTGCGTCTCGACTGAAAGACTTCCTGAATCAACAACTTTTTCTAGGGCTATTTTCTTTCGAAACCCACTTTGCTCATTACGGAGAAGGGGACTTTTATAAAAAGCATCGAGATGCTTTTCATGGCCAAGCCAACCGAGTTTTGTCGGTAGTGTTATATTTAAATCCTGGTTGGCAAAGTCAGGACGGTGGCGAGTTGGTGATCTATGACGATGAGGATCAACAACTTGCAAAAGTACTCCCGAGTTTTGCCACCATGGCGGTTTTTTTAAGTGAAGAATTTCCTCATGAAGTACTACCCGCGCATCGTGATCGTTACTCTATTGCTGGATGGTTTCGCTTGAATACCACAACAGGAGATAAAATCGATCCCCCACGATAACGCAAACGAATGAGTCAACGCGTCGTGAGTCAACGCGTCGTGAGTCAACAGACATCCGGTTGCCAAAGCGCGTTTTTTCGTAGAGTCTAAGTGAGAAATATTGTAGAGTGGTCATTGAAATTTGCCGTAGAAGCCTGTTTTGACCGTTATGAAGCGAGAACGACCCCACTGGAATAATAGCTACCGAGTATCTGACTGCTCGGTATTTGACATGGGATGCTTATCACCTGAGTGCTCGAAAGCAGTATTCGAGCCACTTGATGAACTACCATTTGTCGCAGTCGTACTGAATTCTTCGGCTCAGATTCTATTTTTAAATCACTACGCTCAGCAGACACTCAAAGTTGATGGTACACAAGCGTTTGGACAATCGTGGATCGAACAGTTCATTCCCATCGACCAGCACAAAGAAATCCACCATCTATTCTCAGCCGCGATGTCTGGAATTACCGCTCCCTTTGCCAGTTACGTGAATGACGTTCAAGATTGCGTTGGCGAAACGCATTCGTTATTTTGGCTTAACAATTATGTTGCCTGCAAAAAAGCAACGATCAAGGGCGTGGTCAGTTTAGGGTTTAATCCAGAGCAGTTCTCCAACATTCAGACCATCAACCTACCGCTGTCTTTTGAGTGTAAAGATAAACCTGTTGCTGCCAGTTAGTTGTTTTAATGGCATGATTATTTAATAGCTAACTTGTTTAACTGCCCACTTAGATGGCCTACTTAGTTGTCTAATTCAACGATGACCAATAGGCCGAGAAAATAGCGTTAGCGATGTGTGTTTTCATCAATGCCTAAGTTTAATGGCTCAGGCGACGCTTTTCCCTCAACCCGCACCGGTATCGTAACGATAAATTCACTACCAGCATTCAGTTCAGAAATGACATAAATTTCACCTTTCAAAACATCATGTACCCACAGATAAACAAGATGAAGGCCCAGTCCGATATGCCCATGACCTCGATTTGAGGTATAAAAGGGTTCGAATA
Organism: Pleionea litopenaei; assembly: GCF_031198435.1. Taxonomy (GTDB): domain Bacteria; phylum Pseudomonadota; class Gammaproteobacteria; order Enterobacterales; family Kangiellaceae; genus Pleionea; species Pleionea litopenaei. The sequence continues at coordinate 3,625,050 of NZ_CP133548.1, forward strand.
GTTTTGTCTTGTCTTCAGCCGCGATTCCTTTGCCGTAGTCTTTAACAACGATTCTAACGAAACGGTTCTCCAAAACCTCAACACGAATATCAATCGGTTTTTTCTTGTCTAGGTCGTAAGCATGATAGATAGCATTTTCTACTAAGTTTTGCGTGACAAGCGAGATAAAACCAGGATCACTGCACATAGTAATACGACTTTCTAAGTTGACGGACACTTTTGCGTCGTATTCAATAAATAAACGATCAAGTGCTTGAACCAATGCATTTAAAGTATCATTTAAAGAAAACTCTCTAATACCATCATGCTTTCTATCAGCTGCAAAGCGTTTGAAACTCGAGATTTTATCGTTGGCTTCGATGACATTTTGTTCAATTAAATTCAGTCCTTCTTTTAAAGCAGCCAGAGAGCCAACAGCCAAATCCGGCTGTTCGAGTTGGCTTTCGAGTTTGTGAATGTAGCTTTTTACTTCGCCAACGATCAATTGAATACCGCCAACAGGCGTGTTGAGTTCGTGCGCTACGCCAGCTACAATTAATCCCAAAGCCGATAACTTCTGTTCTTCTATTAAGCTTTCTTGCATTCTTTCATTTCGGTCAAAGGCGCGCTTTAATTGACGGTTGACTAAGGTAAGTTTTTCTTTCTCTTGTTTTAGTTCGGCGAGAGATTGCTCACGTTTAACCGAGAGCGCGAGAAAGCGCTCAACCGTGATGAGTACTACAGAACAAATGAATAACAATGAGAGGAACACAGACCAAAAGACTTGCGTTTGAATTTGAGTAACAAAACCATCGGATAACCGTGAAATTAAAAATAATTGATTGTTGTCGTTAAAGTCCACCAGTGGGTGGGTTGAAAAACTTAATTTGCTGTACCAAATATTACCTCGATGAATGACCGTATTCGGTGCTGCATCTTTAAACAATTGCCAAAGTTCATTGTCGATGGTTTGCAAGTTTTGATCCGGCTTTCCTAATAAATGACCCCAGGTTTTCATTGTACTTTGATGGCTTAGCCAGTATCCATCGCTGTTCAATATTTCAAAGGCTAGCGTCGAATTACTTTTGATTCGATCTAACGACTGCTTAAAGTTAAAATTTAAAATAGCGAGATAACGTTCTCCATTGAATACAATCGGCTTAATCGCCCGAAACGTTGGTCGAATGGGGCGTTCAATTTGCCCGTTTTCAATATTTAAGTCGATTGCGGTAAACAGCGATTCATAGCTTTTAATACGATGACCTTCGATGAAATAATTCCTGTTGGATTTATTTTGCAATTTCTCTTTAGGAACAGAAATCATTTGCTGTTGTGTATTTCGCTCGTAGCGAACCCACTCTTGACCATTGGGCGCAAGCAAGCGCACTTGGAAAAGGTTGGGTGTTGTTGTAAATAGCTCCTGTATCATGGGTGCTACTTGTTCTTTATTTTGCGACGAGTGACTTGAATCACCGTAACTTTGCTCGAGCAGGTTTCTAAGTTCACCTGATGCAAATCCGAGTAATTTAAGGCTATTGATAAATGTACTATTGATTTGCTGGCTGGCTTGATAGATTTGGTTTTGTTGTTTTTCGTGCCACGGCTCGAGTAACGTTCGAGTGAAATATTGATATGAAAAAATTCCCGTTATGACGGCTAAAGTAATAATGATCAGTGATGTCGGCAATAATATTTTTAAAAACTTATGTTTAGATTGGGAATTCATTATTGTTGTTTGCTCTTGATAAATGCAATGGCGTTTTCGGGCGTCATTGGCTTGGCATACCAATACCCTTGACCTAGCTCACAACCTAAATCGGCTAGTGTCGAGCGTTGCTCTTCGGTTTCTATTCCCTCAGCAAGAACTTCGAGTTTCAAGTGTTTGCCCAGCCGAATAATTGTGTCGATTAAGAACAGCGTGTCGGATTGCTGATTAATTTCATTGACGAAGACGCGATCTATTTTGAGTATATCCGCTGGTAAGCGAGCCAAGTGAGAGAGTGACGAATAACCCGTGCCAAAATCATCGATTGAAACCTTAAAACCATGTTGGCGTAATTTAATTAAATTCGTTTCGATAACTGAGAAATTTTGCATGGCTTGGGTCTCTGTCACCTCAACGATAAAATTATTGTTGCTTAAGGATGCGGATTGATAGCGTTGAATAAGACCTGAAATAAAAGAATCTTCTTTCAGGTCTTGAATCGATAAGTTGAATGCGAGTAACAAGGTTGAGTCAATGTTTTGCAATTGCTTATTGAAAGTACATATCTTATCGAAAATTAAGGTGTCGAGTGATTCGATCAATCCAGCCTTCTCTGCGATAGAGATAAAATAATCAGGTCGTACCCATTCTCCATTGTCCTTTTGCCACCGAGCGAGTGCTTCAAAGCCTATCAATTCTAAGTTATCGATACGAAACTTTGGTTGATAGGCAACGTCTAGCTGACGATGAGCGATGGCTTCTTTTAACTCATCCACCAACAACAGTTGTTTCTTAACTTCACCTCGCAGCTCAGAAATAAAAGGATAAAAATTAAGGTTCTTGTTTTTAGCAACTTCTAGGTGCAGTTCTGCATCGGATAAATGTTGGTCGGCAGTTTTACCTTTTTCATCGACAATGGGATAGACGACCGTTCGTACGCCGATACGTCGCTCAGTGCAATTATTGGTTTTATTGGGGTACAAGCGGCCGAAAATATTGTCAACAGTCTCACTAGTGAGAGTATGATGGCTGGGTAGTAATACGGCAATCACGCTGCGTGACGCTCGAGCAACGCAGACGTTATCAGAAAAGGTGTGCTCTATTCGCTCTTTAATGAGTTTTAATGAGTCAATCACCATGGCATAGCCAAACACCGATTTGACTTCATCATAAGATTTTAATTGGACTAATAACAGTTGCATGGTCGTATTTTTTGTCGCAAGCATTAGTGAAATTTCTTGTTCTAGTTGGTTGCGATTAAAAATATTAAGGTCGCTGTCTCGATAGGCTAGGTGTTGTAGATGTTCGAATAAGGTCACATTTACTAAACCACTTTTTATGTTCTCACAGTAAACTTGCAGTAAGGTTGCGAGCGTCTCAGAAATAGGCGTGCGCGACAACACCAAGACAATGTAAATGTTGCCATTAAGCTGAGAGTCATCGAAATACAGCAGCGTACGTTGTCCATCAAACTGATGTTGTCCAGTGGCCTCTGCTCGTTCGAGCATTTGCTGAAACTCTTTTTCTATAAGTATGCTGCGGGCTGCTTCTGGAGAATTTTTCATTGGACCGCTTATTGCAATGATTCTTTTTTCAACATCCTTATTTTCATTAACGCCAGACGGTTTTTGCACACAGACAATACCACCGTCAGTCGCGTGACAAAGCTCGCTGATCCCTTCTAATACCTGATCGGAAAACGAATCTATTTTATTCAATCGACTCAAGTTCTGTGTATTGTTAATAATGATTTGCAGGCCAAGGCGAGCTTGATTGAGTTTTCGAATTTGATCAAAATTTCGGACGTTCGCCGTTATGATCGATTTTAAGTAAGCCCCCGTTATTTGGCTTTTCTCGCAATAATCATCAATGTCGAACGATTGAAGAAGGTCGTCGCGTGGCGCCATTCCCGGCTGTCCGGTCAAAACGATGATACGGCTTTCTTGATTATTGAGTTGTTCTCGTATGGTTTGAATAAACTTGATACCGCTATCATCTTCCTCCATGACTATATCGAGTAAAATAACGGCGATGTCTTTGTGAGAACGGAGCTTTTCGGTGGCTTCTAGAATGGATTGCGCGGTCAGTAATTCGACTGGTTTTCCGAGCACATGAAAACCCCGCAGAGTGAATACGAGAGAACTCTGATATTGGTTGTTATCTTCTATGGACAAGATCTTCCAAGTCGCCGACTCTTGAAAGTCAGGCGGCGCGCTCTCATCCGACCTTAGTTTGAAATCATTCAATGCTTTGATGTCCATGTTACGACTATCTGAATTTTCTCACTTACCTGCGATCTTTGAGCGTTGAATTGACTTGTTTTATTGTTGTGGTTAACTCTTTGAATTCAATATTAAATATTCAGCTAGAAAAAGCATGTTTTTAAACTTTTCAGCCTATACAGTTGGTTTAGTTGAATCTGAATCAGAATTCAAGTTTTCAGGGAGGGATAAGTGTAACTTTTTAGGCAATTTTCGCATCATTTAACCCTATATAAATTAAGGGTTTATCAAAAAATTCAATCTAAAACGAAATAGAATAATTGAGTTTCGAAAAAGTAGGGTAAAAAATAAGGTGACATAGACGAAGGTAGTAAAACCGACGGAAAAAGATCGAGCAATAGATCGAGCGAAAGATTGAGCAAAAAGATAAAGCAACATTATAAAGACAAAATCAATAAAGACGGTCAGGCAATTCGGGCACTTTTGAGTGCATCTGTTGAGAAGATTGCTTGAGGGTTTTGAACAATGCGGTTTTGATCACGAGAATTTGGTAAACAAACTTCGAACCGTTCGAGAAATGAAAGGGAGTCCATATCCCTTTCGTTTCTGTCATTTAGGCGAAAGACTTTTTCTCCCACTGGATCATAATGCCCGCTGATAACACTGAAATAACCAGGCCCATGGCGAATACGGTAATAAACATGCCGAAAAACTGAATCACTGGGCTTTGCCAATAAGATTTTTCTTGATTCAAACGGTCAATGATGGCGGCAATCTGTTCTTGTGTTTGCCCACTGTTGCGAATCGTTTCTATGTAGTAGCCATAGTATTGATCCATAAACTCTGGATTAACCCAATTAACATAAACTAAGTTATAAATGCCAAAGCCGGTACCCGCTAAGACGCTTATCCCCAGGCCAAGGAGACAGTAACGCCAATAGCTGGTGTTAATCTCTGGGGCTCGTTTCATTTCAACCTGCGCCAAAATAATCATGGCCAGCGCGGCGAGCATGGCGGAGTAGCCAATGACTTCACCCATGCCGTAATTTTCAGGTGTTTGTTCGATAAAGATTGCAGAACAAACCGTCACGCCAACCAAGATTAAGGTTGCCCAACCACCGTATTTAAAGATCAGTCTTTGCATTGTTATTCCTTATAACCTGTTAGTCATTTCACAGACGCCAGTGTGCTGATTTACTTGAGTTTTGGCTATCACCCAATTGGGTGATTGAGTACTAATTTATTATTTTCAACAGCTTAGCTTCGCTTACCGCCTGCGTTCGGTTACTCACTTCCAGTTTAGTGTACAGGTTGTTGAGGTGAGTTTTAATGGTATTGGTCGACAAAGAAAGTAGGCGCGCGATCTCTTTATTGCTGTATCCGTGGCTCAATAACTCCAATACCTCAAGTTCTCTTTCACTGTATTCAGCGCGCAGTGATTGATTGAGTCTTTCCGCTTGCACAGGCACGTGGGCTTTGGCTCTTTGCCAGCGCCAAACAACGTAGGCGCCCAGTGATAAAAATACTAATGCAATCAAGCCCGCATACAGGCTTAACGCTTCTTGATAACGAAAGAAGTGGTATTCCACAGCTTTAAGGATGGAAAGAAGTATTAACAGCGCTGTGGCGTATTTCAGTATGAGTCGGCGCACTGAATGGGTAATCTCTTATTAACAAGGTGTTCGATAGAATACTTCATTATACCCGCTGGTTTTAAATTCTCGACACAGTGAGAGTCTTCAGAGATGATGTCCTCGCGCTGCGCAAGAAAGGGATTATGAATCAACTTAGGGATTATGAATCAATTTAGGGATTATGAATCAATTTTAGGTAATCGCTTTTAATCAATCAATCCAGGCGCCTAGCAAGAACCCATTTTTTAATTGCTAATTTAGGGAGGAATTAATGGCCATTTACATAGAAGCTCGTGTGAAAACAGCGATGATTGTGCACGGCTATGACCAAGAAAACCAAGAAGTTGTCGAATCTATTGATGACTCAGAGTACACCAGAAAGCTGATTCAGGTGGATCGGATATTGTCGATCAGTGAAGACTTTCTATTGGTCAGTTCTAATCATGGACGAGTGATGTATTGGCATTACGATGAGTCGCTCGATGAAATAAAGCAGCGCCTACTCGACGCTGGCATCGTTATTGGATAAGGCAATAGGTAATAGAGCTGTCTCTTAACCACGCTTTACTTTTTTAGTACGGTAAATCTAGTTTGAGCAAAAGTCGGTTTTTCGACCTTGGTAAGGGCGACCAAGCTTTTGCTCAATTAGTAAATCGGCTAAATTTTTACCATCGACCCAAACTTCAGCGACGATGCGAAAGTACTTTCCTCGTGTTAGGGCTCTTAGTTCGACCTGCTTTGCTGCTCTTAAAGTCGCAACGGTAAACTGCTTCGCTTGTCGAGCGAGCTGTTTTTCTGCCTCACACTGACCTCTAAGCTCAGGAGTATCTACCCCTTTTACTCGAATGGGCACCCGCTCGCCGATGATTTTGGGCCAACTTTTAATGTTGACCCGAAAGGTATCACCGTCATAGATCGAGGTGATTTCATCGACCATCACCGACTCGAAGTTTTGTCCGAAAGTCGGCACCGAGTAATTTAAAAATAGGATTAATAATGTGAAATAGAGAGCTTTTGACAACATGAACTTACGTCGAACGATGAGCGGAGAGGTCAGATTATAACGCCTATAGCGATAGCGCAAGCGGAGATAGTCAAGTGGTCGTTAGGCAAGGGTACAAGAGTCGTTTAAAAGAATAGATACATTGCCTAGCTTTTCGAGCGCGGTAATATCAACTCTCAAATAAATTTGCAGACGATAGGGAACCTCGCTAATATCTCTGGCCGCAATTTAGGCTAATAAGAAAGATGTTATAAAAAGGAGATTTACCGGATGTTTCGGATACTGTTTTTGGCAGTGTCATTGCTTGTGCTGTCAGCGTGTGGTGGTGGAAGCAGTGGGAAAAGCTACTCAATTTCATTAGATAAAAACCAACTCAATTACGTGACTGAATTCCAACAATGGGTGGTTGCACGCGTGACCGTTGACTACCAGGGCGATGGTGTGTTGGTCGGCGTTCCGCCGGGCCAGTCCTTACCCGGTTGGATAAATATTCGAACCATCAGCAATACTACAGGGCGCGCTGTCTTTGATATTGAGATGTATGGCGAATCATATTCTGGCTCTTACAGCCAAACGCTAAGGTTTGTTACCGGTAGCGCTGACGATGCTTCAACGGCGACCTATAAAGATTTGCGTGTCAATTTACGCTCTGTTGCTCCGGTGGAATTTGCGACCATGTTAGGTCAATCTGAAGCGCCTGCTGCTCGAGTTCTGGAGCTTTCTGCTACTCAGTTTGCTGAAAATTATAATGTACAAGTTGAGTACGGTTCGTCATCAGAGTCGGATTGGCTAGAGGTCACCAAAGGTAGTTCTAGTTTCGAAGCTCAAGTCAGCCGTTTAGATGTACCCACCGGTAATTACTCCGCGCGGGTATTATTTGTTCTTGGTACCAGTATTCAAGCCGAACGCATCGTTTCTTTAAATGTGACAGAACCCGCTTTAGAAGTCGCACCAATCTCCGCTAAGGTGATTGATGAAACGACTCAAGTGAGTGATTTGTCTTTTACCGCCAATGCTTCCAATAACAGCAGCGTGTTAACTTGGCGAGTCGGAGAATTTTCTGAATTATTGGAGGTCAGCAAGGCGTCTGACGAACAAGGCATTGATGTTAGCGTCAAACTCGACGGATTAGACAGTCTAGCGAATGGCGAATACGACGGTTGGTTTGACATCATTTCTTCTCACCCCTATTCGGCAGGTGAAACGACTACTCGTTATACTTTCGACTTAACCGTTGATTTTGCGGGTGTTGAACATGTCTCGCCAAAAGTGGTGTACACCGGCCGCAGTCAAAAGGTGTTGGTTGCAGGGGCGAATCTTGCTGCCATTGACGACGCCACGTTTTTGGCATCGCAGGCCATTACTGCCATTGAGCGGATCAGTGACTCACAAGTTGAGTTAACGACGAATGCAAGTGCTGCGGTTGGAAACTATCCTTTTGAAGTCGCGAATCAATTGGGTATTAATCGTGTCACAGGTGAGTTAGTGGTTAAGTCAGACCCCATTTTCCCTATCGGTGAAGTGAGTCTACCGAAACCTGCTTACCAGGTGATTTACGATGCGCAACGAGAACAGTTTTATTTCCCAGGAAATTGGGAAGATAGTTACGTTTACCGAGTATTTAATGATGGCAACACTTGGCAGTACGCTACCTATGAAATTGATCGCCCAGCAGGCATTGCTCTCACTCGTGATGGTTCAAAGCTTATTGTTGGCACTTATGATTGCGCGGTAAAAGAAATCGACTTGACCACCAATGTCGTTGAAGACGGACAGCAACTGGACGGCTGCTACTACAATGAGTTTGGGTTTATTGGTCAATTCTATACGGGGCTAACGGTTATAGCTGATACCAATCAATGGCCATCCATGTGGCAATATCCGAGTTGGACAGGAGTGCCTTTTAATGTGCCTTCAGAACACAGCCCAATCGGAATGATCAGTGATTACGGCACTCATATGATTTGGGCCGGAGCACCAACCACGACTGGCGATAGAACGGCTTATATTTACAACGCTAAAACCAATGAAATGACGCCATGGTCAACGCAAGCGGGCGATTACTATTTAATGTATTTATTCAGTATGAGTGCTCGTGGCGAACGCTTCATTCACGACCGAGATCTGTATGATGAAAATTTAGCTTATGTGGGTTCTATTGGCTCGACGACTGATGCGCTAAGTATCGCTGGGTTATCACCTGATGGCTCTCGAGCAGCTTTGTTTGACTATGAAACTAAGACTGTGTCGATCTATGACACGAGCTTGAACTCGGGAGAAATAGTCGATCTTAATATCGAGCTCTCTGTAGCTGATGCACGAGCGACACGTATTCTTTTTTCAGAAGACAATCAGTATTTATTTGTATTTTCTACAAACGTCGATCGAACGTCAGGTAAGTTATCGGTTTTTGCTTTATAAAAACTCGATTTTCAGCAAAAGAAAAAGCCGGCGATTTAGCCGGCTTTTTTGTATCGATAAAATGCTTTAAACGACTTCGACGACCGGATCATTTTTAACAAAGTAGACAGCCAAAATGAGTAATGCAACTGGAAATAATATAATGTTTAAGGCGGCTAATAAAATGGTCAATTGAAACAAACAACTGATCATCAATAAAACTGAAAATACCTTTAGCAGTGTCGGTATTTGAGAGTGCCGGAACAAAAGCACAATAGAAAAGACCCCGCCACATATGGCATAGATGAACAAAGCCGAAAACGCTAAGAATAAGACTGTATCGGTTATATTCTCCATACTGATGGGAGAGACTGGGTCAGTTTTAAAACTTAAACTCATATCGACCAGCACTGACGCATGAAATACAGCGACGGATACGATCATCATCCACAACATGATTTTAGCGCTGGCGACGTTGAGTTGATCCGCTAACGCTTTGCGCAGTGACCAAAGCACATAGATTTCGAGTATTCCGATGACGATAAATAAAAAATCAAATGCGCTAAAGTTTTGTAAGTCTTGTTGCAACTCTAAATACCAATCCGTGCTGGAGGATAGAAATAAATTGCCCCAATAAAAAGGGAATAATGCCGCCAGAAGCAAGGCGGCGACTGCCGGTAAGTAGTTTCGTTGGTTCGTCGGTTCGGTCATCTCTGTCACCTGTTCCATAATTACTCCTTAATCATAACGTTTGCTTTTTAGCCGCTCCTTCAGCAAGAAGAAGATTCGCTCTCGTGAACGTTTGCTGTTTATCGGTTGTTGTCAGTCGATGATGGTTCTTGGTAGCGAAGCAAGTCGCCCGGCTGACATTGCAAAGCTTGGCAAATGGCTTCGAGAGTACTGAACCGAATCGCCTTCACTTTGCCCGTTTTTAATAACGACAAGTTGGTCATAGAGACCCCTGTTCGCTGAGACAATTCGGTGAGTGACATCTTTTTCTTTGCCAGCTCGATATCTAAATCAATGTGTATATTCATGCTATTTACTTTAAATCGGAAGTTTACGAAAAACAACTATTATTTTATGATAATCGTAAAATAATATTCGTTGAACATAATGTTTTCGATAAGAAGGAGTGATAAGATCAGGTAAATCAACGGGTTACTAATGAGAGCGGCAAAAGGGTGAATAAAGTACAAACTGGGCAAGGTAGTTGGAGAATTTAAGGCGGGTAAGGCTTGGGGTGTCAAATGAAGATTACTTACAAAAAAATGCCCGCAGTGGCGGGCATTCTTTTTTTGCAAAGGAGTATCGTTTCTTGCAGTGGTCAGTGGTTGAGCACTTTTGACTGGTTAAACGATCTCCGCTGGCTAGAACGATGATTGATTAGAACATCGTTTTTAGTGTTTTAAGTCAAAGCGATCAGCGGTCATGACTTTGCTCCAAGCCGCAACGAAGTCATTAACAAATTTTTGTTGCGCATCTTGTGATGCGTAAACTTCGGCAATGGCCCGTAATTCGCTGTTTGAACCGAAAATTAAATCGACCGGAGTTGCTGTCCACTTAACTTTACCTGACTTACGATCTTTACCTTGATAAACACCTTCGGACTTTTTGCTCCATGCCGTCGACATATCGAGCAAGTTGACAAAGAAGTCATTGCTAAGGGTTCCTGGACGGTCGGTGAATATACCGTGCTTAGAACCATCTGTGTTGGCATCGAGTGAACGCATGCCGCCGATAAGTACGGTCATTTCTGGTACTGTCAACCCAAGTAGAGCAGCACGGTCGACCATGCTGTCGGCTGGCGACATTGAGGCTGACTCGTGGTAGTAGTTTCTAAATGCGTCCGCTTTAGGTTCCAATGCTTGGAAAGATTCAACTTCAGTTTGCGCTTGAGTGGCATCTCCACGACCAGGGTGGAAAGGAACCGCAACATCGAATCCAGCTTTTTTAGCAGATTGTTCAATAGCAGCTGCACCACCGAGTACAATCACGTCTGCGAGAGAGACTTTCTTACCGCCCGATAAGGATTTGTTGAAGCTTTCTTGAACTTTAGTCAAGGCCTTGAGGGCTTTGCTCAATGCTTTTGGATTGTTGACTGCCCAATCTTTTTGCGGAGCTAAACGGATGCGAGCTCCATTGGCGCCGCCACGCATATCGGTTGCTCTGAAAGAAGCCGCTGAAGCCCAAGCCGTTCGAATCAATTCAGAGTTAGATAACCCGGAATCTAGAATTTTCTTCTTCAGTTTGTCAGCGTCTTTCTGATCAATCAATTTGTGAGAAACTTCTGGTACAGGATCTTGCCACAGTAAAACTTCAGATGGCACATCGCTACCGAGATAGCGTGCACGAGGACCCATATCGCGATGAGTCAATTTGAACCAAGCTTTCGCGAACGCTAGTTCATATTCTTTCGGGTCGGCGCGGAATCGCTCGACGATTTTACGGAAAGCTGGATCTTTCTTAAGTGCCAAATCGGTCGTGAACATGATTGGCGCATGTCGCTTGCCTTTCACGTGCGCATCGGGAACCAAATTAGCGGCTTGACCATCTTTCGGAATCCATTGCGTCGCTCCGGCTGGACTTTTCGTCATTTCCCACTCAAAACCCATTAGGTTGTCGAGGTAGTTGGTTGTCCATTGAGTTGGTGTGACGGTCCAGGCTCCTTCAAGACCACTGGTAATCGTGTCTTCAGAATGGCCTTTGCCACATTTGTTTTTCCAACCGAATCCTTGTTCTTCAATCGCTGCGGCGGCGGGTTCTTTGCCGGTGCATTTTTCTGGACTTTTCGCACCATGCGCTTTACCGAAGGTGTGGCCACCCGCGATCAAAGCAACGATTTCTTCGTCATTCATCGCCATACGACCGAAAGACATTCTGATATCTTGCGCGGCGAGTAAAGGATCGGGTTTACCACCTGGGCCTTCTGGGTTGACGTAAATGAGACCCATCTGTACGGCGGCTAAATCGCCTTTTAACTTGCCATCTTTGCCCCGACGTTTGTCGTCGAGCATTTTTTCTTCGGGTCCCCAGTAGACCAGATCGGGTTCCCAATCGTCGGCGCGTCCACCAGCGAAACCAAAGGTTTTAAATCCCATAGACTCAAGGGATACGTTACCCGTAAGAACCATTAAATCGGCCCAAGAGAGTTTGCGACCGTATTTTTGTTTGACTGGCCAAAGTAGGCGTCGAGCTTTGTCGAGGTTGGCGTTGTCTGGCCAGCTGTTCAATGGATCGAAGCGTTGTTGCCCACCGCCAGCGCCACCGCGACCGTCACCCACTCGGTAAGTACCAGCACTGTGCCAGGCCATTCGAATAAAGAAAGGACCATAGTGGCCGTAATCAGCTGGCCACCAGTCTTGCGACGTAGTGAGTACTTTTTCGATGTCTTTTTTAACGGCGGCCAAGTCCAGTGTCTGGAACTCTTTGGCATAGTCGAAGTTATCGCCGTAGGGATTTGACTCAGCTGCATGTTGACGGAGTGGTTTTAGATCGAGTTGCTCTGGCCACCAAAAACTGTTTGGTTTGGCTTCCATCGCATTGGCGGTTTGAATGGGCGTCATCGGTGAGAGCGCCACAGCAACCGCTGCGAAGATAGATAACGAATTTTTTAGCATTAGTTTTCCCCTTGCTTAGAGTTTTTTGTCGTTTAAGGTACAGCTAACACCCTCCTTAAAAACTATACACCGAAACTTACGATTGCGGTTGGAAAACTCGATTCAAAAAATAGATTACAGTAATAGTCGAATTTTTATATTGAAAAGTGCAATGCAGCAATTGAAAGATGAGATAGGAAATAATGAACCAGTCGTTTAAAATAGAGCGAAATTCACTTGAAAGTAATAGTTACAATGATTCATATTTCGAAACAAGCCATTGTTTGGTCGATAGCATTAACGGGAGCCGTTTTAGTTGTTCCATTGATCGCTATGCAGCTCACTGATCAGGTGAGTTGGAAAACTGGAGATTTTGTTGTAGCGGCAGCCATGGTTCTTGTCGCCAGCCTGATGTATTTTCATATCACCCAAAGGCAACGCAAACAAACGAATAAATTACTCTGGGGTCTATTAATTGGCCTACTTTTGATTAGCGTTTGGGTTGTTCTAGCAATCGATATTATTTAACTGGATTGGATTTTTAAGCTTGTTTTATTTGAAAAGTAAAAAATGCGCCTCAGTCGACAGACATAGGCGCTTTTAAATCCGATTGTTTTTATTATCAAGCGACGGGATTTTCTTTTACCTGCTTGACTTGCGAAAGAGCGGGATAATTAAAAACGGTAGCGAAGGCCAATGGCGCCGTCGACATCGAAGTCATTGTCGTTATTAAAGTCGTAATGTGGCACGGCTTGGACATAAGCGTATAAATTTTTGTCGAGACCAAATTGCAAACCTAGCGGTAAGCGAATTCCGACACGGTCTTCAATGACATCATTGTTCGCTTCTCGATCTTCAAAAAATGCACCAGCATCGATATATAGAATCAGAGACTTATTGTCGTTATAAAAATTTTGCAATCGAACATCAAATGCCGCTGCATCGCCATTTAAAAACAAACTGTATCGACTAAATTGCGCCGTTACACCTACATCTAAGTCGTAGGCAATACCCAAGTCAATGTTGCCTTTTGCTTCAACCGAATGAGCGGTAAACGCACTGATTAAACATAAACCGATTAATAATTTTTTCATAGTTGCTCCCGTTATTGTTAAATTTTGTAAATCATAACGGATTCAAGTCAGCAATAATGAAAACTAAGTCGCGATTTGAGATTGTTTATAGAATAAAGGTGTTATTTATACGTGATTAAGGCATGATTCGATTTCACGAAATGGAGTTTTGCTTTGGTTCTTGACGTATACGGGTAAAAACACTCGCTCAAAATGAAAATCAACCAGTTATCCTTCGAACATGAAAAATAAAAATTATAATGAATTTATAAAAGATATATTAGCGATTAAAGATTCGTGTGACCTATCAAAAGATTATCATCAGCTACCGCTGTATCAACAATTAGAAAGACAAGTGCATAATTTTAATTGTCATGATGATACGCGTTATTCAATAGCTTACTCTGCGAATGTCAAATATTGGCTGTATGGCGTTCTACTACTGCTGATATTACTTGGCATATTCGTTGTGGTCTATACGCAAATTGAAAAACAACTTGAGCATTATTATGGGGAAGAGTTTGCTAAAGTTTGTGTTGAGCACCCTGATGCGAAAGATTGCCATCCGATTCAGATGATGCAGAGTCAACAAAGCGACCGGCTCGATCTATTAAAATTCACTTTACCGGTTGCCATAACACTCATTGTATTTTTCTTTTCAAATGCTTTTTTTCCCGCTCGTAGGCAGGCCGTTGAAACAGAGAAGAAACGTACTGCGATGCTGTCAATTCTAGAGGCCGATGTAAACGACACGTTAGTTTGGTATGGAATCTGTCCGCAAATGCTTAGTTTGTTTGATAAAGAGTTTGTTGGTGATGATTGTCAAGCTCATACCGACTGGCAATATAAATTGTCCTCGCCCATTTGCTCACAAATAATCCATGTGCTTCGCCGTTACATTCTAAACTTTCAAAATCAATGTTTTGAGCATGGGAGTTTTATTGATCATCGTCCCTACTTGGTTTTTAACGGAGACTTTACTGGTGTTGAATTGATCAGGGATGATGATTTTTGGATTCTTAATAATGCCGTATGCAACCGTTACACCGCAATGGTGTCGAACGGAGAATCATTAAAGTCTGGTATTCAACAAGTTGAGGGGGATTCATTTTTAGACATCATCAATAAAACGCAAGATTTTAAGCGATTGGTCATGGGGATTTTTTCGAGTATCGAAATGTATATTGAGCAGTTAGAGAAAACGGTTGAATGCCGTATTGCGATAAAAAACAACGAAAAGCGAATGCCTTTGGATCCCAATCAAGTTTGGTTAGGGTTAGTCGCGCAGGCAAATCAGTCGAGTCTCCATCATGAAATGTATGAATTGGCCGATGTCATTCAATCAATGAAGTAAGTGTTTTTTGGGTCGGTTAGTTGGTGATTTTGAAGAGTGTTCTGGGGATAGTTCTGTTCTGAGGATGGCTTTGTTCTGAAGACTGCACTGAGGAAAGCGAGAACATTAAAATAAAACGAGTAGGGTGGTTCGATGGAGTTTATATATTTAATATCTATGGAATTTATCTAGGTAATAAAAGTGAAGCGTGATAAAAGCGTTTGATTCGTGCTAAGAATTGATTAACACACGATGCTTACAGTACGCCTGGTTTTGGCCCTTTCATAAATCCGTCTCCTCAAGTCGAATGAGTCTAGCTTACTTGGTGGCGTTCTCAATGTCAAAGTTTTACCCAATTCAATAATCGATAAGCTTATAAATAGCAGGTTTTGTTGATGGTGATTACTTCATTTTCGCGCGCCTATTGATAGTTTGGTAAGCGATTTATCCACCAATAGCCTTTTTCTTAATGGTTATCTCGAATCAAATAATTTAAGAGACTTGTCGCTTAAAGGATAAAGTTGGTCGTTCTCAGAACAATAAAAATCTCCCTATGTTCGATACTTAAGGTTGGTAAGAAAGGAGTGCGTAGTACCTGTTTGTCCTTACCGATTCACCTCCTAGCGTTGAGGTGTGGGAAAGACTAAAAAACTGATAAGGATCTTAATTATGCGAAGAAAAAATCCAGCATGGGTGTTGTCGACCATTGTCGCTGCCATGACAGTAACCGGTGGCGTTGGCGCAAGCGAGCAAGAGCAACGATACATTATAAAGTTTAAACAAGGGCAAAAAGCCGCAATCACTAGTGCGGTACGCTTAAATCAAGGCCAAATTAAACGAGAATTATCTAAGCGTCAGATGCTCTCGGTATCATTACCGGAAAGCGCAGCGAAACGTATTAAGTTGCGCGCTGATGTGGAGCTATTTGAACCGGATCCAAAACGTTATTTATTGGTTGAAGACATGCCCTATGGTATCCCGATGGTTGAAGCGCCGCAGGTAAGTGATGCGTTAACCGGGAATATGACGGTTTGTATTATGGATACGGGTTATTCATTAGGACATGAAGATCTTCCGACGACCGGAGTAACGGGAGATGATGGTTATGGTAGCTATGATACAGGAAACTGGTACGAAGATGGTCATGGTCACGGCACTCATGTCTCTGGCACCATTGCCGCTATTGGCGGAAATGATACCGGTGTTGTTGGGGTAAATCCGTCGGGTAATTTAAAGTTGCATATGGTCAAAGTGTTTAACAACAGTGGCAGTTGGGCCTATGGATCCGACTTAGTCGCGGCCGTTGACCAGTGCAGTGCCGCCGGGGCGAAAGTGATTAGCATGAGCTTAGGTGGCGGAGCTCCGAGTACGGCTGAGCAAGCGGCGTTTGATGACGCCTATGCAAATGGTGTTTTATCGATTGCGGCTGCGGGTAATGATGGCAACAGCAGTCTTTCTTATCCTGCCTCATACGACTCTGTGGTGTCAGTGGCTGCGGTCGATTCATCTGGAGCGAAAGCCAGTTTTTCGCAATTTAATAGTCAGGTAGAAATTGCAGCGCCTGGGGTTGGTGTTTTATCAACACTGCCAGGCAATACCTACGCCGCCTGGTCAGGCACATCGATGGCTACTCCACATGTTGCAGGAGTCGCAGCCTTGGTTTGGAGCCATTACAGTAGCTGTAGCAATCAACAGGTTCGAGTGGCCATGGCAAAGTCGGCGGAAGATCGAGGTGGTCCGGGTCGAGACAATAGTTATGGGTATGGCATTGTAAAAGCGAAAGCAATGTATGACCTTTTCGCAGTGAACGGGTGCGATGTTGGTGAGCTTCCTCCTCCTCCTGAACCGACTTCTTTGAGCAACGGTGTTCCCGTGGATAATCTATCGGGAGCTGCAGGTGATGAATTGGAATATAAGTTAGATGTTTCAAGTGGCGCTTCGAACTTGGTGTTTACGATGTCCGGTGGAAGTGGTGATGCAGATCTCTACGTGAAGTTTGGGGCTAAGCCAACCGGCAGTGATTATGATTGTCGACCTTACTCATCGGGCAATAATGAAGACTGCAGTTTTCCGACGCCACAAACCGGGACCTATTATGTCATGGTACGTGGGTACTCCAGTTTTTCAGGAGTCTCCTTGGTAGGAAGCTTCGATGGTGGCTCAAGCAATTCCCCTCCACAAAGCGCCTTTACGGCTAGCTGCAACTTGTTGACGTGTGATTTTGATGGCGCAACGAGCAATGACACGGACGGCACCATTGTGAGTTATCAGTGGAACTTTGGCGATGGCAACTCCGCCAACGGCGACAATGTTTCTCATACCTTCGCTGCGGCAGGCGACTACACCGTGACGCTAACGGTGACTGATAACGACGGTGCTAGTGACTCAAGCAGTCAAACATTAACAGTGGATGATGGTGTCGGTGCGAGTATTGAGGTTTCTGCAAATGGCTACAAGGTTCGCGGAAGGCACCACATTGACTTGCTTTGGAGTGGCGCATCGAGCAACAGCGTTGATGTGTACCGCGATGGTAATTTACTCACCACAACGGCGAATGACGGTGCTTACACCGATGCCACCAACAATCGAGGCGGTGCCAGCTACCAATATCAAATTTGTGAAGTGGGTACGACGACTTGCTCGGATACGGTGACAGTGAACTTTTAAGACACGGTAATCAAGTCGATAGGACACCGGTATTTCGGTGCTTCTGTTGTTTTAAAAAAGGCGGATCTGGTGATCCGCCTTTTTTGTAGGTTGACTTGATTAGAAAGGTATCTCAGTTAGGTTTTCAAATACTTGGCAGCAGCCCTTGAGTTTTGCTGCTAACTCAGGTTCAATAACTGTGTCCGTCGGCAAGGTAGGCATTGTTGATAGCGACTATCTAAGCCTAAGGAAAGGCAAAGTGCGTGAAATCGCAGGTGAGTGGAAATGAATGAAACCACAATTGAGTGAAACCACAATTAAGTGAGAGTTCAACTGGATGAAAACATCTACGTACAACAATCGATGTTTAACTGTGTTTTCAAGCGTTGAGTAAATATCCTTTGAGCACAGACTGTTTTTCAATGTTAAGACCTTGTGCCAAGCGTCTTTTTAGGGAATGAATATGAAAAAATTACTATTACTACTCATAAGTGCTGTGGCCCTGATGTCTTGCAAAACGGCACCAACGCAATTAGGTCAAAAAACGGGGCTTCCGGGAAAGTCGATAGCGACGATTGCGCCAGCTCTTTATTCCGATGCATTGGCCAGCTTAACCATGTGGATGAAAAATTCTCAGCAATGTGAGTTGGTTGAAGTTTTAGACACTCAAGGTATTTCAGAAGAAGGTGAAATACTCATGGATGAAACGGGGCGTTTATTCTCTGGTGTTGTGAAAGAAAAGTGGATTGTTAGTGGATGTGACAAAGTTTATAACCTAGCGATGGTTTTTCAACCCGACGGTAAAGGTGGAAACTTCATCGGTATTGCAAACATTAGCCCAGAGTAAATACTTTAAAAGTTTATTAAACCCTTGATTAATTAAATTTGGATGCAGCAGCATTAAAGTTGCTGCGTCAGGAAATAACCTTTTAAGAAAATGAATTTTCTAAGAAAGTAATAAATGAATAAGTCTAAGTCATTGTGGAGAAGCAGTAACAATGGATCAAATCATCAAAGAAGAGCATCAGCAGCCAAAATCAGACGTGATCAATCAATTAGAAGATTTAAAGAAACAAGGACGCTATGTTGATGCTTACCGCCTGGCCGTAACGCATTGGGGCGAGTTCGATACCATGACTTCAAAAGAGCAGCTTTTACAGCTGATTGCTGTTCTTGACCGCGTTGGCTTAGGACGTAGTGGCGATGCCATTCGCTATCGACTGCACCGACAATATCCTGATGACCCTGAAGTCGCTCTGCGGGCGGCTTATCTATATTTATACTCAAGGGGGCCTGCGACGGTGTGGGAGCTAGCTGATAAGCACCTTTCTTCGCAAAACCTATCAAAACAACAACGAGCTGAATGGTTACTGCTAAAGTGTCTAACGGCTTCAACGTTACGAGACTTTGAGAATGCTCAAGAGTTGCATGAAGAAGCTGGGAAGCATTTTAAAGACGACTGGTGGCATAGAGTGCTTGGATATGTCTTAACGGATAAAGAAGAATACACCAAAGCATTAGATTATTTATTGCCGTTGTATCAGAGCAATCCATCAGAAGGATTGTTACTTCAGATTGCCAAAACATTAAGTTTTGCTGAGCAAGAAAGCCAAGCCATCGAACTGCTCGCAGAAGAATCACCTAAGTATCAATCGCATCGACCTTGGTTTCATTTAGCTCATTTATATAAAGAATGTGGTGAGCGAGAACAATTAATCTACGCTTTGCAGCAAGCAGAAGAAAATTGTGTGCAAAAAGACAAACAGCTAATAAGAAACTTCTCATAT
Source organism: Pleionea litopenaei (assembly GCF_031198435.1). Taxonomy (GTDB): domain Bacteria; phylum Pseudomonadota; class Gammaproteobacteria; order Enterobacterales; family Kangiellaceae; genus Pleionea; species Pleionea litopenaei. Next base: position 3,644,431 of record NZ_CP133548.1, read on the forward strand.
CTCTATGGGTATGTTGCATTAGAGCAAGGTGATTTTGAGACGGCTCGAACCAAATTTTTAGAAAATAACACTCGTTATAGTCAAGTCATTGCCGAAAATATTCTTACTGATGAAGGCAATAAAAAGGTACGATTAGATGTTCCTTTTATTAAGCAAGGGTTTTTAACCTGCGCACCTGCTTCTATTGCGGCAGTACTTAACTATCTTGGACAGTCTTATACTCAAGAAGAGATCGCGAAAGAAGTTTGTTACGACGGAACGCCAGATTATTTGCAACATGAATGGCTAGATAAACAAAATATCGCGTTTATTGAGTTTGACCTAGAATGGAGTCTCGCTAAGCAGTTAATTGATCGCGACCTACCGTTCACGTTTGTTACTCGCTCAGGCAACGAGTCTCACATGCAAGTAGTGACTGGTTATAATGAAAAGACCGGTGTTTTGTATTTAATGGATCCGTCGTCACCTGGTGTAACCGAAATTCTTGCTAAATTAGCGATAGAAATGAACGCCAGTGTTGGCCCTCGCTGTATGGTTCTTCTTCCGGAAAAGACGACTGGAAAAGTCGATGGCTTAATCTTTCCTGCCGAAGTAAGCTATCAACACTATCGCGCTTTTAGTCAACATATAAGGCAACACAATTTAGAACAAGCGCGCGATGTGTTACAACAAATGAAGCAACATTCTGCTCAACAACGACTTACCTTGATGGCTGAACGAAGCCTCGCGATTGAACTTCAAGATGAATATTTAATTGAATCATCGACGTCTCAGTTGCTTGAGAAATTTCCAGACGAACCTTGGCTTATAACCTCTCGCTTCTATGCTCTTAATCAACTTGGTCGACGCCGCGAAGCGTTGGCGTTTTTACACGAGTCATTTATAAGAACCGGACAGCAAGAATTGTTAGAGACATGGCTACTCGAAGTTTATGAAATTCCAGAATACTCACAAGCCGTAAAGGAACAAGTTAATCGTCTGCATAGAATGGCGCTCTATTATGCTGAGTCTAACTGGATACTAGGTCATTTGTATTGGTTTGATGGAAAACATGACCTTGCCCGACGTCATTACCGTTGGTCAATTACGTTAAATGATCGTGACGAACGTTACACCGAAAGTTATTTCAAATCTTGTATCTGGAATGGTCGTCAAAAATCAGCGGCTAGATTCCTAAAACAGCGTTGGGAAAATTATCGAGAAAAAAGCAGTGGCCCTGCTATTTCATTCTTCAACGCATTATCATTTATGGATCTTGAGCATCAAGGGATGAATGTTCTGCGTAAAAGTGCTCAGCTTCGACCGAACGATGACTACTTGATATCATTTTACTTAAGAAAACTGATTGAATTCGGAGAATACCGAGAATTTAAGAAAATTTATTCTGAAAAATCGTCAATATTACATCGGAAAGATGCTTTATCGATAAAAGCAGAATATTTTTATGTTACTGATCAGCATAATAAAGCTGAAGCTATTTATGAGCAATTAATTGTTCTTTATCCTAGCGTTGCCGAGTACTATAGAAGCCTATTTCGATTACAGTTAGTCAAAGGCGAGCAAGTAGAGATTGACCGACGGTTGGATGAGCTACTTGAAAAAATTGGGTTCGCTCCATTTTCTGCTTGGCTTATCGCTGACTGGCACAGTGATTCTAAAGTTAAAGAAAAACTTCTATCAGCACTTGTTAATGAACATCCCGGCGATGTTTCTGCGGTTAGTCGGTATGCGCAAATGTTAATCGCACGAGATGACTTTGAGCAAGCCAAGGCTTGTTTATCAAAACATTTAAGTGAACACACTCAGTCGGCTGAGCTTTTAGCTTTACTTTCTAACATTGAGCTACGTCAAGATAATATCAAGGTTGCGCAAGATTATGCATGGCAAGCAATTGAGAAAAATATTGACTCGGATGCAGCATTCGATGCCTTGATTTATTCTCACATGGGAATTGATGAAAGAAAGTTAATGCTACAGCGGTTATGGACGCTTTTGAAAGCAAACTTATCGTCTGGAGACTTCCTTTGGAATTATTGGCATATCGCTCGAGCATGGCTAGAACCTAAAGAGTTGCAGAGATTTTGCTCGCATATAAAAGAAAAGTATTCACATTCATGGTATAGCTATGTACTCGTGGCTAAACAGTTTGTTGATGAAAATAAAATCGATGAAGCTGAAAAGACACTCTTGGCAGCCTTGAAGAAGTTTCCTCTGTTACCTCGAGTTCATTTCGAACTGGGTGAAATTTACGTCCTAAAAAATGATATTGAAAAGGCCATTGAAAGCTTCTTACAGGTATTGATCTTTAATCCATCATGGGCGCAAGCGGCACGTCGACTAGCCGAGCTTTATGAAAAGGTAGATGATATTGAAGCTTCGCAAAAAGTGCTCGAAAAAGCTTGTCGATACAATAGCCATGATGGCATTTTGTTTGGCTTAAGGGCTGATCTAAAACTTAAACAAGAAAAGCAAGATGAAGCTTTAGAACTGCTTGTTCAAGCCGTCTCAAAAGATACTGAATATAATTGGGGTTGGAGAACATTACAATCTACCGGAGAAATGCTTGGACGACCCTCAATCGCTTTAGATACGGCAACAAAGTTGACGGAAGAAAGTCCTAGAAATAGTTCCGCTTGGATAGCCTTATCGAGGTTGGTTGATTCACCGGAAAACTGCGAAGATGCGCTTTTGCGGGGTTTAGAACAAACACCGAGAGCCATTGACTTGAGACGGGAACTTATCGAGTTCTATATAGACTCTTATCAATTTGAGAAAGCTCAAGAGCAGTTAGATTCTGCATTTTGGCAGGGTAATCCTCCATTATCGATACATGCGCTGAAAGCCTCTATTTTTGCCAGACAAGGTCGTTATGGCGAAGCGATAGAGTGGTTAGAGAACTTTCTGAAATCTCATGATAATTATTATGATGGATGGGAGAAGTTACATCATTGGTATTTAAATTTTGGCATGCCAGATAAGGCAATATCTGCTGCAAAGAAGATGGTAGACCATGCTCCTCATCAGGCTCGAACATTAAGCGTTAGTGCAGAAACATTGTTTGAGCAGGGTGATGAGGGAGAGCGAGCAATTGCCGCGCAATGGTTAGAAAAGGCTTTTAACTTAGAGCCTGCCGATTTGCATGTATCGCTAAGTTGGTTAGATTATTTGCTAGATCATGAGCGTTATCAAGAAGCAGAAGAGTGTGAACAGATCGTCCTTAAGTTTTATCAACACGCGTTGCTTGATGTACGTCGAGTACGAAGATTGGTTCACACGGGAAATAGAGCGGCAGCTAATGATTTAATTCCTGAAGTCATCGAGCAAAATGTTGACAATGCTTGGATTTACTTTCAGCTGATTAAGTGGTGCTCGAATAAAAGTGAAGTAGACGCAACGCTTGCTCTTCTGAAAGAAAAGATGAAGCAACCCGACTGTTGTGAAGCCATTGCGACGGCTTGGGCTTATCAAGTGTTAGACAGTCATGGAAGTAAACCTATTTCAGAGTATTTAGAAAATAATGACTACTCGACGGTATGGAACGCGGTCGCGAATCGCTACTTTAGGGCTTTAGAAGATAGTCAGCGACTTCCTCCGAAAAAGTTTATGAAGGAACACAGAAGTGCGATTCTTCAAGACACGGAATTATTTGCCATCTATGGATTTTTGCTTTGTCAAAAAGGACGCTATCGTGAAGCGCTAGATTGGTATCGTGAACGTAATTTGTATGAGATAGGCGTTGGTTATATCTGGTATCACAAGCGTTGGGCGGAAATGGAAAATGGAGACTGGAAAAGCGCTCAGGAAAGTATTATTCAAGCCATTCAATGTCCACCCGATAATTGTTATTCAAATATTTGTTTGTGGTTTGCTTACTTTAAATTGGTCGCCGGAAATTTACTTTCGAATGAAGATCTTATTAATATTAATGAGGGTGAACTTACTCCGCTTGAGCAATACGTATTTTCTTTGGTTTTAGCGATGAACGCATTGGAAGGACAGCCTGTTGATACTAATAATAAAGAGTTTTGGCATTATTTAAGACAGGCGCAACACCGTATGCAGGGACAAAGTGGCAATCCAATGGCCGCCGATTGTAAGCGACATATTCGACAGTTGCTGCGATCGAGAATTCCAGATGTGGGTTTCTTTAATAAGCTGAGCTTGCGTTTTAAATTACATAATCATTTTTAACAGAGAACCTAGCGCAACATCTTTTACCCAATAGAGAGTATTACTGCTCTTTGCAGATAATACTCTCTAGGTTATTTGAATGACTCCGTAGGATATCAATATCGATATGACCGTTGATTCCTAAAATTCGGCCATCTTGTGAGCGTTGCCACAAAGTCCAACGATCATCGGGAGCCTTTTCGGTGTAGTCGGCTAACCACAGAGTTGTATGTGCAAAGTCTTTTGCTAAGTATTTATGCCAAAAGTTTTCACTGGTGTATATGATCACGTCGCACGATGTGTTTTTTTCTACTTGGTCAATCCATAACTTCATTCGTTCAGCTAACGTCGAAGGCGGCTCTTTGTTTAGCGTTTCCGCATCGATCACAGGACGTAAGTGCCACTGAACGTTGCTTATTTGTTGCAAATAATTATTCGCTTGTTGCATCGGGTCTTTATTCGCATCGAAGAAATGATAGGCACCAAATGGTACGCCGATTTGATTGGCATTGGTGGCGTTGCTAGCGAACATCGAATCAATGTAAGAGATTCCTTGACTAGCTTTGAAATACATAAACCTTAAGTCGCTGTTTGTCAGTTGGTTCCAATCTATTTGATTTTGATAATGGGAGATATCAATGCCTCGAAGCTCTTGGCTACGTTCTTTTGATAACTGATTGCTTGATAGATTCTTTTCAGTCTTTTCGGAAGTTTGAGCAAGTTTTTTATGCCCAGAAGTAGTAGGACTTGCTATGAGATCGGCTGCCAAGCTCTTAGTTAAAATTAGTCCTGTCAAAATGAATATTAAGAGTTGAGAGCTCTTTGAAATCAAAGAAGAGGCTTTGGGTGAACTCAGAGAAATCTCTCTTTCTTCTCTTTTCATTTTTAGTGACATCGCTTTCTACTTTGCTGTTAATAAAAGGTTGTATTCGAGAACGGAACCTTAAGCTCCGATTCTTGATAGCAGGCGCTACAGAGAAGTATGACAGTTTAGCTTGCGACCACAATAATGACTTTGAGATGAATTAAAAAAAAGCGCACTTTCGTGCGCTTTTTTAATGCCAATATTTCTCTATTGGTTAATCTAAGCAACCACCGCTTTAGTCATCTCCATAAACCTGCTGATGCAGTTCTTTGAGTTGCTTAACGAGTGGTGCTCGATCAATATGCCATAGGTTGACGTGACCAACTTTTCGGCCCGGTCGTAAACTTTTGTTGTACAGGTGAATCTCTAGGTTACCCTGGTTGAGCAATGTTTCATCCACTTCTTTTCCCAATAAGTTCAGCATCGCGGCTTGTGTTTTAGGTTTGGTCTCTCCAAGAGGGAGTCCACTGATTGCACGAATATGATTTTCAAATTGTGAAGCGATCCCGGCTGATTGAGTCCAATGACCGCTGTTGTGGACTCGAGGAGCAATTTCATTCACGACCAGTTGATCTCCGACAACAAAAAACTCGATGGAGAGAATACCCACATAATCGAGCTTTTCTAAAATGGTATTGGCAATCTTGTCTGCTTGTTGCAGAGTTGACTCACTCGGAACGTCTGCTGGAGCAATAGATGAAACAAGTATACCTTGCCGATGCTCATTTTCAGTGAGTGGGTAGTAAGCGCATTCGCCGCTGCTTGATCGAGCTGAAATAATCGACACTTCTTTACTAAAGTTCACGAATCCCTCGACCACACACTCAACGTGATCGGGAATGTCACTGAGAGTCTCTTCAAGTGCTTGGCTATCTCGAATAAGCCACTGCCCCTTTCCATCATAACCTTGCTCACAGGTTTTGATGATGACAGGTAAGCCTATATGTAACACGGCATCTTTAAGGTTTGCGCGACCGGTTGCTACTTTATACGGAGCGGTTGCGATGCCATGAGCGGCCATAAAATCTTTTTCACGCCCACGGTGTTGGCTTACTAAAATGGCGTCGGGATTTGGTGCGACTAAACAGAAGGGTTGCAATGTTTTCAGCAGTTCGACGTCGACATGCTCTCGCTCGACGGTCACACTGCTGGGTTGCCCAAGAGCATCGAATAACGCTTGGCCGGTGAGCTCTGGTGTTCGTTTAACTACGGTTCCGAGCCGATCAACGCCAGAAGTGTTCTCGTCGGGCTCTGCTAGAAAAGAAAACGTCGCGCCTAAACGCCATCCGGCGAGGGCCATCATACGGGCCAGTTGCCCGCAACCAATAATGGCTAGGTGCATTACTTCACCTCCGTCGCAACGCTGTCGGTTTGATCTTTGCGCCATTGCTGCAAGCGCTTAGTGAGTTCAGCGTCTTCTAAAGCTAACATTTGAGTAGCAATAAGACCGGCGTTGTAGGCACCTGCCCCACCAACTGCTTGGCAAGCCACGGCGACACCACGAGGCATTTGCACCATAGACATTAAACTGTCCATGCCTTTGAAGTGCTTGCTTGGTACTGGTACCGCAACAACGGGTAAGTGAGTCATTGCAGCCGCCATGCCCGCTAAATGAGCAGAGCCACCAGCGCCGGCAATAATGACCTTTATTCCGCGTTCGTGAGCTGTCGAGGCAAACTCGTATAAGCGCTCTGGTGTGCGATGTGCAGAAACGACTTTGGCTTCATAAGGCACACCTAACTGTTCCAAAACTTTGGTTGCCTCTTCCATCACCGGCCAGTCCGATTGAGAACCCATGATAATGCTGACTAAAGGTTTGTTCATATTTATTACCTGTTAAATTTCAACTAAGCAAACAGCTTTACAACCAACGCAATGTATAACGGAATCCCTACCAATACATTGAAAGGGAAGGTTATGGTTAGCGATGATGTAATCGACAAACTCTGATTGGCACTCGGTAAAGCAACTGCCATCGCAGCCGGTACCGCGATGTAAGATGCACTGGCACCGAGGGTAGCGAACAAAATAGTTCCGCCAACCGAGAGTTCCAGTAACTGCGAAAATAAGGTGCCTAGTGTAGCACCAATTAATGGCATTACCACGCCAAAGCTTGCAATAAATGAACCGTATTCCTTTAATAGGTTGATTCTCGACGTCGACACCCGACCCATCTCGAGTAAAAATAGGGCGAGTACGCCATAAAATAGATTACCGAAAAAGGGCATTAACTTTTGTGTTTGCTCACCTGATAACCAACCAATAAGTAAAGCACCGACGAGCAAGAGCACGCCTTGATTAAGGAAGATTTCATGCAGGGTCTTTTTTACGTTTAATGCCTGATCATTGTCACGTGCTAGCCATAAGCCGACCGCAATGGCCGGTATTTCTAACAGTGCGACGAAGAGTGGAAAGTAAGGTTCATATTCGATACCTCTCGCCTCAATGATGGCGAGTGCAACCGCAAAAGTCGCGATACTTACCGAGCCATAGTGGGCAGCAATCGACGCAGAGTCGGTTCGCGACAAACCGCCAAAACGACGTAACAGTGGAAAAGCAATAAAAGGTAAAAAAGCGCCGAAAACAATAGTAAGTACTGACTGCCAAAGTAATTTTTCGTCACCATATTGGCTAAGCGCGATACCGCCTTTAAGGCCAATAGCGACCAGTAAAAATAAGGTTAAGCTTTGATACAAACCTGCGGGCATTTTAATGGGAGCCTTACAGATTTGCGCGAGCGCGCCTAAGAGAAAAAAGGCCGCAACAACATCAATATGCATTAGCTCAACCCCCCAATACGTTGCGTCGCTGAAGCTTTTTCTGACTTTTTGTTATTCCTCGACTTTAGGTAATCGACAGCGGTGATTGCGGTGAGTAAGCCTGCGGTCAATATAAGACCCCAGCCGGGGAGCTCAAAATAAAGCGCCGTTGTGCCTAAGACCGCTAGTAAAATGGCACTGACGATTTGAAACGCAGGGGACTGTGCAGAACCTTCGTTTGAAAGAACAGCGTGTTCGGAGTTTTCGTTCGACATAACAACCTCCAGTAGTTTTAGGGCGGAGTGAAAAATTCGGGCGCCATTATCATGATTTTTGTATATAGATAAAAATAGATGTTTTTGATATTCTACATAGATAAAAATCTATGGGGTAAAAAGGATGGCTCGCTTACATGCCAAAATAGGTACTTTTAGGCAGCTAGAAATCTTATTAGCTGTTTACCAAGAAGGGTCAATTACAGCAGCCTCGAAAGCATTATTTTTAACCCAGCCGACCGTTTCTATGCAGCTCAAAAAGCTTTCTGATGCGGTTGGTGCTCCATTATATGACCAGGTCGGACGAAAACTAATTTTTACCGATGCGGGTTTAGAGGTGGTCTCTGCTGCTCGTGAAATATTGAGTCGACTTGAACACTTAGAAATGAAGCTCAATGATTTACAAGGTTTGAAAACAGGGACTTTGCGTTTAGCCGTGGTGAATACGGCGCAGTATTTTATTCCTCATTTGCTTGGCGAATTTTTGCACCATTACCCCAATGTTGACGTCGAGTTTAGCGTTGGGAATCGGCAGCAAGTGATTGATCGATTGAACGCTGCTGAAGATGACTTTTATGTGTTCAGTCATCCGCCACAAGATCGAGATTTGGCGTTGCATGAGTTTTTGCCGAATCCGTTAGTGGCTATTGTTCCGCAACAGAATCCTTTGGCAAAACTTAAGTCAGTGACCCTCGAGAATTTAATGGAGCAGCCGTTCTTGATTCGAGAGCAAGGCTCTGGAACACGCTTTGCCGTAGAAAAACATTTGAACGATGCGGGCGTTGAGCCAAAGGTCAAGATGACGGTAGCCAGTAATGAAGCGATAAAACATGCCGTTATGTCGGGTTTGGGTGTGACCATTTTATCCAGTCACACACTCGCGTTTGGTGGAAATACGGGCCTAGCCAAACTCACGGTTGAGGGGTTGCCAATTAAAACACAGTGGTATCTCGCCAGCCTTAAGTCGAAACAACCTTCGTTATTAGCACAAACCTTTTTACGGTTTGTGTCAGAGTTTGGCCGAGACAGCATGCTAGCACAAATGAACTTATAACCGGCTTAGTGCAGCTCGATGGCGGCTAGAGCATGGGTAATTTAACCAGTCAAACGCGATTGTACTAGTATACCGAGTTTGAGATAATTTACGTCAGGCTTCCATTGGGAAACTAGAGAAAGCCGCTATTACTTAATATCGAAAGGAATATGTTTTATGACTAACCCGTATCAAAGCTCGGATTCTATCAATAGTCCCCAAGGGACAACTGCCTGCCGCGGCTGTGGAAAAGAGTTACACGTGACTGCAACAACTTGCCCAAATTGTGGCGCTTCACAGCGTTCTCGCGGTTACAAAAGTAAAGGTGTTGCTGCGCTGCTGGCGTTCTTTTTTGGTGGATTAGGTATTCACCGATTTTACTTAGGTCAGTGGTGGGGGATCTTTTACCTTCTATTCATCTGGACTTGGATTCCAGGACTTATCAGTTTAATTGAGACCATTGTTTTCTTAGCGACTGATCGAGTTAAGTGGGATCAAAAGCATAATGAAGGGAAGCCTGCGGGACCTGGAGAAGGAGCCGGTGTCGGCATTGTCGTTGGTATTGTTGTTGGTTTGTTTGTGATGATAGCAATGATAGGCATTTTGGCTGCCATCGCCATCCCTGCCTACCAAGACTACACTTATCGTTCTAAAGTGGCTCAGGCGATGAGTGAGATCACTCCTATTAAGAGTGACTATGTTGCCTATTTAAATGAGCGACAACAAGCACCGCGGAATAATGGTGATCTCGGTTTAGATTCACCACTGACTCTTTCCAGTGGGCATAAAGTAACGATTTCAAATGAGTTGATTTTCATTGAGTTTGTTACACCGAAGTCTAATCTAATTGACGGTGAGACCTTGACCTTTTCTCCTGTTATTAGCGGAAACCAAATTAGTTGGGACTGCACCGGAGGCACACTAGCGAACAAGTATCGTCCGCGACAATGCAGACCCTAACCTTAAGTGATGTAAAAGAAAACGGCGACCAAGTTCGCCGTTTTTTTTGCTTTGCGAAAAGCTAAACCGCTGCTCGGATACGTTGATGATAGAGTTCTAAATAATAAGGCATTGCTTCGTCAGCTAATGCTTTTAGTGATTTCGATAAATTAGGAAAATCGACATTCTCGGGCGATGCAAATTCAGTCGACTTCTCAACATTGTGGTACCAGTGTTTTGCCCAAACGCCATCACTGGTTCTTTTACCTGAAGGCCATCGCAGCATATTTTCATCAAATTCAATGCCAATGATTTTGCACACTTGGCTAAGAATCTGCTTTGGATTCTCAAGCACATCAGCCGCATCAATGATGGGTATTGATTTCGTACTGACCTTGCATAGCTTTTGATATAACTGATGTTGTCGCAGAATACCGATGTTTTGTTGAGTCACACTGGGCATCGCTTTGGCATAGGAGGCGATTACCCGGCGTGGGTCGCGAATCAAAAAAATATGCTGCAGTTGGCTGGCCCAATTGAGATCAACCTCTGACAAAATATGGTGGGTCATATGTTTTTGATAAAAAATTGGCGTCGAAACCGACTTGGTTGACAGCATTTCTCCGACTTGATTCCAGTCATTTGATTGGCTCGCTAAGATTTCATCGAAGCAGGGATGCCGCAGCTGTGTGTGTTTTAAATAACAGGCATAAAATGGCTCATCGACCACACTCGTGTCGTTGCGATTTTCCCAACTTCTCATCATGGCGGTACTGATATTTCTTGGTCCAGACCACATGGCAATTCGCAGAGTACTCATGCAAAAGACACTCCCGTTTACTCAGATTCAATCAGTTGATGATAGAGTTCATTTAATTGGTTGACCATCGGCCCTCGTTCTCCTTGACCAATCGTTCGACCATCAACACTGATCACTGGCGACAGTCCCGCGAAGGTGCCCGTGCAAAAAGCTTCATCTGCACTGTATACATCGGTTAACGAAAAGTTTTTTTGCAACACCGGAATATTATTTTGAATGCAGGCTTTGATCACATTGCTGCGAGTTATACCTCCAAGACAATAGTCACCCGTAGAGGTCCATACTTCATTGCCTCGAACGATAAAAAAATGCGTTGAGTTGCAGGTAGACACAAACCCATGCGGATCGAGCATTAAGGCTTCATCTGCACCCGCTTTGGTTGCTTGAATGCAAGCAAAAATACAATTGAGTTTGGAGTGAGAATTTAGTTTTGGATCTTGTACATCAGGATAACCTCGTCGCACGTGAGTGGTGAACAAGCGCAAGCCATTTGAGGCAATCGAATGTTTATATTCAGGAATAATTACGATGGTAGCCGGGCTAATGGTTACTCTCGGATCTTGATAAGGCGTTGCCTTGGTGCCGCGGGTAACCATCAATCGGATATGGACTCCATCGGTCATTTCATTGGCTTTGAGTGTTGCATAAATTCGATCGGCTAACGCCTGCTGAGATAAACCTATGTTCATATCCAATGCTTTTGCACCACCATAAAGGCGATCCAAATGTTGTTGCAAAAAGGCAATTTTACCTTTGTGCAATCGCAATCCTTCCCAAACACCGTCGCCGAGAATAAAACCGCTATCGAAGACACTTATTTTAGCGTCTTCTCGTGCAAAAAGTTCGCCGTTAATACTTATTTTAATTTGTGCATTGCGAGGATCATCTTGATATGTGTGAGCGCCATAGCCCATTGCAAACTCCAACGATATTCACCAATCTTGATAATGCAGAGTAAACGTCGACAATACAACACTTGATTTGTCCGTTCGCTCCAAGCACACTGAGATAAAGGAGCGATAATGCATAACAATAAAGCCAACCCTAGTCATCGTGACTCTCAAAGATTTGGTGTTGCTATCACCACGTCGTTAGTCATTGGAACCATGATCGGTTCTGGAATATTTTTATTACCAGCGTCATTGGCTGAGTTTGGGGCTATTAGTTTAGCGGGTTGGTTGATGGCTGCATTAGGTGCTGTGTGCTTAGCTTGGGTCTTTGCGAAATTGAGTCATTGGCACCCGGGCCTTGGTGGTCCCTACCATTACACTCGTATCGGAATTGGAGAATTTCCGGCGTTTCTGGTTGCATGGGGCTATTGGATTTCTGTTTGGACCGGTAACGCAGCCATTGCGATGGCCGCGGTGTCTTACTGTAAATTACTGATACCCGCGTTGAACGATGCAGCGATGTTATCGACGTTACTTGCTTTAAGTTTTGTTTGGCTGTTTACCTTCATCAATATATTGGGTGTTAAAGAAGCTGGCGTCACGCAACTGGTCACAACCTTGTTAAAAGTTGTCCCTCTTATAATATTTGCTATTGCTGGATTTTGGTATGTCGACTGGAGCCATTTGACGAAGGAAGTAACAGAGACCGCGACCACTTCGAATATGATCATTGCCGCTGCTGCTCTCTGGCTATGGGCTTTTTTAGGCATTGAGTCAGCGAGTATACCGGCAGACAATATTAAAGAACCTCAACAAACGATTCCACGAGCGACCATGCTCGGAGTCGCCATTGTTGCGGTCATTTATGTGTTGGGCACAATAGTTGTCATGGGCGTATTGCCTGCGATGGATTTGGCGCAATCCAACGGTCCTTTTGCCGATGCGGCGCGTTCATTATGGGGAAGCTGGGCAGGTTTAGCCATGACCTTTGTTGCACTGGTCTCAACACTTGGCGCGTTAAATGGCTTAATTTTGCTCGGTGGACAAATGCCTATGGCTGCGGCAAAAGATCAATTATTTCCGCACTGGTTTGCTCAGCAGAATAATCGCGGCGCTCCAACGTTGGGAATTATTATCTCTTCGGTGTTGACGTCTCTTTTGTTATTGACCACTGCGAGTAAAAATTTACTCGGTGTATTTAATTTTGCGATTTTGCTTTCAACAACGTCGATATTAGTGCCTTATATTTTTTGTTCTGCCGCTGCCTTTCGTTTTCAAAGTCGACAGTCGGATAATTTAAAGGCTTTATCGTTAGCGATAATTATCATTGCTTTTCTGTTTTCGCTATGGGCATTGGCAGGCGCTGGCCAAGAGGCTGTGTATTGGGGATTTATATTGATGATGTTAGGCGTACCTGTATACACTTGGTTGAAAATGAATACGGATCGAAAGAATGATTCAAACCTATCGATCGAGACACGCAAAGAATGATGTAACAGGAAAGACGTGAACGGAATGATCTGAATTGAATGATCTGAACGGAATGACGCAAGTTTAATAAAGGTATTCAATTTAATGTTGATAGTAATCTGTAAGAGTTTTGATAGGAGTTCTTAAGAGTGATGCAGACAATGCAAACGGATGTGGGGCAAATTAAACGAGTCTTGTTGAAACATGCCAAAGATGCTTTTCGAGATGATGAACAAATTGATCGAGAATGGAAAGCTTTAAATTTCCTCGCTAGACCTGATCGCAGCAATGCCATTGTAGAATACGATGCATTTTGCGATTTGCTTAGTAAGCTGGGGGTCGAACTCGAATTTCTTCCAGCTTCCGCAGATACCACTCTTGATAGCTTGTATCCGAGAGACAATGCGGTTGTCACTGATAATGGAATCATTTTATGCACCATGGGAAAAGCGAATCGACAAACTGAGCCAGAACATCAACGCCAGCATTATATAACTCGAGGCTCAAAAGTTTTGGGAAGCGTCACCGCACCCGGTTCTGTAGAGGGTGGCGATGTCACTTGGTTGCGGAACAATGTTCTTGCGGTTGCCAATGGTTATCGAACCAATGCTCAAGGCATCGCTCAACTGCGCGAATTGACCGCTGCTTCCGTCAGCGATTTTATAGAGGTTCCGCTTCCGCATTTTAGGGGACCCAGCGACGTTTTCCATTTAATGTCTATTATCAGCCCTGTCGCCGATGATCTCGCCGTTGTCTATTCTCCTCTTATGCCAGTGCCTTTTCGAAATTACTTACTTGACAGTGGTTATCGATTAGTTGAAGTGCCTGAACAAGAGTATGACTCGCAAGGTTGTAATGTGCTTGCGGTTGCTCCCGGTGTGTGTGTGGCGGTTGAAGGCAATCCTATTACAAAAAAGAGACTGCTTGATGCTGGCGCAGAAGTTCACACTTTCTCAGGTAAAGATATTTGTGAGAAAGGGTGTGGCGGTCCTACGTGTTTAACTCGTCCACTAGAGCGTGAACGGTAATTTTTTAAGAGAACAAGGTTAATGAATCAATCTTATCACTGGCAACCATACTTTGAAGCAACTGAATTAGAACAGGCCATCACTTTGCCGGCAGAGCTTTATGTATCAGAGCAAGCTCATCAATTAGATAGGCAAGCTATATTTACTCGAAGTTGGCAGTGTGTGGGGCATGTTTCCGAATTAGCGAATAATGGCGATGTGATCACCGCTGAAGTCGCCAATAAGCCAATTGTCATTTTACGAGATCATGAAGGGCAGTTACGGGCATATTATAATGTCTGTAAACATAGAGCAGGTCCGTTAGTTTTACAAAAGGGTAATGTAAAAGTCTTGAGTTGTAAGTATCACGGCTGGACTTATAAGTTAGATGGTCAATTGCGAACGGCACCTGAAATGCAATCAACACCAAACTTTGAACTGTGCGATGTTCATTTAGATTCGGTCAACGTTGATACATGGCAAGGTTATCTTTTCGTAAACTTGTCAAATTCACCAATAGAGTTAGCCAAAGTATTTGAAAATATCGTCGAAAAAATTGCGCCAATCAATTTGCTGAAAATGCAGTTTCATCATCGTGATGTCTACGATGTTTCGTGTAACTGGAAAGTTTACATGGACAATTACCTCGAAGGCTATCATTTGCCGCATGTTCATCCTGGCTTAAATAAATTGTTGGATTACAAAAGCTACACAACAGAATTGTCTCCGTGGTACTCTTATCAATTCAGTCCCTTAGAAAGTGATGATAATTTCTACGGTGACGGAGCGGCGCATTACTTTTGTGTATACCCCAATTTAATGCTCAATATTTTACCGGGCCGTTGCCAAGTGAATATCATTGTGCCTTCAGAGAAGAACCAATGTAAGGTCATTTTTGATTACTATTACAGTGATCTGGAGTCATCATCAACCAAGAAAATGATACAGCAAGACTTATCTTTTAGTGATGAAGTTCAAGACGAAGATATTGCGATATGTGAGCATGTACAAAAAGGATTAGAGTCGGGTAGTTATCATCAAGGACGACTGTGTGTTAAACGCGAGAGCGGAGTGTGGCATTTTCAAGAGTTGTTAAGACGCGCTTACCGAGAAGTGAGCGAGCTTTAAGAATAAAGATTAACGTTGAAATATATTTAAGATTCTTTTCATTGGATCAATTATCTGCCATGATTATTACTGATTGATTTTTAGAGCTTTTGGTATAGGTTAGAAAAATAGGTCTATTGAGACTACTGATAAAACGCTAATAGTGATAATTAAGACGTTTAAACACAAGATGAAATAAGCGTCGACTACTCATCAAGGACGATCCATGACAGCCGTTGCAATAGATAATGTCGTAGAACAACGAAAATATCGAATTGAAAATATTGATTTTCTACGCGGACTTGTGATCGTGATTATGGCAATTGATCATGTGCGAGATTATTTAGGTGCAGGCGTTGTTGCTCAAGCGCCTATGTCAGATGACGCTTCATTGGGTACTTATTTAACTCGGCTAGTGACTCATTTATGCGCACCTATTTTTGTATTTTTAGCGGGTACTAGTGCGGGTCTAATGACCGCTCGGCGCTCTCCTAGAGAGTTGAGTTACTTCTTGATAACTCGAGGCCTTTGGTTGATTGTGATAGAGCTTGCGGTTGTATCACAACTTTGGACATTTAATATCACTGGGCTACCATTTTTAGGTGGCTTAACCGGTCTAGCTTTTCAAGTCATTGGCGCAATCGGGCTAAGCATGATGGTTCTCGGCTTGTTGCAGTTTTTAGGTGCAAGAGCGTGTTTGGCTATCGGTATTCTTATCGTTATTGGTCATAATGCTCTCGATAGTGTCTGGCCAGTACCACAAATGGGGCAACAAAATATTCCGTTGTGGGTTGGGCTACATGCGCAGATGGGTTTCGCGATTGGTCAGCTTTCTTTCTATATTGCTTACCCGCCAATTCCTTGGATTGGAATCATGCTAATGGGGTTCGGTACAGCCTCTCTTTTTAATCGAACGCCAGTTGAACAAAAACGATTATTTTTGTTGATCGGGTTGTCTTTATTAGTGATATTTTTTGTATTACGAGGATCTCAAATTTACGGTGATCCTAATACCTGGCAAGCGCAAGCAAATGGCTGGCTGACTTTGCGAGACTTTTTCAATGTAACCAAATACCCTCCAAGCTTACTGTTTACTTTACTAACGCTAGGCGTCGGTTGCCTAATTTTAACAATCGCCGATCATTTGCCAAGATTGCTTAGATCAATAATGATTACTTTTGGAAAGGCTCCTTTTGCAATCTATATTGCGCACTTATTGATTATCCATTCACTATCAGTATTATTTGGAATGTATCAGGGGTTTGAAGCGGAACAATTTTTAACCATGTATTTTTTGTTTCCGGAAGGATTCGGTGTTGGCTTGCTGGGCGTTTATGGCTTTTGGTTGTGCATAATGGTCGCATTATATCCGCTTGCCAAGTGGGTAAGCGACGTGAAGTCGCGACGAAAAGATTGGTGGCTAAGTTACTTGTAGCTCACCGATTAATATCCGTGTTAATGAAGCTTTTGGTATAGCTTGTTAAAACGTCGATTAGCCCACCAAGCATAAACCTTCTTGGCAATAGGGTAGATGATCGGCAGGCTAAAAAAGTCGGCTAACATTATTTTTCCACAGTTACGCCACATGTATATATTGGCGTCGAGACCAAGCAACCAGCGGTTATTAGGTAGCTGAACGTACAGTTGTTTTAGCAATACCTCTTTTGGTTTTGGTAGATGTTTGAACGCATGAATGTTGATAAACCGTAAATCAGTACTCCTTTCTTTCAGTTTAGCAATCTCAGTCGCACAAATGTAGCAGCGCCCATCGAAGAAGACTTTTGTTTGGTTATTTTGTTGGGTCATTGTTGTAAACGCTTTTTCATCGGTTGTAAACACGAGTTCCAGATTTATGAGTTTTAGATTTAAAAGTATTGGATTTAAAAGTATTAAATTTAAGAGTACCAGTGCAAAGGTTGTCGGTGTGGCTCAGGATGACTAGGCAAGCCGATCATTTGATCGTACGCTAAATTGTGGATTAACCACACGCGTTGCGGTGAGAGTGAGGTGAAAGCATCTCGTATAGCGCCAAGGCTGCGAAAATGCCAAAAGTGCGACTCGGTAAAGCTTGCCTTCTTAGCGATTGTTGTACGTATTTCGTCTGAAATGTTTTTGAGCTCGTCGGTTACCTCTACGAGATATAAGCCGCCTTCGAGCGCATGTATGTTAAGTTCCATTGTGGTAATTCTTTCTATCGTTATATAAGGTTTTACTGTTTTATCAGGCTCTGGTTTTTCTGTTTTACGTTGTTTCTCGTCGTATGGATTACTGGAAAGTCTAGTAGGTCACAAATACCAGTTAAGTTTATTATGAGTTACGTGGGTTTTCGTAAGCCTAGTGATAAGTATAGTGTTTGCAAACAAAAGCGAAAGGACAGCCTAATAAAAGGCAATGATCATCAGAATAGAGGGTTTAAATGTTACATAAAATTGTAATTTTAGGAAATTCGGGCTCAGGAAAATCCACGCTTGCCAAGAAACTGGTTGAAAAGGAAAAGCTCGCTCACTTAGACTTAGATACGCTCGCTTGGTTACCTACTTCACCACCGAAGCGCCAATTGATAGATGTGTCTAGGCATGATATTGAGCAATTTATGAGTGAGAATGACGCTTGGGTTATTGAAGGATGTTACAGCGACCTGCTAGATATAGCATTACCGCAAGCGACCGAACTGATATTTCTTAACTTGCCATTAGATGAATGCATTGCAAATGCTCAGCGCAGACCATGGGAACCACATAAGTATTCGTCAAAGCAAGCTCAAGATGAAAATTTATCAATGCTTATCGAGTGGATAAAACAGTATTACGAACGTGAAGATACCTTCTCTTATCAATCACATAAACACTTATTTGACAGTTTTAAAGGGCCAAAGAAAATGATTGAGCAAAACCAAGAGCGGTCCTAGCCTGCTGATAAATAAGGTTTATCGTAACATGGCTTATAAGCACTGTATAATTGGCGGATTGATTCTAGTTGTGACTGGCGCCAGTTGTATCAATGAGAACCGTCCTTTTAATGGAACTCATTTTTTCAGAGACAATCGCAGTGTCGAATTATTAGATAACTATTTTGGGCGATTAAATAATGTGGTTTAAAGAAAGACGAAAGAGAAAAGCGATTCACAATTACTTTACGAAAGTATCGCCACTATTAGCCAGCCGTTATGGGTTGTCGGAATACTATTCTGAAGGGCAAGTAAAAACCACCGTCGGTGTTGCTAAAGTGAGCAAGCGATTTATCGACTATGCGCTAGCAATGTATACCCAGCCGTCTGAACGTTTTAGTGAGCAGCGTGTTGAAGTTGCGACGCTATTCGATATTTCTCCAGAATATACGGCGGTTACTTTAATAAAATTAGCCTTACCTGTTGGTTGGAAGGGTGGTGTTCATACCAACTGGATAGCGAATAAAAATGGGAAAAGTGGATTTTGAATAAAAATATCTGACATGTTTGAATTAGGATTAAAAGAACAATGGAACAACAATGATAGATAGCAAAGCAAGACAAGAGATTGAGCATCGTCTCAAGCAAGTGGAAATTGATGAGAACGTAAAAATATTAATGGCCATTGAGTCAGGTAGTCGTGCCTGGGGATTTGCATCGCCAAATAGTGACTACGATGTTCGATTTATTTATGTTCGACCACGAGACTGGTACCTGTCAATTGATGTAGAAGACCGACGAGATGTCATAGAATACCCTATTGTTGATGAGATTGATTTGAATGGATGGGATATTAGAAAGGCCTTAAGGCTTTTTTGGAAATCTAATCCTTCTATTATTGAGTGGATTCAATCCCCTATCACCTATATTGAATCGGGCAACTTTCGGCAAAATGTAATTGAACTTCTGCCAAAAATTTACTCAGTTGAAAAGGGTATGTATCACTACTTAAATATGGCTAAGTCGAATTACCGAGAACATATGAAGGAAAAGAATGTTCGAATAAAGAAGTACTTTTACGTTCTAAGAGCTTTGTTAAGTATTCGGTGGTTGGAGATGAATCAAACCGTTGCGCCCATTGAATTCGAGCGTTTATTAACCTTGGTTGAAGACGAGGACCTTTTGTCAACAATACGCGCTTTGCTAGCTAGAAAGAAAGTAGTGTCAGAAAAAGGGTTGGAGCCAGCGGTACCGCTAATTAATAACTTTATCGAAAAGGAAATTGAAAGATACCAAAGTCGTGGGTTCGAGTCTTTGCAAAGTGAAAGAGATATTAGAAAATTGAATACCTTGTTTAAGAAAGTGTTAATGGAAAATTGAAGTATGGCTTATGAACAGTATGACGATACTCATTTATGAGTTAGATGATTCAGAATTTATTATTGCTAATATTCTTGATATGAATAGCGCACGATCGACTTTAACTAATAAACTTATTGGCTAATTATTTTAGAACTCTAGATTAACTATCTTAATATTTAATGCTTGGAGCGACAATGGCGATTAATGCAGTTACCGAAAATGAATTTATGCAGCAGCTATATCATAAAAGGAAACTTTCTTTAAATGAGGTTGTTGATATTTTCTATGCCTCTGATAAACCGACAAACTTTAAGTCACTCGCAACTCTCTTAAGGGGGAGAATGGGAGATGGAACCGATGGCGAGGTATCTATATTGGATAGGCAAACTCGGTCGCTTGTTGAGTATCTTGAAGACGACACCTTAACTGAGTCAGATCGCTTTGACGTTTTATATAACCAATGTCGAAGTGCGGAGTCTTCTGTTCAAAGTATGGATGGTGCGCAATTAGAGATAGAAGACTTCGGCGGAGATGAACCTTTCGCCGGTATCAAAGAAATAGCTAGCATAAGAGTTTGCGGAAGCACAGAAGACGCATTGCCATCCATCAAACGTCTAAAAGAGTTTACTCATTATATTGGAATATTGATGATTAAGAGAGACTTTGAGACGTTGTCTGCGCATTTTTACGATACGGAGCAATTTTCATCTACTCACCTAAAGACTCTCTTTGAATCAATAGTAAAAAAATACGGTGAGCCAGAAACCTTTTATTCAGTTCAGGTGAGCTGTATTTACGCTGGAGACGATCGAGGTAAAAAGTATTTCGATGAAATGAGGTTACCTGATGGTATCACTCGCAATGAGCTAGTTGGAAGTAGTCGATTTATGTTATCAAGTTCGGTGACGCCTAATGGAATTGCTCGATGGGGGCTTGACGTCATAATTGATGTAATCGAACGAGAAGATGGCGTATTTAGAATCACACGACTGGATACTCAATACACTTATTGAACAATACGCCTATTAAGGAAGTTAAACTTCTTCCTGCTTTTAATTAGAAACAAGAGTGATTTCTTCTACGATAGAAAGCCGCTAACCGTTACGTCGGTGAGCTGCGTTCAGTCATTATAAACTTAGAGTGAAGCGGTAGCTCCCACTGCCACTGTAAGAATAAATCTGAAAGTAGTAATAGCCCGACGCAGCAGAGTAGGTTATTGACTCATTTGATGTTGGCGTTTCTGAAACAGCGACTTGTGACCAACCCGATCCGTTCCAGCGAAATAATTTCATATCAAAATCAGCATTCGTTGGACCTTGCAGTGTCGCTCGTATAGAACCACCGTTGTATTGGAAATAGTTTCCATTGGGTTGATAGTCAGAGTCGTTTGCTCCAGACAAAGAGCCATTGTAGGTCGTTCCACTATTGCCATCATCACCATAAATCGCAGCAGTCGCTGCTAAATCGCCACTCGAAAGGGTGGTTCCGCTGCCTAGAGCATTGGGATCAACATTACCTTGTGTTGGCCAAATGGTCGCTTGATTGTTCGACGAAAAGGCCCACGTTGGGTAATGCATAATGGAATAATAATCGTAGGCACCATAATTTTGTCCTTCGTTTGTGGATGTCTTATAGAAGTTATACTCCATCCCGCTTTGAATATTGTTCCAGTAAATAGTGACGAAATTATCGCGATCAGTTCGGGTTTGCTCATGAAAAAAACCGACGGCATGCCCAAGTTCATGAACGGCGGCTCCATTGCCACAGTTTTCTGCAAGAGTGACCAGCTGTTGACCTCCTTGACGACCTATCCAAGAACTACAACCGCCTCCACCTTGTACTAAAATATAGTCTGTTTGATTGGTACGAGGAACAAAGTTTACATTGGTATTATTGTTCCAGTGTTGAATGGCGTATTGAATGGCTTGCCGACCTTGACTGCCTAGTGATGACGCAAAAGCGTAAGGCACCGTTCCGTTGGGCCATTTGTAACCAGACGATGGATAGCGAATAATCGCACTTGGTCCGATTTCGTCGTCGGGTGCTTCTTGTCCAGTAACAATACGTAAGCCATGTTCTTTAAGATCTTTCGTATAGCCTAATATCATATCTCCAGAATAAGCGACGCCATCAACGTCAACGGCTTTGATGATCCCTCCGAGGTCAGTATGCACATCAAATACTTCTCGACCATGACTGTTAAAACCGAAGATGGAATCTCTATACCCATATTGATTAAATATCGATGAGCTTTTTATCTGGTTATTTGATGGGGCAATTTTCTTTTTCGCATTGTTTGTTGCCGAGTTTTCGTTTGCAACCGACAAGGTGCCAATGGTTGCGAAGCTGGTTAAAAGACCAGTAGCAAGCGCTGTTTTCAGTGCCTTGAAGCGATTGGTTTTTGATGACAAATTCATAAGTTCTCCTATTCATTATTAGTTGCCTATACAAGACAGATTGTTGCAAAAGTAACACCCCTATATCATCAACGATGACCCTACATTGAACTTTTGCTAGGTGAACTTGCTTGTTCAAAAAATTTCTGGCAATGCTTGATTATGCCTTTTTAGCATGAGGACAAATTTAAAAAAGTAAGCGTCTGTTTTGTTTGCGGTATCTCGAAAAAATATCTGTTAATCATCGTTCAAACTGATGCGTTGCAGAATGAAATAACTTGTTTCACTTCTTTTGGCCGTGACACTCTTCGCTTTGCATAAATGAACATTATGTTTCGTTTGTAGAAAGTATGTTGGAGACGACGCATTTGGCATCAATTATTGAGTAAAACCGCTCAAAGAGAGCATATGAATTGAAGTTGATCTCGCTTTTTACTTGAATATCTCGATGAATTGTAAATATTGCACAGTTGCAGTGCGACTATTGCGAGTTTTGAAAGGGTTCTTTCGGCCGTTGGTATTTTTTCGCGTTTGAGGGAAACTACAGATTGTGAATAAGTCACTTGTTGGTGCGAAAGTGAATCCTTAGACTCGAATGTATTATTAATTAAAAGAAAGTGGAATTTTATGTCTTTTGTTAACACTAAGCTTGTACATTCGGTGGTTGCAGTATCTTGTGTCGTGGGCTCCTTAGCGTTGCTATCCATATCACCAGTAACTTATGCGAATGAAATGAATGCCGACATGGTTAAGCGGTCAATATCGAGTTTAAAAAGCCCTTCGGATTATGCCATTGTTTCAATTGGCAATGATGCCTTGTTATCGATGAAGAAGTCTGACGCCTCGCGACTTGCGATTGAGCCTTTGTCAAACTTATCAAAAAACAAAGATGACGTAGCGTTAATTAAATTGCCAAATGCTAATGTCGATGCACTTAGTCGTTATATGCATGAGAACCATCGTCGTTGTGGTGGATATGTTTGGCATCAATCTCTCGAAAAGGCACAAACCTATATTCGTCAGTTAAACAGTAATACCCATCGGTTGTTGGTTGAATATACCATCGATAATGATGACACGGTCAATGAAATGCTGATGCAAGTCGTTAGCAGTAACTTGTCGTCAACCGTTGGTAGTATGGGAAGCTATAACAATCGCTATTACACTGCATCGTCTGGAGTAGAAGCTTCGCAATGGTTAAAGTCGCATTGGGAAAATATTACGTTTACTCGAGACGACATTATGGTGGAACTATTCGAGCATGCGGGTTGGGACCAGCCTTCGGTTATCGTGACTATTGTTGGTGAAACCATACCAGAAGAAGTGGTGGTGATTGGCGGGCATTTAGATTCTATTAATGGCAGCAGCTCTAACCGTGAAACGGCACGCGCTCCAGGGCATGATGATAATGCGTCGGGAATTGCCGTCGTCACCGAAACATTGCGAGCCATGGTGACTGGAGGATACAAACCAGCGCGAACCGTAAAAATTATGGGATATGCAGCGGAAGAAGTTGGTTTACGTGGATCCGGTGAAATCGCGGAGATGTTCGCTGATGATAATATCGATGTTGTGGGTGTCGCTCAATTCGATATGACCGGCTTTAAAGGAACCGCGGATAAAGACATTGTTTTTATGACCGATTATACCAACGCCGATCAAAATCAATTTATGATGGATTTACTCGATCATTATTTCCCCCAAGTTCAGTACGGTACAGGCTTGTGTGGGTATGGCTGCTCTGATCATGCTTCTTGGTATGCCAATGGCTTCGCTGCTTCAATGCCGTTTGAATCAAACTTCAATGATTACAATTCCGATATTCATACGAGCAATGATAATCACTTTGATGCCAATCATGCGACTAACTTTGTGAATCTATCCATTGCGTTTGTAGGTGAGTTGGCGAAAGGAAATGCTGACAGCGATAACTACCAATCGCAAAGCACGGTAGAGTTTGAATCTGGCAATGTCGAAGTGATTGAGCAACAGACCTTGTCTATCAGTATTCAACGTACCGGGCTCTTTGATCGAGAGGCTTCGGTAAACTATAGAACAATTAGCGGGACAGCGGTGGCAGGAGAAGATTTTGTCGCGGTAGA
This sequence comes from Pleionea litopenaei, assembly GCF_031198435.1. Classification (GTDB taxonomy): domain Bacteria; phylum Pseudomonadota; class Gammaproteobacteria; order Enterobacterales; family Kangiellaceae; genus Pleionea; species Pleionea litopenaei. Next base: position 3,668,513 of record NZ_CP133548.1, read on the forward strand.
AGGCACTTTGAATTGGACCGTTAACGATGCTGCATCCAAGGTGATTGAAGTTGAAGCGTTAGCGGTCACTGAAGATAAAGAGTTTACCATTGAGTTAACCGATGCTTCAGGTAACGCGGTTCTTGGCGAAGTCGTTACGGTTAACGTATCGTTGTTAAATAACTCAACCAGTGCCGTTAGCTTCAAGCAGTCAACGATTCAAGTACCAGAAAGCACAGCCTCTAATATCGTTATTCAGCGAGTAGGTGAAATCGATATGCCGGCCACGGTTAGATACGTGTCAGTCAATGGTACCGCAATTGCTGGTATTAACTATGAAGCAACCTCTGGAGTTATTGAGTGGGCGGCAGGCGACGATTCCGATAAGACCATTTCAATCGGAACATACAAAGTAGACGAAAGCGAAACATTCACACTTGAATTAAGATCGGCATCTGGCAATGCGGTAATTGATGGTAATGATAAAATTACGATCACCATTCAAAACACTCCGGTGGATGACACTAATGGAAGCTCTGGTGGTGTGTTTGGCATTCTTCTAACGCTCCCATTGCTATTGTTAGGATGGCGTCGTAAGCGAAGTCATTAAATAGAGCTTTTCTCTCCCTCGACTCAATCAAGAAGGAGTCATTGCCAGTTAATGCAGTGACTCTTTCTTGTTCCTTGGTTACAAATCTGCGATGATCCAGTCAACTCATTATTATTAATGGCATGACGCTTATGGATACCATTAAACGAATTGAAGATATAACGACGGACGATCTAGCGCAACAACGGTGGTTTTTACTTCAAGATGAAGAGGTTGGATTCGATGCCTTTGAGTATGTCATTACTGAAGCGCACCCAAGTTTTTCAGAAGATATGATTGAACTAGAGTTTGCCGAGTTTACCTTTGCTAATGGCAAGGTAGCATACGGGATCTACGATGGCTTCGAAGCATTCAATATAATGACGCCAGATAATTGGTATGCCTTATGGTATGGAGCCGATATGCCTGAAGCCGAAGAGTTACTGCGTTTGAAAAACTTTTTGGTCAAGTCTGGGTATGAGTTACCCGTTGTTGCAAAGTCTAAGTGGACGGGTGTTATCAAAGAATACAAAGGCGTTCAGTTTTTAGACGAGAGTGGCGTCATTCAAGAAGTAAGTCTCTAACTTTGATTGAATAGATAGTCTAAGATATTCGTAAAGGTTTCAAAATAAGGAGCTCGAATGAATGGTGACGCTTTGCCGAGGAACTTGGATTTTTTTAGAAAGTATCGACTTCAATCACTTGCCTAAGTTTTCTTTATGAAAGTATATAATGAGTTAGATCTGACTAAAGAAGAGTTTTCTTTACTAATTAAAAAAAATGGAAGTGTTAGTTATAAGAAAAGCATTTTCACTAAGGTGGTTGTGTTTACGCTGTATAATTTTAATCTAAATAGCAAACTACTGGAATTGATTATAGCAATTTTAACGATCCCCTTTCTTCCATTTAAGAGATATAGAAGAGTTTATCTTTGCGTTTATTGGGTGGTGTTTGTCGACAAGTACGCTGTTAACTTCAAAATTGATGATAAGTCCGTGCAGTTTTATCTGGGTAAGAGCTTAGAGACTCGCCGATAGTGAAAGGCTTTTTATTTAATCAAAGTAAAGAAAGGAGCCCGTTTGTATGGGCTCCTTGTAGACAAGTTTTATAAGTATTTATGGTATTTGGAATATCTTGGAATAACTCTCTAAGCCGACTCTTTTAATCGCTCACCACATCAAATCATCGGGTACTTGATACTCGGCATAAGGATCGTCTTCATCAATGTCTTGTTTGGCCAGTCGATCATGCATCACGAGAACCACGTCAGGGTCGATTGTTTGCAATTTGCGAGCAATGACATCGGGTATTAGTTTTACAAGATTGTCGATGGCACAAATGGCAAGCGTGCCCTGTACCAAACTTTGCTTAATCTTCGGATTGACCTTGAAGGTTTTAGTAACCCCTTGATAAATGTAGTTATAGTCGATTTCACCTTTAAAATCGGTAACACCATGGTGTTCAAGCATCTGCTTAATCGTGGCGCGTTGTTCTTTCGCTTTAAGTTCTGCTTGTTTTTGTTCATTCAGTGCACGATCTTGTTCAATCTTTCTTTGCTTGTCGGCCGCAATTTGCTCCTTTAGCTCATCTTTAGCTTTATGCCCCTTGGGCTGTTGCTTAGCCTTTTTGCGCTTTTCGTGCTTTATTTGTGTGGCTTTTTTCTTATCGGCTAAGCCCGCTTTCATTAATTGCTCTTGTAATGAACTCATTTGTCACTTTTCTTGCTGATGGTAATTAAGCCGATTGTAGCAAAATTCCCATCGGATGCCATTGCCAGTCTTGTTAGGCTGGTCAAAAAGGGGGGAAAGAGACTAAAAGTGGTGGGTGTCCCGATTCGAGAGCGTCCCGATTCGAGAGCGGGGGTGTCCTAGAGCGGTGGGTGTCCTTGCTTATACTCACCCGGATCCAAGTGGTGGGTGTCCTCAATCATTGCACTGATCAACAACAATCAACGTAATAAAAAACCAAGGGGCGGTGACTGAGTCCCGAAATCATTTTGTATAATTAAAAAGGAGTAACCTATGAAGTGTCCTGTTTGTGCCGATGAGCGATTAGTAATGACTGAGCGGAAGGGTGTCGAGATTGACTATTGCCCGAGCTGTCGTGGGGTTTGGCTTGATCGGGGTGAACTCGATAAAATTATTGAGCGCTCGGCTAGCGAACGTACTCCACAGGCGACGACCGAGCGTCGACATACTGTCGATCGTTCCTATTACTCTGAGCGCAAACCAAGCAAATACTCGAGCAGTTATGGCTATCGTAAAAAGAAGAAAAGTCTCTTAAGTGAGATTTTTGACTTTTAAGCGAGCGACATTTTCACTAAAGTGGAGCAAGGCCAAGCGGCTGTAGAGCAAAAATATCTCTGAAGAATTAAAATAAGGGCTGTTATGGCATGCCAAGAGTATATTGAGGTGAGCGATGAAGGTAATGAAAAAACCATCATCAAGTTGCACGATCTTAACTTAATATTGATGGTTGAGCATGCTCGTTCACCGAATATTATTCAAGTGCTCGAGCAGGATAGTGAAGAACTGCTTTACTCAGTTCGATTTGGTGATGGAAAATCATTGGATGGGTTTAGCTTTGATGTGTCGCCGCACCATAATTATTTGATTGTAAAAGAAGCGGTGTATGGACAAAGCTTGGATGATCTTTACGCTACATTGTATTGTTTAAAAGACAAGTCGCCTTTGCCTTATCAGGAAAAGGGCAAAGAACCCAAAGCGGTTAAACCGCTGTTTCATTCTCATTATCATCTCACCTTTACTTTTTCTGCTGATCTCGATGAACAACAAGTATCGGTGAGCGGTACACAGACCGGCGATCTGAATCGAATCGACGTGTATCAGTTTGCTGAATCAGCCACTGCAAGCGGCAGCAACAGTTTACCGGAAGCTTTCTTTTACCCGATCGTCAGCTACCCACAGGTGGCACTTGATCCGCAAATTCGCCAAGGACACTTGGATATTTATTTAAAAGACCACTTAGTAGTGAATGATCTTGCAACGATCAAGCGCAGAGCGATGGTAGAGCAATTTGCCCTCAGTGACTTTAATGCTTGGCGTGCACTGCTCGCAGCTAGTCAGAAATTATCCGACGAGACGGATAAAAAGCACTGGCAGCACTCGCTGTTATGCTGCGATGCTGTTGGTAGTGATGTCGCGGGACTGCAAAGACAACTTCAGCGCAGCGGCTTTACCGTTGAGTTACTCGAGCAGAGTTATCCTGAGGGACATTTTACTCTTTGTTCGATCCTTCAGCCCTTCAGTAGTGAGGCGCAGCATGTGCTGCCACTGATGATGATGCTCAGTGATTTAACTAGCCGCTTTGGTGCTGTATATCAGGGCGTTCAGCTTAAGGGTGAAATTGACTCGAGTGACCGCTCGTTCGAAGCCGATAGCCTCGCACACTATCATCTATTGTGCTTATCCTTTGCTCAAAGTTTATTAAGTCTTGAAGACTTTAGAGTGTTAGCCTCAACTTTACTGCAAAAACATCAGGCCTTAGATTTCGATTGCATTTTTAGCGAAAATGCCTCTGACTTAGTTTATGATATTCGCAGCGCTTTGAATAAATTTGATGATTGGGAAATCAAAGAACCTGAACTTCGCCAAGTGGCAGGGCGCTTGGCGGGTCAGTTTGAGAACTTATAAATAGTCTCCGGCTAATATTCTTTTAAAACTGGTCGCACTATGACGACCGAGTGAAATTCAATTCGTCAAACTTATGAGACGCTAGCTAACCTATGCTAGTATTGAGGCGGAATCGAACTAAGGTTTCAATCGCGCGATCTTGAAAAGTAAATGTTGGAATCATACTTTTGTCGAAAAATTTAAACCAAAAATTGGAATTGGGTACGCTGATCATTGATATTGATCGAAGCGTAGCGTTATTTTCCAATCCTTCAGAATCTAATCCGAACAAGCGTGATCAGCAAACGGTCACGCTAGAGCCTAGAGTGTTAAGTTTAATCCTTTACTTCCATAGCCAAAGGAATCGATTGGTGACTCGCGATGAGCTCATCGAGCATGTGTGGCAAGGCAAGGTGGTGAGTGAGAATGCCATTAATCGAGCGGTGTCCCAGTTAAGGAAAATTTTGAATCGAGCGGATCAAAAGTCTACCAGTATCGAAACAGTTTCCCGTAAAGGCTACATTCTTCAGGTGAGCGAGAGCGACAATCACCACTCGCGCACGAATGACGAAAACGCAGCTGAGGCAAACCAAAAGAACAGCAACCAGTCAACGCTTGTTGACTCGGGTCACAATCATCACTCTGCTGGAAAATCGGATCCAGAAGCACTGTCTCAAGGATCAAATGCTAAACCGCTTTGGATTTTTGGAATAATAATTTTCGCAGTATTTATCCTTGTGTTGGAGTTGATTATTTTTAGTCGCAGTCAAAGTTTGCCTAAAAAGTTTGAGCAACTCGAACGCGTGATCGAAACCAGTTTACCCGGTGTTGAGCATTCCGCTCGTCCATCGCCCGATGGCCAATGGCTGTTGTTTGTTCATCAAGATGAGAAAAATGAATCTCAGGCGCTTTACCTAAAACCATTTGGTATGTCTAAAGCATATCCACTCACTAGCGATGAGCTACAACACTTTTCCCCCGTCTGGTCACCCGACGGAAAGCAAATCGCGTTTGCCAGCTGGAATAATCGAAATCAGAGACAGTGCCACATAAGTATTATCGATTTAAACTTTGCAGAAACAAAGACAGAGCAGAAGCCCGTGGTTGAAAATCGCCGCGTGGTTAGCCGCTGCGGTAATCGTGCGCGACCGGCTATCGACTGGGCCGCTAACGGGCAGGCGCTATTTTACACAGATCGTGAAAGCATCGCCGATCCTTATCAGGTATTTTATCACTCGCTGATCACGCAAAATAAAGATCAAGTGAGTCTGCCACCTCAAATGGGTAATTTTCGTGGTGACTTTTTTATCACGGCTCAGCACCAGAACAATCGACTGGCGATTGTTCGCTATCTGGCGGTAGGACAGTCAAAGATATTAGTGTTGGATAGCCATAATTATTCAAGTATTGCTGAGTTTGAGGTCGATTTTCAGGTATCCCGAGTTGAGTGGTTTACCGATAGCGATCAGCTAATTATTGCTAACGAGGGCAACTGGTGGTCGTATGACATTTTTTCTGGCATGCGCACCTTAATTTACAAAGCGGAACAAGGATCGAGCAGTCCCATAATATCGGCCGACGGTAAAAACTTTTATTATTCGCAAGGACAGTTCAACTCGGAAATAGAGCTGTTTGATCTAACCAAAAAGCAATACATTGATGTTGCCTTTAACTCATCGGAACTGGAGTTTGCGCCGAGATTTATCGCCAATAATCAGATTGTTTTTCTCTCCAATCGTAGCGGTCAGTTTGAGTTCTGGTTGAGTAACGCGCAGTCGCAAGCAACGCAGTTGTCACAACTACCTTTTGCGATTTCGCCAACCACCTATGTTGTGTCTCCCGATCACCAATTTATTTATTATCAATATCATGATGAGATCTATCGCTGGGATATTAATAGGCAAGACAATAGTTTGATTATTGACGCGACCCATCGCCCTTATGTGGTTGCTTGGACCGATCAGCAACAGCTGATTTACAGCAGTGAGAAAAGCGGAGAATGGCAGTTGTGGCGATTTGATTTATCCAGCGGCATGCATCAACAGTTAACGCAACGCGGCGGCTACAGCGGTAAAATAATCGATGAACATTGGTTGTACTTTACCAAGTTGCATCAAGATGGCTTGTGGCGCAAGCGTCTTGATAGCGAAGAAGAAGAGCTTATTATTGATGACTTTCCTCGGGTTAACTGGATCAACTGGACCATCACCGATCATCACATTTATTTTCATCAGTCGCAGGGAGCGACAGCCAGTATCATGCGTTTTAACTTTGCGACCAACGAGCAGGTTATGATTGTTCCTTTCAGTTCTCAACACGCTAATTCTTTTGATTTTGCTAACGACGCAAATACTTTGGCCATCGTTAGCAACCAGGATCTGGAGTACAAAATAATCCGTTTGTCGATCGACTAAAAACCGAGTTTAGGCGATTGAAAGTACTGGCAAGGAGGGTGAGCGGCCAAGGTATCGGCGGCCACTTGTCGTAAAAATGTCTGCATGCTTTGGTTCGCTGGTAAACTTGGCAAGTATTCCAGATCGCTTACCGGCTTGTTGCTGATCACGCCATAAAAAACATAAGCGCTGAGCAAGGCGCCAGTCGGATTGGAGTGATTACCATCGCTCGCATGCAAGTTAATGGTAGGACGCAGCGCAATAGCGGCATCCCAAGCGAGACCAATCGGGGCAACGCAGGCCGGCTCCTGCAAAACAATGCTCATATGTAACATATGGATCCGTTGACCTTCTTCGAAATTACCTCGTCTTGGCCACTCCGGAAACATTATCGGAATAGCATTTTGCTGCTTTGCTCTTTGAATCCAAGTTTTTGCCGCATCGGTTGGGTAGCTGTAACGACCGGTGGTTGAATATTTTTGTGCTTGAAGGATCACATGCGTCCACTCGCGGCTTTGCATAAAGCCATAAGAGACACCGTCGTTCAGCCGGCCATCGAGAAATGACCAACCTGGCGCGTTAAAGGCATTGGCAGACTTGCCTTCGCCATCATTGGTTAACAAAGTTGCCACCAGTTGTGGAAGCTCATTTTGTGAGCTGTGGCTATTACCCATAAACAGCAACTCGTAATCGGCCAGAGGGGCATTGAGATCAGGAGTATGGCTATTATGAGCATCGGCATTACTTGAATCATTATCCGAATCAATCCGACATCCAGCTGTTAACAGAATTAAAATAGAACACAGAACAATATTTGAAAGCACTCGCATCATCGATTTTTCCTGTTAAGAATGAAAGGTTTAATGATAAATCTGGCTGAGTGATCAGTAATGATGGAGTCGTGATGAAATGGTGATGGGATAAAAACTTGCTTTAACAGGTGAGGGTTGTGGGTAAAGCGAGAATATAAATTTAGTGGCATTAGTCAATAACTAGCCCGCAGGTTTTTTTAAGCTTGAGCCGCAAGGCTAGCCTTAAAACCTTATTAATGAATCTAGACGTTTACTGATCTAATACGTTCAAGCTAATATGCAAGGAAAATCAAACTCAATAACTGGACTCGTCTTCGTCAATATACTCATCTAACTCATACTGCTGGGTACTTTTAATCGATAAGTTTCTATCGAAAAATGTACAACGGCCGTGTAATAGGTATCCCTTATATTCGCATATATTGTCAATAAATCCATCATTAGTATATTCCGTACATTCACCTTTTCCCTCGACTCCGCGAAATAGACAGTCTCTAGTGATCTTTGACTCTGAATACTCTATACATCGACCATTTTTCTCACCATGGATATAACGGCAACTTTCGGTTAATAAATTATTTTCCCAAAACTCGTATGTTCCATCTACGAATCCATTGAGCATAGGTATTTCTATGCGATACTCTTTGTCTGCCTCTTGGCAATAGCCATTAAGATGACCATCTTTAAACTCACAATATCCTGAGCTTTCATTGTGATAGTTGTTGGATGTCCAAATACCGATGCGAGTGTCATCTTTATACTGCCCATCAAGGACTTTTAAAAACCGTTTACTTGCCAGTAAAGTGTCTTCAGAAATGGCTGAGTGACTTTCAAGATTTTTGTTCAATGTCCACTTTTCGAATGGTCCTTGTTTTCTGCCGGCTAAATCAGCACACCATCGAGAATACTCGATTCCCCAAATACGTGTTTTAAGCTGTAAATTATTGGCACAAAAAGGATAGCTGCTGTCGTTAAGATAGTATTCGGATTGTTGTCTGGTGTAACTTTCGAGACGCGAAAACTCAGAGAATTCGAATATCTTTGCTTCGTCTCCTCTCGTATAAATAAAGCCATAACTATTGTTGTTTTCGTCGACTAATATTTTTTCTACTGAATCAATCCAACCCGGAAAACCACACGAAAGTTTTATGAACACCTTTTCTTCTTGGTTAGTCTCAGCCTCGTCAAGTTTAACGGGAGTGCTCATAGAAATGTCAGACTTTGAATGATCTTTTAAACCATTAAACACCAGTCGGCCCTGATCAAACACCCAAATCGCCGTCTCAAATGACTTTAATTGGTCATAGAGAACAACAAACCGGCCGTCTTCAGATACGAAGCTCTCATTCAAATTGGGTGCGGCTAGTTGAACTTCTTGTTGGTTCTCATTGTTTCTTAAAATAAGTATAAAGTCAGAAGGGATAGTTGCAGGTTTGTCGCCAAATGATTGGTCGCTGTACTTAAAGTCAAGGTAGCGTCCCCAGTCATTTTTTCTTTCAGAAATGAGTTGAATGGTGTATTTTCCCGAGGAAAGATCCTTTACGGTACGTAGTAAGTCTTCAGATACCGCACTTTGGCTGACTAGCCATGCCAAAACGACGACTGCATATTTCATATACGCTCCTTCTTTACCACCAATTTAAGTGCTCAAGACTCGCTTGTCCAGTAAATAGTCACGAAGTAAGAGGCTTCAGCAACGACCTGTCACTGAGCTCTGCTGGCCTGAATTACTACTATACTTGATCGGATAGTCACCTCTCGACACCCAGCAAGCGAACCGAGTAAGAGAACATTTTGGCAAACAAACATTATGTCTGAACCTAAGAACCAAGCCATCAGCGCTATACTCATTAAAATTGCCGTTATCATCGGAGTGGTGGAACTGGTCATTATGCTGGTGCTGGTCTCGTTTCATCTAGACATCAATGAATATATGATGGCGGTGATCGACGTGGTGGTTTTGGCGGTGTTCTCAACGCCCCCCATTTATTACTTTGCCGTAAAACCCTTTGTCGATGCTCGCGATGCGGCACTGGCAAAAATTCACCATTTAGCCCATATCGACCCGCTCACGAAAGTGGCGAATCGACGCATGGTGAGTGAGTTCTTTGAGAAAGATATGGCGTTTAGTATCCGGCATGAGGAGCTGGGCGCGTTGTTATTGCTTGATTTAGATGGATTCAAAGCCATTAATGACCAGCACGGACATGACGCAGGTGACCTCGTATTGGTAAGCGTCGCAGAGCGAATCACTGCTATCGTACGTGCCGAAGATATTGTTGGACGACTGGGCGGCGATGAGTTTGTTGTCATTATTAAAAAGCTGGGTGGAGAGAAAGTGGCAGCGACAGAGAAAGCTATCGTCATTGCTGAAAAAATCATCGAGGCCTTAGCCGAACCGATTGAGTACGGGAATAATTCATTAGACATTGGCGCGAGCATTGGCATTCGCCTACTCGGCTTTCAGAATGATTGTAGCGATTCAGCAATGAAAGACGCCGACAGTGCTCTTTACAAAGCAAAAGAAAGTGGTAAGGGAAGAGCGGTAATTTTTGAGCTGTAGTCGCATCGATAATGACAGCCAACCATGATAATAACAAAATGCTCAATTACCAAAATGGACTATCTTTTTTAACAACTTTAATTGAAAAATAACTCAAATTTTTTATCTGTAAATGAATGCATCATCTATAAACTTCCCTCCGTTGATGTCAAATGGAACGCCTATTTACTTGTTCAATTGATATTGAAATATTACTTTTACTCATCGTTATTTAGAATTTTAACGAAGCTACTCCGCATTTACGGTAATAGTTATGAAGTACGAAGAGCACCTATATCAATCTGAAGAAGAACGAGAGCAAGAGTAAGAGATAATCCATTTTTATGATCTCCAAATGACGCTAATTTTAGATCATTATCTAGCTCGCTCGAAAATCCAGAACTTTGATCTGCAAATCAAAAAGCGTTTGCAATGTGCCAGTTTTGGTGATGGCGACTCGCTAGATTGTTATAGTTTCGAGGTTTCTCCTCGACATAATTATTTAATTGTAAAATAGGCGACATATGGACAAAGTGTTGATGAACTCTATGCTACTATTTATTGTTTGAAGAATAAGAAAGCAATTGCTTCGCAAGCTAATACAGTAGATTCAAAGCCAGAACGGCCTTTGCTAAACTCTCATCGTCACTTAAGCTTTGCGTTTAGCAACGAAATAGATGAAACTTTTGTTTGGCTGACTGTTCAAGAGTGCGGAGAGCTTAGTTTAATTGATGTTTATCAGTATGGAGATTCCGAACAAAACGAATTTGATACTCTAGCGACTGCACTCTTTTACAAGGTTGCTAGCTATCCAAAAATACCACTCGATCAACGCATTAAAAATGGCGAACCCGGAATTTATTTAAGAGAGGAATTGGTAGTTAATGACCTTGACTCGATAAAGCATAAGCATAAGCAAAAGAAGAAGCTTATGAGAATATCAGAATCTAGTTTGGATACTCATTATATTGACTCGATGCTGAAAAAAATCTGCGTTAACTGGCTACTGTTTTGAGTTAGTTCAAACAGCATTCTCAACCAGCGAAAATAATCCAAATACTGAAGGTTTGCGCATGGCTATAGAACTTCAGGTTCGAATTAAAAAGGAGTTATTGGTTTGTTAAGATATTACCTTGTTGTCTTTATTATGCTGATTTCATGCTCAATATTTGCTGAACCTTCCATCAGTGTGGCAACTAAGTATTACAAAGTTAACGGACTAACCGAAAGTGAGTTAAGACAATCATTGAGTAACCGAAGCCCGGTGAAGGAAGCTGGTAAAACCTTTGATGCTTATACCGCATGGAATATCAAATGGCGTTTCTTTTGGGAAGAGAAAGATAATCATTGTGAGATCAATAGAGTCAATGTGACTCTAAAAATCAACTTTACATTACCTAAATGGAGCAACAAAGATAAAGCTTCCCTTGCTCTACAAAGTAAGTGGAATAAATACTATCAGGCGCTAATCGCACATGAGAATGGCCACAAACAATTGAGTGTTGATTCTGCAAGGGAAATTGAGCGTAAGTTACTGGGGATGTCATCCAGCCGGTGTAAGAGCCTTGAAAAGAAGGCTAACGCATTAGCGCAAAAGATCCTTGCTAAGTACAAGAAGCTTCAAAAAGCCTATGATATTGATACTAACCACGGAATGAATCGCGGTGCCGTTTTTCCATAGGGTTTGTCAATGAAGGAGCTACTGGCGTTTATATTGTGTCGAACAGTAACCGCGTGAGACATCTGGCGATCTTAATGCTTTATGTTTAGTCTTGCGTCCAGACACTCTTTTTCGCCACATCTTAAAACTACTCGCTTTCATTTCTTTACGCATCAGTTGAATGACCGCCGACTCATCTAAGCCGTACAAGCTTTCGATGGCTTCGAAAGGCGTTCGATCTTCCCAAGCCATTTCTATAATACGAGAGAGATCTTCTGGCGATAAAGTTGAAACCCCATTATTGTTACGTTTATTTTCTATCGGATGTGTCATAGGAATTTCACTCCAGTTCCATTAACGGTTGTCTGCTTATTTATTTCAGTTGTTTGCATTGTAATCTTTAAAATTTTGATATTTATGTAGATCGTTTAGGGTAGAGGCTTTAATTTAGAGAGTCTAATTACACTTGGAATGTTGCTTATTTTGATACATCAGTTTGTCAGCTTCAGAAAGCATTGAGTCTAAATTAATGTTTTCATCACTGCTAAACTCGACGACACCAACACTGTATTTAATCTGGTAATCGGTGCGCGCATCGTTGAAGTTGTCGATTAGTTTATTAAATCGCGAAACGGCGGCTTCGATTTGAGACTTTTTCTCATGCGCGTAGAGCACTGCAAATTCGTCGCCGCCAACTCTTGCGACAACATCACAAGCTCTAAATGATTTTTTGAGTAGCTTTGCAAAGGTTATAAGTACCTCGTCACCAACTTCGTGTCCGAGATTGTCATTGATAAACTTAAAGTCGTTTAAGTCGAAGAATGCGATACTGAAAAAGGTGTTCTCCTTTTCTTGATAAGCGGCCATGATGTTTCGAGCGACCGAAAAGAACGCTCTACGGTTAGCAATTTGCGTTAAATCATCGGTTGTTGCCAGCTCTAACGCTGCAATTTCATTTTCTACTAAAGCCGCTAAATCGTGTAAAAGTTGGACATCGTCTTGAGTGAATTTTCTCGGCATAGGGTCAATTAAGCATAAGGTGCCTAAGTTGGTTCCATCGCGATACTTTAACGGACACCCAGCATAGAATCTGATAAAGGGAGCATTAACGACGAGAGGGTTGTCATTAAATCTTTCGTCATTTTGCGCATCTTCAACGATCATGATGTCGTCTGAGTTAATGGCGTGAGCGCAAAAGGATACTGCGCGAGACGTTTCTTTGGCTTCTAAGCCAATCTCTGATTTAAACCACTGACGCTCTTTATCAATCAAACTAACCAAACTGATGGATACATTAAAAACGCGTGCGGCAAGACGAGTAATGCGATCAAACCGTTCATTTCGATCGGAGTCTAAAATGTTTAGAGAATTGAGTATGTTAAGGCGATGTTGCTCGTTGCTAGGGGGCGCTGCTTCTTTCATATTAGTATCTCTAGGGTTAGTCCCAATTGATTGACGGTAGTCCCTCAAGCTTTGGCTTAGCAAAAAAGTATCCTTGCATGTATTTAATTTTATTGGTTTTTAAGAAGAGGTAATCCGCTCTATCTTCAATACCTTCTGCAATTAACTCAACGTTTAAATGGTTCGCCGTGGTTTGAATGCCTGACAAGATAGACTGTTTAACCTTATCGTTACTGATACCCTGAACGAGTTTCATGTCGAGCTTCAGAATGTCAGGTTGAAATTCCGCAAGAAGATTCAACCCTGCAAAACCTTCACCGAAGTCATCAATGGCTGTTCGAAAGCCTTTTGCCTTATAAGCTGAAAAGACGTCTCTTAGAAGCGCTCGATTCTCTATTTTCTCGTGCTCTGTGACTTCGAAAATAATGTTTTCTCGAGGAAAGTTGTACTTATCGGCGGCGGCTAAGGTTCGAGCCAAGCAAGTTTCTGGGTCATATATCGCGTTCGGTAAAAAGTTGATAGAGACATGAGAGGTTGGATCTAATCGTGCAATGTCTCTGATGGCTGTTACTCGACAGGTTTGGTCAAAGGAATATTTATTGTTCTCAGTGACGCGATCAAATACAAAGCCAGCACCTTCACCTTGTTCACCTCGAACCAGAGCCTCATGCGCGAAAACACGTCTGGTTTCAACATCAACGATTGGTTGAAAGGCCATTTTTATTTTGAAATCAAGCTTTTGGTGGCATTCACAAGTGTTACATAACGGCATAGCAACGTCTCATTTGAATGTAGTTGTTTAATTTACGTTCAACTTGATGGATTGGATTACAACTAGGCAGAATTTGCTTGATTTGATTTATTTAATGTTAGGTCAAGATTGATGGATAGCCTCGTCAAATATGAAGAGCTGGTTAAACGGAAGAGGCAGTTAAGAGAAAAGCTACGGGAAGGAAGCGTGTCTGAATAACGGGCGGTTTCGGTGACTAGCGTTCAAAGATACGCTAATCACCCAGTATCTAGTTGCCAATTATTCGTTAATTCTTTTGAGAACCATTGCCGCGATTTCATCGACCTTTTGAATGATCTCTTGATCGCTGAAGTATTTAATGCCTTGTGCTTCAACCATGATGCTTCCTTGAGCAAGAGGGACGAATAAGTTTCGTTTATCTCGATAGGCATCCATTGAGTTGAAAGTAATTTTTTCACCATTCTTTGCAAAATGTTGGTTCCAGCGTTTGGTTCCGTCGCTACCGAAATAAGAGACATGAATACCACCGCGACGATTGCTACTATAAACGCAGCTTACGCCATCTTCTTGAGGTCGCTTATTCTGCGAGGGCACGCCATTGACTTCAACATTAGGAAAACTCCATGCCGTATCGCCTTGCAATAGTTGTTGAGGGTTCGCTGGGCGACTGGCTGAGCAAATATCAAAGGATGGTCCACCGACAAAGGTCGCATCAGCCGCTTTTAACTCTGTCGTATCGGTTACTTGCTGAAGGCGAGACAATACTTTGTTGGCTATCCAAAGGTTTGATTCCATTTCACTTTTTTCATTGTAAGGTATTTGGGTCGTGACCATGATTAACCGGTCTTTGGACTTAACGATGAGTTGATCGCGGCCTTGACTCGAGGCTTTCCAGGCTCCGTCAGCAAGATCGAATTGTTCTTGGCCTTCGAGGGTGAATTCTCCTTTCAATTGTTGAATATACACCCATCCAACAGGCGTTCCTGCATCCACCGAGCGCCATTTACAACCAATAAACGGCGTAATTGGACTGTGGTTCGGGAGTTGTCGGCTTCCAGCAAGTTGTGCGATGTGTTGGTCAGTTGGCAGTCCAATCTCATTCAGCTCGCTAGTCGTTAGCAGTTGGCAAGGATCTAAATTGAGCCCGGCAGAGATTTCTTTGAGTTCCACTTTAGGCATTTGAATCTCTGGTTTTTGTGCGGGTTGAGGCGAAGGTTGAACGGAGGCTACTTGAGAAGAGGATTTTTGAGTCGAGTCTTTTTTAGATGTTTCCGTATTTTCTTCAACGGAATTATCACTACAACTTAATAGGGCGGAACAACAAGCCATGAGTAGCAAGAAGGGCGTTGTTTTTTTCCAAAAAAACATAGAACTCTCCATAAAAGGTTTAAAAGAAGAAGGGCCCGTACAGCCCTTCTCAATGGTTAGTGTGTAAAATAATTAATTATTTACAAAGGTGCGATATAAAGCCGTCACCATCTGCGTCCTTATCTCCGACGGTTTTGGGATCACAGTCTTCATCAATACCGTTGGCGTCGCAAATTTCAGGGTTGCCGGGAAAGCGATTAGGATCGCGATCGTCACAGTCATCACCACCACATGATAATGCGCCGTGACCATCACCGTCTCTGTCTTCACAAGGCACTTTGCAGAAGGCTTCTCTATTAAAGCATCGCTGGCCTCTGGGGCAAGGTGATACTCCGGGCTTGCAGACACCGAGCTTTTTTATCAGTACGCCTTTATTATTTCTAATATTGTTAATATGGCAAGTCTCTTCACCGTTACAAAATACACCGTCATTGCAGTCAGCTCCGGTGCGACAGCCCTCAATGATGACTTCTGTATTTTTTTTGGCAAAAGTTGGCAGCGTCGAGACGCCTAAGACGAGTACAGCAGTCACTAAAAATAGAGTTAATCGTTTTACATTAAACATGGAATTTATCCTTTAACCGTCTTTGCCATCGCAGTTGGCATCAATACCGTCACCTTCTACATCATGTGAGCCCGGAAATATCTGAAAATTTTGATCATCGCAGTCGTGTGCGCGAGAGACATAACCAGACTCTTCCCAGCATGCTTTAATGGGCTTGCTCGGGTCGCCCCAACCATCGCCATCGGCATCGAGAAATAAATTGGCCGTGACATTTTCATCAACGTCGCCATCGCAGTCGTTATCGATGCCGTCACACACTTCATTTTGAGTAGGATTGATTGCGGGATCAAAATCATTGCAGTCGTAGACTCCTTCCCATTCATGGTTTTGACTGCGTAAATTGGTTCTTGCACGAGCAGTATTTTGATTGCGAATAAGTTTTTCATCGGCAACTCTGTCGCGATAATCTTTCAACTTATCCATATATTTTCTGTAGTCAATTCGGTGTTGGTTCAATTGCTTGCGCAATGCATTGCGCTCAGCGGTAGTTAACGCATTGGGATTAATGACTTTGGGTGGTTTAATGTTAGGTTGCGTTACTGTTGGTGGATTGACTTTGGTTGGGTCGATCTTTTTTTCTGCGGTACTTGCAGTAATAATATAAGTACTCAAAGCAGCGACAGTCGCAATAAATAAATACTTTCGTTGGTGTTCCATTGCATGCCTCCATGATCAATGTCTCTGTTAACTCGAGCGTTAATGCTGTTGATTTTATTCTTTGCTCGTGACAATCGACTGCATGGCAATGTCCATTACTACTAAAACGCCTCCTGATTGCTTTGGTCAGTTTACCCATATTCCGACGAATTGCAAAATTGAGATATTGAGTATTGTTTAATGAGATATTTGTGGTATGAATGGCTGCAATGGTAAAGCAGGCGTTGGGTTAGTTCTCTTAAACACCCGCCCAGAAAAGACTATTCTGTTAAGACAGATTTATAAGGTAGCGCTTATTAAAATCACTCGTATTAATATTTCTCTGTGAAGTTACTTTATAAGAGGCTATTCGCTATAAAGTTATGCTCTATAAAGTTATGCTCTATAAAGTTATTCTCTGTATAAACTTCGCCTTCGACGAAACTAGAACACTTAAGGAATAGATTATGAACATGAATCAGGTCACTTTGCCGGTAAAAGATATGGCAGAGGCCGCTGCATTTTATCGAAAAATGGGGTTTCTACAGATTGTCGACTCTCCGCATTATGCGCGGTTTGAATGCCCAGAGGGAGAGGCGACCTTTTCGTTATCGCTGCAAGATGACGATTTTGTCAATGGGAGCGTGATCTACTTTGAGCATGAAAAGCTGGATGAATTAGTATCTTCACTGATCAACAAAGGGTTTCAATTCGAACAACGACCAACCGATATGAGTTACCTCTGGAGAGAAGCAATCTTGCATGATCCATCGGGCAATAAAATAAAACTTTTTTGGGCAGGTGAAAATCGTTTGAACCCGCCTTGGCGAGTTGAACAGAGTCAGTGAAAACGATTCTGACTGTATAATTCCTTTCTCGTGGAGCATATACATCCATCGACATTGACTGTCTGTGTCGATAGAATTATCGCTGCAAACAATAACCATCAAAACGAAAACCTATGTCGCAAATTCAGAGTTTTATATTAATCATTGGTGCATTGCAGGGATTGTTGTTATTTTTTTTGCTGCTCAGTGACAAACGTGTCAATTTCGCCAGTCGGTTACTTGGAATACAATGTTTACTACTGGCTACAACCTTTGTATTGCCAATTATTGTTGCCTCTGGAGATGGTCCTTTGGCATGGACGATCGGTTGGCTGGTTTTCTTTCCTTCGAGTTACGGCGCACTCACTTATTTATATTGCCGAACAGCCATAACCGGCACAATTCCCACTAAAGGCGATTTAATACATTTACTACCACTATTACTTTGTTACTTTGTTAATGTTGATATTTTGTTCTCTCCTGAAAAAGCCTTAGATTATGTAACCACGGGTGAAACTATTTCGCTACGCCATGCTTTCACGAAATTTATCTTTTATGGGCAAGCTGCGCTTTATGTATTGCTGCTAGTACGAATGTTGGTCTTTTATCAAAGAGAAGCAAAGCAAGCCTTGTCGTCTTACAATTCCGATGTCTTTAGATGGTTATGGACCATGGTTGCCTTTACTGTCAGTATTTGGAGCTTGAAAATAGTATTCCATTTTTTCGGCATGGAAACTCATTTAAATACATTCGCTGATTTATTGCTGGTGTTGATGGTTTACTTTATAGCCATTGTTCAATGGCGGAATCCCAGTTTATTCCATATAGACAAACTAACAGAACAGCTAGAGCGTCGAAAAGCATCGAATGAACGCTCAAACAATGGTCTACTAGAAGCTGATATGCGCTCTAGCATTATGCAGCTTGTTGAAACTCAGGTTAAGGAGTTGGCGCTATACCGTGATCAAGATCTAACGTTAACCTCGCTGGCAGACAAAATTGGTGTGAGTGCGCATCAATTATCCGAATCCATCAATCATCATGAAGGCAAGAATTTTAATCAGTTTATTAACGAATTCCGGGTCGCAGAAGTGTGTGAACAATTGAAACAGAACAGTGAACGAAAACTGATAGACTTAGCGATGGATGCCGGCTTCTCTTCGAAAAGCAGTTTCAATGCGATTTTCAAAAAGTTGACGGGTCAAACCCCAAGCCAGTATCGATGTCAGTAAACGCAATTCGACGTTGGTGGTTTTTTAAGCGTTTGTAAATGCGTTATTTCTAATAAAAAGGTACGAAATCATCAAGTTAGACGTCCAATCTTATAACGTTGGACGTCTACACCCCGCATCAGTGTTGAAATTGTTTCATCAATCACCGATGGAAACTATTATGTTAAAAACACTTTCAAAATGGCTTTTGGGCTTAATCGCATGCGCTGTTGTCTTCGCGTCAGGTTATTTAGTTTGGTTTAAAAATGGCGTAAATTTTATCTACGGAGCTCATACTGAGCAGGTTGATCACTCCGCGTTTTCGACCGTACCAGAACTGACGGCAATCACTGGAGTAAGCATCCTGTCTCCCGATGGTAAGAGCATGTTAGAGAACCGAACGGTGGTGATCGATCAGGGTGAAATCGTCTCAATAGTCAAAAATGGCGTAGCGCCTGTTCAGGCAAGAGTCATTGATGGACGAGGCCAATATTTGATACCCGGTCTTGTTGACTCGCATGCTCATACACTCAAAAGTCCCAACGACCTTCTACTCTACATTGCCAATGGTGTTACCCATATTCGAGATTTAGGTGGGCCTGAGGAGCGCTTAGCACTGCGCAAAGAAATTGATCAAGGTCGTGTAGGACCGCGTATGTTTGTGTCGTCACCTCCAATTGACTCAATGGGCCTGATTGAAGGTGCATTTTGGGAGCTTATTACCTTTCATAAGAACACACGAAGTGTTGAACACGCCAAGCAGTTAGTCAAAGAGTACGCAGAGCAAGGGTATGATGCGATAAAGATTTATCATCTCGATATGCCAACTTATCGAGCGGTAAACAAGCTAGCGGCTGAGTTGAAGGTACCGACAACGGGTCACTTTCCCTTGAGCATGGATTTATCTGAATTAGCGGATACTCAACAGCGTGAAGTCGCTCATCTAGAAGAAATTGTTCGAATTTTAATTCGAGAGTTTGGTTCAATTAATAAAAAAGGCCCCGTGGCTTTCTACGCGCATGTCGAAGCTCGAAGTGACGCAATCATTGACGACCTTTTGGCCAATGACATCGCAGTGAACTCTGTACTCTGGTTTATGGAAAGTATCCATGATCAGTTCAGCGATCTTGACGCGGCATTGAAGGACGTTGAAATCGAATATGCTAACCCTGGTTTGGTAGAGGGCACCAAAGATTCTGACGAATTTAAAGTCGGCTGGCTACCAACCTATAATCAGTTTGAAGCGGTTAATGATCCTGTTTCTGATCAATATAAAAAGAATGACACCTTTTGGCGAGCAAGAGAAAAGGCGCACCATATTTTACTCAAAGCGATGATTCGTCGTGACGTCAACATAATTGCCGGTACCGACGCAGGCGCAAATCTTGTCGTTCCTGGCTTTTCGTTACATGATGAATTGAGTTCTCTCAATCGTGGTGGCATGACGCCTGCGCAAACTCTCGCAACAGCTACGGCGAATCCAGCAAAACTAATGAAATCGAATGCTGGCATTATCGAAGAAGGACGACGAGCAGATTTAGTGCTGCTGAATAAAAATCCTTTAGAAGATATTAATAATACACGCTCGATCGATACGGTTATCGCTAATGGTCGCGTGTATCCGAGAGAAATTCTTGATGCGATGTTAAAAGCCGTAAAGCAAGCCAACGAGAAGAGTCGTAAACTTAATATTGATGGTTATCGATAAGATAAACCTGTATAGAAATCTTGTTAAAACTTTATCGCAGAGGTTTGGCTGTCCGAACCTTTGCACTGCTTGTCCGAATTTTGATAGCGATTGTAGCCAGCAAAATAATAAATTTAATTCCGCTTTTTTGTATAACATTTAAAAAAGCGCTATTGATTGCAGTGGAAATTAGTTTAATTTTTTTAAAGGAAATATAAATGAAAAAATTTGGAATTATGTTGGCCATAGTCTTCTTCTGTGGCGGAATAATGGCGTTACCGAAATACGCTAAAACTAAGTATTATTACTCCGATAGTTCTAGAACGACGTTGGTAGGTATGTTTGTCAGTGGATGTGGCGTAAATACGATTCATTTTAAAGGTGAACGAACAGATTACATGGATATGGATCCGGTGATTTATGATTGCGGACAGCTTGGAAATCTAAGGTTTTCTTCCGATTATGGACGCTGTTTTCGTCAGCATTCGTTCAGTATTGAAGATGAAGACGAAAATGGTTACATCGATGGTTATAGAAATCTCCATGAGTGTACCTATCCACTTTGGTATGAAAATCCATTCGACAATGGTATCTAATTTATGATTTTGCAATGCCGCTGCAAGTTTATGCTGCGGCATTGTGTTGATGCTTTCGTTTTTAAAACTTATAGGAATGAGGTGTACATATAGATTCGAGTTTTAATGAGCACTTCTCAATTTTATTCTTAAGGCCACTCGGATTCGCTGGCTACCAAAAGCCGACATTCGATCGAAATCTTCATGTGCAATGGGTATATATTGACAATCTAACGGCGTTTGCCATTCTTCATCTTGGTCTGGATCGTGAACGAACAAACAATCATTATCGATACCGGTTACAACCACCCAATGCGGTGCCTTTTTTCCATCGAGTCGATAGGTACTAACTAAAATGAGTACCGCGTAATTCTGATCAAGGGCATTCGAAATATCGTCATAACCTATTGGTGTTTCATAAATGCTAATGTTTTGTTCGACACACTGGCTGTGAAAATGATGATGAACCCTTTGCATGATTTGCTTTTTATGCTCAGAACGTACTCCATCAACAAACAGAGGTTGTGAAGTGCTTAACCAAACATCCGCCTCGAAACCGCGATGATGGGCTGCGATGGCTAAACCAAATGGATGACAGCCGCCGTGACCAGACGTCATGTATATCGTGGTGGCTTCACGCCAGATATCCAGTTCGTTTTCTAAAGTGTATTGATAGTCGTTGGTTAAGCTGGCCATGGCCATTTGCAAAGCCGCGGGTCCGCAGGTAAATTCCGTTGATTGTCGAAACCACGGTGTGTTTCGTTTTAAGCTCGGTCCTCTGGGAGCTCGAATTCGTTTTTGCATGCGCAAGGCGTCATCATGATCATCGTAGTAATCTTGATATTCTCCAAACACTCGATATCCATTGGCCTGATAAAGATCGATAGCCGTCTGATTATGTTTAGCGACCTCGAGTCTCATGTAATGACGTTCATTGTCGGCCGCTTTCTTTTCTAATTCAGTGAGTAGCTTAAACCCGATACCTTGACCTCGAGCGTTTTTGCTAACCGCAAGGGAATACAAACGCGCCAAGCGAGTACCTTGATGGTACAAAACAAGTCCATAAGCTATGCAACGTTGCTGTTCATCACGTACAACGAGTAGGCACGAGTTTGTCGATTGAATGTGATGTTTAAAACTTCGTTTGCTTAATCGGTCGGTTTTAAAGCTTGCTTCTTCGAGTGTTAATAGTGAACTTAAATCAGCAAGCGTCGCTTTATGAGTAAAATCTGTAGAATCAAGCAATGACATGGTTGCTACCTGATAGTTTCTTTAACGTTTGCTCAACGACTTGCCAGCTTTTAAATAATACGGCTTGCTCCCAAAACGAGTTTTTTGGACAAAAGTGTTGCAGCATTTGTTGAGCTTGCTGATGAATTTCTGCTTCGCTTAATCCAGTTTTCTCTCGATGCAATAGATGGTCGTCGAGTAAAACCTGAAACAAAGCGGCGGTACCAAAACTGCCAAATTCCAAAGTAAGAAAACAGCCGTGAGTTTGCATCATTTGTTGCCAGCGATAATCAAGTAAGCCGTGTTTCGAGACGGAGAAAGATCCGCCCATTAGTGTTTGCGCGACGGCATTTTCAAATAGCTGATGTGCGAAGTTAGCACCGTTTGATCCTAGCGGATGATCACTGATCAGTTCGCCAAAACCCCAGGGGCCAAGTCCTGAATGTATATCGAGTACAATCAAGCACTTCTCATTGAGCTGATAATGATTAACGATTTCTTCGATGACTCGATTGGACCAAGAGGCCTGTTGCCCGCCATAGAAAGGACCCCAGTCACAGTGGTACTGTCCTCCGCTAAAGACTTCATCAAACGATTGTTGTCCTAACTCTTTTGCAAATTGTTCAATGGCATGGAATCGTTGGTTAGACTGGATGCCCGCCAGTTTTTCTAGATAATTCGAGTATCCTGAGTTAACGGGTAACGGCATTGAGAAGTCGACGAAATTTCGATTGAGATCGATGCCGTCTTGGTCACAACGTCGATAATGCTTCATACCCCAAGGATTCAATGCATGAATGAACAAGAGTGCGGTGTTACATGGCAACGAAATTAAATCTTGCTTTATGCTTTGTAGAATAAAATTTTGCACACCACTGCCGCAATACCCTTCGACGCCGTGAGTGCCGCTAATTAACACTAAGACGTTTTCAGCAGCATGAGATCCAACCCAGAGGGTATCGCAATGCAAGTCGTCCTCTAGCTGCCAGCTTTTGTTAGTGTGTGACAAAGTTAAATCAGAACCAGCGTCCAAAAATCTTTGGCGAGCAAGATTAAACTCTCGACTAAAAAACGCGTCGCAGTTATTCAATGCATGGTGAAAGAATTCAGAGGCCTGCATGATTACTGGCCTCGTTGTTCGAGTCGACGTAAAAACTCGCCCATGACCTGCATATAAAGTTCATCACCTAAGTAAGCGTCTTCAACGTTATGATCAATGCTTGGGTTATCGTTAACCTCCAGCACATAAGCCTTACCATCGACCTCTTTAAGATCAACACCGTATAAACCGTTTCCGATAACCGCCGCCGCCTTTAACGCAGCTTTTAACACTTGTCGTGGCACTTCAAAAGTGGGCAAGGCATCAAAGCCACCAGAAAAGTTTCGTGACGAACCATGGTTATAGATCTGCCAATGATTGCGCGCCATGTAGTAACGGCAGGCATAAATGGCTCGTCCATTAATGATACCAATGCGCCAGTCATATTCAGTGAACAAGTATTCTTGAACCAGCAGCATAGCAGACTCATTTAATAACTCAGATGTTAGCTGCTCGAGTTCTTGTCTCGACTTAACTTTATACACACCTTTAGAGAAGGATCCTTCAGGCATTTTGATAACGAGCGGGTATCCGAAGGTTTGCTCAAGTTGGTCTAGCGTATTCGCTTGGTTATCAAGAATAAACTCAGTTTTTAAGCTAGGAACTTTTTGGTAGTTGTAGGCATCGTGTAGGTAAACTTTATTACAGCAACGTAAAATCGAGTCGGTATCATCCATTACAACCAAACCGAGTTCTTCTGCACGGCAAGCCAGTTGATAAGTAATGTGATTGATGGCCGTTGTTTCGCGAATAAACAGCGCATCGTATTGGTTCAAGTTTGCTAATTCATGCGCTTCAACTGGGTGAACGGCAATACCTAATTTAGCGCCGGCTTTGACAAAGCGATCGAGCGCTCCTTTATTACTAGGCGGCACCTTATCACTCTTATTGACCAACATGGCCATTTCCCAACGAAACTTCTTTTCGTCTTTATGTTTTTGCCAGCGTGAACTGGTGTTGCGCTCGAGTGTCGTAACCGCCTTCGTTTGCTCTGCGTCCGATAATTGATTCAGACTGAGCCTTTGGACATGCGCACGAATACCTTTGGTCTCAGGTACTAAGTCGACCTTTAACAAAGGCGCTGGCCATTCACGAAAAATTCGCGCGGCAATTGAAGGGTAGTTGCCATCGAGCGGGCTTCCCATGCAGATAATCAATTGCACCGGTTCAGTCGGCGCCGCTTCGTTTTTTAATTGCTGGTATTTGAGCCAAAGAAAGGCTCCATCAGCCCGTAGCGCGTTGATGGTTTTAACACTGGGCATAGCAACATGGTGGCGCGCCTCGGCGAGTAATGAACAATAGTAACCTTGGCTCAAGTAACGACTCGTGTCGCAGAGGTTGATAATTCGAGTTTTAGGTTCGCCAAGTTTGGGGTAGTCACGTAAATAATCGGCAAAGCTAATCGCGCCTGCAGGCAGGCTCGAGGTGTTGCTGTCATCGACAACAAACAATGTTTTGTACATTCAAATATGTCCTTGGTTGAGGGGCTTTGGCGCATCAAGGACTGAAGGTTGGGGCACCCTCTAAACGGGTAAAGTGCTAGAAGGCAAGGGTATGCTGATCGAGCAAGCTATTTTAATCCACGGTTAGATTTTGTGCACTATTTTTTGTTGATGATTTGTAGATTGTGTAGGTTGGGTTAGCGGAGCGTAACCCAACGAATAGACAGCTGTTTCAGAGGAGAGGCATTGTTGGGTTTTCTTCGTCAACCCAACCTACGGGGACAGCCATAATAAATTAAGGTTAATAACCTAAATGCGGGTAGCGAGAACCTAATTTTGTGCGGTAATACTGTTTATTGTTTTAGAAACTATTATTCTAAACTCATAACTGCCATCGTCTAATATAATCTCTTGATAAATCTTTGTCGTATTATCTGTTATCGTTGAATTCAAGTTTTCCCAAGCATCTTTTGTGGATGCTCTAAAACTCCCTGCGCATAATCGATCGCCACAATTAAACTGTTGAATCCAAACGTTGCCATCTTGGTATTCTTTATGAACTTGAACAGATTCTAAAAATTTGTTCTTTTTGGCCAAGTTAGCTTCATAGTTTTTTGAATTTGCCTCTAAACTATCTATTTGCGAGAAAAAGGATTCACTATTCAATAAGGCTATAACATTAGGCTGCGCAAAAGAATCGTTGACCATCAAATTACTCTCTATGACACTACTTTCTGCTTCTTGTTTTATGATTTTGTTTTCTAATTCATCAGTCTCGCCTGTGCTTCTCAAGTTGCCTTGATTTTGTTCAGATACAATTTCTTCGTTGTAATCAATACTATGATTCTTTTGGGTAGTCTCATTTGAGGTTTTGGCTTTGGGTTCTGATTTACCATTGCTGGCAGTAATAATGTATGGCAAGCCAATGAATATTGAAGAAATTAGAATAATAAGCACGATGAGTTTATTTTTACTCAATGTTGTAACCTCTAAATTTGTTTTTAGGTCTAGGCGAGATATTTTGAGTTTACCTTTAGTGTTCTTAAAAGAGTAGTGCAAGTATCGATATTGAACTTTGAGATGATTGGGTAGGTTGGGTTAGCGAAGCGTAACCCAACGAATAAACTGCTGTTTCAGGGTAGGGTCATTGTTTGGTTTTCTTCGTCAATCCAACCTACGTCGGTGAGAACATCCAAGTTTAACCGTAACGTTAAAGCGTAGGTTGGGTTAGCGGAGCGTAACCCAACGAGTAGATTAAAAACTAAAACCATCATTGAAGTTCAAACCCAAAAACAAAAGAGGCCCACCTCTTTGAGGTGTAGTGGTTTGCTGATGAAGATTTCACAATAGAGGCTGAAGCGGTCCTGCAATGGTATTGATAAGCTAATGCGAGTTTATGCTTACGCATGAACTTAGGAACTAAATTCGTCAGACGCTAGCAGGAGCTTGGTAACCTATTGGCAGTGCTCACGCGCTTTGCGAGTAAACGATAGTTGATACTTTATTGCTTTTCATGGCTTTATCGCTAAGTCGTCGTTTGTTGAGCATTCGCTCTTATTTTGAAAGTGAGCTACTGGGATAGTTTTGGAATATCAAGTCTAGAACGGCAAAAAATATAGATATAGGGCATTTGTCGCATGAAAATTCTTCCACCTAAGACACTCATTGGATGCTCAGAAGCTTAAGCTTTTTCATACTAAGTCCTCATATAACAATCGAATAGGTACAGATGATGAGTTCTCGAGTTTATGATTTACCTACTAGGGTCTTCCACTGGATTTTTGCAGGGTCGCTCATTACCGCTTTTACCATTTCAAATACAATTGATGATGAGAACCTCGCTTTTTCTTACCATATGATTTTTGGATTAATCATGGTTTTCAGCGTAGTAATAAGGATTATCTGGGGACTATTCGGCAGCAAACATGCCAAGTTTTCTGACTTTTCGCTAAATTTGAAGAATTTGGTTAGTTATCTTAAAGGGATATTAACTGGAACAAATCGGAAATGGGTTGGGCATAATCCGGCTTCCAGTTGGGCAGCAGTGATAATGATGATATTGGCCTTGGGCTTGGGCGTGTCCGGTGTCTTGATGATTACAGGTGTTGCCGGGGAGGTTTTGGAAGAGGTTCATGAGCTATTAGCCAATACTTTTTTAGTGGTCGTAATATTGCATATAGCTGGTGTTATTATACATCAGTCAAAACATAAAGACTCAATCGCTATGAGCATGGTGACTGGCTTCAAACAAGACTTACCCGAAACTACTGAGCCTGTCTCTAGGCATTTGGGGGTTGGGCTCTTATTTTTGTTTTTGACCGTTGGTTTTTCTGCTTACTTAATTCAAAATTTTGACAGTTCCTCTAGGACTCTCTCTATATTTGGTAGCCAGCTTCAGTTGTATGAAAATGAAGGAGATGACTTCGATGGTTATAAGCATGGAGAGAGTGAGGAGCACGAAGAGCACGACTAAGGATTAATATGAAAAATAGAGAACGCATTTTTTTATTAGGCATATTCTGTTTAATAAGCGTTATGATCGTTACGGACCTGATCACTGACTTTGATGAAGGAGTGCCGCTTTGGCATATATTCATTGAAGGAAGTGCAGGGGTAATGTCTATTATTGGTGTTATTTTTATTCTTAGAAATATGCTGCAATTAAAAGTGAGCTTATCGAAAGAATTACAGAATTCTTCTGCATATAAGAAAGAAGCTGAGCAATGGCGTATTCATGCAAAAGAGCATATCAACGGTCTGTCGCAGATGATTGAAGCTCAGCTGTCGGAGTGGGGCCTTACTCCGGCTGAAAAAGAGGTGTCTTTTTTGTTGCTGAAAGGCTTTAGCTTGAATGAAATAGGCGAGTTTAGAGGAACTTCAGAAAAAACGATACGCGCCCAACTCAGCGCGGTTTATGCGAAAGCCGGTTTAAAAAACAGAGCAGAATTCGCTGCATTTTTCTTGGAAGATTTGCTTCCAGGTTCTGATATTTGAGTTTGATTTATCTCAAACTCACTCATTGGCTCGAGGGCTTTAACGGTTAAAGTTTTGCGCTCCAGGCGCTGCTCGTCGAACCCGTAACACGGGTTACTCATCCTTACCTGACCCACAAACAAAAAAGGCCCACCTTTCGGTCGATAGAAAGTTTGCCGGCTTGTCTGTTTTCTGATTTTCGCAACGATCAGTTACCGGCGGGAATACTCGGCACATCCATGTGCCTCGCCCTAGCGGGCCATCGTCATACTTCCGATGTTCGGCAGCGCTCCAGTCGCTGCTCGTCGAACCCTTAACGCGGGTTTTCATCCACACCAACCCCACAAACAAAAAAGGCCCACCTTTCGGTGAATAGAAAGTTTGCCGGCTTGTCTGTTTTCTGATTTTCGCAACGATCAGTTACCGGCGGGAATACTCGGCACATCCATGTGCCTCGCCCTAGCGGGCCATCGTCATACTTCCGATGTTCGGCAGCGCTCCAGGCGCTGCTCGTCGAACCTTAAACGCGGGTTTTCATCCACACCAACCCCACAAACAAAAAAGGCCCACCTTTCGGTGCAACGTAGTTCACTTAAGCGGAGCTGCCTTGCGATTAACAGGATATCGGGTCTTTGATATTTTTACCGCCCTAGGCCGATTAGGCTTAGGGCGTTTGTCTATAAAAAGGATAGACAAGTCGCCACGCAGACTTTTCAGACGCTTTGGCGTATTACCCGGAGACACCGCTTTACTCATCACTTTTAGTTGACTCGCAATGAACTGACAAGCGTACTTAAAACTGATTTCGTTGGGCATTCGACCATGCTCTACTGCTGCTTGGCTGGCTTCTCGTCTCACCAAGTTATAACCAAGTAATAGCCCCCATAACTCTTGATAGACAAGCTCGACCGTCTTACTTCTCAACACCAAAGCATTGTGTTGCATCGAACTTTTTATGTCTCGATACCCCAATTCAATTTCCCATCTTTCGTGATAAAGCTCGGCGACGGATTTTGCATCGTAGTCTTCCCTAGACAGGGACGTAAACACGGTTTTCTGCTTACCCGCAACTTGATAGGTGACTGCTCTGACTTTCCATTTCTCAGGTAGGTTAGGATTCTTCTTGCGTGCCTGTGGAGAGACTTTCATTTCAACCAGCATGTCATCGCTCTCTTTCTCATCCAGAAGTGTGTATTTCACCCCTTTCTTTGCAGGTAACAACCAATGTCTGTTCGAGCCACTATTTTGGAGAGAAAGCAGTAAGTCTGCGCCATAAAACCCCTTATCTAATAAGGTTACAGAGTTATCAGGTAGGGAGTTAATAAAGGGCATAGCAAGGGCAATTTCTCCACGACGATATGGGCTTATGGCTGCATCCACAATAACATGGGAGCGAACATTCATCATGGTGACCACCCTTAATACCGGATGAGGTGTCTGCCTGTCACTAGATGTATTACCTGAACCAAAATGTTCTCTTAGTTCCGGTGTATCAGCGGTCCGAAAAAGAGCACCATCAACAGCAAAGACTTGTAAACCTTGCCAAGTATCTTCAGGGTAACGTTCTAGACCCCAAGTGTGACCACATTGCCTAAACAGCCATTCCGGAGCGGCTTTACCAAGACGTTGTCTTGCTTGCGTTAGAGCACTTTTTGCTAACAACTCCTCATCAGCCAGTCCTTCTGCACAGACATTCATTCGCCGGGCTACTTCTGCAATAGGCTCATTGCGGAAGAACGCCATCCCGACAATGAGCCAAAGAACCATATCACTAGGTAAACGACGTCGGCGAATAGTCGCTTTATCGGAAAGTGTTGCCGCTTTGGCAATCCACTCATCAGGAATATGCTCAGAGAAAGTGGTTAACTGAGCGACATCAACGGGACTTTCTTCAAGAAAGTCGGCAAAACAGTTTTGGATAGACATAAAAAAATCGGAAACCTATAAACAGGTTTCCGATTGTCTCTCATCAGAAGGATCGGTCAACCGATCCTTATCTGATCTACATTGCGCTATAGTGCGGAGAGTTCAATGATCACGAAAGAGCATGGGGCAATCTCTTTCCGACTCTCATGCCTTTTGGCCACAGCGTATTAACCACTTCCGCTGATTCATCATATAACGCACCTTATGCGGATTCACTTATGTTCATCATGCTGACTACCTAGCACTCACCCGATTGTGGTTATCAGGAGGGTCGTCTTCTCGCGATTTCGATCCCGATTGGCAAATACCAACCTTCGTTACATTGTCAGAGCCGCTACTTTATTCAGGCTCCTAGGTTCATCTGGTGATACAGATGGTTCACTCGTTTAGCGGTGAACAGCGCTTCATACGACTTCACGTCGCACGCCCCAAAATGTTTTAGATTAATTACTCTTTGATACTGCGAGGAAGAGTTTTTTCATACTAAAAGTTATCCATTCTTATAGAGTGCCGTTCGTTTTGAGGTACCGTAATTTATCGAGGAAGTGAATTTCTCGTTAACTCAATAAATGTTTGGACTCAATAAGCACTCCAAATAAATATGCCACAATCCCCCTCTGTTTTAGAGACGGGCTAGCTATAAAATAGGAAGCTCAAATGGCTTCCTATTTATATGTTGACTACTAAATATATGAAAAATAGATCAATGTGAGTGATGCAATAGCCCTGCGGAAATCATAGCTGTAGTTGCGATTTCCTGACATCGTTTGGTGCTTATACAGCTGCCTAATGCGACTTGTTGATCAATTGAGTATATCGTTAGCCCTTCTTTTATCGTTTCTAAGACTTTGATATCGGCCAGTGCTTCAGGTTTTGCCGTGAGCGGGTTATCAGACAAAATAACCAAGTCAGCGAGTTTACCTACTTCCAGTGAACCTTTGCTTTTCTCTTCTTTGTATTGAGTGGCCGCCCATAATGTTTGCGATTTTAATCCGTCCAGCGCCGACACACGTTGTTGTGGCCCCAAAACATGACCAGTACGACTTACGCGGTTAACGGTCGCGGAATAAACACGCATTGAGTTAGGCAGAGCCACAGGAGAATCATGGTGAGAGGTATAAATCATGCCTAAATCTCGAGCCCAGCCGGTTGGTGATATATTCTCTGCTCGATCTTTGCCTAAAACGGAATTCATGTGCCAATCACCCCAATAGAAAGTGTGCATTGGGAAAAACGACGGAAAAACGCCCAAGCGCTTAAATTGCTCTACTTGATCTTTACGAGCGGTCTGCGCATGTATTGCGATAAAACCTCGGTCTGGTACACCGTGTTTTTTCTCACTCGCTTCAATCCCATTAAGCAATTGATCAATTGCCGCATCACCGTTGACATGGGTTAACAGTTGCCAGCCATTACGTTGTGCTAACTCAATATACTCGGCGGCTTTTTCATCACTCATACTCGGGTAACCTTTGTAGCCTTTCTCTTGACCAACCGGTGGAACAAGATAAGGTTCCGTTAGCCAAGCTGTTTTGCCCTGAGGAGAACCATCAAGATTAAGCTTAGCCCCAGCGACGCGGAATCCATTAGAATACTCGCTTGAGTAATACGGAGGAGAGATAACCTCTTGAGCCACTTGAATATCAGGATACGCGGCCACATCGATAGGGAGTTTTTCCTCTTGAGCTAAGTTGTACATGGTTTTCACTGCTGAAGTCGAAGCTCGACCTTCCTGAGCAGTGGTATATCCAAAACTCGCGTAAAGCTCCATACCCGCTTTAAAAATGACTTCATTCTCTTTGGCGTTGAGTTTGGCAAATAGCGGTAGCAAGGTCCCAAAGAAAGCAGTTTCTTCCAGCACACCATTAGGTGTTTTCCCATCACTCTCACGACGAATCTTACCGCCATCAGGATCGGTGCTCTCTGTCGTCAAACCTGCCAACTCCAATGCTTTAGTGTTCAAAGTTGCTAAGTGACCTGACTGATGAATAATAAGTACCGGAAGGTCTTTAGATACTTCATCCAATTCTTGGCGAGTAGGATGCCTTTGCTCTTTTAGCTGTGAGTCATCATAACCAAACCCCAGGATGATTCCATGATTGCCGTTTTCTGGCTTCGCCACCCAAGTTCTTAGTTCTTCTTGCAGCGACGCAATACTATTTACATTACCATCAGGATCGGAAAGTAAGTTCGCAGATAAAGCTTGAATGCCAGTGGTAAAAACATGTCCATGGCCATCAATGAAGCCCGGGATCATGGTTTTTCCATCTAAATCAACAATTTTTGTCTTATCATCTCGTAACTTCATCAGTTCTGATTCTTTACCAACCGCTAAAATTCGACCATTTTTAATCGCTAAAGCTTCAGCGGTAAGGTCAGAGTCGTTGACCGTAATAATATCTCCGCCAACATAGATTCTATCCGCAAAAGGTTTTGTTGGGCTTGCAGCCAAAGTGATACAACTGACAGATAGTAAAGCGAATGCCAAAGTTGAGAGCCTCATTTTGTTTCTCCTCCAAGGAACTATGAATGAATCGCCACCAATAAACTAGACACTTCCCAGCCGTTCTTGGTAACGGGTTTCATACTCTACCGGTGACAGCAGATTATTGGAACCATGTTTTCGTTTGCTGTTATAAAACATTTCTATGTAATCAAACACATCGCTTCTGGCTTCATCCCGTGTTGAGTAGATCTTGCGTTTGATCCGTTCACGCTTCAGCAGCTGGAAAAAACTTTCGGCTACAGCGTTATCATGGCAATTTCCGCGTCGGCTCATACTGCCTTGCAAGCCATGAGTTTTAAGGAATGCCTGCCAATCGTGGCTGGTGTATTGGCTTCCTTGATCGGAATGCACCATCACCTGCTTTTTCGGCTGACGTCGCCAAACCGCCATCAGTAATGCGTTTAATACGATGTCTTTACTGATTTGGGAATGCATCGACCAACCTACAACTTTGCGGGAGAACAGATCCACCACGACGGCCAGATACAACCACCCTTCGTGTGTCCGGAGTAGAGTAAGAGACTGAGCGTAGTCGAACTATCTCTCAGCCTCTCCTCTCCGAACCGGACGTGCACCTTTCAGCGCATCCGGCTCTCCATTTAATTGCAGCCGAAGGCCATAGCAACATCTTTGTACTTAGAAGTGACCGTGTTTCGCGCTTCAACGCGACCATATGGATTAGACTCAGGCAGCCGCCAACGGAACCGCATCTTGGCGCTGCTCACAAGACGGAACAGTGATGCGCCAGTTACCACACCATTGTTGGATTTACCGAAGTAAGTCCATGTTTTCGCCATCTCTGGCGATGGCCTGCGTATTAACGTTTTCATTAGAGATTTAATGCTAGCTTTAAACTTAGCTCCTAACCAATGTGCCAGTTTCCAGAATACAGCACGGTCTACCTTGTCGTAGATTTTAGCCGTGTAGTCAGTAAAACAATAAAACTGTGACCAGCCTTTCAGCTTTTGGTTGAGTTTGATTATCTTATCAACGGCACTGCAACTGTGATCTGTAGACAGTTCGTTGGTTAGTGAGCGGGTAAAAGACTTGCATTTGTCTTTCGGTATCCCCGTCACTATTCGCATATTTCCCTTGGGTCCGCGTTTACGGATAATGCGGTGCCCTAAGAAGGTGAAACCATCATTAACATGGGTAATATGGGTTTTGTCCATATTCAGTGTTAACTTGAGCTTACCTTCTAAGAAGCATTTGCATTGGTTACGTATGGCTTCAGCCTCTTGCTTAGTGCCTTTGACTATCACGACAAAGTCATCCGCATATCGGCAGAAAGCCACGGCGGGCATCCATGTCCGTGTTTCACCATTTAGAGGCTTGCGTCCTCGTTTGAGACTGTAGTTATTGTACCAACGGTCTTTGCGTGCCTTTTTACTCAGGTAGCACTGGTTCAAGTATTGGTCGAACTCATTCAACATGATGTTCGACAATAATGGCGAGATAACGCCACCTTGCGGCACACCTTGATGAGTAGCATAGAACTGGTTCTTTTCAACATGACCCGCTTTCATATACCGCCAAAGCAGGTCAAGAAAGCGACGACAGTTGACCCGTTTACGCACGCATTGCATCAATAACTTATGGTGGACCGTGTCAAAGTAGCTCGATAAGTCACCTTCGATTACCCATCGTCCGCTTGTTTCTCTACAATCGGTTAATTGCAGTTTCACTGTGCGAATAGCATGATGCACGCTACGCTCTGGCCTGAAACCATAGGAAAGAGGATGAAAATCACTCTCCCATATTGGCTCCATTGCCATGAGCATGGCACGTTGTACTATTCGATCACGAAGCGTGGGAATGCCTAAAGGACGTTGTTTACCCTTCGCTTTTGGAATATAGATACGTCTTGCTGGTTGAGGTTGGTAGTCGCCTGATAACAATTCACTTCTGATGGTTAACAGATAATTATCCAAGCTCTGTTCAAGCTGCACTTTGCTTATTCCATCCACGCCCGGCGTGTTCGCGCCTTTGGCCGATAAGGTGATACGTGCGGCTTCACGTAGCCAATCGATATGGCTTATCAGCCGCATTAAACGGTCAAACCGTTTCGTCTTATCGTTATCCGCCCATGTTGCTAACTTGCGTTGCATTTCACTGATTATCAAAGGTCTTCACCTTGTTAGGTCAGCTAGCGTGCTGACGCAAATCAATTAAACTGTGCCCCTTCGCCATGTAATGCGCTCTCCACATCTCAGACTACTACGAGCACTCCGCCAGCCTATTTATCATCGGGGTCATGCTCCCTTAAAATCTAAATAGACCTTCCCCGGTTTATCTACCCGAACTCAAGCATGATGAGGAGGATGCCGATCGCAATCTTTACCCTTATCGTTCTGTAAGATGGTGATACTCAAACACCGAATTGCGGTTTGGTGCTTGTCCCTTGCTTTCACTCGTACATATAGCGAAGCAATTTGGAAGTGATACCGCTTCATATTGTTCACTTCTGCATCACACTGCCTGTTAACCCATGTAGGCAGTGGCGACGTTTCAGCCCATAGACGCGAATTAATCGGTTCATGTTCTTCATCCTTCCATCACTCAGTCTAGAGAAGCATCTTGGCTTAATGAGTTCGCCTCACTTCCCGTTGTCAGCGGGTTACATCACCCCATCAGCATACGATAGGTCACTGCCGCTCAGACTCAGTCACCTACCCAACTAGATGACGCTATACCTCCTTCACTCCTGTTTAGAATGTATAGATTCCTGATAGATTCGTGATCCGTTTATGCTATCCATGCAAGTGCCGGATTCCGGGCACACTATAAGTGATATCTGTTACCCATACCTCATCAGGCGTTACCGGATTAAACTGACGCTGTAAACGGTTAGGCACGACGACATGGCTATCACCCTTGCGATACCTCGGCTTGCGGTAACCAACCTGTGCTTTTAACCCCTCAGATTGCATCAACCGGTAAACCCGGTTAATACCACAGCGCTCGCCCGTATCACGTAAATCAGAATGGATCTTACGGTAGCCATACACGCAACCAGATTCGAGCCAGAACTGCTTAATTAAACCTGTAAGCCGACGGTTTGCCTTATCACGCTTTGACGACGGCAGCTTGCTCCATGCATAAAAACCACTGGGGTGAACATCCAGCATGTTACACAGCCAGCGTACCGGCCACCGGTCGCTGTGCTCCTTGATAAAGGCGTACCTCAGTCGGACAGCTTTGCGAAGTACGCCGCGGCTTTTTTTAAAATGTCGCGCTCTTCAGTGGCCCGTTTTAGCTCTTTTTGCAGGCGTTTAATTTCTGCCTGCGCCTCAGATAAATCATTGTGTTGTTTGTTATCAGGGCCATACTTCTTCACCCAGGCATACAGGCTGTGTGTGGTGATATCTAGACGCTTAGCAACATCAGCGATGGAATGACCGCGATCAACAACTTGTTTAACCGCTTCGATTTTGAATTTTTCAGGATAGCGTTTGCCGCTCATAAGCACCTCTCTTTGAGTTAGTTTATCTAACTAAGAGGTGTCTAGGAAACTAGTGGCGATTCAAAAAAATGACTGGCAATAAGTAAAAAGTGTAGATTAATCAGGTAGACTTTACCTATTTGATACTAATTAAGTTACATACAAAGGTGAGAAGTAAGGCTAGTGCTTTAAATAATTGAAAGTATTAAATTTACGTCTAAACGATAAACCATCCGACGGATAGGGAACTCATTCTCGGGATACATAAGAACAGACGTTCTAATCTGCGCCAGTAGGACTGGGCACCTTACTAAGCGACTTTTCCATACCTGAAGTTATTCATGAATGTCTAATGCTCGATTTTTCGAAACTCATTATTGTCCAATGGGCGTTTGAGCTCGTACTGTTCCCTCATACCGTTCCTTCTGTAATGACATCGTACTGTCCGACAGCGCTCGAAGCTGAATTGGTAGCCAGACTTTATATTGACCAATAGCATCCAAGAGGAGGTCAACATGAGAAAGTTACCTTCAGGAAAATGTAGCGGCATAAAAAGGCCATTCAAGCTTGAAGAAATCTGGCGAATCAGGACTAGACTTGAGCTTGAAAACGACCTGATGCAGCTTGCTCTGCTAAACCTAGGCATTGATAGTAAGCTGAGAGCGAGTGATTTACTAAAGTTGCATGTATACGATGTTTCTTCGCAAGGAGTGATTTATGAAAGGGTTCAATGCATCCAGCAAAAAACGGGCACTGACGTACACTATGAAATTACTCCTAGAACGCAGCAAAGTATCAGTCGCTGGATCTACTCCGCATCCCTCGAAGCAAGTAGCTTTTTGTTTCCAAGTTGTCGTCGCAAAGGGCAGCCTACCAGTTACTCATTTTATCGTTCGGTTATCAGGTGTTGGGCTGTAAAACTGGGGTTGAATGCAGACTATTATGGGACTCATTCAATGCGTCGCACCAAAGCTACTTTGATCTATGCCAAAACAAAAAACATCAGGGCGGTACAGATTCTACTGGGGCATTCGAAGCTAGATAACACGATTCGTTATCTTGGCGTTGTTGAACTGGAAGATGCTCTGAAGCTTTCAGAGCAAACGGACTGCTAGTGGTATTGATACAGGCTTTTCTCTATTGTTGAAAAGCCTTTGCCCAAAAGTGTTTTAGAGCAATTGCCGACAACATTTCCTAGAGCTTTTCTACCCATCATTTGCATCATTTAGCCAGCTTCTTTAGGGACAGCGAAAATGCACAGTCACAGTACACCTATAATTGTATGTATTGACACTTCTAGCCATCTTGAGTATGGTGTTTCTTTAATAGGTTAAAGTGAATTGCCATGTGCTTGTACCGTTGTGGAGGTCATATGTTTTTAGCGAAAAAACTCTCAGTTATTTCTGTTTCACTGCTGCTCTCACTACCTAGTATCGTAGGAGCGGAGGCCCTTCGGTTGCAAGATCTTGACGATCTCGCTGAACCCCTATCTCAAACGGTAATCTATACAGCTAGGAAGTTCATTACTATGAATCCGGCTAAACCGACAGCCGACGCTATTGCGATACGTGACGGGAAATTCGTGGCTGTTGGTAATTTGGATGAAGTCAGTGCGACGGTTGGCAAAGATGCGTATCTCGATCAATCATTTGATGGCAAAGTAGTAATGCCTGGATTTGTTGAGCAACACGTTCATCCAGTTCTAGCTGCGTTGGCAATGAACATGACGGTTATATCAATTGAGGATTGGGATACGATTGATGGGTTCTCTGCTGCGGTGCGCGACGAGAAGAGTTACCACACGCGCTTAATCGAAGCACTCACAACGCATAAAGATAAAACGAAGCCTTTCATTACCTGGGGGTATCACCATTACTTCCATGGAGAAATGTCACGCGAGTTGCTTGATAAGTTAGCTCCGGATTTTCCTGTCTTCGTATGGCACCGCTCACAGCATGAATTTTACCTAAATACATCAGCGCTTAAGTTGACTGGTATCGACGAGGCTTATGTCTCCGGCCTAGGGGCGAGTGCAATGTCAATGATTGATATGTCGAAGGGACATTTCTTCGAACAAGGCGTGATTGGAATTCTGCCAAAACTGACCCCTTACCTAGCGTCAGCGGAGCAATTTAGACGAGGACTTGAATATACTGAAATTTATTACCATC
Source organism: Pleionea litopenaei (assembly GCF_031198435.1). Classification (GTDB taxonomy): domain Bacteria; phylum Pseudomonadota; class Gammaproteobacteria; order Enterobacterales; family Kangiellaceae; genus Pleionea; species Pleionea litopenaei. The sequence continues at coordinate 3,705,930 of NZ_CP133548.1, forward strand.
GCAACGGTATCACTCTTGCCTGTGAGCCCGGCGGGTTTCTTTCCCAAAAATTGCAAGAAGCCGTCAACGCTGTATATTCGGATGATGATACGCCGTTCAATCACTGCTTTATTGGTGACGGAAAAAGCTTTTATGCAGTAAAGCCCGATGACCAAACCAGTCTTCTAGCAGAGACACGCAAGGTTGAGAGTTGGGGCAATGGTCGCACATGGTATTTACCTGGTCAGGTAAAACTTTTTACTGATGGCGCAATCTATGGCCAGCTTATGCAGATGAAAGATGGGTATACCGACGGTCACCATGGTGCTTGGATCATCGACCCGCCAGAATTTGGTTTCATGTTCCAGACATATTGGGATGCTGACTATCAAATCCACGTACATAATAACGGTGATGCGGGTATGGATGTATTGCTAGCCGAGCTAGAAAAGGCTATGAAGCGTAAGCCTCGCAAAAACCACCGTACGGTGCTAGTGCATTTCGGTTTTGCCCAGCCGGAACAGGTTAAACGTTGGATCGAGCTTGGCGGTATCGTGAGCTCGAACCCATACTATGTGACGGCGCTAGCTGGACGTTATGCCAAGCTGGGTATCGGCCCTGAACGCTCAGCTAACATGGTTCCGAATGGAGATGTTTTAAAATACGGCGGCTCGCTTTCTTTCCATTCTGACATGCCGATGGCGCCAGCGAAGCCGATGCAACTCGTATGGTCGGCAGTCAATCGGCTTACCGCAGAAGGGGAAGTCACAGGACAACGGCATAAGGTTCCACTCGATATTGCTTTACGAGCAATCACTATAGATGCCGCATACTCTATTCAGATGGAGAACAAAGTTGGGTCGATTGAAATAGGCAAGGACGCAAATTTGACTGTGTTAGAACAGAGTCCATACGAAGTGGCTCCAGAAAAACTTAAAGACATTCAAGTGTGGGGGACGATGTTAGAAGGACGTTTACAGCCAGTGGAGCATTCTCCGAAAAAAACTAAATCGATTCTTGGAACGAATATATCTAATGAATCACTTGGGGAGACAGTTCAGAGTGCGGTAACAGAGAGACTAACGAGGCTGTTATCTCATGAGCATGTAGACAGAAATTAGTGCTGATTGATCTGGCAGCATGTGTATCTCAGACTGAAGTCTAGATTGTTTCTATCCAGAACTTTCACAGTTGGCACTTTGCCAGAACTATCACTGCTGGCACACTTATGCCCCTTTTCGTGCTGGCGAAAACTAACGGAACCCACCTCATCCCGAGAATTTTCGATAGATTTTCTAATGCCAACCGTGAGCTGCGTAAAAATACCCCATTTTGTCGTATTTCTCATTCTCGCTTTTGAAGTATTACATGCTACCCTAGCAAAAACATGTGGTTACGATAGAGTTCAGTTTTCATTAGATGTATAAAAAAACCAAATGGAGTGTTTGAAAGCCCCTGTTTGGGATCGAATAAATTGTTAGTTGATAAAATGCTTCACTAAAGGAACAAGAATGAGTAGGGATTGGGAGTCAATTTTTTCAAGATGGGCGCAAGGGCCAAGTCAAACTGAGCAGGAGCGAGCTGAAAACGCAGAACGCCAAATCAGGCAGGCAATTCAAAATAGCTCTAAGCTTCAAAGTCGAAATATAAAAGTAATTACTCAAGGTTCTTACAGAAATCGGGTAAATGTAAGAAAAGATAGTGACGTTGATATCGGTGTAATTTGTTATGACGCTTTTTTCCCAGAATATCCTGACGATAACGTCAAAGCAGAATTGAATAAAAGTTTTAGCGATGGCACTTACTCTTATTTGACTTTTAAAAATGAGCTTGAAGAAGCTCTAGTTGCTCGATTTGGTAGAGCTTCCGTATCTAGAGGTAGTAAGTCTTTCGACATTAAGGAAAACACTTATCGGGTAGAGTCAGACGTAGCAGCGTTCTTTGAACATAGAAGGTATATGTCTACCACTAGGTACTTATCAGGCGTAGAAATGCGGCCTGATGATGGCAAACCGTTTATCGTACGAAATTGGCCAGAGCAACATTATTCTAATGGCGTATCAAAGAACGACGCTACATCCAGAAGATACAAGCGCGTTGTTCGAATTCTTAAAACTCTATCCAATGAAATGGCCGAAAATGGTATCAAGTCAGCCAAAGACGCTCCCAGCTTTTTGATCGAATGCTTAGTTTTTAATGCTTCAAACTCCTGCTTCAACTATTCAACATATAACCAAATGGTTCGTGCAGTTCTTGCTGAAACTTTTAACAATACAATTAATGATGAAAAATGTTCTGAATGGGGTGAAGTTAGTGAGCTTAAGTACTTATTTCGAGGCTCACAGCCTTGGACGAGGCAGGAAGCGCATCAGTTCTTAAGCGATGCATGGGACTACATAGGTTACGAGTAATGCTAACTAGACTTCATATTTCATCATTTATTGGTCTCACGATCGCGGTTTGGTTACTTGCTCTTTGGGTTCAAGGTATGCCTGTACTCAGTGCGGACTTTGTAAAACCATTTGGTACAGTAGTTGGTGTAATAACTCTGTTTGTAACCTTGTTTAACAAATACATGTGGTCATGGAAAATATTTAAAGGTTGGTATGTTAAAAGACCGGACTTGAGGGGGACGTGGAAAGTTGAGCTGAAAAGTAGCTGGATAGACCCTAACACTGGTGAAGGCGTTGCGCCAATCTATGGATATGCAGTCATCAGGCAATCGTTAACATCTCTTAGTTTGAGGCTGATGACAAAGGAATCTAGATCCGTTTTGGTGGCTCACAGTATAGAGCAGCAAGAAGATGAAGATCTGTTCAAGCTAGTTGGTGTTTATCGAAATGAACCCAAAATTGAATTACAGGGTGTAAGAAGCGAAATGCATCATGGCTCTTTCGCCCTAGAAATTCATGGTTCTCCAGTCGAAGAACTAGAAGGGCATTATTGGACAGATAGAGCAACCAAAGGTGGAATGAAATTGGTTGGTCGTGTGGAAAAATTATATAGCACATATGAGCAAGCAGAGCGTGAAATCGGCAACTAACAGATATGATCCCTTCCGGGTCAATAGGCAATAGCATTCTTTTGGCTGCATCAGCAGCCAATGCTCTCGAACAACAAAGCCGTCTGCTTCGCTTTATCCAATTTGAAATTATCCGAAGTGTTTGCTTTAGAGCATAAGGTCTAACTGATTTCTGTCCAAAAGTTTGCTTCGGCACAGATTCAGCGCATGTTTTCACACTTTCTTTGGATAGCTACGTTGATTGAGTCTAAGTTTCAATCTTTATTGTCAGATTTGGCCTCTGCCTCTGGTAGCCACGATAGAAACGAGTTTCGGAAGTAGAAAAGTTTCAAACTTTAATGTCCTCTGATAATAAGACGTGTCAATATTAGCTCTCTCACTGTCAATCATAGTCAATAATTAGGATTATAAAGAGGTGTCAATGCTTTTGGGTTCGATATTAACCGTAGTTCTTTTATTATCGGGGTTGTATGACTGTCAATCTTCTATACATTCGCACACTACAAAGCACAATTGGGATCTTCCAGATTGACAGGTCGTGTGTGAAGTTGAAAGATTGACAGTTGTCTATTAAAGGAGGCGGCTGTGCTAAGTAAAAAAGACAGGATTATTACGATATCGCATTTGAAGGATACGCATAGCGATGTCACATCAGAAGCGTTAACTTCGAAATCTATCGAGAATAAATGTAGCAACGGGGACTCATACTTTATTACGCGTTGCGTTGCATTTGGGGAGGAGCAGGATTTGTACTTGTTTCCCTTCTTGCTTGAAAAGGATGGCTCGCCCTGGACTGATGCTAATGCCTTTTTTTTCAATCAGGTCGAGATTTTAAAAAAGGGTTTACAAAGTCTGATTCGATCTTAAATAAAGCAAGTTGGTTATTAGATTTCAAAATCTTCTGTGAGGATGAAGACATTAATCTCATGTCTTTAGCAGGTCGCAAACCAAAAAGGCCGTCTTACCGGTATTTCCTTGAGTTGCTTTCAATGCTTGAAAAAGGTCAGATTACTAGAAAAGGGCTCAATCAGAAAACTAAAATAGTATATGACTTTTATAATTATTTATCTTCGCTACCAAATTCAACTATCGACATGGAGCGTGTTGATACCGTTAATTCCGTGAGGATATATACGCAGAATACATATGGTATGAGCCACTCAATTGAAGTTGGGGTTCTAGGGATTTTCCCCTCTAAAAAGACTTAATCCTCTGTAGACCACACCAATAAATGGCTGCGGAGGTGGGTTACTACTTATAAGTGTGGCAAATTAGGTAAATATCGTACATTTAATACGGAACAGCCCTGATATGGCCATCAAAAACGAAATTACTATTCTCACGAGAGCAGAACAGGCAGATCTTTATTCCCCACCCATTTTTTCAATCGAAGAACAACGTCTGTACTTTTCTCTGAACGATGCGGAATTGGCAGTTTTTCGGTCAATTCGTCTCAGAGCTCATAGATGTTACTTTGTCGCGATTTTGGGATACTTCAAATCAAAGCCCGTCATCCTAGATATCGCTTACTCGCAGGTTTCTAAGGATTTAATGTTCATCAGTAAAGAGCTGCTTGGCGGCAAGGGGCTCAGACCATTCACTCCCTCACAAAAACAAAAAGATCGACTCTACGCAAAAGTATTAGACCTTGCTGGTTATCACAAATGGGACGAAAGTCAGCACTTCAATTCTCTTTTCGACCACCTTGTTCAGGTGGGCAATGCCTGGCTGGAGCCGCGTTACCTCTTTGATACTGCTATTGAATTCCTAACCAGTCACAGCATTGCTATCCCTAGGTACACCGTACTCCAGAGACTGATAAGCAGAGCGATGCAGCAGGTCAGAAAAGACCTGGCGCACCAACTTAATCAACTCACCAGTCCTGAACTTCACGTCTTTCTGGACAGCATAACAGCCATTGATGACGGACTAAGCCTGAACCAGCTCAGAGGCGGTGCAAAAAGTCTGACCGTACCTGAACTTAAAAAAGAGCTTGCCCTTTATCATCAGTTAGCGCCATGGCGCACGCAAATCAATGGCGTTATCGATGGGCTTAATCTGTCTCTTAAAAATCGACAACACTTCGGTGAGCTCATCAACTATTACGGTAGTAAACTCAAACGATTCAAACGCGCACAGCAGCATCTATGGTTGCTATGTCACCTGACAGAGCGGATACAACTGGCACTGGAACGGTTAACTGATGGGTTCATTTACCATATCCGCAAGCAACAAGAAGCTGCCAACACCTTTGCACAACAAGCAGTGTTCCTGTCCTGGCAGTCAGCCGCGGACAATGTCACGAAAGCGGCAGAGTTACTGCATCTGTTTGTGGATGAGAACATTGATGATAATCAACCCTTCTCAGTAGTCAGACAACAGGCATTGAAGGTCATGAATGACAGGGATATCCAGACCCTCTGCCTTTACCTGAAAAAACAGAAACGGACCGTGGAAGAGTACCAGTGGCAACATTACGATGAACAATGCAATCTCCTGGAGCAACTGTTAAGGCAGGTGTTTTTGTGCCTTGAATGTGAGGCCGGTAAAGGCTCAGAAGCCGTCGTCGCCCAACTTCAACAGATGCAGACGGAAATCGCATTCGGTGGACCACTGAAGACGATGGATACGTCGCTCATCCCGAAAAAGCACCTCCCATGGTTGGTTAAACAGGATAACGTTAACCCGCAACGTTACGAATGGCTGCTCTACCGGCAGTTAACCTCACGACTGAATGGACGCATTTATTTGCCAAATGTTACCAAATACCGCGCACTGGAAGACGACCTGATCCCCCAGACATCGCAGGATACCTTGCTGGCCTCATCAACACTGGACAGACTAAAACAGCCCGCAGAGTTATTGTTACAGGAGAAACAACACCGGCTGGAAAGTGCACTCAAAGACGTTGCTCTCCATATTGATGAGGGAGACAATCGAAATGTGATCATGAAAAATCGTACCGGTACCCGCTGGCGTCTGCCGACCAAAAGCGCTACATCTCTGGTCAACAATCCCTTTTTTAAGCGAATGCAACCGGTCGGTATCGCGGATGTACTGCGGTATGTAGAGCGCGAAACCGGGTTCATGAAATGTCTGACTCATGTACTTCCGATACAAAAACAAGGGTTCACTCATCAGGATGATTTACTGGCCATTCTGATTGCCAACGCCACTCACCGTGGTGTGTATGGCATGGCGCAGATCTCCGATCGAAGCTATGAACACCTGAGTACGGTGCAGGCCAACTATATCCGGCCTGAAACGCTGCATGACGCCAGCGACGTGATCAATAATGCGGTTGCAGCGCTACCCATCTTCCGCCACTACCATATTCAGGAGGACCAGCTGCATGCCAGTGCGGATGGTCAGAAATTCGAAACCCATCTGGAAACCTTTAAAACCCGGTACTCCTCTAAGTATTTCGGCACCAACAAAGGGATCACGGCCATGACACTGGTGGCCAACCACAGCGCCCTCAATGCTCGGATCATCGGTTCCAACGAGCACGAATCACACTATATTTATGACCTGTTACAATCCAACAGCAGTGAAATCAAACCTGACGTACTCTCGACAGATACACACGGTGTCAATCATGTTAACTTCGCCTTACTGGATCTATGCGGTTACAGTTTTGCACCGCGATACGCGCAGTTCAGTAGTGTCATCAATGATCTGTTTGATGTGACTGAAAGTGAACAAGGCAGCACCATACTGGCGCTAAAGAAGCCTATCAGAACGAATGTTATTACAACGGGATGGCAAGATATCAGGCGTATTGTTCTGTCACTTCAGACAAAGCGGACGACACAAGCAATGCTGGTAAGAAAGTTGTCTGGTTACCCTTCTGGACACCCAATATTACAGGCTCTGACGGAGTATAATCGACTGGTTAAAGCGCAATATTTACTTGACTACATCGACGATGCCAGTTTGCGGCAGTATGTGCAACGTGCCCTGAACCGGGGAGAAGCATGGCACTTCCTTAGACGAGCCATTGCGTCGGTGAATGGTGATCAGTTCCGTGGCAAAAACGAGTCTGAAATCGCTATCTGGAATGAATGCGCAAGATTGCTTGCCAACGCGATCATCTACTTCAACTCCGCGATACTGAGTCATCTTCTGGGACACTTTGAAGCGAGAGGAGATGAAGAGAAAGCGGGTATCACTCGTGCTGTTTCGCCCGTTGCGTGGCAAAATATCAACTTAAGCGGAACGTATAACTTCACTAATACTGGGAAATTGCCCAATATTGGCGAAATAACAAGGCCGATAGTGGATGATTAGGCTCCAAGCTGAAAGTAAACCACCTCCGCAGCCATTTATTGGTGTGGTCTACAGAGGATTATGTCTTTTTAGAGGGGAAAATCCCTAGAACCCCATATTGAATGAGTTCTATCAAGTTACGTTCAGAAAGAAACTGTATGGCTCAATGGAAGAGTTGCAGAAAGATCTGGACGAATGGATGGATTACTACAACAATCATCGTACTCATCAAGGAAAAATGTGCTGTGGCAGAACGCCAATAGAAACATTAGAGGATGGGAAATCAATCTGGGCTGAAAAGAATCTAGCCCAGATATAATCTGACAGGCACCGAGTCGAAAAGTGGATAACTGTCAGATCAGGTCTAAATTAGTACAATTAATGTAATTGGTATTACCCATATTTTTGCTCGTTCCATCATAGATATGAGATCAGATCGCAACGAGCTAGAAAGGTTCAATTAGATTTGAGCAACAACGCCGTCTTGATCTGGTTCAGCCAAGGCACATACCACCCTATTTCTGGTTTTTTTGGCTTCGTATAATAATTTGTCAGCAAAACCATAAACCTCTTTAAGTGTGAGCAAAGAGTGTTGCTGATAAATAAAACCACCAATAGAGATAGTTGCATAGTCAGATACCGAATTTCCTGAATGTTCGATGTGTAATGCCTCGATCTTATTTTTTATATGATTAAGTAAATTCATGGTTTTATTTAAATCTTGCGATACGGTCACAATTGCAAATTCTTCGCCTCCAATACGATAAACATGATCGCTGGCTCGTCTTAAACTGGTTTTTAATTCATTGGCGATCAGTTTAAGGCATTTATCACCACTCGGATGACCATATATATCGTTGTACTGTTTGAAGTGATCGACATCAATGATGGCTACGCTAATAAACGGGTGTGAATCCGCTTCAAATAAGGCGTTGGTATCAGCTTCGAAGGCTCTTCTGTTTAAAATACCAGTCAATGGGTCTGTGGTTGAATGCACTCTGTCAGAGATGTTGTCAATAATGTTGATGTACTTCACCCTTGATGAGTTCTCGTTGGCGGGGGTGATTTTATATACAAGATGCAGATTTTCGTTAGGGAAATCTACCCGTTGTTGATAAAAGCCTTGGCTGTGAATGCTGGCTTTGATTTCATCAGCCAACCATCGGGTTTTAGCGGCGATGGGTGATAAGTAGGCCTCCTCGTGCGGTTTAACATTCCCTGTCAGGTTAATCATGGCTTGATTGACTTCTAACACGCGAAAGTCGTCATCAAGCTTGGCGATTGCTATGTTGTCATCAATAAGTGTGCTTTTTTCATTTAAGGCCAAATGATAGTGATGCGTTCTGTGTTTGATAAAAACGCCCCCCAAAATCGTGTAGAAAAAAATAATGGCAGAGGAGATAAGAACCGATATTTTTAATGCCGATTTAGAGTATTTATATTGTTGGTTGGATTTCTCTAATTTGCTATATGCAAAATTTAGGATTACATTCAGATGATTATTTACATCTTGGGTCCACTCTTTTTCTATATTGTAAATATCAAGAAGGTCACCAATCGTATGCTTGCGATTTAGACTTTTCAGTACACCCCATTCCAGCGATGAATTATTTACTGATCGTTTAAGGTTATCGATATCAACGCTTGGCCCTAAGTAATGTTCTGATATGGCCGCCATGGTTGTATTTATCTTGGTCTTTATTGAAAGATGATTTTGTTTTAGCTTGTCAACATCCTTGTTTTGGCTATTGAGTGTGATGTTCTTGATGTTGACCATCATCTCATTGATGTCGGATTTTAAGGAGAGAGCTTCATTAATCACTCTTTCAGGATGCCTTTCAATTAAGTTTCGATGCTTTTGAATATCTATGATATTTTTAGCAACCAACGAGCCGGAAACCATAAAGCCTAAAAGAAAAAGCATGTTAATAATAATGATTTGTTTTTTACTTAAATTGTTCACGCATATTTACCTAACTGTAAAGAAAGCGAGCACAGTATGCTTCGGGTTTAATTGCAAGTAATTGATTATGATCGATTTTTTTATGGGTAATGGATTTATCCTACAGATGGTAAGGGATAATCTTACGGCGATCTAAGTGTCAGCGGACATTAAAGATTAGAACTTTTCTACTTCCGAAGCTCGTTTCTATCATGGCTACTAGTAGCCGATTGGACAATAAAGTTCGAAACTTAGGTTCTATCAATATGGCTATCTAAGAAAAGTGTGACAACAAAGTTTGAAACGAGACTGTAACTAATTTTGTGTAACTGCTTATCACCACATACTCTATTGAGAGTAAAGGATAGGCAGATGCAAATGAATAAGAAAGAGCTTGAAGCTTTCGCAAAGGAAGCGGCCAAAGGAATTAAAACGCCTGAGGACTTGAACGAATTTAGCCAGATGTTGAAAAAAATCACCGTTGAAGCGGCACTGAACGCAGAAATGGATGAACATCTGGGCTACGAAAAACACCAACAGTCCACATCAACCAATAGCCGAAACGGCAAGAGCAGCAAGCGCGTTAAAACCGAAGATGGCGAGTTTGAACTCGATACGCCTCGTGACCGCGAAGGCTCCTTTGACCCCAAACTCGTCAAAAAGCACCAAACCCGTTTTACGTCCATGGACGACAAAATTCTCTGGCTTTACGCGCAAGGCATGAGCACCCGTGAAATCGTCAATGCCTTTGACGAATGGTATGGTGCTGAGATATCGCCCACGCTGGTGTCCCGTGTTACCAATGCGGTTATCGAGCAAGTCGTTGAGTGGCAGTCACGCCCACTTGATGCTGTTTATCCCATTGTCTACCTGGATTGCATCGTGGTGAAGATCCGCCAGGATAAACGGGTCATCAACAAATCCATCTTCTTAGCACTGGGGATCAATACCGAAGGTCACAAAGAGCTGATGGGTATGTGGATTGCTGAGAACGAAGGTGCTAAGTTCTGGTTAAACGTCCTGACGGAGCTTCAACAACGAGGTGTTGAAGACATCCTGATTGCATGCGTAGACGGCCTCAAGGGCTTCCCTGACGCCATTAACACCGTTTTCCCTCAGACCCATATCCAACTGTGTATCGTGCACATGGTACGCAACTCCCTCAAATATGTGTCGTGGAAGGATTACAAAGCGGTCACGGCTGATTTAAAGCAAGTGTATCGCTCAGCGACTGAGGATGAAGCCTTGCTTGAGCTGGAACGCTTTGGTGAAGTATGGGACGACCAATACCCACAAATCACCAAATCATGGCGTAACCATTGGCAGAACTTGAATACGCTGTTCAACTATCCTGAGGATATCCGCAAGGCCATCTACACAACCAACGCGATTGAGTCGCTCAACAGTGTCATTCGCAAAGCAATTAAGAAACGGAAAATCTTCCCCAGCGATGATTCAGCCAGAAAGATGGTTTACCTGGCGATTAAAGATGCCAGCAAGAAATGGACGATGCCCATTCAAAACTGGCGTCAGGCAATGAGTCGTTTTATTATCGAATTCGAGGAACGCCTCGAAAACCACATTAACTAAACGGCAGTTACACAGAATCTGTTACAGGCTCTTTGAAACTCGCTTTTGTCGAGTAGACGACACCTGTTACCAAGTGTCGTCCCTCTAAGAACCCAGCGTGCAACTTTCACCGCACTAGGCTCAAGCCTTCACGAAGGCACCGATTGGCACCCAGCAACTTATAAAGCAGTGAGAGCAGGTTCATGCCAAGAGTTACGGCATTGCTTCTTTGATTTTCTCTTTGCCAAGTATTCTTGGTATTGAGGATCAAAAGGCGTAGCGGCACTCCTGATTTTGACATGTCTCTCTATTGGCACCTTAGCTATTTGAAACAGATTGAACTGACAATCCATATTCATGATCTTCTGCCAACCGTGAAATTGCCATTGACCTTGACGGTTGATGAAGTATTTAAGCGCGATCCAAGTTCTTGATTTTGTTGGATGACGCCTTTTAGCCCAATGCCATAACGTATGGAATAGCTTGTGACCTACATATCCGAATACCTGTTTAGCCACGCAGTGTCGATAGTAATTCGACCAGCCCCTGAGTTTCGGATTTATCAACTTGATTAAATCGTTAACAGGGATGGTTGCGTGCTTTTTGATGAGTTCGCGCAAGTTGCTCAAGAACAGTAGTGTGTTGGATTTGCTCGGTTTAATGAGCAATTTCCCTTTGTACTTTCTATGGTTAAAACCTAGGAAGTCAAAACCATTACTGATATGAGTAATATGCGTTTTCTCTTCGGATAGTGTTAAGCCTCTTTCTGCTAAGAAATCAGCAATCAACGGTTTGATATCGTTCTCCAGCACTTCCTTTGAAGCACAGGTGACGACGAAATCGTCGGCGTATCCAATAAAGTTGGCTCTAGCACCCTTTTTGAGTGCAGTCGACTTTATGCGCTGCTCAAGTCCTGCAAGCGTCATGAGCATCAAGGTTGGGGATATGACCCCGCCTTGTGGTGTTCCCTCGTCAGTGCGATAGAACAGCCCTTTGTCCATAAAACCAGACTTTAACCATTGTTCCAACATACGTTTATCGATGGCAATGTTATCCATTAGCCATTGATGTCCGATCTTATCGAAACAGGCTTTGATGTCACCCTCAAGAACCCATTGAGCAGATCGTTTCATAGCCAAGCACTTGAAGCACTGCGCTATAGCATCAGCAGTGCTTCGGTTTGACCTAAAACCATAGCTGTTAGGGTCGGCAAGTGTTTCTGATACTGGCTCCAGAGCAAGAAGATGAAGCGCTTGCTGCGCTCTATCGACCATGCAGGGGATACCCAGTGGTCTGAGCTTGCCGTTTTTCTTTGGGATGTAGATACGTTTGAGCGGCTTGGCTTGATAAGCTTTTCTGCTCAATTGATTGACTGCTTTCATGCGGCGCGTATCTGTGTTCCAGATAACGCCGTCGATTCCAGGCGTTTTACTGCCTTTGTTTTGTGATACCCGCTTAACAGCAAGAAGTTTTGCCGAACGCGAGTGAGTCAGTATCCACTGCAACGCTTTCGCTTTGCCGTGTTTACCTTCTCGTGTTGCCTTTGCAATACGCATCTGAAGCTTTAAAACATGGGATTCAACGGCTTTCCAATTGATGGATTGCCATTGAGCACTGTCAGGAGAGGCACTAATCTCTTTTGAAATCATCATTTGCGTTTCTCCTTGAATAAAGTTCTTCAAATTATCTTGCAACGGAAGACCAGTCGGAAGTCAGCTCACTTTCGTGATCAGATATGAATCTGTATCTGCATCGTTACAATGCAGCCTTCGCTTTTTCCAACATCCTCTGCCTGCATCACTATCGGTCGCAGAGACTTTCCCAGAGGGAGTGATACAGGTTTACCGTGTTCCGTATGTCGCGCAATGTCAGTGTAGATGCCCGCTATAGTGCGCAACGTAGTTCACTTAAGCGGAGCTGCCTTGCGATTAACAGGATATCGGGTCTTTGATATTTTTACCGCCCTAGGCCGATTAGGCTTAGGGCGTTTGTCTATAAAAAGGATAGACAAGTCGCCACGCAGACTTTTCAGACGCTTTGGCGTATTACCCGGAGACACCGCTTTACTCATCACTTTTAGTTGACTCGCAATGAACTGACAAGCGTACTTAAAACTGATTTCGTTGGGCATTCGACCATGCTCTACTGCTGCTTGGCTGGCTTCTCGTCTCACCAAGTTATAACCAAGTAATAGCCCCCATAACTCTTGATAGACAAGCTCGACCGTCTTACTTCTCAACACCAAAGCATTGTGTTGCATCGAACTTTTTATGTCTCGATACCCCAATTCAATTTCCCATCTTTCGTGATAAAGCTCGGCGACGGATTTTGCATCGTAGTCTTCCCTAGACAGGGACGTAAACACGGTTTTCTGCTTACCCGCAACTTGATAGGTGACTGCTCTGACTTTCCATTTCTCAGGTAGGTTAGGATTCTTCTTGCGTGCCTGTGGAGAGACTTTCATTTCAACCAGCATGTCATCGCTCTCTTTCTCATCCAGAAGTGTGTATTTCACCCCTTTCTTTGCAGGTAACAACCAATGTCTGTTCGAGCCACTATTTTGGAGAGAAAGCAGTAAGTCTGCGCCATAAAACCCCTTATCTAATAAGGTTACAGAGTTATCAGGTAGGGAGTTAATAAAGGGCATAGCAAGGGCAATTTCTCCACGACGATATGGGCTTATGGCTGCATCCACAATAACATGGGAGCGAACATTCATCATGGTGACCACCCTTAATACCGGATGAGGTGTCTGCCTGTCACTAGATGTATTACCTGAACCAAAATGTTCTCTTAGTTCCGGTGTATCAGCGGTCCGAAAAAGAGCACCATCAACAGCAAAGACTTGTAAACCTTGCCAAGTATCTTCAGGGTAACGTTCTAGACCCCAAGTGTGACCACATTGCCTAAACAGCCATTCCGGAGCGGCTTTACCAAGACGTTGTCTTGCTTGCGTTAGAGCACTTTTTGCTAACAACTCCTCATCAGCCAGTCCTTCTGCACAGACATTCATTCGCCGGGCTACTTCTGCAATAGGCTCATTGCGGAAGAACGCCATCCCGACAATGAGCCAAAGAACCATATCACTAGGTAAACGACGTCGGCGAATAGTCGCTTTATCGGAAAGTGTTGCCGCTTTGGCAATCCACTCATCAGGAATATGCTCAGAGAAAGTGGTTAACTGAGCGACATCAACGGGACTTTCTTCAAGAAAGTCGGCAAAACAGTTTTGGATAGACATAAAAAAATCGGAAACCTATAAACAGGTTTCCGATTGTCTCTCATCAGAAGGATCGGTCAACCGATCCTTATCTGATCTACATTGCACCTTTCGGTGAGCCTTATTTTGTTTGGTGGAGCCGGCGGGAATCGAACCCGCGTCCGCAAATCCTCTGCTTAAGGTTCTACATGTGTAGTCTCGTCTTTAATTTAACCTAGCAGTTTCCGACGGACAGGAGCTGATAGGTGAGCTTGTTTAAGTTTAGCGGTTGGGCCACAAGCAAGCTTACCCGCGAGTCCCTGTGTATGTCTGTCGAGTTCCTACCAAGGACGCTCAGAGTCGACAGTTAGCCTTAAGCGGCTAAAGCGTAGTTTTCGTCGTTTGCGACTATTAAATTCAGCTAGTGTTTACGAGGTTCGCTGACACCTCGACATGCCCCTTAAGTTTTGTAATCCACGTCGAAGCCAGGTCGGCCCCAAAATCGATAAAACTTAAAGATTGATTGTTAAAACTAACAATTGGGGTCATTATCCCATAATCAAGAGTTTCAGGCTATTATTTAAAACATGTTGAATTATATGAATTTTTCGCAGAGGCTGCGAAATGGGTCATGGTTCACAAGTTGAGATATTGGTGTATTTGCCAAACACTCGAAAATACGTACACTAAGCTGAATAATTACAATAACTTAAACGGGGGCAGTTCTCGCGTGGAGTCGCAGTCAAACCCACAGTGGCAGTACCAGTACCGTTCTGATCCTGGGCGTGTTCGTGAATTGAACGAAGATGCTTGTTTGTGCAATCCGGAGCTCGGGCTTTGGGTCGTGGCCGACGGTATGGGCGGACATTCGTGCGGTGAAGTGGCCAGCGCGTTAGCCATTGAGTCCATTGAGCGGAGCATTGCGTCTGGGATTGGTTTAGCTGATGCGGTGCAGCAGGCGCACTTAGACATCCTCGCTGCCGCCGATAATGGTAATGGTGCCGATGGCATGGGAACGACAGTAGTCGCCCTACAAGACTTTGGCGAAGGTTATCGCATAGCGTGGGTCGGCGATTCGCGAGCCTACGTTTGGGATGGCGCAACGGGGCGTCTATCTCGAGTAACCCAAGATCACTCGCTGGTGGAAAGGTTGTTGTCATCGGGATTGATTTCCGCGGAAGAGGCGAAGTCGCATCCGCAACGTCATCTCATAACTCAATGCCTCGGTTCAAAAGAGTTAGAGCGAGTCAAGGTAGATGAAGTAACATTGGAGTGGCAACCCGAACAAGTCATGTTATTGTGCAGTGATGGCTTAACGGAAGAGTTAGCCGACAACGACATGTTAACGATTTTCTCAGCTCAAACCGATTTAGAGAAGTCTGCTGATCGATTATTACGCATGGCGCTGAATAAAGGAGGCCAAGATAACATTTCAATTATCTTGGTGAAGTCGCCAAAAGATCGGCCGAGTGGGCTTGCGGGCGCATTTTATGGGCTAAAGGTTTGGTTTCGCAAAATATTAAAAAAGTAATAACAAAGTAATAAAAGGCAGGGAGCATAAGGGATACGGAAAGCACGATACTTAGGACAGTTGAACAGGAAGTTTATTGGTTAAATTAAGTGGGGTAACTATGACCGATAAAAAGCAAAAAGTAGGTCCTCAAGGCACACAGGTCTTTGACCTGAGTGAAGTTGAGAGTCTGCTTGCGAAGGAATTAAAAGAACAACATACCGATGGCAATGGTCATCCTGCTTTGGTTGGGATCAGCAAGCCGTTTTCTGGGCAAAAATTCCTGTTAACGCAAAAAAAATATCAAGTTGGACGAACCGCCGACAGCGATATTCGAATCGATGAGCCAAGCGTCTCTTCGACTCATGCGAAAGTTGTTTATGTTGAAGATCAATGGAAGGTTGTTAACCTTTTATCTTCCAACGGCACCTATGTTAATGGCGATAAGGTGTCGGAAAGTGATATTTACCCCGGCGATCAAATTCGCTTCGGTGGCGTAGAATTTATGTTTTGTTTGATAGATGACAAAGGAAAGTCAAAGCACGGTGCGGGAGGCAGCAGTACATTTGCGAAAGTGGCCATTGTTGGCACTGTCGTGATTGCCGCGTTAGCCGCCGCTGCTTACCTGTTTATGAAGTAAGCAAATGCGGCCATTTATGTGGGTTAAGCAAGCTTGGTTAAGTAAAAGGTAGGGTGCACGTGCAGTCTCGATTTAAAACCTCTTTAGGTCAGCCAAACGAAGGGTCGGCTGAAACAGAGGCAACATCAAACTCTGAGTCTCAGAAAACCTCGCAAGCTGCGGTTAAGCCGTACGCACGTCCTAAAAATATTGGTCGCTACAAAGTGATTGATGAGTTAGGACGTGGCGCCATGGCATACGTTTACAAAGCCTATGATCCCGAGATCGATCGCTTTCTGGCGGTGAAAGTGCTGCGCGAAGAGTTAGCGAACGACAACGATTACCGTGGCGGATTTATTCATGAGGCGAAGCTCGCCGGACAGCTAGCGCATCCTGGCATTGTGACTGTGTATGATGTTGGCGTCGCTGACGATAAACCTTATATAGCGATGGAGTTGCTTGATGGCATTCCGTTAGACGAATTATTGAAAAAACGTGGACGATTGAGTCTGCACTTCGTGATTTCAATTATGGTTCAGCTGACGCGCGCTTTGCATTATGCGCACAAGCAAGGTGTTACTCATCGCGATATTAAGCCCGGAAATATTATTTGTTTAGCGGATAATAAAACCGTCAAGTTAACCGATTTTGGTATTGCTCAACTTGATGATTCGCTCGCTTCGGCGGGAAAAACGCAAGAAAAGGTGCTGGGCACTCCAGAGTATATGGCGCCCGAACAAGTTCTCGGTCATAAACTGGATGCTCGGTCAGACCTCTATTCACTCGGCACCCTGGTTTATACCATGGTGACTGGCAGTACACCGTTTCATGCCGACGATTATGGCGAGTTATTTCGACAAATCATCAAAGACAAGCCTGCGGATATGTCGGTGGAAGGGATTGCGATACCTGACGAACTGCAAGATATCGTTCGTAAACTTTTAAGCAAGCAACCCGATAAGCGTTATCAAAGCTCGGCCGAATTAATGCGCGATATTCGTGAGTTGCTCGATGTGTTAGAAAGCAGTGCCAAAGAACAAGCGCGACCAGGATTTGTTTCTTTAAGACTTCGATGGACATTGGGTATGGCGGGCTTAGTCTCCTTAACCATGTTGATCGGATTAGTGGTGGTGTATTTTCAACAGTTTGCTTCAATGCGCAGTTTGGCGACTGACTATGGCTATTCGACAACCAGACTTATTGCGTTTGAAGTCGCAGAGCCCGTATTACTTAATGATGCAACAGCGTTAGAAGCTATTGTTAATGACCTGCGAAATAATCAAGATATTGAGTACATCAATATTCGAGATCAAAAAAACGTTGTGATTGCCTCGACCTTATCGAGTGAAGTTGGCAAGGTGTTTTCTGGGTTTAAAGAGTCTGAGCTGTTAGATGAAACAAGCAATGCCTCTATTTATACTCGTGATGTCAATGCCGATCATAAAGTCTTAGATATCGACTCAGCAATTACTTATCAAAGTAAACAAGTTGGCCGAGTGATGATTACGGTTTCAGCCGATAAATTGGTGCAATCGACAAAGTTAACTCTGCTGATTATGATCATTTTAATGATCGTCACGCTACTGGCGGTCTTTTTTATGACGCTGGCATTTGCTCGACAAATTTCTGCACAATCGGCGCGCTTAGCCTTGGCATTAGAAAGAATGCGACGTGGCCAGTTTAATCGTCGTTTAACTGTTGAGCGAAATGATGAGTTTGGGCGAGTGAGTATTGCCTTTAATCAAATGGCAGAGTCGTTAGAAAAACGTTTTGAGAAAAAATCACCAAGGATTTCAGGTGATACTGAGAAGCTCTTAGTGACCAAACCTGATGGTCAAGAAGCCAAAGCCACGGATGATGATGTGTCGACAGTGATTTTAGAGAAAAAGCTGAAAGGGTAATGATTTAGGCTTACATTCTCTGCATTAGTTAAATTAACATTCCGCGACAGAATATTTAATCTACATAAACCTTAATGATAAATTAGGTCTTTTGAATGTATTTAATGAAATAAAAAATTTATATGAAGGAAAGTAGTTTAAGGAGGAAGCCATGTACTTTCGAGTTTTGGAAAGAGCAATTGTTGTTACTCTGATTCTTATTTTAATTGGTTGCACGAGCAAGCTGTCAAAGATTGAAGTTGACGTTGCATCTAAGCCTACAGAAGGAAAAGGTTACTTACTATTAGAAGTGAATACGGATATTAGTCTCAATACTGTCGAGATTAGGGGAGAGTCAAGAGTCGACTTAACAGAAAAAGATCTTCGAGAAGGCAGTAATTACATTCTTGTACAGCTGGATGCAGGAGAGTACTACATCAATAGCGTCACGCGCAAAAGTGGATACTGGAAGTTCTCGATTAAAAGTAACGAGGAGTACTATAAATTTAGCGTTAACCCGAATTCGATTAGCTATATTGGAACTCTGGCGGTTCGAAGCAACGAGTACACAGCTCTTGAAAGCATGATATTAATCAATAACTCCTCTTTTGCACTTGAATTTATGCATGAAAGATTTCCAAATATTTTGCAGAGTAGAGTTATGATATATAGCGGTCCAGGAACGGATGCCTTTTTAGAAAACATGCATAAGCCGGAAAATGCTTCGGAGATTACAATATGAATAAATTAGTGGGATTATTTGTAGTTGCTGGCTTACTATTTATTAACATTGTAAATGCCAATAGTTATATTGAGCCTAAAAAGTTATTTGATAACCCGACAGCTTCTAGATACATACTTAGTGAAAATGCGCAATATTTGCTAGGCAGGCGTTTGTTTAATGGAAGAGGCTACCTTGAACTTGTAAATGTTGAAGACCTCTCGTCGACTAAGTTAATTCACTTTGATTTTAGAAATCAGACATACATTATTGATTATTTTTGGATAGATAATCACCATGTCTATTTAAAAGGATTGTACAACGGTATTGCTATGCAGTACCTAGTGAAATTGGAATTTTCTGCAGATGAAATCAAATTTGTAGTAGATAGTATTCCAGATAAATACAAGTTGCTTTCAAAAAGACTCGATAATGATGGGCGGCTCTGGGTATTAGAACGCATTCGTACTCACCGAACTTTATACTCGTTAACTATTGATGACCTCACGAAATCAAATCCTGAAAATGCGAAGACTTTTGACTATCCACTAGACGACGCAATAAATTACTTTTTAAATCATGATGGCAAACCGGCATTTGGTTTAACCAGTGAAAATGAAGAAATTTACGTTTGGTTGCTCGATAAGAATAATCAGTGGAAAAAATCTTATGGGTTACTGAGCACTCGGAGTAAATTTAATGTTGTAGGATGGATTGATGAGAATAAAGTCGCTGTTCTCTCAAACGAAAATACAGATAAAGTTGTTTTGATAGAGTTCGACTTATCGAAAAATGAGTATGGAGATATTCTTTTTGAACATGCTAAGTATGATCTGACCGTTGCTAGAATGAACTCAAAAGGAGAAGTAGTCTTAGTTGGCTATATGGATCACGGCATGATCAATTATGAGTACATCGATTCTGAGTTATCTGAAGAAAGACAGCGAGTGCAAGCACTTTTCGCTAATAAAAGAATTGCCATTCAGTCAATGGAAGGAAGTACACTTGTAGTTTATGCCTATGCATCGGGTGACTCCGGCTCCTTTTATTTAGTTGATATTAATAGTAATAAAATAAAACATCTTCGTTATTCGTACGATCAACACAAAGATATAAAGTTAACACCAACGGTCGTTAAAGTTGTCAAAAATCGTGAGGGTGAAGAGCTAGAAACTTATTTTACGCCGGCTGCAAAATTTTCTGATTTGAATGTGTTACTGGTGATGCCACATGGTGGACCCGTTGGTGTTCGTGACGATAATTATTATGATCCTCTTATTCAGTTCTTGAGTAATCGAGGCTATAGCATTCTACGTGTGAATTATTCCGGAAGTACAGGCTTTGGAAAAGCTCACATGGAAAAGGGAAGGGGGCAGCTAGGTTTAAAAATCGAACGTGATATTGTCGACTCAGTTAATGCTTTGCTCAAAGAACGCTCTTTTAAAAAACGATGCTCGATAGGGTTTAGTTATGGTGGTTATTCAGCTTTTATGTTGGCTGTTGATCAACCTAATGACTATCAGTGTGTAGTCGCAGGATTTGGTATCTACGATTTAAAGCTATTATTTAATGATTCTAATTTTGCTGCGATCAAAGAGTATAGAGAAGCCGTTGAATATGTCGTAGGTGAAGAGTCAGAAGACCTGAAAGAACGCTCTCCAGTTTATTTAGCAGATAAATTAAACTCGCCAATATTAATTGTAGGTGGAAAAGAAGATCCTCGAGCTCGAATTGAGCATTCAAATCGACTGAAGTACATGTTAGGTCAATACAAGAAGGAATATGAGTATTTATATTACAATGATACAGGACATGGACACGATTCTTGGAATTGGGATATTCATCAAGCAATTTTAACGGATCAATTTATTCGGAAATCTCTTGAATTACCAGCTATTAAAGATAAGAAGTTAAGAGCTGAGGACTATTTTACTCTAGCATCAGCTTATGAATTTGATGATATTGTCGATAACAATACAGTGAAAGCAGTCGCTTTATACCGCGATGCAGCTGCTTTGGGGCATGCAAACTCCGCGTTTAATTTAGCGGCCATTGTTCATCGAGGTGATGGCGTCACAAAAAATTATAATATGGCCGTTGAATTTTATAGACGAGCCGATGAGTTAAACTTCCCCGATGCAGGAATTCGACTCTATAACATTTATAGTGACAAATATGAAGGTCCATATGACGAGAAACTAGCGATAAAATATTTAAGGAGAGGTGCAAAACTAGAGCATCAGCCTGCCATTCAAAAGCTAGCCTCGATTTTATGCGATGCTGAAAAAATTGATAATAATTTAAGTGAGTGTATCGCAAACCTTTCTAAAATAGACACGAAAGATAAGGATTCATTTAAAATTGTGCAATCTATCGCTGATAGTTTTTTCTCGAGTGATAATGTCGAGCGTATCGAAACGATAAAGAATTACTTTAGTACCAGTCATGCAATTGATAGTGGTCAATTAACAATTAAAAAAAACTCGCATGGAATATATCGATGGGGTCAATATAGCAAGTATGATATTGAAAAACCGGTTGAAGTTCCTGCAGAAGTTCAATATGGCTACTATCTTAAGTTTGGCTTGAGATCACCTGTTGAAGAAGACGCAAGTAAATTGGTTCCGGTGAAAGTAAGGTGGTCCTATATAGAGGACGAAGCTGAAAAACCCTTGTTTTCAAGTTATAAAGTTTATGAAGTAGGTGCAGATTATCGCTTAAGTTACTTACTGTTAAAGGAAGAGGAAACTGTTTCTGGGAAATATGCCTTGGAAATACTAAACCTAGAAGATGAGTTACTTTTAAGACAAGTCTTCTACATTGATTAAGAATTACTAATTCAGCAGGGAAAGTTAAGTATAGTAGAAATGCGTTCTGCGGACGCTCTTCACATTTTATAAAATATCTCGGGAATTTGTGATTTTTCACACATCATAGTGTGTACAAGTTCCCCGAGATTATTCTCCATAAGGTCATAATGAAATTGCTTTGGACCAGAAGCAATGTCTTATTGAAAGTCGAGTTGTCTTCAATATAAAACCATAATACGGAGACTCAAGAATGAATTTTCCTCAAAAAAGCATTGGTGCTGCGCTGCTCGCGCTTGGACTAATGACACAACCTCTCAGCGCGGCTGATGCGTTATTCTCGCCCGCCAAAAAAAGCGCCGCTGTTCAACTGAATAAAGGTGAATCAGACGCTCAATACATGAAGCTTAATGCGAGTGTATTGCAGCAGAATGTCGATAGCTTGATGTTTAACCTTGGCCAAAAAGGCGCAAGCGTTGCTCATAAAGTATCTGCCGAAACCAATGCACAAGGTAGTTTAGTTTGGCGTGGTAGCTTTAAGCCTGCTGCAGATGCCAAAAGCACCAATCTTACCGACGATAGCGTCATTTTAGTTAAACGTGCCACCGGAGTAACCGGTAGTGTGCGTATCGATGGACAGCTTTATAAGATTCGTCCAGTCGGTAACGGCTTACATGCCATTATTAAAATGAACGATGCTGAAATGCCAGGTGATCATCCACCAGCGGCAATGAGCATTTTAGAACAAAAAAGTAATTTCAACTTTGAGCAATTAATGGCTCAATCAATCGAGTTACAAGACGTTGAAACTCAAGCCACCGCCGATATTCGTGTGTTGGTAGCTTATACGTCTGCGGCAAACAATGCGGTATCTGATATTCAAGGTCTAATCGAACTTGCTGTGGCAGAGACCAATACGGGCTACTCGAACAGTGGTGTCGATGTCACTATGACGTTGGCGCATACTTACCAAGTCAGTTACAACGAAAGCAACTTCAGCACAGATTTGGCCTATTTCCGTAATCAAAATGACGGCGTTATGGACGAAGTTCACGGCAAACGTGATCAATACGGTGCGGACGTTGCTGTGATCATCACTAACGTTACCGACTACTGTGGCTTAGCTTCTGATATCGGTTCAACGTCTTCTACCGCCTTTGCTGCGGTTTATCATGGTTGTGCCACGGGTTACTATTCCTTTGGGCACGAAGTCGGTCACTTACAAGCCGCTCGTCATGATCCTAGCAATGACCCAACCAACACGCCTTATGCGTTTGGTCATGGGTATCAATACGCATCAGGTAACTGGCGTACTATTATGGCTTACAACTGCTCTGGCGGTTGTACCCGAATCAACTGGTGGTCTAACCCCAATAAAACTCGTAACGGTGTTGCCATGGGAACCACGTCTCGCAGCGATAATGCTCGGGTATTAAACTTGACTTCGCCAGCCATTGCGAACTTTAAAGGTGGTACCACACCGCCTCCTCCTCCAGGAGATACTGAGTTAACCAATGGACAAGCAGAGACTAATTTGTCGGGTGCGCAAGGGAGCGAGTCATTCTTTTATCTTGATGTACCTGCAGGTGCAACCAGCTTGAGTTTCGACACCAGCGGCGGATCAGGTGACGTCGATATGTACGTTAAGTTTGGTTCAAAACCAACAACCTCTAGCTACGATTGCCGTCCTTACCGCAATGGTAATAACGAAACTTGTACCATTAGCAATATTCAATCAGGACGTTACTACGTAATGCTTCGCGCTTACAGTGCGTACTCAGGTGTGAGCTTAGAAGGCAATTACTCAAGCACGACCGGTGGAAGCTTTAACCGCTCGAACTTGTCAGATTCACAAGGTGGATGGCAGCACTATACAGTGACCATTCCTGCCGGACGTTCTTCATTCGATATCAATATGTCGGGTGGTAGCGGTGATGCCGATTTGTACGTACGTCGTGGATCACAGCCAACGACCTCAAGCTACGATTGTCGACCTTACCGTAACGGTAATAGTGAAAGCTGTAGTTTCTCTAACCCACAATCAGGTACTTGGTATATCAGCGTTCGAGCTTACAATGCTTACTCGGGTGTTAATATTAATGCTACTTGGTAGTTGTAGCTTGTACTAGCGGTTGTTTCTCTCATCGCGGGTTAATGCGGTGAGTGATGACAATCGATAAACCTGTGGTTACACTGTGTGGCCACAGGTTTTTTTATGCGTATTGATTGTGAGTACTAAGCGCCGCTATTGCCAGACATGTCATTTTCCAGAAGTAACCTGCGTCTGTGCAGCGGTTCAGCCGATCGCATCAAGTATCACTCCGATTATTTTGCAACACCCTAATGAGCAAGGTCACACTAAGAATACCGCGCGGTTGATTGAGCTTGTATTGCCTCAAACGCAAGTATACATCGGTGAGAGGCTAGAAGATTTTATCGAGTTACGAGAAAGATTAGTCGGCAAGCCCTGTTGGTTGTTGTACCCTGATTCTCGAGCCATGGTTTATGACGTTGGGGCCGATCGTTTAAAGTCATCGCATGCGAAGTCAGACAATACAAGAAGCAACCTTATTGAACATCCATCTTGGCCCACTCACTTATTGTTGATTGACGCAACATGGCGCAAAGCTCAAAAAATGTATGCTTTGAATCCATGGTTGAAGCAACTTCCATGCGTCAGGCTGCAAGCCCACGAAACCTCTCAATACTTGATTCGAAAACATAAAGACAAACAATCATTATCAACGATCGAGTCATTGATGATGTGTTTATTGAAACGAGAGCCGAAGGTGGCAGACGCATTAAACAAGTTATTTGTTCACTTCAAAAATGTAAAAGTCTCGGCGATGCCAGAAAGTATTCAACATAAATTATTGAATACTAAGAAAGTGGATATTTAGTGGTTATCAATAATACGATTTTTCCTTGGCTAAACCGTTCTAAACAAACCAAGATAAAAAAAGCTCGCATAAAGCGAGCTTTTTGATGAGTAGACTTAAGCGATTGCTTAAACAACGCCTTGGCTTTTTAGGTACTCTTCATAATTACCTTGGAAGTGCACAACGCCTTCTGGAGTAATATCGACCACTTGGGTTGCCAATGACGATACAAACTCTCGATCATGGCTGACAAAAAACAAGGTTCCGGGGTAGTTTTCAAGTGCTAAGTTCAACGATTCGATCGACTCCATGTCTAAGTGATTCGTTGGTTCGTCCATAATCAATACATTAGGGTTAATCAAGGTCATCTTGCCAAATAACATGCGACCTTTTTCTCCGCCCGATAAAACTTTAACGCTTTTCTTTACATCGTCGTTTGAAAACAACATGCGACCTAATGCGCCACGAACTAATTGATCATCGCCAGTGGTCCATTGCTTCATCCAATCGAATACATTCATATCCTCGACGAAATCATCTGCATGATCTTGAGCAACATAACCAAACGCTGCTTGTTCAGCCCATTTTATTTTACCTGCATCGGCTTCAACTTCGCCAAGTAGGCATCGCAGTAACGTCGTTTTTCCGGCACCGTTAGGACCAATGATGGCGATTCGCTCTCCTGCTTCAATTTGCAGGTTGAGATCTTTGAATAATGTTTTTTCAAACGATTTGCTGAGACCTTCGACGGTAAGAGCTAAGCGATGAAGTTTCTTTTCTTGTTCAAATTTAATGTATGGGTTAACACGACTAGAGGGTTTGATATCTGCCAGTTGAATTTTTTCGATTTGTTTGGCGCGAGATGTCGCTTGCTTGGCTTTCGACGCATTGGCTGAGAAGCGACTGACAAAGCTTTGCAGTTCGGCAATTTGCGCTTTCTTCTTAGCATTCTCGTTCAGCATTTTTTCACGCGCTTGAGTCGCTGCAGTCATGTATTCATCATAGTTACCTGGGAATAGGCGAATTTCACCGTAATCTAAATCAGCCATGTGCGTGCATACGGTGTTCAAAAAGTGACGATCATGGGAAATAATAACCATGGTACTGTTTCGTGCGACTAAGACTTGTTCTAACCAACGGATGGTATTAATGTCTAAGTTATTGGTGGGTTCGTCTAGCAATAGTACATCTGGATCAGAAAACAGCGCTTGAGCAAGCAGTACTCTAAGCTTCCATCCCGGCGCAATTTCACTCATAGGACCAAAGTGTTGTTCAGTGGGGATGTCTAAACCAAGAAGTAGTTCGCCGGCACGGCTCTCAGCAGTGTATCCATCCATTTCTGCAAATTTGACCTCGAGGTCGGCAACTTCCATACCTTCTTCTTCGCTCATTTCTGCTTGGCTATAAATGTAGTCGCGACGTTCTTTGACTTTCCACAGTTCGGTATTGCCCATTAATACCGTGTCCATCACCGAATAAGCTTCGAATGCGAACTGATCTTGGCGTAATTTACCGAGTCGCACATCTTCACCAAGCATGACATTTCCAGCAGATGGCTCTAGATCGCCACCTAAAATTTTCATAAAGGTTGATTTACCACAGCCATTTGCGCCAATTAACCCGTAGCGGTTGCCGTTATTAAATTTAACCGACACGTTTTCAAATAAGGGTTTAGCGCCAAACTGCATGGCAATGTTTGCGGTCGCGATCACGGGACAATTTCCAAAGTTGCTCAAAAAAAGGACGCGCAGTTTAACGGAATATTGAGCCCTACGAAACCTTAACAATAGGTTTGCTGCTATTGGTTTGGACTAAGCTGGCTACGCTGATTAGCGTAAAAAGGTTAAGCCACCCCAATTAGTTATCAATTTTCAATAGCTTATATTGACTACTGCAAGAGTTTTCTAAACATTTCCCAATTAATAGCTTGTTAAAGGGAAGTCAGAAACAGTCACAAAAGTTAATGCCTTAAAGCCGGACTCACGGCTGGCCTTTCATGTATAGTTAGTATTCCGCGTTTAAAAAGGAAGAATATAGCAATGTCTTACATCGATTGTTTTGTTGCGGCAGTACCCACTGAAAATAAGGATAAATACCTTGAGCACGCGAAGTATATGGCTGAGGTGTTTAAAGAGTTTGGTGCCCTAGAGATTGTCGAGAATTGGGGCGATGATGTGCCAGATGGAAAGATTACTTCACTGCCTCTGGCCGTTAAAGCCGACAGCTCAGAAACCGTCGTGTTTTCTTGGGTCGTTTGGCCATCGAAAGAAGTACGCGATTCAGGATGGGCAGCGATGATGGAAGACCCGCGTATGGCCCCCGATCAAAACCCGATGCCTTTTGATGGCAAACGATTAATTTATGGCGGCTTTAATACCATATTGAAGTGTTAATCTTTGATGCGAATGTTGGGTTTCCTTCGTCAACCCAACCTACGCTGAAAGAGTACCTCGATGTTAAATTCTGATTTAATAAGGTAGGTTGGGTTAGCGCAGCGTAACCCAACGGATAACTTACGGTATCAGGATTGAGCGAATGCTGGGTTTCCTTCGTCAACCCAGCCTACGGTGAAAGAGTTCCTCGATATTAAACTCTGAGTTAATAAGGTAGGTTGAGTTAGCGCAGCGTAACCCAACGGATAACTTACGGTATCCGGATTGAGCGATTGTTGGGTTTCCTCCGTCAACCCAACCTACGCTGAAAGAGTTCCTCGATGTTAAATTCTGAGTTAATAAGGTAGGTTGGGTTAGCGCAGCGTAACCCAACGGATAACTTACGGTATCCGGAATGAGCGATTGTTGGGTTTCCTCCGTCAACCCAACCTACGCTGAAAGAGTACCTCGATGTTAAATTCTGATTTAATAAGGTAGGTTGGGTTAGCGCAGCGTAACCCAACGGATAACTTGCGTTATCAGGATTGAGCGATTGTTGGGTTTCCTCCGTCAACCCAACCTACGGTGAAAGAGTTCCTCGATATTAAACTCTGAGTTAATAAAGTAGGTTGAGTTAGCGCAGCGAAAGCTAGCGGATAGGGATATATTTAAGGTTAAATGATGTCGACCAATTTAATGGAATGTATTTTTTTGAAAGGACGTTCAAATGCATTATCGAAGAACGAGAGTTAAAGGTGCGTCTTATTTCTTTACTGTTAACTTAGCGGATCGAGATGGGACTACTTTTGTAGATTTTATTGATCATTTACAAGAAGCGTTTCGACAGGTTAAAGAAAGGCATCCCTTTGAGAATAATGGAATAGTTATCTTACCCGAACATATTCATACGATTTGGACGATGCCACTTGATGATTGTAACTACTCGATGAGATGGCGATTAATTAAATCTGCTTTTTCGAGAAGTTTGCCGAAAACTGAACGAATAAGTCAATCGAGAAAAAGTAAAGCAGAACGTGGAGTTTGGCAAAGAAGATTTTGGGAGCATAAAATAAGAAACGAAATCGACTACGCAAGACATATAGATTACATGTACTTTAATCCTGTTAGACATGGGTATGTAGAGAGAGTCCAAGATTGGCCTCATTCATCGTTTCATCGAGATGTTCGAAATAAGGTCTATCCGATTGATTGGGGAGGAGGTGTCGACATAACGATAAATGCAGGAGAAAGAAATTAATTAGATGTTGGGTTTCCTCCGTCAACCCAACCTACGGTGAAAGAGTTCCTCGATATTAAACTCTGAGTTAATAAGGTAGGTTGGGTTAGCGCAGCGTAACCCAACGGATAACTTGCGGTATCAGGATTGAGCGATTGTTGGGTTTCCTCCGTCAACCCAACCTACGCTGAAAGAGTACCTCAATGTTAAATTCTGATTTAATAAGGTAGGTTGGGTTAGCGCAGCGTAACCCAACGGATAACTTGCGGTATCAGGATTGAGCGATTGTTGGGTTTCCTCCGTCAACCCAACCTACGGTGAAAGAGTTCCTCGATATTAAACTCTGAGTTAATAAAGTAGGTTGGGTTAGCGCAGCGTAACCCAACGGATAACTTACGGTATCAGGATTGAGCGATTTTTGGTTTTTTCCGTCAACCCAACCTACGGTGAAAGAGTGCCTCGATATTAAACTCTGAGTTAATAAAGTAGGTTGGGTTAGCGCAGCGTAACCCAACGGATAACTTGCGGTATCAGGATTGAGCGATTGTTGGGTTTCCTCCGTCAACCCAACCTACGGTGAAAGAGTTCCTCGATATTAAACTCTGAGTTAATTAGGTAGGTTGGGTTAGCGCAGCGTAACCCAACGGATAACTTGCGGTATCAGGATTGAGCGATTGTTGGTTTTTTCCGTCAACCCAACCTACGGTGAAAGAGTTCCTCGATATTAAACTCTGAGTTAATTAGGTAGGTTGGGTTAGCGCAGCGTAACCCAACGGATAACTTGTAATATCCGACTAAAGTATAAGCTTTAGGATATGTTTAATTCTTTGCATACACGATAAAATATTGTGAACTGGTGGTTAGTCCATGCCAGTAAATAATGATTGTTAATAATGCTAAGGGTGGCGTCATTGCTGATTTGTTCTGAAGACGGATGGGTGGATATATGGGTAAATGGAGAACCACCTAGGGAATGGCCATACAATAAGGTCAAGAAATACCAATCAGTGGCAATTTATTGCTTGGATGAAAATCAGACTGTTTATTTGGCGAGACCTGAATACACCTTTCCCAGTTTCTACTCTAAAATGTTAGCTTGGATTACCAGTGCGCTATTACCGGTTGACGTGTCATTTTCGAAAGCGGATGGCATGACCTTAGATTCTTTCCGAAAACTGCTTATCAGTGCTTTAACAAAAAATAGTGAGCGGTTAACTCAATTTGAAAGTCATGATGAAATTTCGGAGCAACTGTCTTCAATTTCTAGTTATCGACAAGCGTTAAATCTTTATCAAAAATTAGGTTGGTTCTCGACTTACTAATCACTGAACAAGGCTAGTCGACAATCAACTTTAACTGTTCATAGGCGGCTTTAATTTGTAGAAACATCTTGGTATCACCCCCTTTATCAGGATGGTGCTGCTGACTCAGTTTCTGGAATTGCTTTTTTAGCAGTGACTTCGATATTGTCGAATGCTCTTCTAGCTTTAATAGTTTAATGGCCTCAGATTTCTCGTCTAATGCTAGGTACTTCTTCCAAAATACTTGTTGTAACTCGACAACTTGTTCTGGCGTTAAATAAAGGTTCTCTACATTTAAATAATAGTCACCTAAAGGCTGTCGATTTGACAGTTGCTGGTCTGCCGTTTGAGTCATCACAAAAGCAATACGGGTTGCAGAAATTTCTAAGTAACGATTGGATGTCGCTGGTTTTTTTAGCAACTCTTTTTGAAGGTGATATAAATGATGTTGTAACCAAAAGTGTTTTTGATACAGTTGCGAATCATCGGGAAGGACAGTGAAAAAATGCGGTAACTCGCGCTCAATGGCTTTCATTAGCTCATACTCTGAACAAGGTAAGTGTTGCTCGAGTAACGTTAGTAGCTGATGTAATGACTGAGGTGTTGCTGCAAGTGATGGATTTACTTCATACATACATGAATGATTAGTGATCTTTTAAGCGCACGATGCGATCACTGTGAGTCACCGCTTTAAAAATGCCTCTAACCGATGGCACCGCGGTCAAATCAATTTCAATCGCATGAAAGTTGAGTTTGGGATCTTGAATAAGGTTTTTCATTTTTGATGATTTGAACAAGCTAATCAGCATAAACTTGATCAACTGTTTGTCTTTGACTTCTTCGAGAATCGCTTCTTGATCAGAAACAGAAATATCTTTAACGTGACGGAAACGGGGCATCAATTTTGGCGCAATGCCA
The DNA here is from genome assembly GCF_031198435.1 of Pleionea litopenaei. Lineage (GTDB taxonomy): Bacteria > Pseudomonadota > Gammaproteobacteria > Enterobacterales > Kangiellaceae > Pleionea > Pleionea litopenaei. The sequence goes on from NZ_CP133548.1 coordinate 3,736,154, forward strand.
ATTTCTACTTGTACTTCTTCTATTTCAAATCCGGCTTTCTCAAATAGAGGGAATGCATTAGTCACTTCGCTAATCACGGCTTTGAGCTTTTCAACGCCTAGCTCACTGAAGCCACCCGTTGGGGGCGCCTGTTCTGCGTTAGATGAGGTCGTTGAGTTACCGGTTAATCGTTGAAAAAGAGACTTAAAAGGCACAAGCAGCTCGCTTCGATTTAAAAATACAGTATTATGCAATCATCGTACAATTACAAGGACAGCCGTTCAAAGCGAGCCGTTAGGCTTGTGTTAATCAACTTTGACCATCGAAATTACATTACTCTTTTGTTCTTCGATATCGTCAGGATCGGGTGTTGGGTTGCTAAAGGTCTCTTTATCGAAAGCGGTATCGCCATCTGCAAATGCTTGTCCAAGACGCTCAAACTGTTGAAAATCATACAACTTGGTGTCAAGCAAATGAGACGAAGCTACGTTTCTTAATGAGTTAAATATCGACTCAATACGTCCGGGAAACTTGCGATCCCATTCCTTCAACATTTCTTTAATGACTTTTCGTTGCAGATTCTCTTGAGAGCCGCACAAATTACAAGGAATAATCGGAAACTCTCGCATCTCTGAATAGCGAACAATATCTTTTTCTCGACAGTAAGCTAAAGGACGAATAACCACATGTTTACCGTCGTCACTAAGGAGTTTGGCGGGCATAGACTTCATCTTGCCGCCAAAAAACATGTTCAAAAACAGGGTCTCTATGATGTCTTCACGGTGATGGCCAAGCGCAATCTTAGTGATATTATGTGTTTCTGCCCAATGATAGATAATACCGCGACGCAATCTTGAGCACAGTGCACAAGTGGTTTTGCCCTCGGGCACTTTCTCTTTGACAATCGAATAGGTGTCTTCTTCGATAATATGAAAAGGTACGCCTATTTCTTTCAAGTAAGTTGGTAAAACATGCTCCGGAAACCCCGGTTGTTTCTGATCCAAGTTTACTGCGATGAGCTCAAAGTTTACGGGCGCGTGTTTTTGCAGGTTCAGCAAAATATCCAGCATGGTGTAGGAATCTTTTCCGCCCGAGAGGCAGACCATCACACGATCACCATCCTCGATCATATTGAAATCGGCAATCGCCTGACCGACATTACGTCGTAGCTTCTTTTGCAGCTTGTTTTGGTTGGTTTTGTCTTTTTTGGCGGTTGTTGGCATAGTCGAATACAAACATTGAGGGGTTTCTGGGCGGCACATTATACTGATGTGATGGCGGTGACGGAATAAGTCGAATGAATTTTATCCAAAAATGTTACTCAAACGTAGTAATATCAATGGGTTAGTCAGTTGAGTTTATCGATATAGGGGCACTATGAAGACGCGAATTGCAGTGATTTTAGTGGCGGTGCTGTTTTTACAGGGTTGTGGCTTGAAGTTTTGGTACAACCGCCTTGATTGGGTCGTTCCCTGGTACGTCGACGATTTTGTTGAACTAACAGAGCCTCAGGAGCAGCGGTTAGAGGATCTATTGGTACGTCAAACCCAGTGGCATCGTCAGCAAGAGTTACCGAAATACGTTGCATTCTTAGAGGTCGTTCGCCAAGACATTACCGACGGCACGGTGGTCGAAAACTACTATCTAAGACGGTTACAAATGAGTTCATTTTATGAAACCTTGGTTGCCCAGATGGCTCCTCAGTTGTCTCAATTAATGATTTCTCTGAATGAATCTCAAATGGAAAGCTTATTAAAAAATTTGAAAGAGCAAGATCAAGACCTTTTGAAGGAGCGAGCTGAGGAATCGGCAGAGGAAAGAGTCGAGCAAATTTATCAAAATATTAAAGACAGTATTGAAGACTGGACTGGCCGACTAACAACTGAACAGCGACAAGTTGTAAAACAGTGGGCGTCGAAAATAGAAGACACCACCCAACTCCGCATGGCTTATCGACAAGAGTGGCGCGAAGCGGTTCTTATAGAATATCAATTAGCAAAAGTCGATGATAATCATCGTGCGTTTGAAGATTTAATAATCAATGCAGATCAGTTTCAGTCATCGCAACTAAAACAAGCTTATCGACAAAATGCGGTGACCGGAGAACAGTATATCAGCGAAATTTTTTCGATGTTAACGGACAAACAAAGAAAGCGCTTAGTCTATCGAATTGATCAATATATCGAAGATTTTAATGACTTGATTAACGATCAATAATTTTGATGTTGAATACTGTTTTCGGTCAAGAATTCAGGAGAACGCTGTTAACATTGAACGATTATCTTACTTTAATAAAAATGACTAGAGTTCAAAAAATAGCTAAGTGCATTTTTGCACTGGATCAGTGCTAATCTGTATTCAAAAGAAGTGATAAATGCCGAAGCATAATGAACTTGGTCACAGCTTTTTATAAGACGATGCAAATTGGTGCATGCCAAAAAAGATTCTCTTGTCATGCTACTGTCATACCTGAAAATTATCTTTACAACGCACGCCAGATACTTAATACTGGTTGTGCTGTGAAATGACAGCGAGTAGTTATGTATTTGCAATATCGAAGACCTTTCTGCAGTACCTCGTTTTGTTTAATCGTAAGTTATTCCTGTGATTTCACCATCTGTAAATAACGGTTTATTTACAGTTTTTTTTGTTTAAGATAGATCTCAGGAGTTTAACAATGTCAGTAACGACCGGACAGGTAAAATGGTTTAATGAAACCAAAGGTTTTGGATTTTTAGAGCAAGAGAATGGTCCTGATGTATTCGTACATTTCAGCTCTATTCAATCTGAAGGATTCAAAACTTTATCCGAAGGCCAAAAGGTACAATTTGAAATTCAAGATGGTCAGAAAGGTCCTCAAGCCGCAAATGTACAAGTGCTCGCTTAATACGATCACTTATTTGTGGAACCGCGGCTAGCCGCGGTTTTTTTATGTCTCGAATAAGTGTTGTTATTTAAAAGATTCATTAAATCCTATTGACGATTTTAGATTAAATTATAGTGACTTTTAGTAAGCACTCGTCGGATATTGTGATGGTGATGACAATCGTTTGAAACTTGGGCGCTGAGATGAAAGCCGACAGATTGAAACCGAGAGAGCAAAACCTTGAGATTGAGAGCTTGATACAGTGTATAATTGCTTAGTGCATAAAAATTTAGTGCATAATAATTTAGGGCATAGCATTATCCGTGTTCAAAGTTTAGTTTTATCGTTCATACAATCATTTTGCTCACGATCACCTCTTATTGAGAAGCCTTTTATTTAGCGTCTAAATGTGTTTAAGATAAATGCGTTCAATAAGATACTCATAGTCGCTGTGACTATACAATTCTTAGGCTTGAAATACCGATTTCGAAGGCTTGAAATATGGATTTTATTCAGAGAAAGTTCTAATTAGAAAGTGCTAATAGGAGAGTTCGATGAACAAAGAATTATGTCGATGTTTTAATGCCATTGAAGCCAATATTCTGAAAGGACTTTTACATCATCAGGGCATTAACGTGCAGTTAATGGGCGAAACATTGCAAGGAGCCGTTGGTGAGCTTCCTCCTGATGCCGCTCAGGTTACCGTCCTTGTCGATTCAGATGACTACCAGCAAGCGTTAGCCTGTTATCAACAGTTTCAAAAGCAATCTTCCTCGCCTCCATGGTTTTGCTCAAAGTGCCAAGAGCATAACGAGGGTAGCTTTGACTTTTGCTGGCGCTGTGGAGAGCCCTCAGCGGATCAATAGCCCTCAGCGGATCAATAGCTCTCAGCAGATTAGTAGCCCTCAGCAGAACAAGAGCCTTAGCCAATGAGTCACCCTCAACGGGGCAAATAGGCTTACGCGAAAAATGAGCAAGGTTAATGACTATCGATAAAACCGGCTGTTCATTCATCAAATTTAATCAAGTGGCGCAAGGGAATACCGCTGCTCTTTGAGCTGCTCTGGTAATTTATGCCAACAGGCAAAGCTCAACTGCGCCTGCCTAGCGTAATCTGGAAAAGGTAAGCTTCCAAAAAAGAAAGCCAGCATCTGTGCGTTGTGAGCCGCTTCGATATCGTATCGATAATCTCCAACATAGGCGACTTCATTAGCCGAAACTTGCCATTGCCTGAGAATGGAAAGCAGTGCGTCAGGGTTCGGTTTGGGCGGCGCACATTCTCGGGTTAATACGATATCAAAGCTTAGATTATTGCTTTTGAGCTTATGCTCAGTCGCACGACGAGAGTTTCGAGTGACCAGTGCGCAAGCTATATTATGCTGTTGCAGCCAACTCAAAAACTCTCGAACACCGGGTATTATTCGAGAATCTAGAGCATCTTGCCATTCGTACTCCTCGACTGTCTTTTCAGCAAGGTTGCGCTGTGAAGGCGGTAATTGCTTCATAAAATCAATCAAATCTTGCTCAGCAGGACAGCCTAGTTCTGCTTTAATGGCCGAAAAATTGAGCTTGGATTCGACCAACGTACCGTAGAGATCGAATATGAAGCCTTTTAATTGATAAGAAGAATGATTCATTTTCGTTTTAAGGTTGTTTTAAAGTAGGTGCCTCGAGCAATCCGGTATCTGAGAAAATACTTGCGCATCCTGCGCCCCAACAGCGTTCAGCGGTTATCTTTTTATTGACCGTAAAACACATAATGTCGAAAGGAGCATAATAAGCCAGCCGGATTAAATCGGTATAAATCAACTGCTGATTGATATGCAGTGACGTGCAACCCAAGCGTTCAGTTAAAGCAACGATTTCATCCGCCGTGTTTAATTCAAAGTTATCGACTACCAGCGCTCGCGGAGTTCGAGGACGCAACTGTTGACACAGGGTTAGCGCGGCAACGGAATAGCTTGAAAAGAGTATTTCTGGGTTGGCATGTCGGCTTTGTAAGAGTTGGTGAACCGCTTCTACTGTCGCTTGATCCTGGTCGACGTTCGGCTTAATTTCTAGGTTAATGCCGAGCCGTAACTCAAGGCAAAGGTCGAGAACTTCATCGAGTGTGGGGATGGTTTCTCCAATAAAGTCTTGGGAAAACCAACCGCCAGCATCTAAGGTTTTTAAGTGGGCAGCGGAATAGTCGACAAATAAGCCTTGTCCGTTGCTGGTTCGTTCAAGTTCTGCATCGTGAAAAAGCATGGGAATCCCATCAGCACTTAATCGAACATCGGTTTCAAACCATCGGAAGCCGTTAAGAGCGGCGAGTCGAAAGCTGGCCATGGTATTTTCAGGAGCAAAGGCACTCAATCCACGATGGGCAATGATGGTTGGAAAATCTGTAAAATGGAACTTCAGTGCCATGCTGATATACTCGACAGGTGAAACGAGCCACAGTTACGTTTGGTAAAATCTATGGTTAAGTGTTAATGAGAAATAGGGTAGCGTCAACCACTCTGGTAGAAGTTGATGCATAAGAAATAAGTTATTTACCTTCAATAAAATGAAATCAGAAGAAATGAATGAATAAGCTTTGGGGATCATTATTTGCGGTGTCTTTTTTAGCCGCGATTTTTCAATGGTTGTGGTTAGATAATCCAGCCATCTTCGGGCAAATGATGAATGCAATTTTTGATATGGCTCGACTAAGTATTGAAATTGCGCTCGGTTTGGTCGGTTTATTATGTTTTTGGATGGGGATTTTGCGCTTGGCTGAAGCCTCGGGTGCGATGGGTTTGTTATCACGCTTGCTAACCCCTCTGTTTGCCAGACTGATGCCTGAAGTACCTCGTAATCATCCTGCGTTGGGCCATATCACGATGAATATGGCAGCAAACTTTATGGGGCTAGATAATGCTGCGACACCCGCAGGTATCAAAGCCATGGAGAGTTTGCAGTCGCTGAATCCGAAAGCGGATACAGCGAGTAATGCACAAATCTTATTTTTAGTGCTGAACACGTCTTCAGTCACTCTATTCCCAGTCACTATATTAATGTATCGAGCACAACAGGGCGCTGCGCAACCGGCTGACGTGTTTATCCCGATCTTGTTAGCGACGGCAGCTTCGACTCTGGTCGGATTAATTGGAGTCGCGTTGGTCCAGCGCTTGAAGTTGTGGGACCGAGTTATTGCGACTTATCTCGGTGCTGCGGTCGCGGTACTAGGCGTTATTTTATGGGGAATGCTGCAGTTACCCGAGAGTGAAATGGCTAATGTATCGGCAGCGGTGGGGAACGGGTTAATTTTATTCGCAGTGTGTGCGTTCGTGATTACGGCAATGTGGCGCAAGGTTGCTGTGTACGATGAGTTCATTGACGGCGCCAGTGAAGGTTTTCGGCTTGCGGTACGAATCATGCCCTATTTGGTTGCGATGCTCGTTGCCATTGGACTGTTACGTGCCAGCGGTGTGCTCGATTCAGTGGTTGCGGTTATCGCGACTCTTGTCCAATGGCTGGGGGGAGACACGCGCTTTGTTGAAGCTCTGCCAACGGGTCTCATGAAACCTTTTTCTGCCAGTGGCGCTCGCGCTATGATGCTTGAAACGATGAATACTCACGGAGTCGACTCATTTGCTGCAAGGCTCGCGGCGGTTTTTCAAGGCAGTACGGAAACAACCTTTTATGTCTTAGCGGTTTATTTCGGTGCGGTAAATATTAAAAAATTGCGACACGCCATTGGCTGTGGCTTGCTCGCGGATCTTGGCGGTTTAGTTGCAGCGATACTTGTTTGTTATTGGTTCTTCGCAGGGTGAAAGCCGTTAGCCTCATAAAAAATATCATCGCCATCATGGCAGTCTAATCATCTCGGTAAGGAATTTTGGCCGATATAGAGGGTAGTCACAATAGGCAAATTTCGCTCCATTTCATGTTCTTTTGAGGTGCAGTTAGTGGTTACTTTGCTTTGGTCAGTTTTGGCAGTAGCCATCGACGACATGACTTCGACATAACAAGAACATGAAAGCTGTGAGTAATTAAATTTCAAACTGAAAGTCAATAGTAATCCACAGAAAAAATTTAATTAATTTTGGCGCTTTGCACAAAGGGCAATCAATCTGAGTATTTCTTAATCTAAACTAAAAGTGCTTCTAACTTATTGATTTATAAGTAATTATAAAAACAGGTTAAAAAATGTACAATTTAACAAGGGGTGTGGTTTTATCGGGGCTCAACGACCTTTTAAAAAACTTTTCCCCATAGTTATCCACAGGATCTGTGGAAACATTATTACAGCTCAGTGACACCGCAGATCTGTCCAATTATGACAGCTTTGTGGCACTCGCAACGGTGTAGTTTTTACCCTGTTTTAGCTTAGTGTAATTGCCAAAAACCTCATTGAAGTTTCGTTTCATGTATTGTCGCAAACCATTAATGGTCACCACGACAAATTGTCCGCCGGGTTTTAAATGGTGAAGTGCGTCATTGAGAAATAAGGTGAGCATTTCGTTGCCCACTTTTGCCGGAATATTCGATACGATCAAGTCAAATGTCTGATCTTCGAGCTGTTCTAGCCCATTTGACAGTATCGCTTTCGCATTATTAATGCCGTTAAGTTTGACGTTCTGATTTGCAAAATTTACCGCGACAAAGTCTTTGTCGGCCATGATCACCTGGCCTTTCGGCGCTAACTTGGCCAAAGTGATTCCGAGCACGCCATATCCGCATCCAAGATCGAAACAATCGGCATCTTCTTTAATATCGATATAATCGAGCATTAATCGACTGCCTTCGTCCACCTCTCGTGGCGAAAAGACTCCCCAAGTAGATTGAAAGCGAAATGGGAAGCCACGTAATTGCGTATCAAATTGAATAGGTTGGCGTAGCTGCTCGGTTAATGGCAATTTCGCAGGTGTCATAGTGCTGGCCTTCTTACTGGTCGCTCGAGTAGGTCGACGTGACTTTCGAGCAGTTGCTGTCGAGTGAGTGTTTGGCGCTGATTATACCGGATAATTATCGATCGCCTAGCGGCTCAGCTGTGAAAAACGCCTGAGTGCGTCAATTGTGGGTTGGGATCAGATAAATAGCTGAGTTAAAATAGTCGTTTCTGTATAACTAAGCGATCGATAAAGGAAGTTAGACCATGAGTTCATCTCCGATTTACAAAGTTATTTTTGTGAATCAAGGGCAAACCTATGAAATTTATGCCAAAGCCGTTGAGTCGAGTCTCATCTACGGATTTATTGAGGTAGAGCAGCTGTTGTTTGGAGAAAGATCGAACGTCGTCGTTGATCCGAGTGAAGAAAAACTTAAAGCCGAGTTTGACGGTGTTCAAAAGACATTTATTCCAATGCATGCTGTCATTCGAATTGACCAAGTATCACAGCAAGGGAACGCTAAGATTTCTGACCACAAAGGAAGTAACGTGGTGACTCACTTACCGTTTCCGGCAGGAAAACCCAACCGACCTGAATAAATAATAGCGAAGAGTTTGCAATAAATGAGTACTCACTAAATGGCAATTGGCGCAATACAAACAGCCGATAGGTTACTGTTATTATGTCGGCCTGGCTTTGAGTCAGACTGCGGGCTGGAAATTCAGGCTTTGGCAGAATCGATCGGCGTGTACGGTTATATCAAAACAAAGTCTCGGCAAGGTTTCGTCGAGTTCATTCTATATGACGTTAGTCGGCTAAAGGATATCGTTGACCTTATAAAGGTTGACCGCCTTATATTTTCTCGCGATGCCATGATGACGGGTCCGCTTATTGAAAACTTAAATACCTTGGATCGAGTGAGTGACATGTTAGCGGTGTTGAGTCCAAGCTTTCGCTGCAGCAAAATTGTCGATTGGGCCGTTGATAGTAATGAAGGGAAGTCATTGTCGAAGCTCACTCGCAAATTGTTGAAACCACTTGAGTTAGGGCTTGAGTCGGCGGGACACTGGCAAGCTGAAAATCATGACTCTCTGTGTATGCTTTTTACAGCAACGGATCAATGTTACTTGGGCAGTTTACCTCGCAATGCTTGCCCAAAGTGGCCCAATAGCATTGCTCATCTACGTTTTCCTGCTGCGGCTCCGAGCCGCTCAACCCTAAAGCTCGAAGAAGCTATTTTGTTTTTTCTTGATGCGAAAGAACAGCAACGAGCGTTCGGGCTAGGTAAGACAGCGGTTGATTTAGGGGCCTGCCCGGGTGGCTGGACCTATCAATTAGTCCGGCGCGAACTGCAAGTCACTGCCATCGACAATGGCCCAATGGATGAGCAGCTTATGGCCACCGGACAAGTTGACCATTTAAAAGTGGATGGCTTTCATTATCAGCCAAAATATCCGGTCAATTGGTTGGTTTGCGATATGATTGAAAAACCATTGCGCATCGCAGAGTTGATGGCAGATTGGGTCGCCCAAGGGTGGGCTCAAAGCGCTATTTTCAACTTGAAACTGCCGATGAAAAAACGTTATCAAGAAGTTGTTCTTTGCCAACAAGTGATTGCTGAGCGCTTGGGTGCGAAACCCTATGAGTTAAAAATCAAACAGCTGTATCATGATCGTGAAGAGGTCACGGCGTATTTGCATGCCCTCTGATCGCAAGGCTTCTCGCAGCCAGAGTGCCGTGAAATTCAGTTAATTTAAGGTTTAGACATGAGTAACGAAATTCCATTAGGTAAGACAACCGATTACCCTACTCAGTACGCTCCCGAGTTATTGTTTCCGGTCGCTCGGCAACCTAAGCGTGATGAAATAGGTGTTCCTGAGAATGTAGATTGGTACGGAGCGGACCTGTGGACAGCGTATGAAGTCAGCTGGTTAAATGTTCAGGGCAAACCAGAAGTTGCCATCGTTGAATTCGAGTTTGCGGCAGACTCCCCAAATATTGTCGAGTCGAAATCGTTTAAATTGTATTTGAACTCGTTTAATCAAGAGCGGTTTGCGTCGCAAGATGAACTGATCGCTCGCTTGAATCATGACCTGTCTAAAGCATGCGGTAAACCATTAGAGAATTTGCGATGCTACTCATTAGACGCTTATCAAGGCCTTGGGTTTGGGCAGCTTAATGGTCAATTAATCGATGAACTTGAAGTGACTTGTGATGAATATGATTACAATCCGCAACTTTTGAAATTAAAAGAGCCCGCTGTTGAAGTATCGGAAACGCTCTATACCCATCTATTAAAGAGTAATTGTTTGATTACCTCACAGCCAGACTGGGCGACATTAGTCATCGAATATACTGGTCCTAAAATCGATGCGGCAAGTCTGTTGCAATATGTGGTGTCTTTTCGCAATCACAATGAATTTCACGAACAATGCGTAGAGCGAATTTTTCAAGATTTGAGCCAACATTGCCAACCACGTCAGTTATTGGTTCAAGCTCGATATACCCGTCGGGGAGGACTCGATATCAATCCTTGGCGGAGTAACTTTGCAACTCAGCGGCCATTTATGAGACTTGCTAGACAATAACGCCATAATTCGCTTCGAGATAGGGTAAAAAGTGTGACCGATTGCGCCGAACTTGGCGAATTAGCGATCTATCCTTTGGTTAAATCGTCAACGATCAGGAGGTCACTATGGCGTATTTAGTTTTGTTAACGGAAGGACAATCGGGTCCACGCTTCATTTTAGAGAAGTCTTCAGTGACGATAGGTCGTTCACCTGAGTGTGACATACACTTAGAAGACCCCTCAGTAAGTTTTCAGCATGCTCAGTTGAGTATTGAAAATTTGAGTGATGACGGCGGTGAAATTTGGATCGAAGATATTAACAGCACCAATGGAACCTTTGTTAATAACGACAAGGTTAACCGTCGCCAGTTGCGAAATAATGACAGTATAAACATAGGGTTAAGTAACTTTCGCTTCGTCGATGAAGGGTTTTCTACCCTAGAAAACACCCAGCAAATCAAGAAATCTTGGATCCCTGGGGTTTATTATTTGAAAGACAAATCTGCCTAAATTGCATCGGCAAGTGCTGCGTAATCGTGCCTTGCCCACTGCCTAAAATCCTTTGCTATACTACTTGTCCGATTTCTTATAGATTGAATATATCGCGAAAGTCGTTAGAATAGCCTGCCACTGGGTGAGCGCCTAATTACAAAGAGAACCGATTGACCATGAGCATGCACTTTTTAGAGTTTGAGCAGCCTATCGCTGAATTAGAAGCACAAATCGAAGAACTTCGTTTAGTGGGAAGCGATGCCGAGATCAATATTTCGGAAGAAATTGCTCGATTGCAAAAGAAGAGTCGTGAATTAACCGAGCAAATTTTTAGTGATCTCGATGCCTGGCAAATCGCTCAATTGGCTCGTCATCCACAACGTCCTTACACGCAAGATTACCTTGATACTATCTTTACCGATTTTGAAGAGTTGTGTGGTGACCGTGCTTTTGCCAATGATTGGGCGATGGTTGGCGGTATCGCTCGGCTTAACGATCAACCGGTGATGGTTATCGGCCATCAGAAAGGTCGCGACACCAAAGAGAAAATTAAGCGTAATTTTGGTATGCCACGTCCCGAAGGCTATCGTAAAGCCTTACGCCTAATGCATATGGCAGAGCGATTTAAATTACCAATCGTTACCTTTATCGATACTCCCGGGGCCTACCCTGGCGTTGGCGCTGAGGAACGTGGGCAAAGTGAGGCGATTGCGCGTAACTTAAAAGAGATGGCGCGTCTTAAAACTCCGATTGTTTGTACCGTCATCGGAGAAGGTGGTTCAGGTGGTGCTCTTGCGATAGGTGTTGGCGATCGAGTCAATATGCTTCAGAACTCTACCTATTCGGTTATTTCACCGGAAGGCTGTGCTTCGATATTGTGGAAAAGCGCCGATAAAGCGAAAGAAGCCGCCCAAGCAATGGGGATTACAGCTGACCGATTAAAAAGTTTGAAATTGATCGATGCGATTGTTCCAGAACCACTCGGCGGTGCTCATCGAGACACGGTCGTTATGGCGGAACGTTTAAAACAGCGTATTACCGATGACTTACGAGATTTACAAGCGCTTTCGATTGAAGAGTTATTAGATCGCCGATATCAACGACTCATGTCATTCGGCGAATACACCGAGTAATTGCAACAAACCATGAACACCAAAGGTGTACACGAGGCATTGGCCTGTGTACACTTTTTTATTCTGACCGAAAAACTCGTAATTTATGACCCTCGCTCTTGATGTTGCGCAACAAGCCTTACAGCACTTACCAAAACTAAAACGATTTTGGGTTGGGTTGAGTGGTGGAATAGACTCTTCAGTACTGTTGCACTTATGTCATACAACCTGCCCTAAGCATATCCAACTTAAAGCGATTCATGTAAACCACGGATTAAGTCCTAATGCCGATCAATGGCAGCGTCATTGCCAAAGTGTTTGCAAAAAGTTGGGAGTTGAATTGATCACTGTTGATGTAGCGGTGAATGAACAAGGTAAAGGCATAGAAGACGCGGCGAGACAAGCTCGTTGGAAAGCCTACGAGGAAGTGATTGGCGGCGCGAAGGGACTGGTTGAACATGAGCTTTTAGTTCTCGGCCACCATGCTGACGACCAAGCAGAAACGCTGTTGCTTAATCTATTGCGTGGTAGTGGTTTGCGCGGTGCTCAAGGCATGTCTCACTTTACTCAACGTCAGATATTCAGTGTTTTCCGACCTATGTTGAATATTGAAAAAACAGCAATTGTTGATTATGCCCGGCATTATGGGTTGAACTGGGTGGATGATGAATCTAATCAAGATGTTTATTTTCGACGTAACTTTTTACGCCAAGAAATATTTCCTACCTTGGTCAAGCAGTGGCCTGCGTATGCATCAACGATGGGGCGCTTTTGCCAAAATATGCAAGCGTTGAACTCGGTCGTTGATGAGTGGTTACAAGAAGACCTCGTAAAAGTGCTCGATAACGATAAATTGAACTTAGATGTTCTCTCTCAGTGGTCACTACACCGACAGAAACAAATTTTACTTTATTGGTTGCAACAATCAACGCACTATGCGCCTCCAGCAAGTCAGCTCAATGAGTTCGTACGTCAAATTAACTCAAGTAAAGAAGCCGATGTTGGTCGCTGTGAACTGCGTTTTTCGAAATGGGCGTTGATTCAATCAAAACGACACTTGGAATTAATCCAGCAAACCCAGTTAGATGTAACGGCTTTTCACTATGTTTGGGATGACCTCTCCAAGCCTATCGCTGTACCTGAAATATCCGCTCAATTAACCAGCGATGCGGCAAACGATCTTTCCAACTCACCGTTATTGATTAGACCTCCCAAAATCAATGAAGTCGTCACGGTTCGAAGTCGTGTTGGAGGAGAGCGAGCTTGGCCAAGTTATCGCGGTAAAGCAAATTCACTCAAGAAAATATACCAAGAAATGGGTGTTCCTAATTGGTTGAGAGAAACCACGCCACTCATTTTTTACGATCAAGAACTGGTTTGTGCGGTTGGACAATTTGTCGATCGTCGCTTCTTATCGAATGAAACTGAGAGCCTGCAGTTCACACTGCAGCCGTTAGAAAATTAATCAGTAATACAACAAACATTAAGTCGACTGTGATACCAGCACTTTGAACTAGAGCTGCATTGCATAGCTGATTCTAAATATTGAGGAACGCAGAATAATGAGTTTAGCGCATTTACAACCAACAACACTTTGGTCGATTTTTGAAAAGCTGAACGCTTGCCCGCGGCCGTCTTCGCATGAGCAAAAAGTGATGTCAGAAATAGCGGCTTTTTGTGACCAGCATCAGCTGCATTATGTGTACGATGACATCGGCAATATGATCATTCGTAAACCAGCAACTCCAGGCATGGAAGACCGTCCGGGAATCATTATGCAAGGACACGTTGATATGGTTCCGCAAAAAACTAAGAACAGCGAGCATGACTTTATTAACGACCCCATTCAAATGTACATTGATGGTGACTGGGTGACGGCTAAAGATACAACTCTTGGTGCAGACAATGGCATCGGAGTTGCTGCGGCATTAGCGATCTTAATCGAGCCTGACTTACAACACGGTCCCTTAGAAGTACTTTTAACGGTTGATGAAGAAAGTGGCATGACTGGCGCTAAACATTTAGCACCCAATCTTCTGCAGGGCAGTGTGTTACTAAATTTAGATACCGAAGACGAAGGTGAATTGTATTTAGGATGTGCCGGTGGCGTCGATGTGACTGCTTATGTTCCTTTGCAAAAACAACCGGTGCCGAATAACTGGAGTGCCGTAAAAGTTAATTTTAGTGGACTTCGCGGAGGTCACTCCGGGCTTGATATTGATAAAGGTAGAGCGAACGCGAATCTATTAATTAATCAAGTATTGGCAAATGCTCATGCGCATTTTGGTGCGCTTGGATTTTCGTTTTCAGGGGGAACCCTGCGTAATGCAATCGCACGAGATGCAAGTGTCGAGATGGTTTTGCCAGCGGATAAAGTTGCTGAGTTAACAAGTGTCATAGAGACGTTTACTGAAACTTTAAGCCAGCAATTTCAAGGGATTGAAAGCGCCATTAACGGAGAGATTCAAGCAATACCAATACCTTCTGAAGTCTGGGACGAAGCAACGACGGCGCGAGTTATTTCAATGTTGGATCATTGTGTTCATGGTGTAACAAAAATGAGTGAGGTTTTCGATGGTGTGGTGGAAACTTCGAATAACTTAGCGGTAATTGAGACACAACCTGAGCAACTTGTGATTCAGTGCATGGTTCGTAGTTTAAATAACCAAGGTCGGGATGAATTAGCTCAACAATTACAGCAAGGGTTGTCACAGCTGGGGGCGACCGTAGAGTGCAGCGGAGAATATCCTGGGTGGTTGCCTAACGATGAGTCAAAAGTACTTACGATTATGCAACAAGCACATGAAGAACTCACGGGTGCAGCAGCAAAGGTTAAAGTTATTCACGCTGGATTAGAGTGTGGACTACTGAGTGAACATTATCCGCATTGGGATATGATTTCGTTCGGGCCGACCATTCGGCATGCTCACTCACCAGATGAAAAGGTTTTGATTCCTTCGGTAAGTTCTTTTTGGCAATTATTGTGCAAAACAATTTGCATGGTTAGCGAAAAATATTAGCGCGCACATTCGTCGCGCTCGACATTGCCCTGTTTGAAGTCTGTTTAAGAGTTGTATTTTACAATCAACTCTTTTGCATCTTCTCCCGACACTGGGCGAGAATAAAAGTATCCTTGTGCGTGTTGAATGCCAAGTTCTTTTAACATCTTGGTATGCTTTTCTGATTCGACGCCTTCTGCAATAACACCTTTCTTTAAATGTTTGCACATGTAGGCAATGGTTTTAACAATGGTGTGATGCTCTTCACTATGGTCCATTTGATAAATAAATGAACGATCAATTTTTATGGTGTGAAGCGTAAACTTATGCAAATAACTCAGTGATGAATAACCGGTTCCAAAGTCATCAAGAAGTACTTGAATGTCTTGCTCGGCAAGCGACTTTAAAAGTTGTTGCGCTAATTCGGCATTTTCGATTAATAGTCCTTCCGTAATTTCAACCTTTAAAGCTTTAGCTGGTAATTGGTTTTCGTTCAACGCCATCTCTATTTCGCTTAACAAATCGTGATGTTCAATTTGCTTAGAACTAAAATTAACACTGATACTAATATCTTTGGCTTGCGGATATTGTGTTTGCCAAAATTTCAAAGTGCCAAGAGAATGATGTAAGATGAACTGTCCAATGCTGTGGATCATTCCTGTTTCTTCGGTAATCGGAATAAATTCATCAGGGGGGATAAAACCCAAATCAGCATGAATCCATCGGGCGAGCGCTTCGAAGGCAACCAGTCGTCCGGTTGGCAAGTCGATGATTGGTTGATAGAAAACTTTGATTTCGTTGCGTTCTAATGCGTGACGTAAATCATTTTCAATTTTTAGTCGCTTCATTGCCGCGTTATGCATTTCAACATCAAATAATGCATAACGAGCTTTTCCGGATTCTTTAGCATGATACATCGCGGCGTCTGCATCGCGTAATACATCATCGGGCTTTTTGTAATTATCATTACTGATAGTCACGCCGATCGAAGTCGACGTAAAAACGGTTTGCTCATTGAGTTGAAAGGGTTTTGATATTGAGTCGATGATTCTATCGGCAGTGATTGCCGCGTCGCGAGCATTATCAACACCTTTTAAAAGCACGCAGAACTCGTCTCCGCCAAGTCGAGCGACGGTATCTTCAGGGCGAACACATTCTTCGAGCCGTTGAGCAACTTCTTGAAGTAACGCATCACCCATTAAATGCCCGAGACTATCATTGATAACTTTAAATCGGTCTAAATCAAGGAATAGAACGGAGAAGCTGACTTGGTGATCACGCTCTCGTTGTTTTAGAATCTGTTCGAGTCGGTTGGTAAACAGTGCCCGGTTTGGTAATCCGGTTAAGCTATCGTGAAAGGCTTCGTAGGCAAGCTTTTTTTGCATTTTATTACGTTCATCAAGCATGCCTTTGAGCGTATTGTTTGTGACCGATAACTCTCGAGTTCGTTCTTCGACACGTTTTTCTAATTGATCATTAATTATTTTTAGATCTTGATGCGCTTTTCGTAAGCTGTCGGAACTGCGTTTGCGATTGAGTGCAGTGGCGACTTGTTGTGATACAAACATCAATACTTCTTCGTCTAGAGGTGTATACGACTTACCGCGAATATAGCTTTGAACAGCAAGTACTCCAATAACGGTTTCTTTGTAAAATAAAGGAACACCTAACCAAGTTTCAGGCGAGGTGCCATGAAAAACGTTTTTCTTGTGCCAGTCATCAATATTCTTCTTATTGATCAGCAAAGGTCGACCGGTTCTTAAAACCCATTCGGTGGGGGAGCATTTATCGATATCAAGAGAGTCATCGAGTTTCCGCTCTTCTACGCTCGCATCAAATTCATCGATTAAATAAGGAAAGGTTAATACTTTGTTTTTCTGTTCGAAAATACAGATATAAAAATTTTTCGACGGCATGATGCCGTTGATAATACTGTGCAATGATAAATAAAACTCATCAAGATCACGCGTCGTATTGGTTAGCTCTGAAATTTTAAATAAAGCCGCTTGCAGACGCTCCGCTCGCTCTCGTTCTTGAATCTGACCTTCGAGATCTTCATTGATCTTTTGTAGCATTGCGGTACGTTGCGCGACTTTTTGTTCAAGCCGCTCGTTGTAATACTTTAGCTGTCGTTCATATTGTTTCTGATTTAACACCGCTGCAATTTGTTGTGATACGAAAATCAGCAGGTCTTTGTCTTGCTCGGTGTAGCGTATATTGTCGTCATAACTTTGCACCACCATAACGCCGATGGTGGTGTTGTTAACTTTAAGTGGAATGCCCATCCAATGTTTCATGGGTGAACCTCGAACTTGAATTTCTCCTGCGTCAGATAATTCTTTTAGTTTGGGCTCATCAGCCAGTAGAGCATTTCCTGTTCGAATCGTGTATCCGGTCAAGGTCGATTTAAACGCTTCGATGGGCTCAGGATCCCAAGTCGTTGGATCAAAGTCATCGTCTTCTTGTTCATCGTGGAAGAACTCAAAGCTTACGAACTGCTTATCGGTCGACAGCAAGGCAATATAAAAGTTATTGGCGTACATCAGCTTGCCAATGATTTGGCGCAGATCTTCGTAAAACAGCTTTAACTCTTTTACCTGACTGGATAATGAGGCAATCTGGAGTAAGGCATTTTGAACTTTTTCGGCGTACAGCTTCTCTTCAATCAATTTGTCCAATTGATTGTTGGTGTCGTCCGAGCTGTTTTGCTGCGGTTGATTAGTCAGGATAATATCGTCCAACTGGTTGATTTTTAACTACTATTGGTACACAAAGCATAGCTAAAACTGACTCAATTGCCAGAAATATTATCCTTGATGAGCAAAAAATTGAATTATTTCATCGCGTTTGGCAACAGCGTCTTGATATCCCAGTTGAATCAGCTCTCGGGTGAACGGCTTTTCAAATAAAAGATAGCTAAGAACCGCATCGCCACTGCTGCCGTCGATTCCGACTCGGCGTAAGAAAAACTGCAAGGCTTTGGGCATTGATGAAAAGTGTTCTCGAGCGATTAAACTCAGATCTTGTGAAGGGTTGATAACCAGAGTTTCAATGCGCTTTAAGTTGAAATGCTTACTCTTAATACGCTCTGGGATCTTATCAAGTGTTGCGTTGATACGATGCAGTCTTTCTAGGTCAGAATCTAAGCTGTCAATAAAAACGCTGTCTAGCAAATGCCCACCGATTTCTGCAATCGTCGGATATCCCTCTGGGTGAGACAACTCATCATTGGGAGCGTACACTGGATCGACACCGACCACCAAAATGCGATCGGCACCGAGGTGCAACGCAGGACTCAGTGGAGATAAAAAGCGCATGCTGCCGTCGCCGCAATAGTGGTCGCCCAATCGAGTGACTGGGAACACCATGGGAATGGCAGAAGAGGCAAGCAGATGATGCTTGTTAATGATAGCTGGGTGACCGCGGCGGCGATGTCGACGCCAGATATCCGTATTGGCGGCAGCTTGAAAGAACGAAATCGATTCGCCACTGGTGTAACTCGAGGCCGTGACACACAGCGCATCTAATGCGCCTTGCGCAATCGCTTTTTCAATAAGTGGGTAGGGAATAACTCGATCAAGCAACTCAGCGAGTGGTGCATTATTGAGTAGGCCGATAGCGCCGCGATGTTTACCGCCAATTAAAAAGCGCAGCCAGCGCATCGAGTTACGCCAAAGGCCCCAAAAGTCGGTTCGAAAAATTTGGTCGCAATGAAATTCTGCCCATACATTCTCGAGTCGACGCATACCCAACCGAAAATGTTGGGCGTATGCCGCGGTGACGGTTGCGTTTATAGCGCCAGCCGAGGTTCCTGAAATAATTGGGAAAGGATTGTTATGAGTGGTTAGCGGTAATAACTCTGAAACAGCTTTAAGAACGCCAACTTGGTAAGCTGCTCGTGCTCCGCCACCGGACAAGACCAACGCGGTTTTGTGGTTTCGAGCGGTCATGCTTTCCAGCGTTTTCGTAGTGCTCGGTAAACTTTCATTGGGTATTTCATTTTACCGTAACTACCGTTGTAACGAGCTAATGCATTTGTCACGTTTTTGCGCTCTCGTTTAATGTATAAACTCAAGATAGCACAGCCATAGCGAATGTTGGTTTCGATATCCATTAAGTTGTCATCAGGGTGGCCAATTTCTTCTTTCCAAAATGGCATGATTTGCATTAATCCACGAGCGCCAACACGGCTAATGGCAAAACGTTCAAAGTTAGATTCAACTTCCATCACTGCCAATACTAGTTGTGGATCGAGCTTGTAGGCTTTCGCGTATTTATGAGTCAACTTTAAAATGGTAAAGCGCTCTTTTTCCGGAACGTTGGGTGCCCGACGTGCCAGACGTTTCGACATGTCTTTCATCCAAACCTCGGCTTCGAAGCGATCGGTGAAGGAGTGCTCTTCGTCGAGTAAAGCTTTCAGCTCGTTGCGAAAATTGTCGTCGGGGCGCTCCTGGTTGGCAAGCAACCAGTGAGACGACAAGAATACGAGTAACAATAATGTGGTTCTTAACATATCGATTTTATTGTGAATGAACGCCCCAATCGCGTAGTTCCGTTATTCTTTAATTATAGTGCGAGTTTCTGGTTTAAAAAGTCGACTGCGTCGGCCATTGCTACATCAACTTTTTCATTGGTTCGCCGTGATTTGTATTCAAAGGTGCCTTGGTCGATACCTTTGTCTGAAATTACAATCCTATGAGGCACACCCATCAGTTCCATATCGGCAAACATGACGCCAGGTCGTTCTTTCCGATCATCGAAAATAACTTCAATGCCTTGTTCACTGAGTGAGGCGTAAAGTTGTTCCGCCGCTTCTTGTACTCGGTGTGAGCGATGCATGTTCATCGGAACGATGGCAACGGTAAAGGGTGCGATAGCATCTGGCCAAATGATGCCGTAGTCATCGTGGTTTTGTTCAATTGCGGCCGCGACAATACGGCTGACACCTACACCGTAACAACCCATGGCGAGGGTGACGGCTTTACCTTGTTCATTCAGCACATTGGCATTCATAGCTTCGCTGTATTTCGTACCCAGTTGAAAGATATGTCCGACTTCGATGCCGCGTTTTATGGTTAACTTCCCTTTGCCATCCGGTGCGTTATCTCCCTCTACGACATTTCGCAGATCGTAGACTTCGCTGATGGTTGCATCCCGCTCCCAATTAGCTCCGTTGTAATGCTCTCCGGTCGCATTGGCTCCACAGATAAAATCAGCCATAACCGCCGCATCACGATCAACAATGATGGCGAGGTTTAGGTTCACTGGGCCGATATAGCCGGCTTTGCTTGCCGCGATGCTAGTAATTTGTTGCTCGCTGGCTAAGGTAAGAGGTGCCTTAATCAACGGATGTTTTTCGGCTTTGATTTCGTTTAATTGATGGTCACCACGTAAGCAAATAGCAACTAAAGGATGCTCTTCTGTAGCGCCCTCGACCAACAAGGTTTTTAAAATTTGTTGAGCGTCGCAATTAAAGTGTTGAGTCAATTGCTCTACGCTTTCGCAATTCGGCGTCGCTTCTTTTGTAAGCTCACGAGTTGCCGCTGGTCGTTGTATCGTTGGTGCTGCAGCTTCTGCTTTTTCAACATTCGCGGCGTAGTCACTGGCATCACTGAAAGCAATCGCGTCTTCACCAGAGTCAGCCAAAACATGGAATTCATGAGAAGCATTGCCACCAATAGCTCCGGTATCGGCGAGTACCGCACGATACTCTAGCCCTAAGCGGTCGAATATATTGCAATAAGCTTGATACATGCGTTGATAGGTTTCTTCTAGGCTCTGCTCATCAACATGAAACGAGTAAGCATCTTTCATTAAAAACTCGCGTGCTCTCATAACGCCGAAGCGTGGGCGAGTTTCATCTCTAAACTTGGTTTGAATTTGAAAGAAGTTAGCGGGCAATTGCTTGTAAGAACGAATTTCGTCACGAATGATCGCCGTCACCACTTCTTCATGAGTCGGTCCTAAGCAGAATTCGCGGTCATGCCGATCTTTTATGCGGAGTAATTCTGGTCCAAATTGCGCCCAACGGCCTGACTCTTCCCATAGATCCGCAGGCTGTACCATTGGCATCAAAATTTCTTGTGCGCCAGCACGTTCCATTTCTTCACGCACAATACCTTCAACTTTTCGCAACACTTTAAGTCCGGTGGGTAGCCAGCTGTACAGACCTGCAGCTGCGGCAAGTTTTCGAATTAAGCCAGCGCGCAACATAAGTTGGTGACTAGTGAGAACCGCATCTGAAGGCGTTTCTTTTAATGTGGCGACAAGGTATTGTGTGGTGCGCATAAACAATTTCCGAAGTTAATTAGCTTATATAGTTGGCGCTATTCTACCAGTGAAATTCTATTCGCTAAAAGGCGCTTTGTACGGCAATGACTGAAAAAGTCGTATTTTTTATAAAATTACTTTAATTTAATCCGTTGGGTGCGCTCAAGACGCCAAGTTTTCTGCGTTGTGCTTGATTCAGAAAGAAGAATTAACCGTTCTGCTACAGGTCTAGTTTAAAGTGTGAGGTGCCGATTGAACCTGCAAGGAAGTCATTCAGATGTCTAAATTCTCAATTATTAACTTGAATGCCGCCGGGCAAGCGACGCCATCAAACAGTGTCGTGAAAGCCCAATGTGATTATTTACACCAGGAACAAATGATCGGAGGCTACTGGTTTGCAGAGCAGCAGTCTGAGCACTGGCAACAGCTCTACGAGTTGATAGCGCAGCTGTTGAATTGCCAAACGTCGCAAGTATCTTTGCAAGACAGTGCAACTCGAGGCTTACAGTTGAGTTTATTGAGCATCCCATGGCAACAAGGAGATGAAGTGGTGGTGACTCAGCAAGAGTACGGTGCCAATTGGGTACCATTACTGCAGCTGCAACAGCGCTACGACTTAACAATACATTGTCTGGGTAACCGTGATGGAGCGCCCGATTTTAGCCAGCTGAAACAGCTGGTGACAGAGCGAACACGGTTAGTGATGGTGACTTGGGTGGGTTCGCACAACGGAAGTGTTGCTGATCTTGGGGCCATGACGGACCAACTAACCGGATTCGATGGGTATGTGATCATAGACGCTTGCCAAGGCATGAGGCAGAGAGCGTTAGACGTATCACAGGTTCGCTGCGATTTTGTGGTTGCAACCGGGCGAAAGTTTCTTCGTGCGCCACGAGGAACTGGATTTTTGTACACCTCCGATCGCGTGTTAGAAGCTGGTTTATATCCTCTTGTCACTGATCATGTGGCTGCAAACTTGTTGTCTTGTGATCGTTGGTCTCTTCGAAGCGATGCCCGCCGGTTTGAATGTTGGGAAGCGAACTGGGCCAGTCGAATGGGATTAAAAGTCGCTCTCATGGAACTGTTAGCGAACCCCGAGCAGGTTTACCAAACGCTCGCCCAGATTAGTCTCGAGTGTCGAGAGCGGTTGAGTCGAGTTCCGGGAGTAGAATTGCGTGATACGGGTAATGACCTTTCTGCCATTATAACTTTCCAACATCAACACCGATCGGCGGCTCAACTTCACCAATATTTGCGCTCTGAGGGCATTGAAACATCCATTTCGCAAAGTGATGCTGGACCGATGGATTTTGCTCAGCGACAGCTATCGCAGTTGAATCGCGTGTCGCCGCATATTTACACCACCGAGCAGGATATTGATCAATTAATCTCTCGGTTGTCAGATGCTTAAAAAGTCATGGGTTTTGCAATAGTCCATTGTTTAATGGGCTTATGCCAAAACATTAGCAATGGTCAGATGTCGCACCTTGCAATATTCGCGTAGAATTGGCAGGGTGTTGTAGATGTCAATTTGCGGCTTGGTTTGTTTTTTGAGAAAGCGTTTTTGAAAGTGCGTTTATGAACCTTCGTTCATGTAAAGCCTTTGCTTCGAAAGGCTCATATTTTCAATACCCTTCCATATGGTACAGCGAATAAGGTGATGTGAATGTCGAGAATTTAAAGCCTTGGCTTAAGTTCTCTAGAGACTAGCATCTCCCATAACGAGTCATCAGAAAGTGAGCCATAAGAAAGTTGAGATATGATCAATGAGTCATACTAGCAAAATAAACCCTTGATACACTATGCTACTTTAGTGCTAAGTTTAGGGTAATTGAGCGTTTAATAGCGACGAATAAGTCTAGCAGCGCGATTGATTTGAATGACAGTGCTTAGGATCCGACCGAAGAATGGTCGAAAAAAATTTAGTTGAACCGCTTAATGAGAGAGAAAAGCGAATAATGTCCAGTCAGAAACGACCCTTGTATATTCCCTATGCCGGTCCCGTATTATTAGAAACCCCTTTGCTTAATAAAGGGAGTGCTTTTTCAGAATATGAGCGACAAACATTTAATTTGGAAGGTTTACTTCCTCACAATATCGAAACGATCGATGAGCAGTCTGCCCGTTGCTATGAGCAATTAAAGGGGTTCACTCACGATCTCGATAAACATATTTATCTACGCAACATACAAGATACTAATGAAACGCTTTTCTACAAATTGGTCGTTGACCATGTAGAAGAAGTGATGCCTTTGATATATACCCCAACCGTTGGTAAAGCTTGCCAAGATTTTTCAAAAATTTACCGTCGTAAGCGTGGGTTGTTTATCTCTTACCCAGACAAAGACCGAATTGATGATATGTTGCAGAATGCAACCAAGCATAATGTCAAAGTCATCGTGGTGACTGACGGAGAACGAATTTTAGGGCTTGGCGATCAAGGCATTGGTGGAATGGGAATTCCGATTGGTAAATTATCTTTGTACACGGCCTGTGGTGGTATCAGTCCTGCTTATACGCAGCCCATCGTGTTAGATGTTGGCTGCAATAATAAAGAGTTGCTTGAAGATCCAATGTATATGGGATGGCGTCATGAGCGAATTACTGGTGATGAATACTATGAATTTGTCGAACTCTTTATTCAAGCGGTAAAACGTCGATGGCCAGAAGCGCTGTTGCAATTTGAAGACTTTGCGGCAACAAATGCAACGCCGTTACTCGAAAAATATCGTGATGATCTGTGTTGTTTTAACGACGACATACAAGGTACTGCTGCCGTCACCGTTGGCACGTTGTTGGCGGGTTGTAAGCAAATTGGTCAAGATTTGAAAGATCAGCGCATTGTTTTTCTTGGCGCTGGCTCAGCGGGCTGCGGCATTGCCGAGCAAATCATTGCGCAAATGCAACGTGAAGGATTGACTGAGTCTGAAGCTCGAGAGCGTATTTATTTGATCGACAGTCGTGGTTTATTGACCGACGATTTGGACTATTTAAAGTCGTTTCAAAAGCCCGTCGCGCAAAAAGCATCGATTGCAGAAGGCTGGACGCGTAACGAGCATGGGCGAGTGGATTTCTTCAACACAGTAAAGCATGCCAAGCCAACCGTATTGGTAGGTGTGTCAGGGCAACCTAATGTGTTTACTCAAGAAATTGTTCAAATGATGGCTGAGCATTGCGAACGCCCCATTATTTTACCACTGTCTAATCCTACATCTCGTTGCGAAGCTCTACCGGAAGATCTGATCCGTTGGACCGAAGGTAAAGCGATCATTGCCACGGGAAGTCCTTTCCAGCCCGTTCCTTTTAATGGGCAGTCTTATCCGATCGCTCAATGTAATAATGCGTATATTTTTCCGGGGGTAGGGCTTGGCGTTCTTGCAACGAGAGCAAGTCGAGTTACTGATAATATGTTGATGGCATCGAGTGAAGCGCTGGCACAATATTCATTGGAACATGCCAAAGGCGCATTGCTACCACCGTTATCCGATATTCGTGAAGTCAGTTTAGCCATTGCTCATGCGGTCGCTCGACAAGCGATGGAAGATGACGTCGCGATAACTATTTCTGATGAAGCGCTTGCCGAAAAAATTCAGAAGAACTTTTGGACTCCCAATTATCGGCAGTATCGCCGAGTGTCCTTCTAGTTCCTAAGTTTTACTTTCCAGTATCCTCAGGCACTTTTTCTTGCCTGAGGATACTCTTCTAAGTTAAAAACTCGATTCTCGGTTGATCATACGATCTTGTTAGATAAAAGTAATAATGAAAGATAAGAACTTATTTACTGGACAACTTAACGGTTTAGAATGAATTCGTTAAGATTAAGAAAGTCTTGACTGCTGATGTCGAAACTTGCAAACCAAGGAGCGGGAACAAATGTCGATCACCCTGTTGAGTGAAACTGACCAAGTCAAATCGCTTTACCGAAATTTAGTGGTGGTTGATAACTTTTATCCGGATCCGGATGACGTTATTAAGCGAGCGTTAACCATGAATTTTGTTGAGCCAGAAGATGTCAGTGGCTGGCGCACCGAAGCTGGCTTTGTGGTTGATAATTTTTTGAGCTTGGTACAGCAAAAAACCAATCTAACGATTAAACAATTTTCTCTTCCGCGAGGAACGCCACAAGATAATGGCGTGGTGTTTCACACTTTCTCAGCGGGGAAGCGAGTCGACAAACCAAACGTACATTGGGATGAACCCATGAGTCATTGGATCATGATCATTTATTTGTCAAAAAACATTCCACTGGATTGTGGAACCAGCTTTTTTCAGCATAAACGAACACAGCTTACCCGTGTTCCAACGAGCGCAGACGCTAAGCGCCTTGATCAACCACTAATTGATCTGCGCCAGCAATTACTTCGCGATGGTTGTTACAAGCAGCGTTTTGTTGAACTCGCACGAGTCGATTACCGGTTCAACCGAGCGGTCATCTTTCCTGCTCGCTATTTACATGCAGCCACCGAGCATTTTGGACAAAACGTTGAAAATGGTAGGCTTCATCAGGTTTTTTCGTTTTCTGCGATTACCGCTTAGATCTCACTAAGACAGGGTCAAACTGACGCTGTTCACCGACCCATGCATCAATCGAGTGCAAAAGGGATTGTCCTTATCCGTGTTTGTTGACGACCTGTTTCTTTTAGCCGAAGAGCTTATTTTTTAGGTTTTTCTGTTTGAAAAATACTCAATTTAAGTGTTTGGTTTTAAATGAAAACTTCACAAAATTGTGATCTAGGTAATTTGACCACAAAGTAATATTGATCTAGGATGTGGGCTTGTTTTTAAAAAAGGCTTATCCGTTTTCAATGGAAACCTTACGTCGTTTTTGCACTGTATTGGTGGTTTTGGCGAGTCTTGTCAGTCGAGTGACTGTTGCTGAAGACGTATTAACTCCTGCCTCTCAATCCAGCTCTGAGGGTTATTATACTTTGAGATGGGAACATTCAAGTTCAAACTTTCAGCGTTTGGAAGTGTCCAGTGATGCGACCTTTCAAACCATTTCTGTCGAATATCCGGTGTCTGGAATGAAGGGCATCTCGCTGACTGGTTACCAAGACGGTACCTACTTTTTTCGATTGATCGACGATCAACAACAAGCCAGCAACAGTGCAACTGTTGTGGTCAAACATCGATCATTGTCATTGGCAATTATATTGTTTGCTCTTGGTTTCAGTTTGTTTGTCGTATTGATCGGCGTTCTTATTTTCTCATCTCGCCGTCGCGGCCATTAAACTAGGATTACTCATGACCTCTGTTGCTATATCTACAGAATGGGCTCTTACTATTGTTGTTATTTTTGGGCTGCTGTGGGTGTCTTTTGGTTGGTGGTTGGGTAGAAACAACAAAACGCTCGATGATTTTATGCTCGCCGGTCGGAACGTTGGATTTGCATTTGCTTCAGCAACCGCGATGGCCACTTGGATCACCAGTAATACTACGTTGGTAGCGCCTCAATTGACTTATCAGTTTGGGGTGTGGGGGATGATCGGATATTCGTTAGCCGCATTGGGTTTAATTTTATTTGCACCCATGGCAAAACGTATTAAAGCACTGATGCCTCACGGCTACACGTGCGGAGATTTTATTCGCAAGCGCTATGGGTTTTGGGCGTGGATTATTTTTCTTGTGGTGTCGTTGTGTTATGCCTTTGGTTGGTTAGTCAGTTTAGGCATGGCTGGAGGTATTTTATTGTCGGCGCTGAGTGGCTTAGATTATTTTATTGGTATGTCGGCCATTTTAGCCATTTGTGTTGCTTATACATTACTGGGCGGATTAAAGGCAGTGATCGCAACGGACTTTGTGCAAACCATTATTATTTTATGTGGCGTCATTTTAATCGCATACATTGGCATTACCGATATTGGCCTCGATGTTATTTATAACAATGTTGAAGACAAAAGCCCGCAATTATTAAATCTATTGTTTCCTGCAGCAATCATGTTTTTATTTAACAATATATTTTTTGGTATCGGTGAAATTTTCCATTCAAACGTATGGTGGTCGCGAGCCTTTGCGTTCAAAGAAAATATTGGTAAAAAAGCGTTTCTAACTTCGGGGTTACTATGGTTACCGATACCCATCGTTACTGGGTTTGTTGCCATGGCCGCATTTTCTTTAGACGTTTATCCTGAAAGTGCCGATATGATAGGGCCATTGATCGCCGCTCAAATTTTAGGGAAAGTCGGCGCAATCTTTGTGTTTATTGTGGTGTTCTCTGCATTGGCATCCAGTTTAGATTCTTTATTAGCGGCAACCAGTGATTTGATCACAAAAGATATTTATAAAGGACTGATCAACAAGAATGTTTCGAACGATCATCTTTTCCGTTTTAGTAAATACTCCATATTAGTTTTAGGAGTCATTACCTGGCTATTGTGTATTCCCAAAGTAGCCACACTCGGTTCACTGCTTAACTTTACAGGCGCGTTTGTCGCAAGCACTATTTTTCCGATCGTTTTTGGTCTCTATTATCGTCGTTTAAATGGCGTAGCTGCTGCTTTTGCGATGGGCTTAGGGACGCTTTGTGGCCTAATTGCCTATTTTGTTATTGGTTTTTATGTTGCGGCTTTAACCTCTTGCGCTGTTTCTTTATTCATTTGTTTGATTGGTTTAGCTGTGAAAGATCAGCAATACAATTGGCAACAACTCCAAAGTGAGGAGTAATGTCATGTTAATGAGTTATTTTTGGTTTCAAATATTAGTTTATGGTGCGGTCGGTTTAGCCGCACTGGCTCCCATTATTTTAATCGCGTTAGTAATTATCGACTGGCATAAGGAACAGTTATGGTAGAACCCATCTCCAATGAAGAAGTGTGTTTTTCTCGTGAAAAACTGGACGTATATGGTGATGCGCATCCAAAAGCATTGCTAAAAGCGATTCAAGAGGAAGGTGATCACTTAAAGAATTTAGCTGAACAGCACATAGTATCAGCGGACCAATTCACTCGTGACGAGTTGCTACAGTTATTTCGGCTTTCTGCAAAGTACGAGGGCAACCCTGAGCGTTTTAGTTCTCCGCTGAAAGGTAAAATTTTAATCAGTGCATTCTATGAACCTAGTACTCGTACTCGACTATCATTTGAAAGTGCATGGCACCGTTTAGGTGGCGATATTATGTCGATCACCGACCGTTCGACGACAGGAATTGCGAAAGGTGAATCTTTGCAAGATGTCGGCGAAATGTTCAATAACTATGGCGATTGCGTAGTATTGAGAGACAGCAATGAAGAATCGGTTCGATTGATGATGAATAGTTTACGAATTCCCATTATTAATGCGGGAAATGGTACTGATGAGCATCCCACTCAAGCACTGGCCGACTTGTACACCATTTTAAAATGGCGACCTGGTTTGATTTCAGACTGTGAAAATACGCCAAAAATAAAGATGGGCATCGTTGGTATTCCCAACAAAATGAGAACGGTGCGAAGCTTATTAAAGGTGTTGGCTATTTTCCCTGAGTTTTTTGATGAAGTAACGGTGTTTCATGATGGCTCGAATACGCAGGTTTTCGATGAAGGGCAGATTGAGCATCTTCAAAATAAAGGGCTTAACGTCTCAGTCAGTACCGAACTCTACGATAAATTGCCTGAGCTAGATATTGTTTATATCAATGCCATTGCTTGGGTCGGAAATACGTTTGAATCTTTTGGTGATAAGTTTGTATTGGACAGTAATGCTCCTCTGAAAAAAGACGCCATTATCATGCATCCGTTAGCGCGCGGAGAAGAGTTGTCGACGGAGTTAGATACGACCAGTCACAACTGGTATTTCTCGCAAGCGCGAGGAGCGGTATTTTTACGTATGGCACTGTTAACTTGCATGTGTCAGCGAACCGAACGCGTGATGGATATCGTGTAAAGCGTCAGCCAATCAGACAACCAAATAGTTATCAGACTGTTAGAAACAGGAGAAGAATATGTGTGGAATTGCTGGTGTTTTTCATCGCGATCCGAGTCGTCCTATTGATCCTCAACTTTTAGTAAACATGGCTGCCATTCAATATCATCGAGGTCCCGATGGTTTTGGTTACAAAGTGCTTTCTGAGCGCGGAGTAGGATTTAGCCACGCGCGCTTATCTATTATTGACTTGAACGAATCTCGCGGTCGTCAACCTTTTCAGACCGATGATCAGCGTCTGTTACTGACTAAAAATGGTGAGCTGTATGATTATCAGCGAATTCGAGCTCAGCTAACCGCAGATGGTGCGCAGTTTAAAACAAAATCAGATTCAGAAATTATTTTGCACTTGTTTCCTCGATACGGTTTGGAAAAAACATTAGAGCAGCTGCGTGGTGAGTTTGCTTTTGCCATGTATGACAATGAAGAAGACGCGCTCTACTTGGTTCGAGATCGGTTTGGTATTAAGCCGCTGTATTGGACTCAGACTCAAAACGGAGTGGTGTTTGGCTCCGAGCTGAAAGTCCTGTTTGCCCATCCAGAAGTAGAGCGAGAAATCGATGAAGAAGGACTCTTCCACCAACTCATTCAAGTGATGGTTCCCGGATCTACCGCATTCAAAGGGATTCATCAGGTTAAACCGGGGCATGTCGTTAAAGTTAAACGAACGCGCTCGGGGTTAAAAATAGAGGAACATAAATACTGGGATATTAGCTTCCCTCAAGCGGATGATCATGACATTAATCCCGATGAAAACTATTACATTGAAGCTGTGCGCGAGCAGCTTTTGGAAGCCGTGCAGCATCGACTGACGGCCGATGTTCCGGTGGGCGCTTACTTATCGGGTGGCATTGATTCGTGTTCGATTCTGGGTTTGTCGCAAGCGGTCAGTCAAGATCCCGTTAAAGCGTTTACGATTGGATTCGACGATAAAGAATACGATGAAACCCCTATTGCGAAAGAGATGGCCGATAAAGTCGGTGCTGATCAACATGTGCTAAGTTTGTCTGCTGAACATTTGTATGAAAATTTTGAACGCACGATATGGCACACCGAGCGGACCATTTACAACACCTTGGGTGTTGCAAAATTATTGATGAGTCAAGAAGTGAACTCGGTCAACTACAAGGTGGTTTTGACGGGCGAGGGCTCAGATGAATTGTTTGCGGGTTATCCTTCGTTTAGAAACGATATGTTTCTGTATGGTTTGTCTGATCTCGATACTCAGCAACGAAAAATTTGGAAGTCATCGCTTGAACAAAATAATGCGTTGTTTAAAGGTGCTATGTTGCCTCGAGAAGAGTACAACTCGAAAGCTATTTCGAGTTTTGTTGGCTTTACGCCGACGTGTTTGCAGCCTTGGTTACACTGCGACACTATTGCGGAATCTCTATTGACGGCTGACCGCCGAGAGCGGCTCAAGGATTACGATCCCGGAGCGGCAATTGCAGATACCTTCGATTTATCGATGTTGCAAGGTCGTCATCCGCTCGATAAAGCCCAGTATGTCTGGATTAAAACCATGCTCGAAGGTCAAATTTTGACTTGGGGTGGTGACCGAGTCGATATGGCAAACTCAATGGAAGCGCGTCCTGCTTTTCTCGATCATCATCTGGCGGAGTTTGCGACTCGTGTTCCACCGCAATTACGAATCAAAGGTCCGGTTGAAAAGTATGTGTTGAAAGAGGCGATGAAAGGGCTTCTTCCGGAAACCTTATATAAACGACAAAAATTTGCCTTTATGGCTCCGCCTGCACACCGTGATCAACAAAAGTGGGCCGCTTTGATGAAGCTAGTCGAAGAATTTGCTACGCCGCAGCAAATCGAGGGGGCCGGGCTTCTTGATGCGCAAGCGGTTGCTCAGATGATTAAGACGCAAGGCGACAGTCAATCTGAACACCATGATCGCGTGCAAATGGACGCGGTGATTAATCATGTCATTGGCGTGCAAATTATGCATCAGAAGTTTGTCGCTACCGACATACCCAAACAGGCCGCTAAGCAAGCTGAGCAGCTGGGTTGGGCCGCTTAAGGGGTGCGCTAAAGTGAAGATTCGCGTAGAAAACTTATCGGATCGAGTCACCGGGGAAATACTGAAGGATGCTTTCTCGGATTTCGGCGAGGTTACCCATGTCGAAGTCCAAGAGGAGCAGAATAATAAGATAGGAATCCTCAAGATGCGCTATAATCAAGATGCAAAGGCTGCCATCAATATCATTAATGGTAGCCCATTGGAGGGGAACCTAGTTAAAGTCTTCCCCATTTATGAAAAGCGACGCCCGAAACGATCACGGAGTAAGCGGTAACTTGTGAGTGACAATAAAGCGAATTTAGCGACTGAATCTGAAGTTCGATCGCAACCTCAAGAATGGCAGTGGATCACCTTTAAACTTGAAGGTACTCGATACTGTCATCCGATAGCCGATATTGAAGAAATCTTTCATTTTACTGAGCCTACTCCGGTTCCTGGTGCCCCACATGGCATCATGGGAATACTGAATATTCGTGGCAGCATCGCGACCATTTACTCCGGACGATTGTTATTTGATTTAGCAAACTCCGAACCGCAGAAAGACTGGCGAATAATTACTTTGTCTTTTGATGATAATTTTATTGGCATAACTGTCGATAGTGTTGAAGAAATCATCCACTTCGATCCCGAAGAGGTCGAACGTACAACGGATGTAACTGACCAGAAATCATTGGTGAAAGGCACTATTTATGCAAATGAACGTCTTTATTCGGTTTTGGATTTCTATCGTCTGGTGGAGAACCATTAGGAAAAAATTATGTTATTAACACTGGCTCGTTTATTTAAATTTAAGCTGAGTGGAAAAGTAGACTGGTTTAACCG
Source organism: Pleionea litopenaei (assembly GCF_031198435.1). Lineage (GTDB taxonomy): Bacteria > Pseudomonadota > Gammaproteobacteria > Enterobacterales > Kangiellaceae > Pleionea > Pleionea litopenaei. The sequence goes on from NZ_CP133548.1 coordinate 3,768,050, forward strand.
AAAAAAAGGGTTTGGCTTTATTAAGTTAAGTGATAAACACAGTATATTTGTTCATTCTTCAAACATCGAAACCAATGGCTACCATTACTTGAAACCGAATCAGGCCGTTGCATTTAAGGTCAGTAAAACTGACCGAGGCGTGCAAGCAGTTGCCGTGCAAGTCGAAAAAAAGTCATCATAAAATTTGCCTTGGAGGCTAGTTATCTCGTCTCAAATAGCAACATCACTTCAGTATCCTATTCAAGTAGAGCGCATAGAGAAAGACCTTTATGCGCTCGCCCAATATGGCTATAACCCAAACGATAAAGGTATTTATCGACAAGGGTTAACCGACGTCGACATGCAAGCAAGAGCTTGGGTGAAAGAACAGTTCGAAGCACTTGGTATGAATTGTTTTCTCGACGGCGTTGGTAATGTTTGTGGGCGCTATGTGCCTCCTGACCGTCCTGAAGTTTCCGATCGTCCAGCGGTGCTCATCGGTTCGCATTTAGATTCGGTTCCGGCTGGCGGTATGTTTGATGGAACGTTAGGTGTGATGGCGGGTATGGAATGCGTTCGCGTTATTGCTGAAAATAATATCCCGATTAATCGGCCCATCGAAGTCATCGGCACCAGTGAAGAAGAGGGGCGTTTTGGTGGAATGCTAGGCGCTCAAGCGCTTACCGGAAACTTAACTCTTGAGTGGCTAGAGCGTGCCCAAGATCCCAATGGTGAATCCCTTAAGAATGCGTTAGAAAAATGCGGGTTTAACCTTCACGATGCATTGCACGCCAAGCGTGATCCCAAATCTATTCGAGCTTTTTTAGAATTGCATATTGAGCAAGGCCCAGTGTTAGAAATCGAGAAAAAGTCGGTTGGGGTCGTGGACGGAATTTCTGGTGTTTTCAAGTGGCTGATTAAGTTTGTTGGTAAAGCCGATCATGCCGGGACCGCACCGATGCATATGCGCAGTGATGCATTTATGGGGGTTGCTGATTTTGCTCATGAGCTCAGTCGAATTATTGATGAAGATGGCTCTGAATACACGCGTTTAACCATAGGCCGAGTAGAATTAAAACCTGGGTTTGCTCATACCATTCCAGGAGAAGCTCACTTTACCTTGGTTGGCCGTGATATGGACCATCAGGTAATGAAAGACGTTGCACTTTCGTGTAATAAAGTACTGTCGGCGATTGCGCGCAAACACAACTTAAAGTTTGAGTATGAGCAATTGAGCTGGCTTGAGCCTAGGCATTTTTCCGATGAATTGGTGGGGCAAGTCGAGCGCAATGCTCAGGCTGCGCAATTGGATTTTATGAGAATGCCTAGCGGTGCTGGACACGATTGTCAGTTCTTTGCTGATTTAGTACCGACAGCGTTAATTTTTGTGCAAAGCGTAGCCGGAATCTCTCACGCGCCAGATGAGTGGTCACATTGGGATGACATCGAACAAGGCGCCAACCTACTGATGAAGACCGTTCTTGACTTATGTCTCGAAGATAATTGAGTTTAGCTATGGCTCTTTGCCGATGACTTCGGATATTTCTAATAGCGGCGCGGCATCAATGTCACTGGCATCCATCATTGAGGCCACTCGGCTAAACGAAGACAGTAATAAGTTCTGTTCCCACTCCTCTAGGTGTTTAAAGCGCTCAATAAAGTGATCTTGCAATGGCTTCGGGGCCTTGTGAAGCAAGTCAACGGCGGGTTCAGTGAGGTGTAATGACACTCGACGACGGTCGAGTTGACTGCGCTCACGACGAATTAAGGCGCGCGACTCAAGACGATCGAGAATGGTGGTGACCGTTCCTTGACTCAGATTGACCTTATCCGCGATATCTTTAGCGGTTACACCGTCTTGCTTTTCAATAACTTGCAGCACCAATAATTGCGGACCGGTCATACCGGATTCTTTGTTAAGTCGTTTGGAATGCAAGTCAATTGAACGAATGATTCGTCTTAGAGAAATGAGTAGTTCTTCGTATTTTTCCATAGCGTCTGGCCAAGTTTTACAGGATCATTGTTTTAGGTATTATTTCGCTTGGCTTTTTGTCGTGCTTCAAAAGCGGTCAGTTGTGCCGGCGTCGCTGGTGCTTGAAATTGTTCTTTCCACTGAGAATAAGGCATACCGTAAACCATTTCTCGAGCGGCTTCGTAGTCGAGAGGCTGCTCTAAGTTATCCGCCGCTTCTACCATCCATTTCGCCAAACAGTTACGACAAAAATCCGCCAAAATCATTAGATCGATATTTTGCACATCTTTGTTTTCATCAAGGTGTTGCAATAGTCGTCGAAACGCAGCCGCTTCTATTTCGGTCCGTTGATTGGGGGTCATAAGTACTCCTGTTTAATCAAAGTTAGGACGCGCCAAACTCAACGTCTGGCGCAAAGTAAACCAGGTCGACTGAATTATTCAGTGCGGCTGGTTACTTCTAGGAGGTGATAACCAAATTGTGTCTTAACTGGGCCTTGTACCGTATTTACAGGAGCAGAAAAAACCACTTCATCAAATTCTTTTACCATTTGACCACGACCAAACTCACCAAGTTCTCCGCCGTTGCGGCCAGAGGGGCAGCTTGAGTGTTGCTTGGCCATTTCGGCAAAATCAGCACCATCGGTGATCTGCTGTTTGATATCATTACACTTCTCTTCACTGTCAACCAACAGGTGACGGGCAGTTGCTCGAACCATTACTTTCTCCTATTTCAACATTCATCGTTTGCGAGTTACCCGCCCATTATAACGATTTTTGATAGACTTTTTCACCTGCAACCCAGGTTTCTAAAACGTCCGCCTTCCACAACTCTTCTACTGGCCGATTAAAGATGTCTCGATCGACAATAATGAAGTCTGCCCATTTCCCTGGTTCTAAACTGCCTAAGCTCTGCTCTTGGTGCGCAGCGTAGGCGGCATCGAGGGTAAAGCTTCGCAGAGCTTCTTGTAAGGTCATACGCTGTTCGGGAATCCAACCTCCCGGAGGCTGGTTTTGCGTATTTTGGCGTGTCACCGCTGCGTGAATGCCTAAAAACGGGTTGGCCAATTCAACCGGAAAGTCTGAGCCTGCAGCGATAATGGTGCCTTGATCAAGAATGGTTCGCCATGCGTAAGCGCCTTTTAATCGGTCTTTACCCACTCTATCTTCAGCCATATTCATATCACTGGTTGCATGGGTCGGCTGCATACTGGCAATCAGGTTGAGGGTTTTGAGCCTTGGAATATCCACCGTTGCGACGACTTGGGTGTGCTCAATTCGGTGCCGTAGATCGTTCCCGAAGCCTTTCTTGTATGCCGCTGCGATGGCGTCTAGAACCAGTCGGTTACCTCGGTCGCCGATGGCGTGAACATTCGCTTGAAAGCCTGCCGCCAGTACTTGTTCGATTAATGATGTTAACTGCGCTGGAGGGGTGACGAGTAAACCCTTGTGATCGCCTTTATCGGAATAGGGCTCTAACATAGCTGCGCCTCGACTGCCCAAGGCTCCATCGGAGTAGAGCTTGACACTGCGAATCGATAACTTGTCTTCTTCATCGGCAACAAAGCCGGCTTTTAACCACTGAGTCAATTTTGCGGAGCTTCCGTCGAGCATGGCATAAATGCGTATTGGCAGTTGGTTTTTCTGTTGTCTTTGTTGATACAACCGGTATAGGTTTTCACCGATGCCCGCATCATGAACACTGGTTATGCCTAACCTTAGAAGGTGATCAAATGCTTTATCGAGCGCAAAATTAAGTTCAAGTTCGCTGGTTTTTGGAAGATGCTTGGTAACCAAAAACTCAGCGGTATCGATTAAGACGCCGGTGGGCTGCCCTTGTGCATCACGAATGATTTGTCCACCATCGGGATCGGGTGTTTGTGCATTGATGCCCGCAATCTCCAACGCCTTACTGTTTACCCAAGCAGCGTGACCGTCTATTCGACTCAGCACAATGGGCTTATTAATCTTTAATGCATCAAGCGCCTGGCGATGTGGAAAGACTTTATCTGGCCACAAAACTTGGTTCCAACCTCGTCCTGTAATCCAGCGCTGTTTAGGGTTGTTTCGTGCAAACTCAGTAACTCGTTCAACGGCCTCGTTGATGGATTTGGTTCCGCGCAAATCGACACTGGTAAGCCCTTCGCCCAAACCAAGAACATGGCCATGCGCATCGATCAGTCCTGGAAGTAATGTTTTACCTTGCCCATCGATGGCCTTTGCAGTCGGGTATTGTTGTTTCGCAATGGCGGTATCGCCGGTAAACACGACTTTACCCTGATCAAACACCAAACTGTTGAATTGAACCAGCTTGGCTTCTGCGCCCGGTTTACCCGTCATGGTGTAGCCAGCGATATTATGGATAAGTGTGGGTTGAGCGAAGCTCACCAGACTGGTCAGCAACAAAACCACAAGAACACTGAATCGAATCATTTTAACTCTCAGTTAGGCAAAAGGTGGATGAATCGAGTGTACCTAGTTTTAGTTTCAGTGTCATCTTGAGTAGAATGAAACTTACTATTAATCAATTACTTGCGGAATTACGTGTGAATCCTTCATGGGCCGAGAGGTTAGCCGAGCATTTGGCGACAGAGATCCAATCGATTGCTGCGGTCAGCGGTGGGTGTGTCAACCAAAGCTATCGAGTTGAGCTTGAAACCAGACAATGCGTCTTTGTGAAAAGCACGGCTCAAGCGGGAACAACTGACACAATGTTTACCTCTGAAGCACAATCATTGAGGTTGATGAATCAATGTGTGCCTAATTGCGCCCCTCAGGTTTTGGCCGTCGAAAAAGATTTTCTTTGTTTAGCGTGGGTTGAACCAAAGCCTCCACAAGCTAATGATTGGTTCGATGCCGGTGTGCTTTTGGCTAAGATGCATCAGACGACTTCTCCAAGATTCGGTTTTGAGTTTGATAACTACTGTGGTGCAACTCAACAACGGAATGGTTGGGCGGATGATGGCTGGGTCTTTTTCCAACAACAAAGGCTGTTGGCCCAATTGGCGATGGCGAAGCAACAACAACGGTTGAGCTCGAATATGGTTAGTCGTATTCGACGGATTGGCCATCAGTTGTCGAATGTAATTCCTGAAGCACCAGCGGTTTTACTGCATGGCGATTTGTGGTCAGGCAATTTAATGTTCTCGATCGGCGGACCAAAGCTCATCGATCCTGCTGCGTATTTTGGATGGGCCGAAGCTGACTTAGCGATGACTCTTATGTTTGGTGCTTTTCCGCCCGCCTTTTACGCCGGCTATGAAAGCATGGCCGACGTACCAGCGGATTGGAGAGAGCGAGCCGCTATTTACAACCTGTATCATTGGCTCAATCATCTGAATTTATTTGGAGAGTCTTATTTGAGTGCGTTGGAGAACTGCGTCGCTCAATGCGAATCTCTGAATAATAGTTAACTAATTCAAGGGGTTGTGAAAGTTGGTCGACGGCTATTTGGCTAAGACTATCGAACTAAACCGCTGGCTTTGCCCTGACTGGGAGAATCCCTTGAATTTAAACTGTAAAATCCGTGGTTTCTGCACTAAAATACCGCCCCTAATTGAACATTCTTTAACCTTGAGATTAAACGCTAGATGGATAAGAAGTTAAAACTCCACGGGTTTAACAACCTAACAAAGTCGTTGAGCTTTAATATCTATGATATTAACTATGCGAAAACGCCTGAGCATCGCAATGAGTATATTGAATACATCGATGAGCAATATAACGCAGAGCGTTTAACTAAAATTCTAACTAACGTTACTGAAATTATTGGTGCTCACGTGCTAAATGTTGCACGTCAAGATTATGATCCGCACGGTGCATCTGTGACGATTTTAATTGCCGAGCATGAAATTGAGCCAAAAGAAGAACAACTCGATGAAACCCCTGGACCTTTGCCAGAATCGGTCGTCGCGCACTTAGATAAAAGTCACATCACGGTGCATACTTATCCTGAAAGCCATCCTGACAATGGTATCAGTACATTTCGTGCTGATATTGATGTGTCTACTTGCGGGGTTATTTCTCCTCTGAAAGCGTTAAATTATTTAATTCACAGTTTTGACTCAGATATTGTCATTATGGATTATCGAGTACGAGGCTTTACTCGCGATGTCGATGGGACTAAGCATTACATTGATCATGAAATCAATTCGATTCAGAATTATTTATCCGATGATACGCAAGATGAATATCAAATGATCGATGTTAATGTGTATCAAGAAAATACGTTTCATACCAAAATGATTCGTAAAGAAATCGATGCCGATGATTATCTTTTTGGTTCTGGGGTCAGTGAATTCACAGATCCAGAAATCAAGCAAATCAAAGACAGTGTTGAAAAAGAAATGCTTGAAATATTCTACTCGAAAAACATGCCATCGAAATAATCTAAACGGTCACTTTCCAAGAGGAAGTGACCGACGTTTGGCGGTTGCTATGTTACAGCAGCCGCGCGCCTAGCTCATCAATCTGACTAACCCAATGAAAACTGTGCGGTCCTTGTTGCAAGGTCTTTTGCAGGCGAGGTGCGAGTGTTTGCGCAATTTCTTGAGAAGGGCAAACCGCAAAACAAGTAGGACCTGATCCCGATATTGCAAACGCTAAAGCACCATTGTTGAGTGCGAGTTGGTGCGCCTGATCGAAATTAGGAATTAACGATTGCCTTGAAGGTTGAATTGAGTCGTCGAGCAATGATTGAATGGCACTCGATTGATCGTGTTCAAAGCAAGCCGCAGTAAAAGTAGCCAAGCGTTTTTGCATATTTATGGCTTGCTGCAAGGTTAGCGTTTTTGGTAAAACTTCGCGCGCTTTGCGCGTGGTAATTTCAATATCTGGAAAACAAAAGGCAAAGTAAAGATTATTAAAAAATGGCAAGCGTCGGCAAACGGGAAGCGCTTCTTCATTGATTAATTGCAACCCGCCTAATAAGCAAGGCGCTACATTGTCGTAGTGTTCAGCGCCAGCATTACCTCCTTCAATTTTTGCGCTCCAAAGTAGCAATTGATCTTGGCTAAAAGGTGACTGATACCATTGGTTTAATCCATACAGTGTCGCAACAATTGACGAGGAGCTTGAACCAAGGCCGCTACCGATGGGTAAGTTTTTTGACAATTTAAAGGTTAATTTTTGCGCCTTTATGTCTGGCTGCAGCAAGGCTAATTGCTGATTGAAAAAGCTTGCGGTTTTAATGACTAAGTTGTCTTTGTCTTGCGGTAATCGAAATGCAAACTCGCCTTCGGCTGAATAGCCCGCTGGCTTATCATCACTGATGGTTAAAGTGTCACCGAGTAAGCGGTCATCGGTTTTAATCGCAGCACCAAGCACATCAAATCCGACGATAAAGTTACCGATTGAAGCTGGGGCAAAAACCGTTATAGAAGGCATTAGTAACTCCTAAGAAACAACTGACTGAAGAATATCGCCGAACACGCCCGCCGCAGTCACATCGGCTCCAGCGCCATAACCTCGAATCACCAAAGGAACCGGATCATATCGTTGGGTGTGGAATGAAAACGCATTTTCACCATCTTTAATTGGAAAAAGCGGGTGAGAAGCATTAACCGCTATCAAAGAGACTTTCATTTGCCCGTTTTGATCGATGGTTCCAGCATAGCGTAAAACCTGCCCTTGTGCTTTTGCTTGTTCTACTTGTTGTTGAATAGAGCGATCAACTTCAGGCAGCGCTTGCATAAACTCATCAATACTATTTTTAGCAAACAATTCAGGAGGCAGCAGAGATTCGATGATCACATCGTCTAGCTCGCCTTCAGCGCCAAATTCTCGTGCAATAATTAATAGCTTTCGCGCAATGTCCATACCGTTTAAATCATCTCGCGGATCGGGCTCGGTAAATCCTTTTTCTTTGGCTTTTTTTACCGCCTCTGAAAAAGCCAGGCCATTATCTAATTCTCCCATGATATACGACAGCGAACCCGATAGAATTCCCCCAAAAGCTAACAGCTGATCGCCACTGCGGACTTGATTTTGAATATTGGCAATGATGGGAAGGCCTGCGCCAACATTCGTTTCATAAGCAAATTTTCGCAGATATCGGTGAGCGTTTTGACGCAGTTTTTGATAATTCTGAATCGACGAGGTATTGGCCTTTTTATTTGCTGCAACGATATGCAAACCATGTTCGAACAGCTGATTATATTGACCGCTTAACTGGTCGCTGCTGGTGCAATCGACAAAAACGGGATTTATTGGGCGAGAATTTTCGAGAGACTTCAACAGTTGCTCGGTGGTTGAACTCAGTTTCGAAAGTGCAAGATTTTTCTTCCAGTTATTGAGTGATAGTCCATCTCCGCGCCAAAGCAGTTGTTTAGAGTTGGCAATGCCCACCACCTTTAATTCAATTCGTTGTGTTCTCAGTTTGGCTTGTTGAGTTTCTATTTGGCTAAGTAGCTCAGCTCCGATAGTACCCACTCCGTATAAAATGACAGAAATGGTTCTTGGACACTCAAAAAAGTATTCAAATACTTTATTCAAAGCGACATCCGCTTTACTTTGTCGTACCACGGCAGAGATGGAACCTTCAGAAGAGTCTTGAGCGATGGCAATAATATTAACATTGGCAAGCGCTAAGGCTGAGAAAAACTTTGCAGCAACACCATGCGTCTGCTTCATACTGTCACCAACAACAGTAATCGATGATAAGCGGTCTCGAATTTCTGGGGGATCCATTTGTTGGTGTTTAATTTCGAGTTTGAACTCTTTTTCTATCGCGCGTTTTGCGGGAACAACATCCGATTGTTTTACGCAGATAGAAATAGCGTATTCAGATGAGCCTTGTGAAATAAGCACAATAGAAATGTTCTGTGCAGAAACACAATGAAAGACTCGCTCTGCGAGTCCGGCCGTTCCTTTTAAGTTGGCCCCTGATAAATTGATAATGGCTAGGTTATCGAGGGATGTAACACCGGCGATACGGTCGTGATTTGAAGAAGAACTCTGCGCGGTAATCAACGTGCCTTCTCCGTCAGGGTTAAGCGTGTTTTTTATTCGCGTTGGGATCTGATGGCTGGCAATGGGAGCAATGGTTTTTGGATGAAGAACCTTAGCGCCAAAATAAGACAGCTCCATTGCTTCACGGTAACTGAGTTGCGAAACTACTTTAGCCTGACGAACACGTGACGGATCGGCGTTGTAAACGCCATCGACATCGGTCCATATCTGTAACTCTTTGGCTCGGTAAAGGCTTGCTAAAATAGCCGCCGACAAATCAGAACCATTGCGACCGAGCAACGTTGGTTGATGCTCCTCGTTCATGGCGATAAAGCCGGGGCAAATCCAAATATCGTCTTGCATGGGAAATTGAGACGCAGCAACACGTGATAATTCTTCGTCATAAATGCCATCGAGTACAGAGCCATCGGTTTTAATAACCTGTCGGCTATTGATGCACTGTATTGAGGCATTGGGCAATAGCATTTGTAATGCGCTTGAAAACAAGGTCGCGCATAACTCTTCACCGCTTCCCAGTACCAGCGCAGTGGTTTGTTCATCTGCGTGCTGCAGCAGCTCTATGCCAAGTAACTTTTGATGAATCAAGTGTAATTGACTTTCGATGGCGGTTTGGCAGTGATTCCAGTTAAACGATTCAGTGCGACCCAATGACTGCTCAAATGTTTGCAGTTCGGTCAGTCGTTGATGATGACGGTCACAAATGGATGTCCAGAGTGATTCGTCCAGTTGTCCGCTTTTTGCGCTGCTAAGTAAAGACGTCAATTGATCGGTAATGCCTCCAAGCGCCGATACCACAACAATGCCTTGCGTGGTTGAAAGTTGCTCGCTGGTGACGGTTAAGCAATTATTGAATCCTTGTTCGGAACCAACCGAAGAGCCACCAAACTTTAATACTTTCACTGAATCGTTCCTCCATTTTTTTCTAGTCTCTAGGGTGCTATGGTTAGCGAGAAAGGTCAATGTTACTAATATATCGCAAGGGTATATCTGAGACCTTTATTTTCGTGAAATAACGGATAGGTATAGACTGTTGAGTTACTTGTTTGAACAATGAGTAAAAGGTCATCATCCTAGCGGGAGTTTATCAGGTTGATACCGTCGGTTGGCATTGCTTGTTGCTAATGTCTATGAGTATGGATTGATCAACGTTGATGTGGCGTTGAGTAATAATTAGGCATAAGAAACTTTTTGCAAGCCCAGTCTAGTGGTAGTCTTTAATATTGTTAGCGACGTTCGATAAGAATAATAGGAAAACTAGGAGTCGATATGAAATTAGTAACGCTGGTGTTAACGATCATAATGAGCACCGCATTGCAGGCAGATCAAGTGATTCATGCTGGCTTTTTGGTCGATACAGAGTCTGGTTCTGTGCTTCCAGAGCGCTCGATTGTCATTAATAACGGGCGAGTGGTGAAGGTGGTTAAAGGCTACATTGCTGGCGAACAAGTAATTGATCTGAAAGACTCGACCGTTATGCCTGGATTAATGGATATGCATACCCATCTAACCAGTGGGGCATCGCCATCGGCTTACACCGAAAAGTTCTTCCATGAGCAGTCCTTTTTTGCCATTCGCGCGGTGGTTAATGCCGAGAAGACCTTGATGGCAGGGTTTACTACGGTTCGAGATCTAGGAAGTGATCCACGAGTGACTCGTGAAATCGATCAGGCAATCGATAATCGCACCATTAAAGGCCCGCGAATTTTCAATGCCGGCAAAAGCATTGCCACAACCGGTGGACATGCTGATCCAACCAATGGTGTGAACCAAGAATTGATGGGTAGCCCAGGACCAACAGAAGGGGTGATCAATGGCCCAGACGATGCTTATGAAGCCGTCCGGCAACGTTATAAAGAAGGCAGTGAAGTGATTAAGTTAACGGTGACGGGTGGCGTTTTGAGCCTGGCTAAAAGTGGTGATAACCCGCAGTTCACCGACCGAGAACTCGATGCCATTATGGCCGCGGCAAAAGATTATAACTTCACCGTCGCTGTGCATGCTCATGGAGTAGAAGGCATGAAGCGAGCGATAAAAGCAGGCGTTCATTCAGTCGAGCATGGCACCTATATGGATGCTGAAGCGATGCGTATGATGCGTAAACAAGGGACTTACTATGTTCCAACCATTACGGCTGGAAAATGGGTCGCTGAAAAAGCAGATACCTATCCTAAGATTGTTCAACCAAAAGCAAAAGCCGTTGGCCCACAAATTCAAACGACCTTTGGTAAGGCCTATAAAGCAGGCGTGAAGATCGCTTTTGGTACTGACGCAGGCGTCTTTCCTCATGGACTCAATGGCCGCGAGTTTCAATATATGGTTGAGGCTGGCATGCCCGCGATCGAGACCATTCAAGCTGCGACCATTAATGCGGCAAAACTGTTACGTGTTGACCACGAACTGGGATCGATTTCCGCAGGAAAAATTGCTGATATTGTGGCGGTTAAAGGAGAGCCATTAAAAGATATGCGCTTAATGCAGTCGGTTCATTTTGTGATGAAAGACGGTATTATTTATAAACAACCTTAGAACATTATGTCTATAAAACAACCGTCTTCAAAACAACGGTCCTCAAAACAACATTTTTTAGAGTTGGCGGTCGAGTTGGCCACTTTGCATTCTGCAGGTGGTCGGTGCGGCCCATTTGGTGCAGTGGTCGTCTATCAAGATCAAGTGGTAGGGCAAGGATGGAATCAGGTAGTGTCATGTTGCGACCCCACCGCCCACGCAGAAGTGATGGCCATTCGCGACGCATGTAAAACCTTAGAGCGTCATGAATTATCTGGCTGTGAAATCTATGCGTCTTGCCAGCCTTGTCCAATGTGTTTAAGTGCAATCGTGTGGGCTCGATTAGATCGGGTGTTTTACGCAGCGACAAAAGATGCCGCTGCTAAAGCCGGATTTGATGACGCACGCTTATATGCTGCGTTTACCGAACAACAGTTGCCAACCCTTATTGCATCGGAGTATCTAGCGCTCGAGTCTGCTGAGAAAGTACTTGCTGACTGGCGGAAAAATCCCAATAAGGTTGACTATTAGAGTCGTTTTGCAATCGCTAATGCCACAAAAAAGTACTGGATTGGCGATTAAGAATAGACACCGCAAAGTGCTCATCCGCCGATCGTTGCGCGGCTCCAAAGCAGACATGTAAAGGTATTAGGTGCTCCTCACGAGGATGACTCATTCGTGCTCCAGGCGCACTCGACCAGTCGAATAGTCGTGATTGTTGTTCCTCAGCGTTTAATGGCTTGGTCAGTAACGTTTCTGTTAACCAAGTTTCAAATGAACTATTTGCGTCTTGCATGGCCTTTGTTGAGGGCTGTTCGAAAAATCCCTTCATATTGTGAAATGAAAAGCCGGAACCCAAAATCAAACGGTCGGGACGATTTAAATCTTGCAGTGCTTTTCCGAGTTGCCAATGCAGTTTGGGATCAAGTGACTCGTGCAAAGACAGTTGAACACAAGGAATGTCGGCATTTGGATACATTAGGGTTAGTGGCACCCACAAACCATGATCAAAACCCCTGTCTGCATCAAGTGTTGCTGGCAACGCTTGATTTTTGATAGCCGAGTGAACCTGTGACGCTAAATCGGGGGAGCCAGACACCGGATACTGTAACTGATAACTTTCATTCGGAAAGCCATAGTAATCGTAAATAATGTCGGGTTTTGCACCCGACGTGATGGTGAAGGTGTTACTTTCCCAATGAGCACTGATCACCAAAATTTCTTTAGGACGTTGTATGATCTTCGCTAAATAGTTTAAGTGTTCAACCATCTCTTGGTGACCAGGGTCGCCGAGCAGTGGTAAAGGGCCTCCGCCATGGGAGATAAAGGCAATAGTCATGAAGGCAAACTCCGTATTGGTAGAGTTTTATACTAGACCATGTGAGTTCGATGAAGTGGCTAATTTTTCGAAGGGTAGAAACGAAAAAATCGAGAGGTCGTTCTTTATTCGAGAAAGAGGCAGTCGCCAGTACGTTAGTTGGCGACTCATTCGGCAGCGTCGAGGTCACTGTCGAATGAGTAAAACGTTATCCTAATTGCTGAAGAATGACGTCGGCAGTACTGGCTTCGAATTGTTTCGGTTGCTCAACATTTAGGTGAGTGACCACGCCATCATCAACAATCATTGAATAACGCTGTGAACGTACGCCGCCAAAATCACCGGTATCCATTTCAAGACCGATGGCTTTAGTAAAAGCAGCGCCACCGTCGGCAAGCATGATGATGTCTTCTGCATTACTGGCTTCGCCCCAAGACTTCATTACAAAGGAGTCATTGACCGATAGGCAAATAATGCTATCGACACCGTTCGCTTTAATTTTATCGGCATTGACCACAAAACCGGGTAAATGAGCTTCAGAGCAGGTAGGGGTAAATGCACCCGGTACTGCAAACAGAACGACTTTTTTGCCCGCAAATAAGTCTTTGGTGGTCGGATTGGATGCACCTTCTTTGGTCAATAACTGAAAGGTTGCTTCGGGAAGAGAGTCACCAACTTTAATCATGATCGAGTCCTTATGTTTACTGATTGTTTTGCAATAAATATTGCCAATATTAATTTGAGTGTAAAAAACTGACTACAAGATATTTGATTGTAAGAGCATTGTGTATGAAAGCCCAGACTAATTTACGTTAAAGTGCTTGGTATGGAGTCATACTGGTGCCAAAAGCTTTTATTATAAGTTATCGCTAACGCCAAACATTGAATCAAATCGTTTACGGTATTGCCTCACAATAAAATGAAATGTTGATAATCTATTTGACGCGGGTTTGGAAAATATCACAATGAAATATTCGGTAGCCTTGACTTTACTCTTAATGATCACCATCAGCTCGCTTTGCCGGGCGGAGCTAACTCATTCATCCATTCAGATTTCTTCAACTCAGGCGACTGATCGTGTTACTTCACTCGCTGAAAACATGACTCGGACGTTATTGGATTTGGCCAACGAGAAGATACAAGCAACGTTATTAACTCGTGCTTCTTTTCAAGATGTCACGGAAGGTAAGCTTAGGACCTCTTTTTACTGCAGTATTGAAATGTCACCGTCAATGAATAGTCGCTTCGCGAATGCTTTGCAAATAAGAGATATCAGAAATATAACGGTATGGCGGCCGATTGACGGTGATGCTAAGGAGTGGGTCATTGTTTACTTTTAGTGATGTTTATTTATAGCGGTGTTTATTTATAACGGTGTTGACTTATGTCGATGGTATACGAGTTTCAATGCCGTAAGCTAATCTCGCCAGCAGTTTCGTCCAGCTTCTTTGGCATAGTAAACGGCAACATCCGATTCTTTGATGAGTGTTTCAAGGCTTTTGTTTGGGCTAAAGTAAGCGACGCCAAGTGAAAACGTGACGGGGTGGATGTCTGGAAGACCTTCGACATGAAAGTTCGAGAGAGCCTCTTGTAGCCGCTGGTATACGGTTTCGATTTGTTGTTTATCGATTCCAGGCATGACTAACAACCATTCTTCACCGCCAAAGCGACCCAATCGATCTAAGTTGCGTAGCGTTTGACTCAAGCGAGAATAGAAATGTTGCAAAACCTTATCGCCGATATCATGACCGTATTGGTCATTAATCGACTTAAAGCGATCAAGATCAATTAAGCCGATGGCCAATTTATTTCCGGAGTCTTCCGCGAGCTCGAGTTGTCGACGAGCGTATTCGAGAATATGACGACGATTGGGTGCGCCAGTTAACTCGTCGGTTAATGCCATCGCTTTAAAGCGGCGACGGGACCTTGCTTGAATGGAAACTATCACGACGGCCGCTAAGGTGGTAATCAATGCCATGGCGATAACCGCCCACAGTAAGTTCTTTTGTGTTTCTTGCTTGTCGATTTCGAGTTGCTTGAGATCGTTGTCTTTTTGTAGAAGCAAATACTCGGCTTCTTTTTTCTCGGTATCGAACTTTACCTTCATTTCATCTAACGAGCGCTGACTTTCTCTTTGATGCTTTCCGACCAATTGTTCGTTGTATTGCTTCTGATATTGATACGCTCGTACATAATCGTCGCTGGCGGCGTAAATTTCGCTGGCAGTTTTTAACGCTTTTATAACCGCTTCTTCAACTTTGATTTCTCGTGCTAATTTTAACGCTTCTTCAATTTTATGTTTCGCGACAAGATGCTTTCCTTGGGCGCTGTAACTTTCTGCTAAAACAATCGTTATACTGACCATCATGCGACGATCATTGTTTGCCGAAATGATCTGAAAAGATTGCTCAAAGTAGTCAATGGCTAGTGCATGCTCATTTTTTAGTGCGGCAATTTGCCCCAGTTCACGCCAAACATACGCCTTTCCAATATCGTCGTTGAGTTGATTACTAAGCGCTAGCGCTTTTCTAAACCAGGTTTCAGATTGAGAGTATTGTTTCAACCTTTGATGCGCCACCCCCAGATTAAAATAGATAACCGAGGCGTAAAATGTTTGCTGCTCATTATCAATTAGGGTTAACGATTCTTGATAGTACTCTATGGCTTTGGCGTGCTCTCCAGTTTTCGTATAGAGCTGGGCAATAGAGGCAACTGTGGTTGATAACAAGGTTCGACGTTTTAGATCTTTGAATTGTTGGTAAGCTTTTAAGTAATAGGTTAAAGCCTCGTCATAGTTTTCTTTGTGATATTCAATTTGCCCTTTCAATAGCCAAACTTCAGCCGTTTTAACGGGAGCATTGAGCGTTTGATAAATTCTTAACGCTTGGTTGTTCAGCTGTGTTGCCGCTGCGTACTCGGCAGTATTAAATTTTAATCGTGCTTTTTCGTAAAAGTAATAGGCATTAAAAGCAGGATGATTCAGTTGTGTGATTAGCTCTTCGATAGCATCGAGTTGTTGTTCTGCTTCTCCGTTCAACTCTAAGGTGAGCGCCAATGCGGTGACCGTCAGTGCAGCATAGGCGTAATGTTTTGGTTGAGTTTTAGGTATTTGAGTGAGTTGTTGTTTTAAGTTAGGAAGTTCTTCTTGATAATGCAACTGAGCGTCGGTTGTCAGTTTGTGCCAACGCTCTTGAAAGGATAGTTCGATGTCATAAATATTCGCTTGAGCGGTGTTTGAGCCAATATTCGCCTGGCTAAGTAATGGGGTGTCTTTAGACGTTTTCGTATCCTCTGCCATAACCAAGGCATGGATCAGGCTTGTCGATAAAAGAGCCATACAAAGGCTACAAAAGTAGATTAAGCAACGAAGGGGATGTATTTTAAAGTTGGATAACGTCAAAGGCTGCAGTAGAGTTAAGTTTTAGAGTTAAGAGTATAGCAAAGGCATCCATGAGTGGACGAATTCAACCGATAATTAGCTCTTCGGCAACTAGAGGATAGTAAGATGTCGTTCATTGCAGCGTTACATTCAACGCGACCACCCTTCTTAGTATTAGCGCCGGTATGCGTATACTTAGGATTACAAATCGCCTCGCCAAAAGAGCTCGAGTGGACATTGTTATGCATGATTATGGTCGCTGCGATAGCAGCTCATATCAGTGTTAATACATTTAATGAATATTTTGATTTTCGTACTGGTCTTGATGCATTGACTCAAAAAACTCCGTTTAGTGGCGGTAGCGGCGCTTTGCCGAATAATCACGCCGCTGCGCCATTGACCTTAGCCATTGCGATACTTTCTATGGTCATTGTTTCTTTCATCGGTCTCTGGTTAGCTTGGCAAGTCAATGGGTGGCTTCTACCTTTGGGAGTGGTAGGCGTAATATTGATTGCAACTTACACTCAATGGATAAATAAACACCCCTGGTTATGTTTAATCGCTCCGGGAGTTGGCTTTGGTGTTTGTGTTGTGATGGGCTCTGCGATGGCTTTTGGCGCATCATGGGAGTTACGCAATAGTCTGTTACTGGTGGTTCCATTCTCACTCGTGAATAACTTATTGCTTCTGAATCAGTATCCCGATGTGACTGCTGATCACCAAGTTGGGCGAAAAACGTTTCCTATTGTCTACGGGTTTACGTTGAGCCACTGGGTGTACGGTTTACAAGCTTTAATGGCGAGTGGAGCGATTATTATTGCGGTAGCTTTGGAGTGGATACCGCAGAGCAGTATGGTTTCATTACTGCCCGTATTGCTTTCTGGGTATGCTTTGTTGGGTGCGATCAGGTACGGAGCATCGATAGGCTTACACCCGCAATATTTAGCGGCGAATGTCGCTGCGACTTTGCTAGTTCCTCTGATGTTAGGCTGGACTTTGTAAGTTGTCGTTTACAAGAGAGGTATTCAAAAGTTGTCGATTCGATGTAGCGCCTTCAACGTAACCCGTACGGAGTTTGAAATAGTCAAGCCCCACTCAAAGAATCAAAAGAAATTAACGCTTTGAGTGGGGTGCAGGGTCACTTAGATAAACTATTGATTGTATTCCGTTGCCTTACTTAACAAACGTTTAATACCCGATTCATCACTGCGGCAGTCGGTTAAGTCTGACTTTTGAAATACGAACACTTTGTCATTCGCACCTCGAGACTCTGCAAAACCTTCGAAGATAAGCGTAACGTACTCATCATTATCGAGAGAGCGCAATGACGCATTGTAGTCACACAGAGCAGTCACTGTTTCTTTAACGATAGATGTTTTTCGTTCAGCGACTTTCTTTTTACGCGCATTGCGATATTCATCCATCTTCTTTTCGTACTCTTTCATTTTTTCTTTGTATTCAGCGACTTTTTTCTCGACTTCTTTCTTCTGCTTTTCAAGCTCTTCTCGTCGATCTTTTTCTGCACGATAGCGTTCACGCTCAATTTCGCGAAGTTCTCGTAAGTGATCTCGATACTCATCTCGACGATCTCGGGCTTCTTCACGCATTCTTCGCAGTTCTTCACGAGTTTCTTCTGCGACTTCGACGTTGTATCGACCATCTAACTCTGCCATGCCCGCTTCTAACTCAGCTTCCATTTCCAGTCGAGCTTCTTCAGGAAGAATGGGTGCCATGGCTGGAATGACCTCTTGAACGGCTGAGAGTGCACTCGCGCCCAATGACTCGCCCCAAGCATCCCAGTCTCCATCAAACTCCGGAAGCGGTACGATGGAAGTTGAGTTTAATTTAAATACCATACCTTGCTTGGCGAGATACATGGCTTCGACTCGATTACTGTAGCGATTACCATTTGAAATGGACGTTTCAATGATCTTTTTCATGATTTTCATATCTTTATTGATATTCGAATAATCTTCAGCCGATGCATTGAAAGAGGTCATTAGACTGGTTCCTATCAAACCGCCTAAAACTAGTGATTTAAAATTCATAAAATACTGCCTCCAAAAAACCTTTACTGTTAAAACTGCAGGGTAAATCCTCTGCTTTAAATAACTGTTCTCTTAGTACGCGAGCTGTCTAAACGTTTGGTGTTTACAGTCGGTGAGATCAGTTTGAAACTTTTAATACTTGATTAATGGCCTTGTTGTTCTCAATCTGATTTTCAACAACATAGTCGACACGTTGATTAAGTTTCTTTTGATCAATGTCGCGTTGTTGTAACCAGCTGGTCATTAAAGTATTCAAATCTTGACGTCGTTCCTGACGGTTATGAACCATCAAGGTTGTTAACATTTGTTGGTTGTCATTGACTTGCTGCAACTTTTGCTCTTCAAAACGAGTGTCAATGTAACTGACTTGTTGTGCCGCAAGATCATTAAACTTCGATTCAACCAGTTCAGCGACTTGCTGTTGTGATCCTTTTCCGCCAAAGCTAACACTGAAGCCTGCGTCAGTTGATATAAACTCCACTCGAAATAGCACTAACATCAACGCTAAAGCCGACGTCGCAAAGGACATGCCATTTAACCAGTTCCATTTTACTGGACGCTTCGATGCAACCGCATAGCGAGTTCGATGCCAATTGGGCGGTGACTGTTCTTGCCATTGCTGCTGCATAGCCTGCGTTTGCAGTGCACTCAAATATAGACTTTGGCAATGTTCACATTGATCGATGCAGCGCTCAAAAGCGCGCGAAGCTGCAGGATCAAGAGTGCTGTCCAGATAAGCAAATAAATACTGATCAATCAGTTGATGATCACACGACATTTTGCACCTCCAGTTGCCCTTTAAGTTTTTTAAGGGCGGCGTATAAACGAGTTTTTACCGTACTTTGAGAAATGCCAATTTGGCTGGCAATTTCTTCGAACGTAAAATGCTGAAAAAACTTTAATTCGACGACTAATCGTTGTTCTTGAGGTAGCTCATTCAGCGAAGCGACGATCTGTGCATTACCTTGCATGGTTTGCACATGATGTTGTGGCGACTGCTCTGTCACACTGTGATTTGGATGTATTTCTTCTGCACCAAGCGTAGGAACTCGATGGCGACTGCGTAACCAGTCGGTAGACTTGTTGGCTGCAATACGAAATAACCAAGTAATGAACTGGCTTTGGCCACGAAAGCTAGGTAAGTTGCGATAGACCGCAAGAAAGACTTCTTGCATTAAGTCCATCGCATCACTTGATGTGCCGCAAAGCCGCAAGCAATAGTTGTAGACTCTGGTTTCATGGCGACGCACCAGTTTGACCCAAGCTCGCTCGGAGCCGCTGAGGGCTTTGTCAATTAAATGCTGGTCGCTGTCATTAAAGAGCATAAATTCATCGGTCAGTTTACGTTTGGTATCTCATTAGTCGTCAAGCCGATCGAAAAAGTTTGGTTTATTTTCATTTAATTGAAAATATCGAGTCAAACATCGAAAATTTCTAGTCAGCCAGTGAAATGGACAGGTTTTGTCCTACCTCTAATTGCAGCTCAGATTGGGCAGAGCCCTGATATACAGCAAGCTCCAATACATTATCAGAATTGAACAGGGCCAATCGACCATGGGCCTCTGCCGCACAGTAAAATTCACAAAGTGGAAAGTGCAAGTGCCCACAAAATGCTTTCAGTGGTTGTCCTTGAGGCAAATCGGCCTTTGTAATATTGGTTAGTGCATTACCAAATCGGTCAAAACCCACGATTTGTCCGATGAGTTGTTGTCCAATAAGCTCTGGGACAGGGTAGCTTAATTGATGGTATTGGCTCAATGGATCGAGCATATCTTCGAGCGGTGCATTCTGGTCACACAGCTTGGCGGCGGCTGGTGCAAATAAAGCGAGTCCATCAAAGCTTGAGTGCTTTCGCCACCATGGCGTCTGGGGCTTTATGGCATAAGCGGTAATATCGGAGTAAGTTTCTGCCGCCAGCGAGAGAACGCCATTATCTGGGCCGATGAGCCAATGGCCTTGGCTGGTTTGCAATGCCAAGGCTTGTCGCTCTGAACCAACACCCGGATCGACCACCACTAAGTGCACACATGGATTGGGGAATTGACGAGCGTAGCGCTTCAGCGCTAAAGCGGCTTGCCAGACGTCTTGCGGCGTAATATCGTGACTGACTTCATGAACCATTGCCGAAGGCGCATGAGTCAATAAGTAACCACGCATCGCTGCGGTATAACCATCTTGGCTACCAAAGTCGGTTAGCAGGGTGATGTGATGAGCCATAGTCTCCTCATTGTAGTGCTTTTTAATCCTGAACTATCAATGGTATAGTGAATCAATATGTTCCTATAGTAGGGTGAACCCATGAAAACTGCCAGCCAATGGTTCAGCGAGTATGGTGAAAGTCATCAAAATCGTACCAATAAGTTAATACATTGGATCTGCGTTCCGGCTATTTTTTGGAGCGTTTGTATGATGTTGTGGTCGCTACCAGTACCGCAGTTTATGCAGGTGTCACCGTGGGTGAATTGGACAACGGTGTTACTTGCCGTATTCATGTTGTTTTATTTTGTGATTTCATGGTCGATTGGCATAGGCATGTTGGCCGTTGCAGCATTAACCACTTGGCTTTGTCAGCTTACCGCAAGCGCGACCCCTTGGGCAGCGTGGCAAGTGGGATTAGCCGTTTTCGTGGTGGCATGGATTGGGCAATTTATCGGTCATCATATTGAGGGAAAAAAGCCGTCCTTTTTTAAAGATATGTTTTATCTACTTGTGGGGCCCGCGTGGCTTCTGGGTTTTGTTTATCGAAAGTTAGGTATTAAATTTGCGTAAGAGTTTTTCGTTATTTCGTCAACATCAACATCAGTTTCAAAAGTAGTATTAGCGCAGCGCGCTAGTGTTTAAAAACCAATAAAAAGAAGACGCTATGGTTGCAGATGGTTCAGCTCCACTTATCACCAGTGATGGTGTTGTTATTGGTATCTTGGCTCTAAGTCTTGGCTTCGTTTTTTATACCTCAAATAGTTCAAATCGCTATTGCCAAGGTTTTTATAAGTATGTACCAGCATTGTTGCTTTGCTATTTAATTCCATCACTGTTCAATTCGTTTGGCATTATCTCCGGCGATAGCTCAAACATTTATTATGTAGTCTCGCGATTTTTATTACCCGCAAGTCTGGTGCTTCTAACGCTCAGCATCGACCTCGATAAAATTCGCAAACTTGGTCCTAAAGCGGTAATTATGTTTTTAACCGGAACATTGGGCATTGTGATTGGAGGACCCTTGGCGATATTAATCGTATCGGTCGTAAGTCCTGAAACGGTGGGTGGTGCTCATCCAAATGAAATTTGGCGTGGGCTAACAACCATTGCGGGCAGTTGGATTGGCGGTGGCGCTAATCAAGTTGCCATGTATGAAATATGGAAAGTCCCGAGTGATATGTATTCATCGATGCTCGCGGTCGATATTATTGTCGCCAATATCTGGATGGCGGTTTTACTAGTGATGGCGGGCAATGCCAAAGAGCTGGATAAAAAGCGCGGTGCCGATGCCTCTGCCATCGATGACGTTCGTCGACAGGTTGAGCATTTTCATCGAGAGCACGCACGCATTCCTGTGTTAAACGACTTTATGTTAATGCTTGCCCTTGCGTTAGGTGCGACTGGCTTAGCGCATTTTGGCGCTGACTTAATTGCCCCGTGGGTCGGCCAAAACTTTCCTAGTTTAGCCAGGTTCAGTTTGACCAGTCAGTTCTTTTGGATAATTGTTATTGCGACAACGGTAGGACTGATAGCTTCATTTACCCCGGCTCGTCATCTCGAGGCGGCGGGCGCATCCAAAGTCGGCTCCATTTTTATTTATATTTTGGTGGCGTCGATTGGTATGAAAATGGACCTCACAGCGGTGGCTAAATTCTGGGACATCTTTATTGTTGGTATTATTTGGATTTCGATTCATGCTGGGTTGTTATTGTTGGTTGCAAAACTGATCAAAGCACCAACCTTTTTTATCGCGGTAGGGAGCCAAGCGAATGTTGGCGGAGCCGCTTCAGCGCCGGTCGTCGCATCCGCTTTTCACCCGGCACTTGCGCCGGTTGGTGTATTATTGGCCGTTTTTGGTTATGCATTAGGTACTTATGCAGCTTGGATATGTGGTGTTTTAATGCAAATGGCTGCGCCAGTGACCTAAAATAGGTTAGAATCCTTTTAAAATTTAGAATAGTCACGTATCAGTTGAGATGGGTGGTTCACTGATTTAAGTCCCTGACAGAGGAAGTAAACGGATGTTAAAGCTGCAGTTCAGAGATAAGTCTCGGCCAGATATGTGGCTGGTGGATTCTCTGATTTCTATTGGTAGCGACCCTTCTAATACCATTGTCATTGCATCCGACAAGGTAGCGCCGCAGCACGCGGAGCTCAGAATTAACGATAACGTTATTGAGTTTGCTCACCTTGCGCCCACTAAAAGCTCCTTTGTTAATGGCTCGCTGATCGCCAGTACGATTCAAGTGAAAGCTTGGGATGTCATTCTTATTGGTGAAACGGAGTTGGAGCTGGTCGACCCGTTGTTAGGTCGTTCACCACGAGCACCAGTACCCGCGAAGAAAACACAAGTTCGAGAGTCGTTGAGTGATTGGCTGATTCAAGCACAAACCGCGCCGTTCTCAGGACAACTATTTCCAGTTAACCATCCTTTGACCATCGGTCGAGACACGCAATGTGATATTGCCATTCCAATGCCGCATATTTCGAGGAAACACGCCGAAGTATTTTTAGAGCAGGGTGTGTTAAAAGTGCGAGACTTAGGGTCCGCTAATGGCACTTTTATCAATGGTGAAAAACTAGCTCAAGCTGAGTTAGTTAATGGTGATGAAGTAAGAGTGGATGAGTTCTGCTTTAAAGTTATTTTTGCAGGTGAAGCCAGCGAGAAGCAGCAGGCTGCATTTCATACATCCATTAGAGACACCAAAGAGAAAGTCAAAGAAGCGAAACGACACACTCCGAAATATCCGACGCCACCAGAAATTAATGCTCAAACGTTAGATATTCCCATAGAGAAAGCTTTCTTTCATGGTAAATCGAAAAGTATTCGTGGCAAAGTGTACGAAGTTGAGTCAAGTGGCTCTCCGATTGGTCGAATGCTAGGGCATCACTTATCTCGCGATGATAGCAGCGTGTCAGCTCGGCATGTTGAAATTTACAAGAATGGACGTTTTTGGAACATTAAAAATAATGGAGCCGCTAACGGACTTTTGGTGAATGGCCGAATGACCACTCGAGCTACTTTGGTTGAGGGTGATGAAGTGCGCATTGGTGGAATGGATTTAATTTTCCAATGTGAGGGTAAGACTCCTAAGTCTTATCATTTTAAGTCGCCAGAGAAGGAGTTTGACTTAGGCAAAGTGGCTGTTGGCGTTGCGGTCGTCGGCGTCGGTATTATTTTGGTATTGGCGTTTTTTAGTGCCTCATAGCAACGCGTTTATTTGTAAGTCGTCGTTTAGTGGTCACAGGTTAGAAGCCCACCAAAGCAATAGCTCCTTTAGTATTTTATGAATTTCTTGTTTAACGTCGGGCAAAAACCAGTAGATTTGACTGTAAGTAAACACAGCAGCGAAGACGATGGTCCAATAAACTCGATTCAGCACTCCCCAGAACCCTAATGCCGCTGGTTTTTGATAGTTGGAGAACAGCGCGCGACGAGGACGGATACGACGAGCGTTACCCGGTGAGTTGCGAAGTTGTTTCAATTGCGCCAAGGCTTCACTGCTACTGGCTGGCCGATAGTCAGGATCGAGGGCCAGTAGTTTCAATAGGAGCTGCTGCAAATCTTTTGGCAGTTTTGAGTACTCTTCAGTCCAGGTGATTTGCCCATTTTTCCAAGCAATGGGAGCCCCTGTTAACATGTGATAAAACACCGCGCCTATGGCAAATAAATCCAGAGTATTGGCGGCTGGCTCAGGCTTTTGGGGAAGGTACCAATTGCTGGGTTGCTCGTCTTGAAGGTAATGCTCTCGATATCCAAAGTCACTTAACTTAACGTCATTTTGTTGCGAAAATAAAATATTAGACGGTCGAATATTCCCATGAATAATTCGGTTTTTATGGGCAAACTCTAAGGCTTCTAAGAGCTTTTCTGCGATGGGGTAAAAGTCTTCGAGAGAAAATGGTTGAATCAGTCGATCTGCAAGCGACCCTCCATCTAAATATTCCATGACCACAATAAAAGCTCTTTGATTGCTAGCCGTGCCAAGTATATTGATAATGTTTGAATGCTTCAGTGAGGCGAGAAGTTTCGCTTCTTTTAGTCCGCTGGTGTCATTGATTCGCTTTTTGATGACCATGAGTTCGGAACTGTTTTTTCGCTCATACAAATAAACCGAGCCAAACTCATTTTCATTGAAAACTTCTAACAGAGTGAAGTTTTTATTCAGCGCTGCGACATCTTTTTCAGCGGCTTGTTTTTGAGAAGCTGCTAAGTGCGCTCCTTTAATAATATGCAGACACTGCTTTTCGATAACCGCTGCAGCGGTTGGGCGTTGCTCAGGCTTATCGGCTAGGCATTGTGCAATGATCGGCTTTATGGGTTTTGGAATGTCGGCTTTTTCAAGTGTGGTTAGTGTTAATGGTTGGGTGAAATCTTCGCTAAACACTTCGAGCATCAAGGCACCGAGTGCGTAAATATCGCTTAATATACTCGCGTTATAGGCGCTTGTTTTAACTTCGGGAGCCATGTAGCGATCGGTACCTAAGACTTTATCCGAGCCGGTGGCGTTAAATCGTTCATCGGCAAATAATGCAGCGATTCCAAAGTCTAGAATACGAGCATTGTTTTCTTCGTCGATAATAATATTCGCTGGCTTGATGTCACGGTGAACGATCCCGTTGCGATGAGCAAAAGAGAGTCCCCGGCAAATTTGAATGATGTAGTTGAGTTTTTGTGTGGCGGATACTGACTGTTCTTGCACTACGTCGTGTAAGGTGGTGCCTGCCACATATTCCATAACAAAGTAAGGTTTGCCCGATTGAGTGACACCCTTGTCGATAACATGAATGATCTTAGGATGATTTAAGCGAGCAACGATTAACGATTCATTTTCGAAAAGCTTTTTCGCAGTCGGGTGGTTTAATAGTTGTTCAGAGAGAAACTTGATCGCGACCTGACGATTTAAAGATAATTGCTCGGCCAAGTAAACCTCGGACATGCCTCCTTCACCAATTTGTCGATCCAGTCGATAGCCAGCAATTTCCATAAGCGATGGTTATTTTGTTTATTATGCTTATAGTCTAGACAATATTTTCAAAGTTCCCCAAATTTGAAATTCGTTGAGTAGGGTATTCAAGCGAGACCATCGAGCAATAAAGAGCATCGCTTTTCTCCCTATAGCATCGTGAAAAGCTCCAGACTTATTGCTTCGGTAAGAAGTTTTCCGCAAGCATGCAGCGCAAACTTCCACCGCCCACTTGCTCAATCGTTGGGATCGAACAGATGACGGGCTCTCCA
This sequence comes from Pleionea litopenaei, assembly GCF_031198435.1. Taxonomy (GTDB): domain Bacteria; phylum Pseudomonadota; class Gammaproteobacteria; order Enterobacterales; family Kangiellaceae; genus Pleionea; species Pleionea litopenaei. Next base: position 3,793,657 of record NZ_CP133548.1, read on the forward strand.
AACTGTTCGAGTTGGCGGCGTTGCGACAACGTAAACCCTTTGTATGCAGATTCCGACATAAGGATTAATGGATCGCCTTTAATATTAATCACTTCAATGATGTTGGCGCAAAAGTGAGACTCGCATTGTTCAAAACTAATATCGATTAGCTTTTTATTACTGGCAAGCAATTCATTAAGCACCAGCTGCTTCGAGTCGGAGGTGATGCTCTGCTGGCATACAACGGCAAATTGCTTTCCTACGCTCATCATCACATTAGTATGGTAAATCGGCTGATCATGCTGACTGAGCGCCTCGAAAGCTATCGGTGAATAATCCAGAAAGTCGCTAACGGCCAATAAAGATTTGTGTTCACAGCGCTCCGATAAAGCGGCGTACACCAGCTTATTGAGATGGTCAAACACCATAGCGCCGGTCCCTTCTAAGGTGCCATTGCAAATGCGGTCCATTGGAGTGATGGATTGGAATTGAAATCCACTGGTATGAAGCAGTCGTGTTAGCTTATCAGGGCAAACCTCTTGTTGGCGATTTGGGGTTTTCATGGAATATAAAACCAGTTGGCCATCAGGATGTGTTGTGAACCAATTGTTTGGGAACACCGCGTCAGGAAGCTCAGTCTCTGCAGCGTGTTCAAGGATTGAAATGGTTAATCCTTTACTCTCTAATTCAGTGACGGCAGCATCAAACTCGGCGAGAGCAAGTTGGGTGACTGCTTGCGCATTGGCTTTGGGTTTGTGTTGAAACTCATTGTCGGCACCGGTCTGAGTATTGAAGCCAAACGATGTTGGACGGCACATGATGAGTGAACTGGTAACGTGTGGGTGACTCATATACATATCCTAATGAGAAACGAGGCTGAATCTGAAGGTCGCTTTATAGCATATTTGGTAAAGCTCTAGAAATGGTTGCTCGGAAGGCAGTGAAAGTATTTTTTGGAAGCGAGCATACTCGGTTTGTAACTGAGTGCTGTTAGAGGAAAAACTCGAGGCAAAAAAAAGGCTTACCGAGAGGTAAGCCTAATATTAGCAAAAAGTCGAGCCAGATAGGACCAAAAGGGGTAGGAGGTGCTCTGACTGCGCTAATCAATCACTGTTGGGACAGATAAAATTTAGAGCTACTCACTCTTGGTTAGAGCTTACGCTCTCACCGGAAACTTTACTGCGATGATTAATCGGCCAATTTTACCAAATTGTCGAACATCAATTGCGCTTGTTCGGCCAGTATTGATTGAGTTGCTTCTGGCTTAGCAACCGTACCCAAGTAGCCTATTTTAGACGCTTGGATATTAGCTTTTACTTCGTATTGAAGTTCAACCAAAGCTTCTGCCTTTAATCGGGCGAACTGCTTTTCTAGGTTGGTTTCAAACTCAGCAGCGGGTAAACCCTGTGCTTGTGTGTTTAAGCTCACACCTGAGACAAAAATCGTTAAAAGCGTAAAAAAACTTGCAGACTGTTTCATGGCTTTAAACCTCACTCCGTCGAATGTTCGGATCATTGCGCTAACAAATACCTAAAAACCTTTACCCTTATTTTCTTGGTTGCCTCGCATCAATGAGGTCCAAGGGTCGGCGATCTTCGGTCTTTTTCCGTTAGACCTAGCGAAGAACTATCTTGCCGTTCGGGAACGGTGAAAATAATACGGATTATGCTGCAATGCTTCAAACGATCATTTATAATGTTTCGCATTAGAAAAACTAATGGAAAAAACATGGCCCGTCGATTACCTCCTTTAAACAGTTTACGAGCTTTTGAGGCCGCTGCTCGGCATCTTTCTTTTACCCGTGCTGCCGATGAATTATTCGTGACCCAAGCGGCCGTTTCTCATCAGATAAAAGGGCTCGAAGATTTTCTTGGAGTACAGTTATTTATAAGGAAGAACCGTAAGTTAATGCTTACTGACCACGGGCAAAATTACTGGCCTAAAATACGCGATATCTTTGAAAAATTAGCCGTTGCGACAGAGCAACTTAAAGCCCAAGGTGCGGCCGGGGCATTAAACATCAGTGTGGTCCCAACCTTTGCCATCGTCTGGTTGGTTCCTAGATTATCTCGCTTTAATTATCTTTATCCTGATATCGAGGTGAGATTGAAAGCAACCGATCGCGAAGTCGATTTCTTTCAGGACGATATCGATGTCGCCATTTACTACGAGAAAGGCGATTACCCAGGTATGAGATTTGACACCTTGTTAAACGAGTTTTTAACGCCTATGTGTTCTCCAGCTTTGCTTGATGGTGAGCGACCCTTAAGTGATCCCCAAGATCTCAAGCACCATATGCTGTTGCATGATGCTTCAACAGAAGAGTGGCGAGAATGGCTTCGTCTGGCAGGAGTAAAGGGGGTTGATTTGCGTAAAGGACCGGTTTTTTCTCATTCTAGTATGGTTATGCAGGCCGCTATTCATGGGCAAGGGGTCGCACTTGGGCATAACGTGCTGGCTCAGCCAGAAATCGAAGCGGGACGATTAGTGTGTCCCTTCGACATTGTGCTACCCAGCGATTTTAAATACGATTTGGTGTGCCCGGAAGAGTGGGCCGAGCGGCCAAAAATTAAAGCGTTTCGCGATTGGATCATCGAAACGGTCGCTCAAGAACAGGCCTTGGAGTCACTATTCTAACGGTAATTCTCGCACTTTTAAGGCGTAATTAGCGTACTTTCAAATAGTGAATGCTGAATAGCTGCTCGGTATCCGTCCATACTTTTTCGGGATAGAAGCCCGCAAGCTTGGCTAACTGATGAAATTCTTTAACAGCGTACTTATACGAGCTCTCAGTATGAATGGTTTCGCCTTTTTGCATTCTGTAGCAGTGCTCGCCAATGCGAAAAGATTGTGAGCATTGACTAACAAGGTGCATTTCTATGCGACCGAGAGGCTCATTATAAATGGCCGTGTGACTAAAGTTTGTTGCGTCGAGATCGGAATCTATTCGAGAATTAATGTGATGCAAAAGGTTTAAATTGAACGCCGCAGTCACTCCTTTCTTATCATTATAAGCAGCTTCCAAGCGCTGTTTATCTTTTTTCAAATCGACACCGATAAGCAATCCGCCTTGTCGACCGACCAGTTGTGCTATTTGTTGCAATAATTTGACCGCGGCCTGAGGTTCAAAGTTACCTATACTTGAGCCGGGGAAAAATGCGTTGTAGCGGCCAGGGCCAAAATCAGGAACTTCCCAAGGTTGAGAGTAGTCGACACGATTGGCATGAACTTCGAGCCAAGGATAATCTTTTGCAAGCTGATTTGAGGATGCGATCAAATGTTCTTTGGAAATGTCCATCGGTACATAGCGACTCGGTTTGAGAGCTTCAAGCAGTATACGAATCTTTAAACTACTGCCGCTTCCAAGCTCAAATAAAATACTTTGCTCGCCCATCAATTGAGAAAAATCATTCGCGTGTTCGGTGAGTAAAGCGATTTCTGTTCGAGTCGGGTAATACTCTTCGAGTTGGCATATTTGATCGAATAACTCGGAGCCCTTTTGATCGTAGAAGTGTTTTGGCGAAAGACGTTTGGGCGTCTGGCTGAGTCCAGAATGAATTTCCTGGGCAAAGTTATCGACAATCTTATGCTGCTCGTAATAGTAAATTCGTTCTTTCTTAACCGCTTGATTCATTTGCTTTCCTTTAATGCTGCTTTGCTAATCGAATGCCGGTCATTTGCCAACAACTTTCAGGATAAAAAAAGTTTCGGTAGGTAGTGCGAGATTGAGCAACTGGAGTAAAGCAGCTACCGCCTCGAAGTACGATCTGGTTGCACATAAATTTGCCGTTATATTCACCAATGGCCCCTTGTGCAGGTTGAAACCCGGGATAAGGAGCGTAACTTGATTGCGTCCACTGCCAAACTTGTTGAAACAGCGAGTTCTGGCGGCAGCTATTGGGGTGATAAATCGGCTGTTTATGGTTGTTTTGTTCCGTATTGAGATCGGCCTCTCGAGCATGCTGCCCAGTCATACTTTTGGCATAGGCTTCCCACTCAAATTCCGTAGGTAATCGGCAACCAGACCAACGAGCAAACGCATCGGCTTCATAGAAATTTACATGGCATACTGGTGCGCTTAAGTTAAGTTTTTGCTTTCCGTACAAGGTGAACTCATAGTAGTCAGCGTTTTCTTTTATCCAGTAAAGAGGGTGTTTTTGATGGTGGGTGTTGACCCAATCCCAGCCATCAGAAAGCCAAAGATCGGCATTTTGATACCCTCCGTCTTCGATAAATGCTTGGTAGTGAGCATTGCTGACTAATTCATTGGCTATTTCTGCTGCAGGAATGCAAGAAAGGTGATTCGGTGTCTCATTATCGAAACAAAAAGAGTCGTCGTTGTGACCAATGGCGACAAGACCTTCTTTTAATCTAAGCCATGTATAGTCGTCGAAATTAGTCAGTGTCGCGGGTGAAATGTCAGCATGGATTAACTCATTGGCTTTATGTTGGTACTCTGGCAACAACGGATTTTGAAAAAAGTTATATTTTAAATCCGTTAACATCAATTCTTGATGTTGTTTCTCGTGTTGAATGCCTAATTGAATTCGCTGCTTTATTTGTTCTTGTTGATGTTTGGTAAAGTGGCTTGCTAATTGCTCTAATAGTGCTTGAATGGCTTGGTCGATGTACAAACGGTATTCCAGCACTTTTTGAACAGTTGGTCGAGAAAGTAAACCTCTATTTGGCCGTTTAAACGGCTGACCTACGCCATTATAGTAAGAGTTGAAAAGGTGGTGATAAAGCGGATGGAACTCTTGGTAATGGTGTGCAAAGGGCTTGAGTACAAAGGTTTCATAAAACCAACTGGTGTGTGCTAAATGCCATTTGACCGGGCTGGTTTCAGCCATCGCTTGTAAACCATAGTCTTCGATTTCTAAAGGCTTACACAATGCAAGGCTAAATTCTCGTGACTCAGTAAAAAGAGAGGCGAGAAGGTTATCGAATTTAGCGTTAGATAGATCATTCATAACGATTGGTTTAGTAGCATAAACGTTGGAGAAAAAAATACAAGTGTTCAATCAAGAGTCTGTGAATAGGTTATTGTTACAAAATTGCGAGAAAGATTTATCATACCCTTGAGTTTTTCGTTAAAATGACAGCCTATTAAATAAATATGAAATGAGTATGACAATGATGAATAAGGTATTAGTCGCAATAGTATTCTCGAACGCGTTTATTTATGTGAATACCCTTGCTGCGGCAGAAAAATTACCCGTGCAGTTTGAGCTGGGCGTAGCAAGTGATTATGTTTATCGAGGTATTAGCCAGACTGGAGAAGACCCAGCCGTTCAAGCGAAATTTCAGTTTAAACCGACGAAAAATTGGTACGTTGAATTATTCGCTTCAGAAGTAGAAACGCCATTTAACGGAAATTTGGAGTTAGAGTTTGCAACAGGGTATCAAGATAAATTGAATGAAGATTTTAGCTATACTGCCGAGTTAACCTATTCCGTGTTTACTGATGAGGCCGGAGGCGATAGTGATTATTTGGAGGCTAATCTAGTATTAGATTACAAACGCTTCATTGAGCTGACATTAAGCCACACGGCTGACTATTATGGAACGAGCGAGGCGGCGACGTATGTTGAAGGACGATTCAATTTGCCGTTACACGATGTCATCAAAACCGCTGTCTATGTTGGCCGCTACTCGATCGATGGCAATGTACTCGATAATTATTCATTAGTTGGTTTCGACGCTTGGACGAATATCGGAGATATTAATTTTAAGCTATCCTTCAGTGATACCGATATTGAACGAATGGACACGGCGGACAGTCGAATATTTGTTACCGCCAGTTATCAGTTTTAAAATGGTTTAATGGTTGTTGAAAAGCACGGCCATATTGGGTGACCGTGCTTTTTCGGGATAAAGGAGCAAGCCTGTGTTAACTGTCATAGCAAAGCTATTGAAAATATTAAACTCAGAAGACTCACCTAGTGCTGTTGGGTGGGCCATTGCTTTAGCATTTGTATTTGCGATGTTGCCTTTGTTTAGCGTTGCTAAATGGGCTGTGGTCGTTTTAGTGGCGATGTTAAGAGTTAATTTATCGGCGTTTATTTTATTCAGTGCATTATTTGCATTATTAGCATGGCTTTTCGATCCCTGGTTAAATCAATTTGGATTATGGCTTTTAACGTTACCGTCGTTAAAAGAGTTCTGGCAAGCGCTTTATGGATCTCCTATAGGTGAAGCATTGGCGCTTAATAATACGTTAGCACTGTCAACGTTATTATTGTCAATTGTTGCTTTGGTGCCAGTGTATTGGGGAGGCGTCGGCATGATTCGATTGTATCGCTCGAAATTAAAAGCCCGATTTGATCAGTGGCGGATTGTTAGTATTTTAAAGTCCACCAAGGTTTACAAAATTTACCAGTCTTTAAGCGCCTAGTGAACCAACAATAACAGGAACAAATCATGAAAATATTTCGTCTTTCTGGGATTTTTATATTGTTATTTGTGTGCGGATTAACTTGGGCGTTGATTGCCTTTCTAGCCGGCAGCTGGATTGAAGAAAGTGTGGAGCAACAAGGAAGTCAAATTAATGGTGCCACCGTTTCGGTGTCCAGCTCGCGTTTGGGGTGGATGTTAAACTCTCTGAACATAGAGTCTCTTCAAATAGCCAATCCGAGTGATTTAAATAAAAATCGTATAGAAATTGGTCAGTTAAAATTTGGCGTGAATTTAGCTTCTTTGTTTAAACAGCAACTGCATGTCGATGAGTTAGTGATAACGGACGTGCGGTTGAACCAACCACGAAAGTCACCTGCCCAGTTGGTTGATTCGGGTGCATGGAGTCCTAACAATTGGCAATGGCCAAAAGCCGTGATGGAAGAAGCTAAGTCGGTGGATACCGACGCGCTACTGAAGCAAGTTAATATTCGCTCTCCTGAAATGTATCAACAGTTTTCCTCTGATCTCACTGCAACCAAAGCGCGCTGGCAACAACAACAGTCGGAGCTACCGGACAGTAGTACGCTTGAACAATGGAAGGCTGAATACAATCAACTTCAAGAGGCGTTAAAAAAAGCAAAAGGACTTGAGAAAATTGCCAAGGCAAAAGAGCTTAAAGATTTAGTTAAGAAAATCGATCAGGCAAAAAATCGTATTGATGATTTTCGAAAAGCCATTGTTAGCGATACTCAATCTTCGAAACAAAAATGGCGGCAATTACAAGCTCAGGTGACGAAAGATACCGAGTTAGCTATGTCGATCGTTAGTCTATCACCTGAGGGAATTCAGCATCTGGCCGCAAGCTTTCTTGGCGAAGATATTGCGCATTGGGTCAAATTGGCGATGGACAATAGCGCATTAGTATCGCGATTGGGTGCCGCCAAAGAGAATGAAAAGGAAACGCCTGAACCACGTACCGGAATCGATGTGAACTTGACTGGAGAAGAGCCTTTGCCAGACGTATGGATTCAAAAAGCATTGCTCGGGGGCGATTTTCGTTTAGGTGATGTATCGGGACGACTGACTGGTGAAGCGGTTAACCTGTCGAGCCAGCTGGTTGCAGGAAAACCTTTGACGTCGTCGATTGATTTAACAGTGCCTCAAACGAGTAAAGATGGCATTGAGAAGAGGGCGTTGGCGGCGACAGGAAATCTTAAGTTTATGCTGAAAAAACAGCAAAATGGTGCTGCACTGCAAGGTGATGTCGCGCTAAACAACTGGCCCATCGATAATTGGACGATTGGTTCTGGCGGGCTCAATTTGACCGATGTGAAAGCTCAAGTACGGGCAAGCTTGGAGCATATTGGAGCCCAGAGCAAACTAAAGTTTGATATACAACTTACTGATTTTATTGTGAATTCTCCAAAAGACCTTAGCGGTGTTAGCAAGACTTTCGCTGAAATATTGCAGGAGAATAAAAAAATAATCCTGACCGTTTTGGTCGTACAGCATGAAAAAGAGATGAAAACGAATATTTCTAGTAATCTCGATAAGCTATTTTTTGCTAAAATTAAGGACCAGTATCAATCTAAAGCGGATAATACAAAAGCTGAGCTTCGCGATAAAATTGATGCTCAACTGAAAGATACCCGAAGTAAGATTGAACAGCAGTTGTCCGGTTTATCTGATTTAGAGAAGCAAGTCAGCGATAAACTTCAAGAACTGGACGGACTGAAATAGAAACCGGCTATCAGCTGTGTCGTGTTTTAGAGTGTATGGGCTTGCTAGCTGAACACCTTAAGCATTAATTCTGCAGCTACCTAAGTTCTGGAGTTTAGTGAATGAACCTGAAGTTAATTTGGGGGCTGCTGGTTGCGGCTCCTATGTTTATTGCGTCATCGATTAATGCTAACGAGTTATGCCTTGATGGCGTCTGTGTTGGCGACGACGTTGAGCGAATCAACGTCACTTGGAAGCCTATTGAAGTCACCTACCTGGATCAAAAATTCGTAGAAACGGAGTTAGCGGATCGTAAGGTGGAAGATGTTTACTACGACTACAATGAACAGCTAGTTGCTGATCGCAATGTACTTCGCGAAATCTTAACTTATGTGATTCGAAATCAACGCTTTGACTCTAAAGTGCTTGGAGCGCTGAGTCGAGTGAAAGCCATCTGTTCCTCATTAACCTTGACTGGTGAAGTTGAAAATGAGTCTGATGACCGCCTGTATGTAACTTTTCGAGCGGTCGCGGACAATGGTAAGCGAGGAATGTTACGGGTGGTACGGATTGAAAAACAATACAATATCATGGCGCCACATCTACGACCCGGAGATGCCGCGGCTTATCGTTCGGTCAAAAAACAGATAAAAGAACAATTCCCGAATGTTCTAAATGTACGGGATATTGACGGGCGTGTGAGCAGTTCGGCAGCGCAAAATGCAAATGTTCTGTTAGGATTCCGGTTTATTTCAGATGTATCGAATCCACTCGTTCTGAAAATATTAGACCCTTCGAATATAACGATGATCGAAGAAGATGAAGAGGCAAGCTCACTTTGCCAAAGCCGTTAAGTGAGCTAACTTAAATCGTTAGAATATAAATTGCAGCGGCGGATTCTCGGTATCAAACCAATGGATACTACCTCGCTGCTTCATTTTCGCCTCGGTTACTGAGTGTTCTGCATCCAGTAGTAGCATTTCTGGCGCTTCATGGCGTTTCATATCGTAAATCACTGCGCCGGTTGTCGCTTTTAGGTTTAATTTTTCTCCATTTTCAAGCGTAAGACTGGCAGAGTTTATTTCTTCATGCAGGCGTTGTAGAAATATTTCAGTATTCTCAGTATTGGGCAGTGTCGCAGCAACACAAAATTCATCGTCATTTAATCGGCAGATCAAATCGAATTGACGCAAGGCTCGAGTAAGGGTGGCAGAAGTAATGATTAATGCTTTATCTCCGGTTTCTAATCCGTAATTTTGATTAATCTGTTTGAACTGATCAATATCGATAACAGCAACTAATAAACAAAACTCACTTCGTCGACAACGTTGCATTTCTTCTGAAAGACGACGAATAAATGAGGGTCGCAATAAGGTTCCTGTAAGATGATCGTAAGTGGCGCCTTTGAAATATTCCCAATAACGCTCGGTCATGGTAATGGCTGAAATGACTGCGAGTAATGTCAGTGCTAAAATCAATGCCGTATTTTCACGGTAGTCGATCAGTCCGAGCCAAAAGTAACGGCTAAAATCAAATAAGAGAAGAATAAAGTAACCGGATAAAGCGACCGACAAAAATAATTGGGTCGGAGTCATAGAGTCTCGCTTTGATAGATAGGCTAATGCAAGCAGAGCCAAAGGCGTGAAAAACGCGGTGACTTTAGACCAATAGTAAAAGGTTTGAAGATCGGCGACGACCGGCCAAATTAACGCAGATATTCCAAAAATTAAAAAGAAAAACATCAACGCTCTATTTAATTGCCGAGCTTTTACCTCTAGCGCTTTGAATAAAAAGAAGTTCAAAGCCAGCTGTGAAAATATAAAGGAAACGGTTTTCCATCTTAATAAGCTATTGGTATTAATCTCCATATTGAGCATAACGTGATGGTTTAATACTAAATACATTGACGCCATGAATGAAAAGCAAGCTAAACCGAGGGCATCGTAGCTCCCAGGAATGCGTAGGTAGTAATACGCCATAAATACGAATACGATCATTAAAATGGCAGCAAACGAGCTAAAGAAAATGTCTTTCGATAAAGATTTCTCCATAATATCTTTACTGGAATAAAAGTTAGATGAGAGATACTTTAAATAATGATGCCCTGTTGGGTTATAAATGTTTAACCGTAAAATATTAGGGCTGTTATAACTTAGTTGATCAGGCGGTAGAAAATAAAAGCGAGAGTAGTAGGAAGCGTTTTCATACTGCGGTGGAAAGTTTCCTGTTTTCGCGATTCGTTTACCATTTAAATAGAGCTCATCGGCCCCGTCGATTTCTTCAATAATCAGCCCAGGATATTGCTCACTGATGGCATTATCGATAATAAACTTAAGTTGTAACGAGATTGTCGTTTGTTGTTGAGTATTGTCTGCTTGCTCTGCATTTAGAGGCTCGCAGTTGTTCTGGTAAAAGACCGTGGGACGAAAAGCCGTTTTGCACAGCTTCCAATATTGAGCGGTTTCACTTGGCAGTTTCTCAATTAAAATGGCATCGCCTTCAAGAGGAATTGGCGCGGCAACAGTTTTCAGACTACTCAATACGACCAGTAGAATCGATAATAACTTGAACAGTCTCATCTTTGGAATGAGTGCCCATGGATGGTTCATCAAATCGCTCATAAATAGCTGCATTCACTTACTCTAGATTAGCGGTCGAGGTCCTTTCGATATTATTTGTGCGAGACAAGCCTCTAAACTCAGCTCGGGAGGCAATCGCTAGACCTACTAGTACTCCTATCATAGCGCAGAACTGTAACAATGTTATGGGTTCGTTGTCGAGAAATCCCCATAAGGTTGCTACGAGCGGAATTAAGTAAGTGACTAGCGAGGCATAAATTGGGCTGGTTAGTTGTATTAAACGGTTAAATAGTAAAAGAGCAAAAGCAGTACCCAATATACCCAGTAAGGCGATGGCGCCTAATGAATGCCAGAACTCCCAAGGGTAGTCATTGAGAGACATGGTTTGATTTACATTAGGAACGTTGAGGCTGAATAATAAAATCAGACTTGGCATTAAAATTATATTAAGAGAAAACGCAGTGATGGTGAGCGGTGGTACGTCTTGACAGTAGTGCTTGATTAAGTTGCTAGCGATGGCGTAGCAAAAGGTTGCCATTACGATGAGTGAGCTGAATAACAGATGGGTCGAAGGATCAACCGCCGGTGCGTTATCGGAAAGTAAAATGACGGTCGCAGCCAAACTCAGAAAAATTCCGAATACTTGACGTTTCGACAACCGAGTATGAAAAATTACCACGGCTAACAGTAGAGTAAATAGTGGCTGCAACGCATTGAGCATTGCGGCCAAAGCACTATGGACCACTGTTTGGGCAAAGGCAAAAAGGATGGCGGGTATCAGGTTTCCGAAACAACCAATTAAGCTCAAAGCAATCCATGGCATTTTATCTTTTATCAGCGGGCGATCGCGGAGTTTGAGCAAAACAACCGGTAGTAAAACAACGGCCGCACAAATGATTCGAATAGAGGCGAGTTGAACAGGCGTAAAGTAGTCTAATCCTTGCTTAATTAACCAGAAAGAGCTGCCCCAAATAAAAGCCAGAGACCAGAGCAAAATTATCGCTGTTTTATTGAATGGCATGAAAATAAGGCATCTGTGGTGGTCGCTAATTGAAATTATTGTAAAGAAGGGTAAGCTAATTGCAACGATTTTGCACGGGTTAACCGGTTGCCATGGTGGGTTATTGAATAGGATTCTCTATCCATGGTATCGAGCCAAAACGAATATTTTTAATGGGAGAAAGTAAATGAAGCATGTTGTTATTACCGGATCTAATCGTGGCATTGGGCTGGCATTTTGTCGCCATTATTTGGCACAAGGCTTCCGAGTCAGTGCTGCGTGTCGACATCCTGACTCTGCGTCTGACTTAAAGGCACTGAGTGGGGAGCTTTCGGTGTTTTCATTAGACCTAGCGAGCGAATCTTCTATAGAGAACTTTGCCAGTCAGCTGGTCGATCAATCGGTAGATTTAATTGTCAATAATGCTGGCGTTTACGGTGGTACACCACAAGGTCTCGACGACTTATCGTCAAAGGAATGGTTAAACACGCTGAATATTAATGCCGTTGCGCCGATTTTTCTGACACGTTCGATTCTTAATCATATCGATTCTTCGCAATCGCCAAAAGTCGCGTTCCTTACAAGCAAAATGGGAAGCATTGCCGACAATACCTCGGGTCGCTCTTATATTTATCGATCTTCAAAAGCCGCGTTAAATGCCGCTGCAAAATCACTTGCTATCGATTTGTCGAGTCATAATATTCCGGTCGTTTTATTGCACCCAGGTTGGGTAAGAACCGATATGGGAGGTCCGAATGGTTTAATTGATACGCAAGAAAGCGTTGCTGGAATGGCCCAAGTTATTGACCATTTAGATATGCGTTCGACGGGGGCATTTTTCGACTATTCAGGAAAGGAAATCCCTTGGTAGTTTGATGGATTTCAACATTGCAGCGACAAGAACCTGTGCAACAAGCGTTGCTGCCTTCATTATGGTTGCATGTCGCTAGGGGAGGCCTAGCAAGAGGTCATGAAGTGGCTATTATTGACACTCAGGAGCAGCGAGTTTTTCTCGGCTCCTGAGTATTCAAAGGCAATGATAGTACCTGAATCGATCGATGAGGTTTCTAGTCGCCTTGTTCAGCGGTACTGTAGATATCTGTGTAAGCTGAATAGACACCGGCGAAGAAAATCGGACCACCGCAGAAAAAAGAGAACAATCCCAGAAAGATACCTCCGCCGACTTTTAATCCGTCCGGAATCGCATCGAAGCTCATGCTTCCGCTTGAAACTGCCCAAACGAAGAGCATAATGATTGCGATGAGGCCTACGGTGAATACCAAAGCCGTAATGCTGTAAATCATATAGGGCCAAAAGTTACGCAAACAACCTTTAAAGCTTAATGCAATCGCGGTCGTTCCCTCTTGATTATTAAGCGCTATGAGCGCTGGCGAGAACCATATTGCCATCATGATCGGAAGCCATAATGCCATGAAAATTAATACCATCAATAAGCCCAGTAGCATCATCGTGCTATTCGAGCTGCCTTCTATCATTGAGAATGCAGAAAACCCGAGCACTAGCATAATAATAAAAGTGATGATCATCGCACCGATAGTCATGGCCAGATACAAGGCTCCATTGATGAAGAGTTGCCCGGTTTGATGTTGAAACCCGTAAAAAATATCGGTCGCGCGCATCTCTTGTCGAGTTTGATTTTGCGCTGCTCGCATAAAGCCAGCAATGATCACTGGATAGAGCAAAGTGGGAACAAATGAGCCTAGAATAGGTATAATGGCGATAATGACCATACCTAAAAAGAGTAGAAAGTTGAAGGCTCCTAGTGCTGTCCAGCGAAAAGGGTTGCGAAAAAATCGATTAAATCCGTCAAAAAACCAGTAGGCACCACGCATAACTGGGACTTTGTTGACTAAAATTTCAGAGTTTGCTTGAAAAGTATTTTCACTTAACTCTGACTCAGGGGCTTGATACGGCGACAGATCTGACATTATTGACTCCTTTATAGCAGCACAGAAGTCTAGAAAACATCTTTTTTGAGTGCAACAACTATTTGGTCGACTAAACTATAAGTAGATGGGTGTAGGTGTTAAGAATGGGACATTGGATAGTGTTTAGTATGAAGGTGGCATTTGAATATATTGGTTCTTGAACAGTCTCGGGTTCAACAGATTATCTTAAACGCGATGTTTAAAGAGAATAATCTTCATCCTGAGTTTGTGGAGTCTTATGCTGCGGCTATCGAAGCAATCGACAAAAATGATTATGACTTCATTTTTAGTGGTTACTCATTGCCTGATGGGAACGGTGTCGACATCGGACGGCACCTACGAGAAATGGGTGTCAGTCGACCAGGTATCGTTTTATTAACCACAGAAGATAAAGAAAGTATCGTTAAAGAAGCATTAGCCGCAGGAATAACTCGAATTCTTTTTCGTTCAAGTACCCATGAACTGCAAACTTTTATTAAAGAGTTGGCAGATTCTGATATGAATTTTGAAGAGCTATCTGGGAAAGTGTTGTTGATCGATGATGATCGCACCATGACAGAGCTAATGATGGCGGTTATGAAAAATATAGGGTTTGAATGTGATGTACGGCGGTCTGGAGAGCAAGCTCTGACGCTCTTCGCCGAACAAGAGTTTGATCTCATCGTCGCAGACTACTTTTTAGAAGGCGAGATGAATGGCTTAGATGTGGTGAATCTTGTTCGTCAAATGGGTGGTAAGAAATCTCGAGTTCCAATTATTGTCATATCTGGTCAAGCGGATAGAGACAAGCGTTTAGAGATTTTAAAAAGTGGAGCAAATGATTACATCGATAAGCCTATAATACCTGAAGAATTACAAGTTCGCGCTTACAATATGCTCGTTCAGAAGAAGCTTTTTGATCGAGTAGAAGGTCAACGCCTCGATTTACAAAAGATGGCTATGACCGATTCACTAACCGGACTGTACAATCGACACTTCCTTTCCGACATTGCACCGAAAAGAATGGCTGAGGCGCGTCGACATGAGACTGATCTTACTTTAATGGTTATCGATATCGATCATTTCAAAGCGGTCAACGACACCCATGGTCATGACAAAGGAGACGAAGTACTGCGCTCTTTTGCCTCTTTGTTGAAGCAATCTTGTCGGCAAGAAGATATTGCTATTCGACTCGGAGGCGAGGAGTTTCTTCTAATTTTGCCGCACTGTTCGAAACCCGGAGCAACGGAAAAGGCTGAGAAATTGAGAAAAGATGCTATGCGTTTGTGTCCCGGTGGCGTTGCGGTGACCATTAGTATTGGTGTTGCTTGTGTCGAACATGAGCTACTCAGTGCTGCGAAGCAAGAAAATCGGTTTGAAATTGAGTTCGGAGACATCTTTTCTGCTGCTGACCAAGCCGTTTATAAAGCAAAAAACGCGGGGCGGAATCGGGTAGAGTTTTTACCCCTAGACAATAAGTAAGACGTTTTAAACTGAGTAATTCATCACCTTTCTCATCATCAACCTTTGCCTCCCTTTCCTTTATTGCTTTTTTATTCTTTTAGCTAATTGTCCTACGGTGATAGTCAATGCTACCCTTGCGGTGGATTTTAAAAGTTTACGTAAGAGATAAAACCATCAAAAGAGATACAAAAATGAATGTAAAGCTTACTTTTACTTTGACCCTATTATTGAGTTGGGTACTGAGTTCATCTGCTGAACCTTTGACATTAAAGCAAGTTATGGCGGATCCTGATTGGATTGGCCGATCGCCTCAGTCCCCGTATTGGAGCGATGACAGTCAAGCGATTTATTATCGGCAGAAGCAGCAGGGTGTTGACTACACACAGTTGATGAAGCTGAATATTGCTGACAATTCTAGCCAACGACTGTCGGACTCAGAGCTCGCCGTTGCCGATGTCGATGGCGGTAAGTTGAGCCCTAATGGCAAGAGAAAAGTTTATCTAAGCCAAGGGGATATCTATGTTAAAGATCTCGAAAATGGTGAAATTTATGCGGTGACTCAAACCAAAGAACGGGAGTCTCAGGTTGTTTTTGCAAGTGATCAGGTCATTCAATTTCGAAAAGGCAATGGTTTCTATCGTTTAAACTTATCTAATGGACAACTACAACAGCTAGTGGAAGTTGCCTTAAGTGACGATAAAGAATCTTGGAAAGAGCCTAAAGATTTTTTAGGAGCGCAGCAACGGAGATTATTTAGCTACATCAAAGAACAACAAGACTTGAAGCAATATCGTGAACAACGAAGAAAGGCGATTGCGGAAGCGAGTCCGTTCGAGCAGTTTCAAATGGTTTATCTTGGCAAGAATAAGAGTATTCGCCATATGACCCTTTCTTCTCAAGGTCGTTATTTATTTATTGCGACTCAGAATCAAGTGAAAGACAAGAACGATAATATGCCGGTGTTTGTAACGGAAGATGGCTATGTTGAAAATCAAGAAGTTCGCCCGTTAGTTGGTAAAGAGTCTGAGTTAAATGAGCAATACTGGGTTTATGATCGTAAGCGCGAGCAACTTAATCCATTATCATTAAACGATCTTGATGACATTGATGAAGACCCTCTAGAAAGTTTTAAAAAAGCAACGGCAAAGAGAGAGGGTAAAAAGTTTAAGAAAAGTGACGAGAATCGCGCCGTTTATATTCATGGCTGGTATGGGAATGGGTATGAGTGGAATGCCGATGGCTCTCGCCTAGCTTTGAAGTTGTACTCCTATGATAATAAAGACCGTTGGTTGGTTGAAGTTGATTTTGATAAAAACAAGCTGAAGCAATTACATCAATTGACTGACAATGCGTGGGTGAATGACTGGACATTTAATCAAATGGGGTGGCTAAATACCTCCGATGGCTTCTACTACCTTTCCGAAGAAGATGGCTTTTCTCATCTGTATTTACGATCTGAAAAAGGGCGCGTCAAGCAGCTGACTCAAGGAGACTATGAAGTTAGCGATTTAACTTTGAGTAACAATGATCAATATATTTATTATCGAGCCAACAAGAAACACCCTGGCATCTATGAAATATATCGAATTAACTTGGCCAATGGTAAATCGCAAGCGCTTACTGATCTCAATGGCGTCGCTGACTATGAGTTGTCGCCCGATGAAAAGCAACTAGCCATATTATATTCATCGACGACACGTCCCGCAGAGTTGTATCATCTGGCCATAGAAAACAATACGCTCAAGCAGCTGACTGACACTGTCAGCGCGGAGTTTAAGGGCATTGAATGGAGTAAGCCTGAAATAGTGGCAGTACCATCAAGTCATGTAAAACAACCCATTTATTCAAGACTGTATCTACCAAAGAACTTTAATCCTGCTAGAGCAGAAAAATATCCTGCGGTCATGTTTGTTCACGGAGCTGGATATTTACAAAACTCTCACCATGGATGGAGTGGATACTTTCGAGAGTTTATGTTTCACAGTTTGCTAAACCAGCAAGGTTACATAGTCTTGGATATGGATTACCGTGCTTCGAAAGGGTATGGCCGAGATTGGCGGACCGCAATTTATCGACAAATGGGAACGCCAGAGTTAGAAGACTTATTGGATGGTAAACAGTGGCTTGTCGATAATTATTCAGTCGATCAAAATAAAGTTGGCGTTTACGGCGGTTCTTATGGTGGGTTTATGACGTTTATGGCCCTATTCAATGCCCCTGGTGAATTCGCCGCGGGTGCATCTTTACGGCCGGTTACTGATTGGTCTAGTTATAATCATGGTTATACATCGAATATTTTGAACACACCAGAAGTCGATCCTGAGGCTTACAATCGAAGCTCGCCGATTGAGTTTGCGCAAGGACTACAAGATCCATTATTGATCGCTCACGGAATGGTTGATGATAATGTTTTCTTTAAAGATTCCGTACGGTTGGTTCAAAGGTTGATTGAACTAGAGAAAACTCAATACTTTGAAACCGCTATTTATCCAATTGAACCGCATGGTTTTCGAGAACCCAGCAGTTGGTTAGATGAGTATACGCGCATTTATCATTTGTTCGAAAAACACGTAAAATAGATAATTGTCTTTGAGAGAGCGTAGTTAAGTCTACGCTCTTATTTAAACTTGTTGAATGGAATAACTCGCCGTGGATAGGTATTGACGACCTTTGGCTCTAATGCATCCTTTCGGTCGAGATACTCTTGGTATTTTTGTGGATTGTAAACTTCACTAAGAATCGGCAACAACAATTTTTCCGCTGCTTTTTCTCCGTACTGAGAAGTCATGTAAGCTTTAATCGCGCGCATCCAAACAGGCCAATTAAAAACAACTCGATCACTCGACTCAGAAACTTCTAGTGGAGATGCAAAGAGTTGATGATAGCCACCTAAGCTATCAACCGCGTGATGAACGACTTGCCAGATATAATCCAGATCTTTTGGTGTCAGTTCAACATCCATGTTGTTTACCCCTTAATCCTAGTTGATGGAATTATAGCAAATTCCGGATTCAACAAAATGCTATTTAGTTTCCAGTTTTCGCGATCTTCTGTGAGACATTCGCTAGTCATTTTTCTGAGTTGTTATCTTGTATACCTCGATATGTCATTATCAGCCGCTTTAACTCAGTGGTTGTATAGCGCATTGGCAAAAACTGTGAATATTACAGAAATCGATATTGTTCGGCACACCTGTTTACAATCTTTTATCGTCAGGCACTTAATTGCTTACTAAAAAGTGATAAAATTAAAACGATATAGAGTCTTAAAGTTACGGTTATGTATAGAAGTTTTATTTTTCTGTTTGTTATTCCTTTTTTAGGATGCAGTAATTCCACGACGCCGAGTGCCGAGAGTCAGTGTGAACAACATTACAAAGCTGAGAGTTATCAAGTGGCTGCGCGTGTTTGCATTGAAGCGGCAGAGCTGGGGAGCATCAACAGCCAATGGTTACTCGCCCATTTGCATTTATATAAGCTGCTACCAGAGGCCGATCCATCCGTCGCTGCATATTGGTTAGAGCAAGCTGCAGACAATGGCCACACTGCGTCACAGCGAGAGTTGGGTAAGCTTTATTTATGGGGAAGAGGCGTTAAGCGTGACCCTGAGGTATCGTTGCAATGGCTAAAGCTAGCCGCTCGTGAGGGCGACATAGATGCAGAGTTTTTTATTGGTGTGCTTTTTATGGGCTCCAAGGACTTTAAAGCCGATCAAGCCTCGGCAATAAACTGGTTTAAAAAGGCGGCATCATCGGGACATAAAATGGCTATCAACAATTTGGCTTGGATTTACTCGACCAGTACCAATAAGTCTCTTCGAAATGGTCACTTGGCAGTAGATATCATCCTGCCAGTTTTAAAAGATAAGCCCGACTCTCCGGTATTTTTAGATACATTAGCCGCTGCTTATGCAGAAGATGAACAGTTTGAGCTTGCCGTTGATACTCAACAAAAGGCAATAGAAAAGTTGAGTGAAAAAACCTCAGAAGAAGTGAGAGCGGGATATTTAGAGCGACTAAGTGCTTATCAAGCGTTAAAACCATGGCGTGAAGCTGAACCCGCTTGGGTTGAGGATTAATAAAGTCATCTGTGAGTGGTTGGCGCTAGCGTTCAGAATTGCAAAAATGGGTGCTTTTGCAAAATACGTTGTAAGAAAAAGAAAGAACCACAGACTCAACTAACAATTCTTACTGCAGGAGTAAGAGCATGGGTCTGGCTGCAAACAGTGCTTTACACATTGAATATATATATTTTAAGACTTTTTGGGACTCTATTCTATTAATGAACCAACAAGAGCAACTTTTTAATGATGCATGGCGTTCTTACAAGCCTGCCATTGCCCGCGTGGTTCAATCGTACGAAGCCATTCCCGCTTTACAAGAAGAGCTGCAACAAGATATCGCTTTTGCGGTTTGGCGATCGTTGCCTCGATTCAACCATAATAGCTCGTTAAAAACTTATATTTTATCAATTGCCCATAATCGCGCTATTAGCCATGTGGCCAAATATGCAAAAGAGGGCCCTTCAAGTTCTACTGACGACATCACTCTAAAAGGAGATGACTGTCCGTCAGCCAATTTAGAAGCCACTCGTAAACAAATTAAGTTGATGACTGGACTGCAGCAATTACCGATTGCTCAGCGCCAAATTCTCGGACTTGCGCTTGAGGGGCTAAGCTACGATGAGATATCTGAAGTGATGGGTATTACCGTCAATAATGTAGGTGTTCGTTTAAACCGAGCGAAAAAAGCTCTAAAAGACGCCGTCGACAGTTTAAGTGAGTAATGTTGTTTTATGAGTGATGAATTTAATTGGGATAAAGCATTAGACCAGTGGCAAAGTCATCAGCCTGACATGCCTGCTCTAAAACGAAATATGCGATTTTTAGCCTGGAGAATGAAAGCACTGCTAGCACTCGACGTGCTCAGTCTGTTAATTCTATTTCCTTTTGCGTATTTTATTTTTATTTCAAATGAACCGACAAGTACTAAAGCATGGTTTTCGATTATTTGTGTGTTAGCGACCGTTGGAGTGTACTTTGACTTTTATCTGCGACGTGATTTATGGGAACAACCCGATACAACACATCAGATGTATTTGCACATTGTAAAACGAGCAAAAGCGGGTATTAGAATAGGTCAGTTCTCAATTATTTATTTGAGTGTGTTCTTAATTGCCTTTGCAAGTTGGCTGGGATTTTTGGCTATTTATGAGCCAGAGAGATTTCAATCTAACGTTGGTATGATGAGTGCAGTCGCTGCTTTGAGTGCTATTTTTATATCGATTTTGATCTCATTTTGGTATCGCCAGCGTAAGGTGAAAGATCTCTCAGAAGCGAAGCGACAACTGCAAGAGTTTTTATCGTTTGATCAATGATCCGAAGGATCAAAAGTCAAAGCTACTGAGTTGATGCAATAGCGCAGACCAGTTGGTTCTGGCCCATCTGGAAATACGTGGCCAAGGTGTGCGCCACATTGACCACAGGTTATTTCAGTTCTTACCATACCGTGGGAATAATCTGGCGTTTCAATCACAGCATCAGAAGACACTGGACTATAGAAGCTCGGCCAACCACAACCAGTGTGATACTTAGTGTCGGAAGTGAACAAGGGAGCATCACAGCAAACACAGTGGTAAACACCGTCCTCTTGATGTAAGTAATATTGGCCACTGCCTGGAGCTTCAGTCCCTTTTAGTTGAGTTACTCGGTAAGCTTCTTCGCTCAGCTTTTCTTTCATGGTCGAGACAACCTCAGTTTTTATGCATAGATACAGTGAACCAAAAGCGAGAACCTTTTTGAAGCTCACTCGATACGCCGATTGAGCCTCCCATTAATTCCGAAAGCTTCTTCGATACGATTAAACGCAGTCGGCCAGCAAAACTGCTATTCGTCAGTTTTGTTTTTTGTTCTAAAGAATCAAACAAACCACGAAGCGCATCTTCTGGAATACCTACACCAGAATCTTGTATAGTAAATCGCAAATATTCGGAATTACTCTCCATAACCACGTCACAGTAGAGTGACACTTCGCCATCTTTGGTAAAACGAATAGCGTTACCGAGTAAATTCTTCACAATTTGTTTGATGCGCCGAGCATCATTAAACGCCGTTTGTGGCACATCGGGTGAAATCGAATGAGTTAAGATCAGCGACTTGGATTTCGCATGCGGCGTGTACTCCGCCACTACTTCATCAACAAGCTGTCGTACTTCAAAATCATTTTTGTGCAATTTTAAAAGGTTTGCATCTAGTTTTGAAAAGTCGAGTATATTATTTAAGTTGTTAATCAGGGTGTTCGCCGAGCGCCGTGAAATGTTCAGTAGCTCCTTCGGTTCTTCACTTAAGTTATATTCGCTGAGCAAGTGTAACATGCTGGTCAGGGTCTTCATCGGAGTGGTAATTTCGTCGCCCATTCGTGATAAAAATTCTGACTTTGTTTTTGGTGCTGAGACGGCGGAATCTCGCTCGGTTTGAAGCATGACTTTTTCTTGTTTAACTTCTTTAAGTTGTTGCTCCGAGCTCTTCATTTGTAACTGTAGTTTTTTATTGCTGGATTGAAGTTGATTCAGCAATTCGATTAAACTACTTCGAAGATCCATCAGTTCTGCTGGTGGTACTGTTTCAGATAAGGCATTGATTAATTGTTTAGGTGAAGAATGACTGGTTGCTACTTCTGCGAACTTTTCAAGTTTGTTTTGTTGGCGATTGAGAAATAAGAAGCTTAAGACGATGCCAATGAACAAAAGAATAGCAATTGAACTTAAATGAATCATACTAACACTTGATTTAGAGGCGTCGGTTAACCACGTCGGAAAGACCACTTGAAGGTCGGCCTGAGTCTTGGTCGCGATCGGCCAAGGAATTTGACGTGAGCCAGTCATATTTAAGTTCGTTGCGGTTTGTAGTTTTACGCCATTCAAAGATAACTGAAAATCTGCGCCACTTAAGTTTTTTAATTCATCAATAAACTGTTGATTAAGTTTTAGTATGTTAAATATAACGCTGTGTGGGTTCTGTTCAACTAATATCGTATTCGAAAAAACAACAGCGTATTCATTTTTAAATTTGGTGACTTGAATTTTATTGCCAGGACTTTTCATCTGACTAAGAATCACCGACTCCAATCCTAAAAATTCACCTGCGGAAACTTGCTCACCGTAAAGGTAAATTTGTTTGGAATCTATATCGTAAATCAGAAATTCTGTGGCAGCGCTGGTGAACTGATTTAAAGTATTGACAAGAGACTGGCTGGCCTTTTCTGAAAGCTGACCGGTGAAAAAGGATGTGTCTAAGAGAGCTTGATTGCTTTGCTTAAAACGTTCGAAATACATTCCTGAAGCATTTGCTACCTGATTAAAGTACTGAGTTTGCAATTGGCGTTCGAATTCTTGTGCTCGTTGTTGATCTTGTTGATAGCCTAGCCAGTTAATTCCCAGCACAAAAAGGCTAATCGCAATCAGTAGACCGGTTATCTTTATTTTTAAACTCATTGTTGATCCCTTATTTCAACTAGTGCTCCAAGGCAGCCTAATTCTACTTGATATAACTCTAGCAAAATGTGATTAGGTTCTCTTGCTAATTTTTTAAAATTAGCTCAATTTTTGAGACTTGAAAGCTGCTCGTAGATTGCAGAATGGAGAGGAAGGGTTAGATTCTCTTGTTTGGCCGCTTGTAACAGGAAGCCAGTAATGCTTTCTAGTTCTAAAGGACGATGGGCGACCTTGTCTTGAAGCATAGAGCTGACATTGAGTTGGGTCTGCTGAGCGACTTGGCTGACTAAGTGAACCAGGTCAAGTTCTTGAAGCTGTGGGCAGCATCTTAAGAGCAAAGGTGCCAATTCATTGATTAGACTATGCATATGCTCACGATAAGCGGGTTGCGTTAAGAGTTCACCATTGCGGCATTCATAGAGAGCGGTCAGGGGATTGATCACTGCATTAATGACCAGCTTTTTCCACTGTGCAGGTTGAATATTATTGGTCCATTGAGTGGTGGGGAGTGCTTCATTGAGTGTTGCTAAAAGTTGCGGAATGTCATTAAAGTTTTGAGCATTGAGGGCATCTCCAATAGTGGTCTGTCCGGTACCTGCGTGGATCCATTGCTGGTCTTTACGATAAGCACCTTGCGTCGACACCGCAACCATCAATCGACTTTTAGAAAAATAATCTTTAGCGCAATGTGCGTGTCCCATACCATTTTGAAATAAAATAACTTTTGAGCCCTCGGTAGCGGTTAATTGAGATGATTCAAGTGCCGTTGAAAGTTGGTAGCTTTTCACACATACCAGTAACACATCTTTTTCTTCTAATGGTACTTTTTTTGAAGTAACAACGGGAACTTTTGATATTTGTTTATCAAGTGACTTAAATTCAATATGTTCAGGCAGCTTTCGGTTATTTGAAGGCCAAACCGAAACCGAAAGACCTTTTTTGAACAAGGCTTGGTACCACAGTCCTCCGATGGCGCCTAGTCCAAGAATATGAAATTGAAAGTCAGTTTTGCTCATTGATTTCTAATCGTTTTCGCAATAAAAAAATCAAAAATATAACGGGTACTCCCATAGCGCTGGCAAGAATAAAGAAGTTTTCATACCCCATGTTGGTTACCATTGCTCCTGAATAGCCGCCGATGACTTTCGGTAAAAAAGACATTAAAGAGCTAAATATTGCGTACTGAATCGCGGTAAAGGAAACATTGGTGATGCTGGCTAAAAAAGCAACGAAAGCCGCACTTGCTAACCCGGCGGTAAGGTTATCGGCTGAAATTACGATATAAAATAAAGTTAAGTTGTGTCCTGCTTGCGCTAACGCCACGAACAGTAAGTTGGTCGCGACAGTCAGAATGGCTCCAAGCAATAGAATTCTTAACACACCAAATCGCAACGAAAGCAATCCTCCTAAAAAGCCACCAAGAATCATCATAATCAAGCCGAAGGTTTTAGATACTTCTGCGATTTCTTGCTTACTGAACCCCATGTCGTGATAAAACACATTGGCTATAACGCCTAAGACAATATCTGAAATTCGGTAGAAGCCAATAAACAATAACAGTAGCAAAGCCAGCTTCACGCCGTAACGTTGAAAGAAATCGAGAACCGGAATGAGGTAACTTTGTCTAGCTAAATCTCGTTCAACAAACCCTAAACGATCAAGGAATAAGCCAACCAAGAGGGTCGCAAGTGCGGCACTTGGAATTCGACAAAGTTCAGTAATCGCCCCAGATAGAGCTGAGTTATCCGTCATAAGGAACAACTCAGCTTTCAGTAGTGAAAATTGATCGGCGGTAAATACGCAGAATGAAATAAACGTTGCAGCACAAAGCATAAAAACTATAAAAAAGCGCAAATACTGATGTTGAGTAAACGCTGTATACTTTTGACGTTGTAATTCAGGTTCTTTAGCGATTAAGGTTGTGGTAATTCCGACTAACATCAGGCTTGCCATTATATAATAGGTCAAGCGCCAAGCTTCGTATGAGTAGGACTGTGAGGTTGAGCCAAGGCTTTCAGCCAGTAAAAGAGCACCCGCTCCCGACAGCAGCATACCGCCTCGATATCCCGCTATGTAAGTCGAACTGAGTAAAGCTTGCAGGTCGGTACTGGCAATTTCAATTCGATAAGCATCAATGATGACGTCTTGAGTCGCACTAGAGAAGCCTAAAAGCACCGTTGCAATGGCTAGACTGGTTAACGCTTGCGTGCCAGAACCAGGATTGAAAGATCCCATTAACGCGATGGCCGATAAAACGGCCAGTTGACTTAACAATAACCAGCCACGACGACGACCTAAGCGAAGAGTTAGCCAGGGTAGCGGAATTCGGTCGACCAATGGAGCCCATAGAAATTTAAAGGAGTAAGCAAGCGCCCCCCAACTAAAATAGGTGACTGTAGACTTCTCGATTCCGGCCTCGCTAAGCCAGAGTGATAAGGAAGAAAAAATAAGCGCTAAAGGTAAGCCTGCTGATAATCCTAAAAACAGCATGGTTACAACTTGTGGATGGCGAAATGCTTTAAGTGTACCTAGCCAGCTTTTTTGAGTAGTGGTTGACGACATTATTAACGGTTACTTCCCCAGCTGAAAAATTTAGCACCCAGTGTAACGAATACGATTGTCATAAGGGTCAGTATCATTAAATGCCAAGCGACTTCTTGAATTCCAGCACCGTCTATCATCACCGCCCTAAGAGCGTCGATCATATGTGTGAGAGGAAGTAATTGTGCGGCTGATTGGACCCATTGTGGTGCTCCCTCTAAGCTAAACCATACGCCTGATAATAACATCATTGGCCAAGACGCCATGTTTAGTAACCCGCCAGTCAGTTCCTCACTTTGAAGTCGTGCTGCAACCAGCAACCCCAGGGCGACAAGGCTAGCCGTACCAAGCGCCAAAATAAGTAGCAGCAGCATTAAACTACCTTCGACAAGAAAGCCCAATGATAACCAAGTAATCAAAAAAATACTTGATGAAATAGCAAGTACGATCATAAACCGAGAGAGTAATTGCGCGGTGATGAATTCAATTGAGGAAACCGGAGTTGCACTTATTCGTTTTAAAACCCCATTTTTGCGGTAACGAACGATAACGTATCCTACCCCGAATAAACTACTGAACATCACATTCATACTGAGTATTCCTGGAACTACCCAATCAACATAGCGAATGGCTTGACCATTCACTTGTTGTTGCTCAAAGCTGGCAAGGTAGTCGCTCAAAACACCAAGAGCAAGATAACCTTTTGAAGACTGTTGATTCACGTAATACAACTTAAGCGTAGGATTAATAACTAAATCAATTTGATGATGTGACAGCTTGTTGTTAGCTTCTTGTTGTGACTGGTAAAAAACAAATTCCGTATATTTAATCGTTTCGAGCTCGCTCGGTTTCTCTTGTGTGTCAACTAAGCCTACTTTAAGTTCGGTCGTATTTGGCTTATCAAAGACGACTGCCATACCTACAATTAACAACAGTGGAAATGCGAGGTTCCAACTGAGCGCTGAGCGATCTCGCCAAAACTCTAAATTGCGAGTTTTAAAAATTGCTAAAAATCGTCGCGCTTTAAACATGTTAGCCTCTCAGTTGATGCCCAGTTAAACTTATAAAAAGATCCTCAAGGTTAGGCTTATGTATGTAAAGATCTTGTAATGGAATATTCAACCGCAAAAGCGCTTGTATATCCAATTCGACATTTTCTGAGGCAAGTTCAATATAGTCTTGAGATTGATCAATTCTATCTTTGAATGAGGTTTGGAGTTTGTCTAAAAATGTGGATGGCAAACGAATAAGGTTGCTACTGAAATGCTGTTTTAGAAGTTGCGTTGGTGCACCTTGCGCAATGATGGTTCCTCGATCCATTATCGCAATTTCGTCGCATAAAATTTGAGCTTCATCCATATAATGAGTGGTTAATAATAAGGTCTTGCCTTGTGATTTAATCTTTTTAACCAGCTCCCAAAAATTTCTTCTCGATTGAGGGTCCAGCCCAGTTGTTGGTTCATCGAGATAGATGACTTGAGGGTTATGAATTAATGCGAGTGCTAAAAGCAGGCGCTGTCGTTGTCCACCTGACAGCTTTTGTGTATTTTGCTGTAAATAGTCTTGCAAAGCACATAGGGTAATGAGTGAATCCATATGCTCTCGATTGCTGTACAAATCTGCAAACATCGAGAGTGATTCATAAACGGTAATATGATCTTGCAAGGCAGTATTTTGAAATTGGATCCCGATAAATTCTTGAGTATTTAAATGATCGGGTTTGTGCGGATAGTTTATCTCACCGTGATCTGGCTTGAGTAAGCCTTCAATCATTTCAAGAGTGGTGGTTTTTCCTGCACCGTTTGGACCTAATAAGCCAAAACAAGTTCCTTGCTTGACAGAAAATGAAACGTCGTTGACTGCGACAAGAGAGTCAAAGGATTTTTTTAGATGAGAAACGATAATTGCATCAGTCATTAAGCCAGTTTAATGACTGATGCAGTTTAGAACAACTATTTATTAGTCTTTTTAAGTTGCGACTAAAAATGATAGGTTGCGTTGACAAAAACACCATCGAATTCGAGATCGGATGTGAAGTCATCTTCATCATCTAATTCGAGAGAAAAGTTTCGAACACCACCTTCAATGCCTAAGCCAAACGACGTTTCATAACCGAGTACAAATGCGGTATCGGTTACTGTGTTACCGCTGTGACTAATATAGTTAAGTGTTGCGCTTAAGCTTAAACCGGTCAGAGGTAAATCGAAACGCGCTTTGCCATACAGCATAGGGAGCGTTTCATTAAAGGTTTCATAGGCTTCGTTAGCGGCATTGTTGGCATCAGTAACTCGAACGTAGCCGTCAAATTTTCGACCAGTAAGTCCGAGATCTAAATTTACCCAATTGTCGAGAATTTCGTAGTACAGAGTGTAATCACGATGACTCAAATCGAAGTCGGTATCTACATCACCTGCAAAGGCTTGTCCACCAAAGGTACCGGTGAAGGTTCCGGAACCTGAAGACGACATATCTTGATCGGCAACTCGAATGTTTGGAATAACTGGAATCGGATGCTCGAAAGCGATGTAGAGTGTCGATTGGTTGTCATCGTCGACATTGATGTTTGAGTCAAAATCTAAAGATTGTGTAGAACCGTTGGCGATGGTTCCTTTGAAGTCTGGTTTCCAATGGCCATACCCAGCATAAACGCCAAGCATGTCAGCTTGAGTCGCTAGGCTGAATAACGATGCGATCGCTAAGACAGACAGTTGCTTTTTCATAATTTTGCTCTCTTTTTGCATTATTTCATTTCTAACTTAGGCTATTCTAGTCGATAAATCTTTGACTTGTAACACATAATTTTCATGAGATGAGGCATTTTCGCGACAAGCGGTGGAGTTTTCACTGCATCTAACGGGCAAAAAAAAGGCGCATAGAGCGCCTTGTGGAAATGTAGAGGGTTAAAAGAGCCGAAAAACGCCAGACGCTGTTTGATTCGACTCATAGTAAATTTTAGTTCATCGGTAGGTTTTAGCAAAATTATTCAATATATTGTGTCTTCATCAAACACCGCGGCTATATAATGTTACTGCATATTCTGGCTGATGAAATCTTGTACACTATCATCAGTGAGAGCGGTTGCTAATAGCTTTCCAACAACGTCGTTCGTTAGTCCGGTAACTTCTGAATCATTGGCTTGACCGACGACGATAAGTTGTTGCGAACGAGAAAATGTTTTTCGGAATGTTTTCGGTTTTCGAGTGAGTTCAACGGCGAGGTTACCTTTAACAATAATTTCATCGCTCACAGCACTCGGCTCGATAACCACAGAGAACTCTGAGAAGTTTAATCGAATAACCACATCAGAGAAGTGTTTGTTCGAACTGATTTTATACCCTGATTTTATTAAACCATCGATAAGCCCTTGCTTAACTGATTTTGCGAAGTCATTGTCTGCATTGAGAGAAAGCTTTCCCTGATCGCTATTTACTTGCGATGCTGGAGGAATGACTTCCACCATTGCGGTTTTATTTTCTACTTTGTTTGATTGATTAAAAGATACTTCTGGATCAATGGTGTAGTGGGTCGGCCTACCGCTGCAGCTGATTAAGCCAATACTTAGTAGAATTAAAAAAAGCTTCGAGTCATTATTCACTCCTCTGACGGGTTGAATGTTGATTGTAATACAACAAACTTGTTATTGGATGCGATGAATGTAACGTTTCCAAAAAGTTTTCGTAACACTTTGTGATAGTCAAGGTGTCGATTGGCGACCACGATCATTGCGCCATTCGGTTGCAACTTCTGTAAGGATTGCTTAAACATGAAATGGGCCGTGTCGGTTGTTGTTCGCCTTTGTTGATGAAAGGGAGGGTTACATAAAATTAAATCAAACTTTTGCTCAGATGCCTCAGAAAAAATGTTGCTGGTAATGAATTGGCCATTGCTTCTGTCATTCAGTCGAAAGGTTTCTTCTGCGGCGCGAACAGCACTGTATGACTCATCAAAACCGAAGATTCGTGAATTTGGATAGTAAAAACTTGCAACAATAGATAAAACACCGTTACCGCATCCGAGATCGGCAATGGCTGTGACGTTTAAGTCCCGCGGAAAATGTTCGATTAAAAAGCGTGCGCCAATGTCTAATGACTGATGACTAAAAACGTTAGGTAAGTTGGCGATAATTAAGCTTGGCACATCCCGCATTGGTGGAATTACAAAGCTGGAGAATTCTTCTGGAAGCTGTTTAACACTCGACACCATTTCACCTTGCAAGACGCGAGCTTTTTTTTCTGCGCGACCAGGATTTAAATTGTCTACGAAGTTTTCATTGATGGTCCGTAGATTTGTGGTAATGAACTTTTGCATGATGCCGATCAATATGGGTGTCGCGGGATAAAGGTAGGCTAATAGAGTTAATTGCTGGCGATAAAAGCTCAAGTTTTTGGTTGGTCGAATGATAATCAGGTCAACCTGTGCAGGTAGCGAGTGATGACTCGAAGCACCGCTTATGGCAGGGAGTTGATTGCGCTTTAAATTGTATTCAGTTGCTTTATGGCTCAAATAGGAATCGTTCCAATGAGTTAACCGAGCAGCTAACGCCAAAGCACAACTCAATGCGCCAAAGTGATCGTTGATGACTAAAATATGTTTTTGCGGTTCTGTCTCGTTTATCGATTGCGGGCTAAAAGTGGTTAACCATTGCTGAGTCCTTTGCAGTAAAAGGTGATCGGCATGATCCCAGGGCAGTAAACTCGGATCATGAGTCGTTGGGTAACGCTCGAGTTGGTTGTCGCCAAAAGCGTGTTGGAAAACTGGCATGTCACCTTCTATAGTCAATGTGCATTATCGATTCACGCAATATTATCGCGAGAAAATTCAGTAAAGTGAATGACTTCATAAAATAGTCATGTATAAGGTATAGTTTGCGTAGTCAACATCGATCAGGAAATTACTAACAGGAGAGTCAGTATGGTGTCTCGAGTTGCATTGGTAACAGGTGGAACAGGTGGTATAGGTACGGCGATTTGTCAGCGTTTAGCACAAGAGGGCTATAAAGTTGCAGCTGGGTACAACAGCGGTGGCGACCATGATCGAGCGAGAGCTTGGCAGCAAGAGCAGGCAAAAGCAGGCTACGAATTTGATATCAGTTATGGCGACGTGCGCGATTATGACTCTTGCACCGCGTGCATTGCCCATGTTGAAGAGGCACTCGGACCGATAGATATTTTGGTTAACAATGCCGGTGTAACTAGAGACGCTACATTAAAGAAAATGTCGCAAAATCAATGGAGTGAAGTTCTGAGTGCCAACTTAGATTCCGTCTTTAATATGACCCGGAATGTGATTAATGGAATGATTGAGCGCCAGTATGGGCGAATTATCAATGTCTCTTCAATCAACGCCCAAAAAGGTCAATTGGGTCAAACCAATTACTCCGCAGCCAAGGCTGGAATGCATGGTTTTACCAAGGCGCTGTCGCAAGAAGTTGCTCGTAAGGGAATTACTGTCAATACGGTTTCACCTGGCTATATTGCGACCAAAATGGTGATGGCGGTGGCAGAAGAAATTCGTGAGCACATAATTTCGGGAATTCCGGTTGGACGTTTGGGATTGCCAGAAGAAGTTGCGCATGCCGTATCCTTCTTAGCATCTGAGCAATCTGGCTTTATCACCGGATCAAACTTATCAGTGAACGGTGGACAACACATGTTCTAAAAGGGCCAAGGCTCTCTATTAGAGCGGCTTGAGCAAAACCGCTCGTATTGCTCCTAGTTTAGCGGGGTTAGTTTAACTGACCTAGTCTAACTGACTTGGCTTTACTGATTTGTTTAAATTGATTGCGTTACTGAGTACGAGGCGTAATCGCTATTCTAGCGCCTCGTATATCTTTCTTGGGCATAGTTTTTAAGCGAGGTTCTTATAAGCAAGGTTCGATAGAGCCTTTTGAGCTTCCATCAAATTAAAGCGACCATGCGGCACATTGAAAATTCTTATCTAAAAATACCTTCTAAAAAATATCATCAAAAAATACCATCTAAAAGTATCTTCCGTCACAGAACCTGTGTGAACTGGTTCATTTTTTGAACAACAACTCCGAAAAGAAAACAGCGCCTGTGATTGCTATCACAGCAAATTATACGGGTTAATCTAGACTTACGTCATTGCAATGCAAGGAGCAATGATCATGCAAGGTAAGTGCTGGTATTTTAGTCGCAATGGCCGAGTTGAAGGGCCTTTTACTCAACATCAATTACGTGAGCGAGTGGGGTCTGGAGAGGGTTTCTCTGTTTGGAACTCAGAGCTAGCCAAGTGGATGTCTGCCCGGGCATGGCTCGATACTTTTTCGGCAAACCAATCTCGCTATGATGCTACTCAAGCTGAGTCTAATTCGGATAAAAATATAATGAATGAGAATCGAAAGCGAACGTCAGCAAATACTGACCTTACTGCAACTGGCGTCAAAAAGCGCCGCTCTGTTCCGCCAACCGATAGTCCAACTGCGAGCTTTCGACTCAAGTGGGCCGAGATGGAAAAGCGTCAGTACGCTGAACGTAAGGCATTACTGAACGAGTGGGCGAAGATTAAACGGCAAGATGAGAACGTTTCCCACACCGTATCGAGTAAACATCCGCGCCCAGTTGCTGGTCAAGCGCCGTCAAACCAAACTGCTCAATCAAAATCGCAAATGAACTCAAATGTTGCGGAGCGCAGAGTTAAATCTGATTATACGGCGTCGATTGCGCAGAATAAGAAAAAGGCCACCGTAAGACAGCTTCATACCAGCGAAGTCTCTAGCAAATTGCGAGCAAACAAAGCGAGCGAAGTAGAATCGCCAGTGAAGCCTACACCGCGTGTTGAATTGAATGGAGCGGGCTCTCAAAAGCAACAAGATCCGATAAGTGTTATGGATCAAGAAATTTTGAAGACGCAAAGCCGAGTGGAGCAACTCCAAAAATCGTTGCAAAACTTAACGCAAGAAAGCTCTGTGAAATCGTCTACACAAACGGAAGCTAGTCACAACAATGATGACATGATGAAGCGTGTTGCACGTCGTCGCCGTCGTCGAGCTCGTTAAAAGGGTAAGAGTTGTTAGTCCGTGTTTCAAAGGCTCGCTTTGCAAAGGGTTAAGGCAGGGGAGCCACTTTTTCCACATAGTCTGCAATGTAGCGTTCCAGTCGCTCCACAATAAAGTTTTTCTCTGGCAGTTTACTGTGCTTTATTAAGGAGGCTACTTCGGTTGCCTCCACTTTTTTCAACATTTCAGTGGCTACTGGGTAGTAACTGATGTGCCAAGGCTCCGGACTCACTCCACTAAAACCATCTTGATAAGGCCGATAGAAAGCATAGTCGGTTAAGTGCTTATCAAGCCATACCTCCAATGAAGCGGCAGGTCCTTCGGACGAAAACTCAGAAGGTATCAATTGGGGCTGATAACCCTCGGCCATGGGTTTAGCTAAGAAAATATCAAAGTCTGTTCCCCAATGGTGGCGACTAAGTCCTGGTATAGCGCTCCAAAAACACAATGCGTCGAACTTTTGTTCGTTAGAAAGTGCTTCCGTTTGAAGGGGGCATTCATTTCTATCGAGCAGCGTTCGTTTGCCTTGCCACTTGGCAGTCCAAATGCTGCATTGATGATCAAATGAGCGCCAATGGCTAACGACGTTTGTTGTTAAGCCATCGTTGTCTAACTGACCTAATAACTGAGTTAACGGTTTCACCACTTCCTTGTGCACAGTGATCTCTTGACCGTTAATCTCAACGGTTTTGAGATCTGAGTTTGGCATTCCATAGACGATAGCCTTTGAGTGAGCATTTGACATGGTGATCTCGCTACAACAACGTCTTTTCAAGAATACGCTGATAAATGTTTGCCAGTGGCTCTAAGTCGTCGATACTGACACACTCATTCACTTTATGAATGGTGGCGTTAATCGGACCAAGCTCGACCACTTGCGCGCCCATTTTAGCGATGAATCGTCCATCTGAGGTTCCCCCACTGGTTTCAGGCGTGGTTTCCCGATCGCTAATCTCTCGTATCGATTCAACACAGGCATCGAGTAATGGCCCCTGATCGGTTAAGAAAGGCTCGCCATTGAGTTTCCACTCGATATCGTAGGTCAGCTGATGAGCTTGTAAAATCGTTTCAACTTGTGTTTTGAGACCCTCAGCGGTTTGCTCGGTTGAGAAGCGAAAATTAAACTCAAACTTAAACTCACCTGGAATAATGTTGCCAGCTCCGGCTCCAGCCGCAGCGTGGGTTATCTGGCAGCTGGTTGGAGGAAACGCTGCGTTTCCTGCATCCCACTCCTTGTGAGCCAGTTCATGCAGTGCAAGAAGGGACTCATGCAACGCGTTTTTGGCTAAATGAGGGTAGGCGACATGACCTTGCATGCCATGAACCGTGACCCATCCAGTTAACGAACCGCGACGACCATTTTTAATCACGTCTCCGAGCTCAGCCCGCGAGGAGGGCTCACCTACGATGGCCATATCAACCCTTTGTCCTCTTTTCATTAACGTGTCGACCACTCGCACCGTTCCATTGATAAAAGGACCTTCTTCGTCGCTGGTAATCAAAAAGCCTAGACTACCTTTGGGGTTTGGGTGTTGTGAAAGAAACCGTTCGGTAGCCACCACCATTGCCGCGAGACTGGCCTTCATGTCGGCTGCCCCACGGCCATATAAAAAACCATTTTGAACAGTTGGGGAAAAGGGATCGGTCTGCCATTTGTCTAAGTTGCCAGCAGGTACTACGTCTGTATGACCTGCGAATATAAGTACTGGAGCCTCTTGAGATTGGCCAGGCTTTAACGCCCAAAAGTTCTCGGTGTCTTCAAAGTCCATTTTTTCAACAATAAATCCAAGCGGTTGAATACGCTCTATCATGAGCGATTGGCAGCCTTCATCCTTAGGCGTGACAGAGGGGCGAGCTATCAACTGCTTAGTCAATGCAAGAACGTTTTGAGTCATTAGCAAAACTCTTTTTCGTAGTCACCGAGATTGAAGCCAACCAAGTATTGGCCTTTATTCAACACAATAGGTCGCTTGATAACGCTGGTATTTTCAATCATCAAGGCCGCGGCATTGTCTGTTGATAAGCGGTCTTTAATGGCATCATCTAATTTTCGCCAAGTGGTGCCCCGCTTGTTAACCAGTGTTTCTAAAGGTATATGAGCAATGAATTCTTGTGCAAGCGCTTCTGAAAGGCCTTGCTTTTTATAGTCATGAAACTCAAAGTCAATGTTATGTTGTTCAAAAAACTTGAACGCTTTTTTCATGGTGTCGCAATTTTTTATGCCGAAAATTTTTACAGTCATAGTTCCAGTATTGTTCGTCAAAAGTTATGGTTGTTAAGAGACATGGAGCCATATTAACGGCGAATGTTGTTAAGGTAAAATAATCAAAGCTTTTTAGATGAATTTGCTAGTGCATGTGATAAAAAAAAGCCCGAAACAGAGTTCGGGCTTTTTGTTTCTTGCAAACAGTGCTTAGTTTAATGGGCAACCTTGTTCATTAAGGTTAACTAAGTTTTCGATTAAGACACCGTAGTTGTCGTTGTCGAAGCTGCTTTGGAAAGCTTCGATAACCGAAGCTGGAGTGATGTCAAACATGACGCCTGAGTTCATGGCGTTCAAGTAAGCTGCAGTGGCATGTCGAGCAGCCATGTTGACTTGTCCACCGGTCGCGTTGAGTGCTTCAAGTAATGTTGGTTCGTAAACTTTACCTTGGCGTTTAACACGAATTTCAATAGAGCGACCGAATACTTCTGCGAAAGTCGTATTGGTGTCAACAGCCCATGAATCAAAGTGTTGTGATTGCTTCCAATAGCCGGGCGTACAGCCTTCGCCACCGGTAGGAATGTCTTCACACATTGCCCAAGCGTTATCACTAGCCGGTGCAACTTCGCCGCCGTATTGGTTCAAAGCGGTCACTTGAGCAACATTCTCTTTGTATCCTTGACCGTCACAGTAACCGTCTACCTGAGTAGTAAAAATACGTTCTGGCCATTCGGTGGTGCTGTGAGGAAGATCTTCAATCGACTGAGTTAAACCGATTAAATCATCAGTTAGCACGATATTATTCAGGCCACCTGGATTATCGGGGCATTTGCTAACGGTAAATCTGAAGAAGGCTGTATCGGTAATTAGAACGGCCTCAGCTTGAGTATTTGCGTCGTACCAAGCGCTGCCATCGGCAGATATTTCTTTCTTTAAACAGATGCCATAAGCAGCAAAAACGCTGTTCGCGGCGAAGCCAAAAATGGTGATGATAGATGCTTGAAATAAACGGAAAATGGATCGTTTCATGGCGTGTACTCCCTTATCGCAATTATTAGTTAGTCCGTTAAGGCGAATTATAGCGAAACATTGATATAAGTAAATTAAATAATGATAACCGTCACAAAAACCCGAGAATTATTGTGGGAAATTACCAAAAAGATGGAGTGGTGAATCTCGTTTGGAAATATTTAATGATTGAAAATCAATGAGATAGGGACTGGTTTTGCCTGTTCCAATTTTATTAAAAAAATGCGTTTTAGTGCAAATTAATCTCAGGCCAAAAAGCAATGTTAATCGAGTTTTCTTTTTGAAACCTATATTGCTGCAAAGCAGCAGCTGAATTGGTTAGCGGTATTGCTCTAAATAGAGAGTTAATTATTTGATTCATAAAGGAATATTGAAAATACATGGCTGCATACGTATGCACCCATTTTGGCTTATGCATACGTATGCAGTCTATTGCGCCCAATCCAGGGAATCAGTAACGTTTCCATAAAGGTCTTTGCATTAATTTTCCTCGTTCTTTCGGTACAAGCAAAAAGCGCTATCGACACTGCAGGTTGCTCAGTGGTTTGGGCTATCTGCTGTTAAGCGCGGCGAGCCGTTTTGCTTATGTTTGCATAGGAAGAGGTACACAACCGTCGCTCGAGCTTTCGAAAAGAGAGCTGTCGATAAGAGTTCCGGCGAACGAGAGTATCAAATGGATAGCGACCATAACGGTGCAAAGAATATGTTGAAAAAATTTTGACTAGATGAGTATTAATATGGCGAATTTAACGCCCTTAGACCAAGAAACCTTCAAGCGTAGGGTTCAGCACTACCTTAACAGCACTGCACTGCCTGAAGCTGCAAAGGTGAGTTCGAAAGCCTTCTTAAAAGCCACCTGCATGGCGGTCAATGATGTGATTCATCAAAGTTTGCAAGACACCCAGAAACAACGGCAACAGCAAC
This sequence comes from Pleionea litopenaei, assembly GCF_031198435.1. GTDB lineage: Bacteria > Pseudomonadota > Gammaproteobacteria > Enterobacterales > Kangiellaceae > Pleionea > Pleionea litopenaei. Next base: position 3,829,927 of record NZ_CP133548.1, read on the forward strand.
AGCGATCCATCAACTACTTATCCCTGGAGTATTTGATGGGTCGCATGTTGAGCAATAATTTGCATAACCTAGGTTTGTTTGAACAAGCTGAGCTAGCACTAAAGGAATGGGGCGTCGATTTAACGGACTTGTTTGAAGAAGGGCATGATTTGGCTCTTGGTAATGGCGGCCTCGGTCGATTGGCCGCTTGCTATCTTGATTCAATGGCGACGCTTGACTTAGATGCTATGGGGTACGGCATTCACTATCAACACGGTTTGTTTGAGCAGCAGTTTCACCAAGGTCGCCAAATCGAAACACCAGACGAGTGGCGAGAATACGGTTCGCCTTGGGAAGTGTGTCGCCCAGAAGCGGTGCAAGAGGTTTTTTTATACGGCCACTTAGAGTGGAAAATCGACGCAAACGGCGAGCGATGTCGAGTTTGGCATCCTGGGCAAATTATTCGTGGGGTTCCCTGGGATATTCCAATTGTCGGGTATAACAATCAAGTGGTGAATACGCTGCGGTTATGGGAGAGTCGAGCGTCAAGTCACTTTGATTGGGACGCGTTCAATGCAGGAGAATATCAAAACGCTCACTATGCGCAAAACCAAGCTGAAACCATCACCAAAGTTTTGTACCCGAATGATGAAACCGATGCGGGAAAAGAGCTTCGATTTATTCAACAGTATTTCTTCTGCGCTTGCTCTGTAAAAGATATTTTGCAGCGTTTTCGAAATGTACATGGAAACGCTTGGAACAAGTTACCAGAACATTTTGTCATTCAATTGAATGACACACATCCGACATTGGCGATTTTAGAATTGATGCGTTTGTTGATGGATGAACATCAAGTTGAGTGGCACGAAGCATGGACTATCTGTCAGCGAAGCTTTGCTTATACCAATCATACGTTGTTACCGGAAGCGTTAGAAAAATGGTCGGTGCGCTTATTTGAGTTGGTGCTTCCAAGGCATTTAGAAATTTTATATTCGATCAATGAATGGTTCTTGAATACCCTTGTCCAATCGCAATGGCCGGGTGATATGACAAAACGGCGTGATCTATCTTTGATTGAAGAAGGTGCTGAGAAAATGGTCCGTATGGCCCATTTATGCGTCGTCGCTTCTTATCGAGTGAATGGTGTTGCGGCAATTCACTCTGAACTGGTTAAACGTGATTTATTTCCTGAATTTCATCAGCTATGGCCTGAGAAGCTGACCAATGTGACGAATGGAATCACACCTCGACGATGGTTGAAAGTGTGTAACCCGAAGTTGAGTCAATTGATTTCTCAACATGTATCGGAAGACTGGGCGAGAAACTTAGATGCCTTAAAGCAGCTTAATGAGTTCGCTGACGACGCAATATTTCAGCAACAGTTTATGAACGTAAAGTTCGAGAACAAACAGGCTTTGGCTAAGGTCATTAAGCAGCTAACGGGAATTGAGGTTAGTGCCGAAGCAATGTTCGATGTGCAGATTAAACGCTTGCACGAATATAAACGACAGCACTTAAACCTTCTGCATATTTTAACCTTGTATAAACGTATTCTCGATAACCCAGAATATGATATTCATCCTCGAGTATTTATCTTTGGTGCAAAGGCAGCGCCAGGATACTACTTAGCGAAAGAAATTATTTATGCCATTAATTGTGTCGCAGATACGATTAACAATGATACGCGAATTAACAATAAGCTTAAGGTTGTCTTTTTGCCAAATTATCGCGTCTCTTTAGCAGAGAAAATTATTCCTGCTGCCGATTTGAGTGAACAAATTTCTACGGCAGGTAAAGAAGCGTCCGGCACAGGAAATATGAAGCTTTCTCTGAATGGTGCACTCACCATTGGAACGCTCGATGGAGCCAATATTGAAATTGCGGAAGAAGTTGGACGCGACAATATTTTTATATTTGGTCACACCGTTGATGAAATTAAAGCACTCGAAAAGGACGGGTATGATCCGAACGTTTATTATTCAAATAATGAAGAATTGAAGTTTATTTTAGATTGGCTGTTGACCGATGAATTTACGCCGGGACGAAGTGGTGAACTGCGCGCAATTCGCGATAGCTTGCTCGATGGTGGCGATCCCTATCGTGTTTTGGCGGATTACCAAAGCTATATTGAAACACAGTACCGAGTTGATCAAGCGTATCGAAACCAGTCAAATTGGGCAAAAATGGCGATAATCAACACGGCCTGTATGGGTAAGTTTAACTCTGATCGCTCGATAATCGATTACCAAAACAAAATTTGGTCATTGGTACCAAGTCGACATGCGTTTGAGCCGACCTTGAAAGCTTCCTGAAAATGACTGTGGCATTGTCGATTGAACAAGACTTTGAAGGTGACATAGACGCGCTCTGTGAGGCGCGTCATAGCAATCCGTTTGCCTTTCTAGGACTCCATCCAAATCAAGATGGCCAGTTGCAATGTCGAGTGTTTGCACCGGAAGCAAAATCCGTTGCCATGATTGACCCTAATTCTGGTCGCGTTATTCATAAAATGAAAAAACTCGACCCGCGTGGTTTTTACTTTATTCAAACTCGGCGCAAGAATCGATTTCGCTACGCGCTAAAAATTGCAACGGAAAATGCTATTGTTCAATGTCTCGATCCTTATCAGTTTTCAGAAGTCATCTCTGAAAAGCAAATACAGCAGTTTGAGCAAGGCGTTTGTTACCAGTTAGACGAGTTATTTGGTGCAAATATTGTTGAACACGAGGGTGTATCCGGTGTTTGTTTTAGTGTTTGGGCTCCGAATGCTTCTCATGTATCCGTTGTTGGCGACTTCAATCACTGGGATGGTCGCCGTCATTCGATGAGGTTACGCTATGAGATTGGCGCTTGGGAGATTTTCATTCCGAACATCGAGTTAGGTCAAAGGTACAAGTTTGAATTAAAAGATCGCCATGGAAACCTTTTGCCACTCAAAGCTGACCCTTTTGCTAAGCAAGGTGAGTTAAGACCTGGTAATGCCAGCCTTGTAGTGCATGAAAAAGCATACACTTGGAACGATCATACTTGGATAAATCAACGCGCTAAATATCAAAAAGCCAGTTCGCCTATGAGCATCTATCAAGTTCATCTTGGTTCGTGGCGAAGAAAGAGTGATGGCTGCTTTTTTAACTATCGTGAACTTGCCCATGAATTGGTAGATTACGTTAGCGACCTTGGCTTTACTCATATTCAATTGCTTCCAATCAGTGAATACCCGTTTGATGGCTCATGGGGTTATCAGCCAACGGGATTGTTTGCGGTGACCAGTCGGTTTAAAACAGATGGCAAAAATGTTGTGGAAGACTTTCAATATTTTGTCGATTACTGCCATCAACATCAAATTGGCGTGCTGATTGATTGGGTTCCTGCACATTTTCCGAGTGATGATCACGGCTTAAAACAATTTGACGGAACCTGTCTTTTTGAGCACAAAGATCCTCGACGTGGTTTTCATCCTGACTGGAATACTTTGATTTATAATTTTGGTCGTAAAGAAGTTTCTCAAATATTGATTGCTAGTGCATTGCGTTGGCTTGACAAGTTTCATGTAGACGGAATTCGAGTGGATGCCGTTGCATCGATGTTGTATCTAAACTACAGCCGCAAAGAAGGCGAGTGGTTACCTAATATTTATGGTGGTCATGAGAATCTAGAAGCGATTGATTTTTTGAAGCGTTTTAACCGAGAAGTAAAACAGCATTTTCCTGACTGCATCACGATTGCGGAAGAGTCCAGTGCTTGGCCCGATGTTACAACGATTAACCATTTAGACGGACTCGGTTTTGATTTTAAATGGAATATGGGGTGGATGAACGATACGTTGCAGTATATGAAACGAGATCCGATTCATCGCGAGTATCACGCTAATGAAATAACTTTTGGAATTGACTACGCGTTCAACGAGCGATTTATATTAGCCTTGAGTCATGACGAAGTGGTGCACGAAAAAGGAACATTATTGACTCGAATGCCGGGCGATGATTGGCAACGTTTTGCAAACCTAAGAGCCTATTTTGCTTTTATGTGGAGTCATCCGGGTAAAAAAATGCTGTTTATGGGCGCTGAGTTAGCGACTGAAAATGAATGGGATTTTGACTCAGAATTAGATTGGTCGTTACTTAATTCGACGAGAAATGGGCAAGTTCAATCGCTGATACGAGACTTAAATAAACTTTACTCCAACTCGCCAGCATTGTATCGGACTGATCATCGAGCAGATGGCTTTGAATGGATTCAAACCAATGACTCAGGTTCTTCGATCTTTGCGTTCATTCGTCAAGAGTCGAGCGTTGATTGTGAACGACCGAGTGAGCTACTTGTTATTGTCTGTAACTTTACCCCTCAAGTTCATCATCAATACAGTATCAGAGTTCCTTGTGCTGGTTTTTATCGAGAGATATTAAATACAGATGCCGACTGTTATGGCGGTAGTCATCAGGGAAATATGGGTGGAATAAATTCAACCCATATAAATGATGAACCACTCGAACATCGAATAGTGATTACTGTTCCTCCTCTGGCAACCTGCCTATTTCGATGGGAGGAAAAATAGTGAAAGTGAGCTTTGGAAGCGCTTACCCTTTAGGTGCGACACTTGAGAGTGATGGTGTTAATTTCGCGATCTATTCCGAGCATGCATCGAAAATAAAGGTTTGCTTTTTTGATCCTGAGACGGGTCATTCAATTGAGCAAGTTGAGTTAGCTCACAAAACCAATCATGTATGGCATGCAAAAATTCATGGCATTCAAGAGGGGGCTCATTATGGCTATCGAGTTTGGGGCCCTTATGCACCAGAGCAAGGTAATCGATTTAATCCTAACAAATTGCTCATCGATCCTTATGCACGCAAGTTAAGTGCGCCAGTCGAAAACTCGGATTTAAATTTTGGCTACCAGAAGGGGCATGTTTCAGACAATCAAAATGATCTGATCATGGACGAGCGAGACAATTCGGAGGTGGTTCCAAAATGCGTGGTTGTAAAAGAGAATGTAAGAGACAGCATAATAGACAGTGTAAACAAGAATGTCAGAGGTTCATGGGGCCAAAATAAAGAGAATAATGATAAGGCGGCTGACATTATCTATGAAGTCAATGTTCGAACCTACAGCCAAGGCAATTTACATATTCCTAAAGCGTTACGCGGTACGTTTGCTGCACTCGCGAGTGAGTCGAACATAGAATACCTTAAACGGTTGGGTGTCACCTGTATCGAGCTGATGCCCATTACAGCGTTTGCTTCAGAAAGTCATCTGCATGATAAGGGGTTGACCAATGTGTGGGGATATAACCCCGTTTCGCTGTTTGCACTAGAACCTAAATATTGTTCTAAGGAATCTTTACAAGAATTTCGGTTGCTGGTTAATACCATGCATAGCGCCGGAATTAAGGTGATTTTAGACGTTGTCTTTAATCATACGGCAGAAGGAAATCATCTCGGTCCCACGCTAAGTTTTAAAGGCATCGACAATAAAAGTTACTATTATCTCGACTCTCAGAGTCCGCGTTTTTATCAAAATTTTTCAGGTTGCGGAAACTCATTAAATGTTGCTCACCCAGCGGTGATTCAATTGTTAATGGACTGTTTAAGGTATTGGGTCGTTAACATGGGAGTTGATGGCTTTCGCTTTGATTTAGCAAGCTCAATGATGCGCAATCATAACGGACAAGTCACTAACAAAGGGTATAAACGACATCCATTATTATTGGCGATTGAGCAAGACCCAAGTTTATCGGGGGTAATGCTCATTGCCGAGCCATGGGATTTGGGTGAATGTGGGTATCAACTTGGTCAATTCCCCAACCGTTGGTATGAATGGAATGATCGATTTAGAGACAGTGTGCGCCGTTTTTGGCGGGGAGATGACGGTGAATTAGCCGAGTTTGCCAAGCGCCTGCATGGCTCACATGATTTACTTTTTCGTGAAGGAAGAACGGCTCGTACCAGTATCAATTTTGTGACGGCCCACGACGGTTTTTGTTTAGAGGATTTGGTGAGTTTTTCAGAGAAGCATAATCAAGCGAATGGTGAAAATAATCGAGACGGATGCAACAATAATTACTCGGCTAATTATGGTGCAGAAGGCGTAACTGATGATCAAGAAATACTGAACTTACGGCAACGACAAAAGCGGAATTTAATCACCAGCGTTTTCATCGCTCAGGGCACGCCCATGATCCTTTCGGGGGATGAACGAAGTCACACTCAACAAGGCAATAACAATGCCTACTGCCAAGATAACGAACACTATTGGCTGAATTGGAACCTTTTATCGAATGAGCAGAGCTCACAACTAACGCTTATTCAATACTTAGTTGAACTAAGAAAAAAGTACTCTCTGCTAACTCGGATCGATTATCCACATGGCGATCTAACTTGTCAGCACAGTGGCATTAATGACATCGATTGGTTTCATCCGAGTGGCAAACGAATGATGGCCGCAGATTGGGAGAGTGATTCTTTGAAAAGTTTTGCCATGATGTTAGCGAAGAAAGACGACGATTTCAGTGGTTACTTAGACAGTGAATTCGACTTAAGTGACGGACTAGAGAGTGAAAATAGCCACACTATTAACGATGATGCGTTGTTTTGTATTTTTAATGCCGATGATCAAGAGCAGCCATTTCACTTACCGCAATTCAATGGTGATTGGTCAATGGTGTTATGTACCTATGGTTGGCCTAAACGGCAAGAAACGATTCCTAATGAAATTTTGATCGAAGCAAAAACCTGTAAGATTTTGAGTTTTAAGAAAGCAGAGCGATTGGTCGCTGCTTAAATATAGAATCATTGAGTGCCAAGCACGATTAGAAGAGAAAAGAAACATGAGCGCAATTCAACAGTTGGCAGAACAAGTAGGTTTTCATAATGAATATACTAATTGTTTTGGACAGCAAGTCTATGCCGAAGATGAGTCAAGAGCATCACTTCTCAATGCGATGGGGTATGACGTATCGTCGGAAGACATAATTTATCAGCAGATTGAAACGTTAAAGAATAGTCAATGGCTACGCTTGATCGCACCAACGGAAGTCATTAAAGAAGAGCTCAGCGAACCTGTTGTCGACATTGTGTTGAATGAAAATGAGCAAAAGCTTCAATACCAAGTTGAAATGGAAAACGGAGAGTTAGTTAAAGGAAACGTCAGTGTTAATGACAGTGACATTGAGTCGCAAAAGACCATCGATAAACAATCTTATCGTCGCGTGACATTAAAATTACCTAAAATGCCCATGGGCTATCATACGTTAACCGTTAACAGCGGTGAGCGAGTGGCGACCTCTACTTTGATCGTTGCACCTCAAAAATGTTATCAGCCTTCGGATGCAGCGGCGTTTAAAATGTGGGGGTTAGCGGCTCAAGTATACTCACTGAGACACTCAACGAGCATTGGGACGGGCGATTTTTCTGCACTTAAACGTTTAGTTGAACAAGCGGGTCAGAAAGGCGCGAGCTTAATCGGCGTAAATCCATTGCATCCATTATTCCCGTCGAACCCAGCGCATCGAAGTCCTTATTCACCATCGAGTCGTAATTTTTGGAATGTTATGTATCTTGATCCGCGCGCATTCCCAAATTTCTCTGATTGTAAAGCGGTGCAAGAAGCGCTTGAGCGAGGGGAAAATCGAACGCTCATTGAGCAACTAAATAGCCAAGAGCACATTGATTATGCCGTATCAGGGCGATTTAAATTGTCTTTATTTGAACTGTTGTTTAAAGACTTTCAAGAAAAACATTTGTCACAAAGCTCGGCTTTAGCACAAGCGTTTCAATCGTTTCGGATTGAACAAGGACAAGACTTAGACATTCTAACCACCTACGAAGCCTTATATGAGCATTTTCACCAGCTCGATCACAACGCTTACGGTTGGCGGGACTGGCCGGAAGATTATCAATCGCCGACGACGCCTGCAGTGAAAGCCTTTGCTGAAGAGTTTTCCGATCGCATTGATTTTTTTGCATTTTTACAATGGAATGCGGATCGACAACTCACTGCGATAAAAGAAACAGCCGAACGTGCTGGAATGCCCGTTGGCTTATATTTAGATTTGGCCGTTGGGAGCGATGGTGGTGGTGCGGACGTATGGTCGAATAGAGAAGTTTATGTCGCTGGTGGAGCGGTTGGAGCACCACCCGATGCCACCAATACCATCGGGCAAGATTGGGGGTTAACCCCAATCAATCCTGTCGCCTTAAAAGAACAAGGCTTTCAAGCATTGATTAAACCCATGCGCAGTTGTATGCGTCATGCGGGTGCTTTGCGTATTGATCATGTGTTGGGATATATGCGCCAATATTGGGTGGCACCGGGCAAGCGCGCCGATGAAGGAATTTACATTTCATTTCCGTTTGAAGATATGTTGCGAGTCATCGCATTGGAGTCACAACGGTCGCGTTGCATTGTTATTGGTGAAGATTTAGGAACGGTTCCCGAAGGTTTTGGAGAGATCATGGCCAACGCTGGTTTGTTGTCTTATCGAGTGTTGTTTTTTGAACGCTGGGAATCTGGCTTATTCCATCGACCTGAGGTTTATCCTGAGCAAGCCATGGTGACCGTATCAACCCATGATTTGCCAACCGTTCATGGTTGGTGGAGCGGAGAAGATTTAAATTGGCGAGATAAACTGAAGCTTTATCCAAACCAAGAAATGGGAGTTCAACAACGTGCGCAACGGATCAGCGATCGTGAACAATTACTAGCCGCACTTGACGATGCTCAGGTTATTGCTAAAAACGAGCACCCAAGTACTCATCCACCTGAGATGAACATTGCGCTTGCTCGAGCGGTACAAAGCTTTTTGGCAAAAACGAAAGGCGCCATACAAATGATCCCTTTAGAAGATGCATTAGGGATTGAACAACAAGTGAATATTCCAGGCACGATTGATGAACACCCGAATTGGTTACAGCGTTTATCACTGAGCGTCGATGCGCTTTGGCAACATGATTACATGCAGGCGGTCATTGAAACAATGAATCAGCAGCGTCCGCGTAGCTAGTTTGTATAAGAAGCTAGTTTGTATAAATAGTTGCTAGGTTGTATGAATAGTTGCTGGGTTGAATGAGAAAATTGACCTAAGAACCAAAGAAATTCATCACCGTGATGGATAAGATAAACAGTACAAGATCAGCCGCGCACAAGTGAGCGTTGGTGAGGAATGAAAAAATGAGTCAACCCAAGTTATCGTTTTGGCAAGTTTGGAATGTCAGTTTTGGCTTTCTCGGTGTGCAATTTGGTTTCGCTTTGCAAAACGGAAACGCCAGTCGAATTTTATCGGATCTCGGCGCCGATCTGCATTCTCTATCTTTATTCTGGTTAGTCGCACCAGTGATGGGATTGATCGTTCAGCCGATCGTAGGGGCTGCGTCAGATAAAACTTGGAACCGCTTCGGTCGCCGAAATCCGTTTATTTTGGGCGGTGCTGTCGTTGCGGCGATTGGTATGGCGTTGATGCCGAATGCCTCTTGGTTTGTGGCCATTCTAGCGCCAATGTTGATGGGAGCTGTAATGCTCGCAATCATGGATGCTGCTTTTAATGTGACCATGCAACCCTTTCGCGCTTTGGTTTCCGATATGGTTCCGTCAGAGCAGCGCAATTTAGGTTACTCGGTGCAAAGCTTATTGATCAATATCGGTGCGGTTATTGGCTCATTGCTACCTTTTTTATTAACCAATGTTATCGGCCTTGATAATGCCGCTAAGGCAGGTGAAGTGGCGCCGTCGGTGATCTGGGCCTTTTACATTGGAGCGACGGTATTACTTGGGTCGGTATTGTGGACTGTCTTTCGTACAAAAGAGTATTCGCCAGAAGAGTACAATCTCTACAAGGGAATTGAAGACGCTCCTATGCCAACATCGACGCAAAAAACCAACCTTCGAACTCGCATGAGCGGCTTTGTTGATTTAATTGTTGATATGCCGACGACCATGAAACAGTTAGCCGTTGTGCAATTTTTTTCGTGGTTTGCCTTGTTTATTATGTGGGTGTATACCATGCCAGCGATCGCACAACATATTTGGGGCATCGATGCCAAGTGGTTTAGTTCAGAGTTTTTGAACTCTGTTGGTAATCAATTACCGTTAGATATTGCTAAAGCTAAAGGTCAAGCTGGAGATTGGGTTGGGATCATTTTCGCTGCTTATTCTTTGTTTGCCGCAATCTTTTCAGTGTTCCTTACCCGTATCGCCAATCGATTTGGTCGCAAGAAAACTTACGCAGGCTCGTTAATCTTGGGTGGCATTGGCTATTTGTCGTTTGGACTTTTTCCAAACTCTGAAATCGTTCATGTGAATTTGCTTATTACGGAAGTGGATATTCCACAAAGCGCATTGATGTTATTGATTCCAATGATTGGTGTCGGTATTGCTTGGGCGGCTATTTTAGCCATGCCTTATGCGATACTTTCTGACTCGATTCCGGCGCAAAAAATGGGCGTTTATATGGGCATTTTTAACTTTACCATTGCGGCTCCGCAAATTGTCTCAGGATTGATCGCGGGACAGCTGTTGCGTTTTGTTTTTGATAATGAAGCGATTTACATTATTGGTTTAGCCGGAGTCTTTATGCTGTTAGGAGCCGTTTCCGTTTATTTTGTTAAGGTTTCGTCTAGCCCAGAAACATCTCACTAACATCGGTTGAAAAACTAACCTCTTTAAGCCCCGTATGTTCGGGGCTTTTTTGTGCCTTTGAGAGATAAAGTTTTTATCGATTGCATACCAATGCAAAATGATGCAGTGCACATTGAAAAAACCGCTAAATATAGCGCTTTCAGAGGTTTGAATACGTATGCAAGGCATTGTGCCGAGATAATGTCGATGGCTAAGATGGTTGAATCCTAAAAAGGTAAAAATTGACTAGGCTGTATATAAAGTCGAAACACTTGTGGCTTGGCGACAACGTTGATGATGCTGGCTACGAATAATAATTCTACAAATTAATATCAGGTCACTGACAGGGGAGGAGCCTCGATGCGAAGCTTTCAGTTAAGTCGTGTTGCACTAGCGCTTTTAGCCAGTGGTAGCATGGCTTTTTCAGGCCCATTGCTGGCACAGCAAGCGAAGGAAAAACAACCACAAGTCGAAACCACTCAAGCAGAGGTTAAGAAGGCGACAGACGAACAACAGGCCGTAGAAGAAACCAAGGGTGAAACCGTCACCATCATTGGTAGCTATATGGGGTCATTGATTCGGTCTTTAGAAGAAAAGCGCAATGCCGATACGGTTTCTGAGCAATTATCGGCAGACGACATTGGGTCTTTGCCGGATGTGTCGATTGCCGATGCGTTAACTCGATTGCCAGGGATATCGGCCATTCGAACAGGTGGACAAGCCGCCGAAATCAATATTCGAGGCCTATCGGGTATTTTTATTCACTCGACTTTAAATGGTCGAGAGCAAGTTTCGACGTCGGGGACTCGAAGTGTCGATTTTGATCAATACCCCTCAGAACTTATCTCTTCGGGTTCGGTTTACAAATCACAGAAGGCGTCATTAATTGAAGGCGGGGTTGCCGGCTCAATAGAGCTGCGTACTGTGAGCCCGCTCGCGAATTCTGAGCAGCATGTTTTCAATGCGAATATTCGAGGAATGTACAACGATCGAGCCAGCTCCGTTTCTGATGCCGAGAAGTGGGGCGAGCGTTTAAGTTTTTCTTATCAAGGTAAATTTGCTGACGACACCATTGGCGTCGCTTTTGGTTTTGCGCGATTGAATCAGCCTTCCGTTGCGGAGCAGTTTATCGGGTTTACTTATCCGACAACCAGAGATCTCGATGGGGTGGCTGGAGATACAGACTTAGGTTTAGATAGTGACTGCCCTAATTGTGAACTTATCTCAGAAGGGATGGAGTTACAACATAAAGGTGGAACCGAAACGCGTGATGGCTACGTGGCTGCCATTGAATGGGTGCCTAATAGCGACTTTGTTTTAAAAGCAGATACGTTCATTTCAAAATTTGACTCTGAACAATGGGCCCGTGGGTTACGGGTTAAGTTCGGCGGCTCTCAAGCGAACTATTACAATCCATTGATTGTTGACAATACCATGGTGGGTGGAGTTGTAACGCGAACACCCGACAGTTTTACGCGAGTTGAATTAGCCAATGATGATGACACTGAAGTCGATGAAGTAAAAAGTTACGGTTTAAAAGCTGAGTGGAACTTGACCGAAGCCTTTACTTTAAAAGCTGACCTGTCTCACTCAAAAGGCAGTAGCAATTTTCAAAACCGCTTACTTTGGAGTGCTCTGGCTGAAGATGCAACCATCGCCAATCCGGTATTTGATGAAAACGTTGTGATTAACTATCGCTATTCAGGGTTGGATATTCCTTCCGTTGGTTTTAACCAAGACTTTACCGATCTAAGCAAAGTTATGGCCGCCAAATACGGTACTTACCCGTATCTTTATGACGATACGGTAAACGCGGCTCGTCTTGATGGTTCTCTTGAGTTGTTTGATAACAATACCTTCCGATCATTCGAGTTCGGTGTGCGCTATTCAGAGCGTCGTTATGACACCACCCGTAAAGTGTTTGAATACGGGAATGAAGAGTTTTCTTCGTTAGAGCCTCCCATGCAAATTGGTTCAGGGATGGCCAGTGTGGTTAATTGGCAAGGCGACTTCAGCCATTTCCCAAGCTATTTGGCCATTGATATTGATCAAGTCTTAGCCAGTTGGTTACCCAATGGTGTCGGAACTCCGGTGACGACTTTTGGAGCAAATTTTGCTGGCGATTTAGACTATTCAACGGATTGGTCTGTGCGTCAGAGCGGCTCAGTGTTTGAAGACGTGCTAGCGGCTTACTTTTTAGGGAACATTGATACTGTTTGGTGGGACGTTCCGGTAACCGGTAATGTTGGGATGCGTATTGTGAACAGTGATCAATCTGCTACTCGGCTTCGCGCTGTCGATGAATCGCTTCCGTTAGAACAAAGGTTAGCGTTAGGCGCTGAGTATATAGTCGATGAAGCCGGTTTAACCAGTTTCCGTTTTGCTCGAGACTTAGATGGCATTAATTACACCGACTATCTGCCTTCATTAAATTTAAACTTCAAAATTACTGAAGACTCACAATTGCGTTTTGCTGCGGCAAGAGTTATGTCGCGACCAGAAATCAATCGTTTAGCGGCGGATTTCAGTGGTACCATTGGGGATAATCCAGATCGAACTCCCGAAAACCCTGAAGTAAAAGTTTATAACGCAACGCAAACTAATAACCCACGTTTAAAGCCCTTCTTAGCAAATCAATACGATTTATCTTGGGAACATTATTACCCGGATGGAACGGGCGGCTACTCGATCGCTGTGTTCTACAAAGACATCAAAAACTTTGTCGATACCATCGAGATTCCAAATTTTGATTTTGCGGCGGCGGGTATTCCTGTTCCAGAAGTTTATATCGATGAACAATCATTGGTTGAGTATGAAGTTGGAAACGGTACTTTTACCTACGCGTTTAATAACGATAAAGGCGGAGCCATACACGGGTTCGAACTGGCAACCACGACGGTTTTTGATCAACTTCCTGGCGTCTGGTCGGGCTTGGGCGTAAATGCCAGTTATGCCTACACCGACAGCCAAGTGAAAACCTTAACTGAAACGGGACAAATCAAAGGCGAAATTTCATTTGAAGGTTTGTCGAAGCACGTTGCTAACGCCACGTTATTCTTTACTCATGAAGGCTTTGAAACTCGCTTGAGTACGCGTTATCGCTCAGAGTTTGTTTCGCGTCAATGGGGTGTCAACGAACAAGTTGTGTATTTTGATGATGAAACCGTTTTTGATTATCAAGCCTCTTACGACATTGACGATAAGACCCGAGTTTTATTCCAAATTAATAACCTAACTGATCAGCCGACTAAATCTTATTTTGTATCGGAAGCGCGAACCGGAACCATTCAGTACTTCGGCCGCCAGATATTTTTGGGCGTGAACTACTCGTTGTAACGAGTAGTGTCGAACCTGATTAATTGGAGTTCTAAAATGATGAGTTTCAAAAAATTTACTTTAACAATAAGCTTGGTGTTAACTCTTTTGGGTTTAACCGCTTGTGATAATAAATTGGCTGGAGAAGTACTTAGTGGTAATGAACTATTAAGTTGCGATCTTCCGCTTATTCCTAACGCATCGGGAACCGCGTGTGTAGCACCTCCGCCACTAGAATGCGCGCCACCTTTGGTTCCTAATGATACCAATACCGAATGTGTTATCGGATTGGATCCAAACGCACCGGCACCGACGGTTTTTCCGTCGGCGACACAAGCGATTCTGTTTTACAATCGAGGCGATATTGACGCTAATAACAGTCCTGGCGATCCGGTTTACGACGGCTATCGATTGCACACGTGGAACAACGAAGAGTGCGATGCTTATCAGCCTTCTTCGATTGCACAGTCGTGGCAAAATGGATTGACCATCGATGGTATCGATCCAAACTACGGAGCTTACTGGATTCTCGATTTAAAAGATGGATACAGCGATTGCGGCAACTTTATTATCCACATCGGAACCGATGACGCAGGAAAAGAATTGGGCGGTACCGACAAGAAGATGAATCTGGTACAAGATGATCCTGACTTTGTTCGAATGAACTGGACCTTCTCTGGTAACCCAACCATTTTCGAATACCCGGTAGTCTCCCTCGGTCAAGCGGCATTAAAAGTAGAAGATGCAGCGGCCCATTGGCTAGACAGCAATACCTTGGTTTGGGGGCATGGGTCGAGTGAAATCGCGACGGTTAAACTGCATTATTCGTTGAACGAGTTAGTTGAAGCCGATGAAGACGGCAATGTATCAGGAACCGTACTGGAGTTGAGCGATACAACCTTAACACCAGAACAAGCTGAAATTCATCCATTGGTAAATAGTTGGCCAGCGTATTCAGGCACTTGGTCAGAACAAGACGCGAAAGGCGTTTTAAAAGGTCACGTTGTCGCTGTCGGTTATGATGCATCTGGCACTGCAATTAAAGCCACAAACGTGCAAACGGCGAAAGTGTTAGACGCGTTATATACGCAAGGGACTGACGATGCGAATGAAGCGACGCTAGGTGTTCAATACACGGCGAATGGCATTGAAGTATCAGTGTGGGCGCCAACCGCACAGTCCGTTAATTTAAATATTTATCGTGACGACGGAGTACGCGAGCAACGCTTAGCTATGACGGAAGATTCTGCGACCGGTATTTGGCATTATACCGCGCCCATGTCATTAGACCGTCGATTCTATCGTTTCGAATTGTCACTTTTTCATTACGCAAGCAACAAGTTTGAAACGATCACAGCAACCGATCCTTACTCGGTTGGCTTAGCCATGAACGGTGATTACTCTCAGTTTGTTGACTTAACCGACAGTGATTTGTATCCCGATGGTTGGGAAGGTCACAGTGTACCTACGATCGCCGATCCGGAAGACGCCGTGATTTATGAAATGCATTTACGTGATTTTAGTGCGCGTGAAGCAACGGTGACTTCGGCAAATCGGGGTAAGTTTATGGCGTTCACTGAAACCAGCTCAGCGCCGGTACAACATCTTTCCGATTTAGCCGCTGCGGGTTTAACTCATATACATTTACTGCCAGTGAATGACATAGCGACCATCAACGAGTTTGAGAATTTGGTTGTCGATCTCGATGACACGGTGGGCGATTTATGTCGTGTGAATGCCAGCGCACCTGTGTGCGGTAGTGTGAGCGATTCGACGATTCTAGGTGACTTGCTCGAAAGTTATGGACCTCTTGAAGAGCAACAACAAGCCTTGGTTCAGGCCATGCGAAACACCGACTCATTCAACTGGGGTTATGATCCGAAACACTTTAATGTACCCGATGGTATTTATGCCACGGATCCAAATGGTGTAGCGCGTATCAAAGAGTTTCGTGAAATGGTTAAATCCGTGCACGACTTAGGTTTACGAGTTGTGATCGATGTTGTGTATAACCATACCAATTCAGCCGGCACATTTGATAATTCTGTCTTCGATAAAGTCGTGCCCGGTTATTATCATCGTCGCGATATAGAGTCGGGTTCGGTTACACAAAGTACCTGTTGTAACGATACCGAACTCTACAATGTGATGATGGATAAGTTCATGAAGGATTCATTATTACAGTGGACCACTCAATACGGTGTCGATGGTTATCGCTTTGACATTATGAGTCATGGCTCGAAGCAACAAATGCTCGAGGCACGTGACTTAGTTCAAGCGGTTGATCCCGACAGTTATTTCTACGGCGAAGGTTGGTATCGAGGTGATGGCTATGACGATACGGCCGCTAACCAACAGAATATGGCCGGTACCGAGATTGCGACCTTTAATGACCGTTTACGCGACGGTGTTCGCTATGCCGACTTATTTAAAGCCGATGGTAACCCTGGAGCGCAAGACATTGTGAAGTTAGGGCTGGCGGGTCAGTTGGCTAATTATGTTTTAGTCAGCAGTAATGGTGTTGCATCAACGGGTTCGAGTTTTAACCCGGCGTCGTATGCGCTCGATCCTGCTGATGTAATCAACTATGTGTCAAAACACGACAATGAAACCCTTTGGGACATGCTGCAATTCCAATTGCCGTTAGAGACTCCTTTGGCTGATCGTGTTCGCATTGCTAACATTTCAGCCGCGGTACCTTTAATGAGCCAAGGTATTCCATTCTTACAATTGGGCGGCGATATGTTGCGCTCAAAATCGTTGGATAAAAATTCTTACGATGCAGGGGATTGGTTCAATACGGTCGACTACACCATGAACAGTAACAACTGGGCAGTCGGTTTACCGTTAGCGCAAGATAATGGTTATCGTTGGTATGGACAGCCAGGTCAAAGCGACTTGAGTATTTCTGAGTTGTTATCGAGCAGTAATACGCGAGCCTATGCGGCAGATATTCAGCAAGCTCACTCTGTATTTAAAGAGTTCTTAACCATTCGACGAGACTCAAAACTGTTTCGATTGACGACAGAGCAAGACGTACTTGATCGTGTTGGCTTTCATAACTTGGGCCGAAATCAAACTCATGGTGTTATTGTTATGAGTATTGATGATGGCATTGGGCTAGCCGATTTGGATCCCAATGTTGATGCGATGGTTGTCGTGCTAAACGGAACTGGCAATGACATTCAGCACACCGTGCCAACGGCCAGTGGTTTCGAGTTACATCCGGTTCAAGTGGCTTCTGTCGATGCGAACGTTGCTGCAGCGAGTTTTACAGCGGGTGTTGATGAAGGCACCTTCAATGTGCCGGCACTCACCATGGCGGTGTTTGTAAAACCTCAAGCCGGTGCACAAGGAGAAGGCTTATCAGCGTATGCGACAGCCGGAGCACCGGATGTCGTTCCTTACGGTGATACGGTTGCTTACATTCGTGGAGACATGAATGGATGGAGTACCGATGATCCGGTGACTTATCAAGGCAATGGAATCTACCGTACATCGATTACCTTAACCGGTGGTCAAGCTTACAGCTTTAAGTTTGCTTCGGAAGATTGGAGTACCGTGAACTTTGGCGCGCAATCGGCGGCGGAAGCAGCGGTTACTGTCGATACCGATAAGACCTTGTATCGCACCAATGATAATTTATCGATTACGGTTCCAACCACCGGCAGCTACTTCTTTGAGATTGACGCAAGCGATCCAGAGGCTCCTGTGTTACACGTTCGCAACACCGATGTTTTTGCCGGAACTTCGATTTATGTTCGTGGTGGTATTAATGGTTGGGGCACGGCTTCAGAGCTCGTTCATCAAGGTGACGGCATTTATAAAGTCATTGTCGATGTGGGAGCCAATACTGGTGCGCAAGAATTTAAAATTGCCTCAGCGGACTGGGCGACCGTCGATATATCTTATGGCGACGGAAGTGCACAAGTGACCGAAGATGAAGTGAAGTTGTTAGGTCCTGGTGCCGGATTAGCTAATATGACGATGGATTTTGCAGTCAGTGGCGAGTACACCTTTATTCTCGATGCGTCTGATAGAGATCTTCGTTACCTAAGCGTTCACCAAACACAAATGTATGGTAGTGAAACGATTTACCTGCGTGGCGTGGTAACTTGGGATCCGGTGGATGTATTAGCCTATCAAGGTGATTCGACTTACTCTATCGATATTGCTCTAGCAGCAGGCACTTACAACTTTAAGTTTGCTGATGCTAACTGGGGAGCGATCAACTTTGGTTTAAATGGTGATGATAATGTTATGACGTTAGGCGAACCTAAAACCTTAATCTACAACGCAGGCGACATTACCATTGATTTACCTGCGGCAGGGACTTATCGATTTGAGGTGAAAGGTCCGAATGAAAATCAACCCAGTATGACGATCATCCAACTTTAGAGACTGCTACACTTCTTAAAGCCATCAGATTCTGATGGCTTTTTTGTTTTAGACGTTCAATTTCGATGGAATAACATGAGAAAAATACATCGCTCTAGTTTCTTATATATCTTGGTCAGTTCGGTTTGGCTGTTACTCTCGAGTTGCAGTCATAGTTATCGTGTTGACGAAAGCCTCTTAGTACTGCAAAGAGGGCAGCTTCAGCTCACGCTTACCGCTTACCAAGATGATACTTTTGAAGTGTTGATTCATTCTATCGATCAACAACCCTTCCCATCGTTTGCTAAGAAAGAACAAATTGAGAGTCAGCCGTTAGTGGTTGTTGAGCAAGATCATCAATCCATCACTCTGTTAAATGGTGTTCTTAAAGCCAAAGTGTATTTTGATGACTGGCGTGTAGAATATTTTCGCGGCAAAGAAAAGTTAACGACTCAAATTGGCTTTAGCGTTAAGGAGCGTCAACGAGGGTTTAAATTTTCACTGTCAGAAAAAGAACAAATCCTAGGGGGTGGTCAACGTATTTTAGGAATGGATCGCCGCGGCCATCGGATGCCTTTGTACAATCGAGCTCATTATGGCTACACCACCGAATCGAATCAAATGTACTACAGTTTGCCAGCTGTGATGTCTTCGAAAAAGTACGTTATTGGATTCGATAATTCTGCATCGGGTGTTTTAGATATTGGAAAAGCCGAACCTAATACCTTGGAATTTGAATCGGTTGGCGGGCGCGCCAGTTATCTAATGACGGCTCAAGAAACTTATCCAAAGTTGATTGAGTCTTTTACTCAAGTTGTTGGTCGTCAACCACTACCTGCCCGATGGACACTCGGGAATTTTGCTTCGCGGTTCGGTTATCGTTCGCAGCAACAAGTGTTAGAAACCGTCGAGAAATTTAATCAAGAGAGTATTCCAGTTGATGCAATCATTCTCGATTTGTTTTGGTTCGGTAAAGACATCAAAGGTCATCTCGGCAATTTGTCTTGGGAGCGAGACAATTTTCCAGAGCCAGAAAAAATGATTGCGACACTCAGTGCGCAAGGAATAAAGACCATTGTGATCACTGAACCCTTTATTTTGTCGAGTTCTAAGCGATGGCAAGAAGCCGTTGATCATCAATTATGTGCCACCGATGCTGCCGGGCAGCCTTTACGATTTGATTTTTATTTCGGAAACACCTGTGTCATCGATGTCTTTAATCAAAAAGCCATTGATTGGTTCTCGGGAATTTATAATGAACTAACCGAACAAGGCATTGCCGGACAATGGGGCGATTTAGGCGAGCCTGAAGTTCATCCTGATAACGCTATTCATCAGTTGTCTGAGTATGGCATTCACGCTCGTGGTGATGAAGTTCATAATGTCTTTGGACATCAATGGGCAAAATTAGTGTATCAGCAACAACGAGAGAAACGACCCAATACTCGGCCAATGATTATGATGCGGTCTGGTTTTCTCGGCACTCAGCGCTATGGCATTATTCCTTGGACCGGCGACGTGGACAGAAGTTGGGGTGGCTTACAGTCGCAAGTCGAGCTTTCATTGCAAATGGGCGTATTAGGGCTCGCTTACACTCACTCTGATCTTGGTGGGTTTGCTGGCGGTGAGACCTTTGATCCTGAATTGTACATACGTTGGCTTCAGTATGGCGTATTTCAACCCGTGTTTCGTCCACACGCGCAAGATCATATTCCTCCAGAACCGGTTTTTCATGATCGAGAAACGATTCGCCGAGCGCGAGAGGCAATCAACCTTCGCTATCAGTTAACGCCTTATGTGTACTCGATGGCCATCGAAAACTCATTAACGGGCTTGCCATTAATGCGTCCACTCTTTTTTGATACCTCAGCGTCTTTCAATCGCAAAGACAGTTATTTTTGGGGAGAGTCCATGCTAATACATCCGATCGCACGTCCAGGAGTGAAAAAGGAGAGGATTGAGCTACCGAGCGGTGTATGGTTCGACTTTTTTAAGGGGGAGCGATTTGATGGTACAAACACCCTAGATTATCAAACCTCAATAGAGTCTATTCCGGTATTCATAAAGGCCGGTAGTTTTGTACCGATGGTCGCGCCGTTTCAGCGCATGCAAGATTACTCAACGGAACAGTTGCAGGTTCATTTCTATGCGGATGAAAGTGTTTCTCGTTCGAGCTATCGTTGGTATCACGATGATGGCATGGGGGTTGATAACTTAGCAAAAGATCGTTTCGAAACGACCGACTTTACATTTTCATCCAGTGATCAACAGTGGCTTTTTTCTATTGAACGAGAGCTTCGAGCGAGCGAAGGATTGCCCAAAACACGACAGCTAACCTTGGTTTTACACAATGTTCAAGCTGCCCCAGCCAAGGTCATGCTCGATGGTCAACTGCAAACCACCAGTGTTTACCAAAAAGCACAGCGGACGTTGACCATTAAAGTGCCGCAACAACAAACAAAACATCAATTAACAATTCAGTTTTTGAAATAGGGTGAATGGTATGATGGTGAATTCAACACAGAAAAAAAGTCGTGGCATTAAGCTGATGATTGCCGTTGCCTTAGGTTTGGTGTCGGCGGCCTGCTCTGAATCGTCGGATACACCGGTGGGCGAAACCATGGATGAGTCGAGCAACGCCTTGGCGAAGCACTCAGTCGAGTCGAAGGTGAACTATGCCACAGAAAAACCGTTTGAACAGCGACTTGGTAAACCCGTCGTTTATCAAGTCTTCACGCGATTGTTTGGCAATACTACCCAGCCAACCAAGCCGTGGGGAACCATTGCTGATAATGGCGTAGGCAAATTTAACGATTTCACAACGAAAGCATTGCAAGAAATTCGAGCGCTTGGTGTTACTCATATTTGGTATACCGGCATTCTGCATCATGCAGTGATCAATGATTATCAAAACATTGGTATTTCTTCGGATGATCCCGATGTCGTGAAAGGACGGGCCGGTTCACCTTATGCGGTAAAAGATTATTACAACGTAAATCCAGACCTTGCCGTTGAACCAAGCAAGCGAATGCAAGAATTCGAGTCGTTAATTGAGCGAACTCATGCCGCAGGATTGAAAGTCATCATTGATATTGTTCCTAACCATGTTGCGCGAAACTACCAATCAATGGCGGCGCCAGAAGGCGTTGTTGATTTTGGTGAACAAGACGATACATCGGTGGAATATCGCCGCGACAACGACTTCTATTACATCGTAGGAGAGTCGTTTCGAGTGCCAGAGAAAACCGAACAGTATCAACCGCTCGGGGGAGAAAAGCATCCGCTGGCCGATGGTGAGTTTATCGAAGTTCCAGCCAAGTGGACCGGCAATGGAAGTCGCAGTGCACAACCATCGCAAGATGACTGGTATGAAACCGTAAAAATTAATTATGGCGTTCGGCCAGATGGAACTTATGATTTTCCAAGACTGCCGCAAAGCTACGCCGATAAAAGCATTGCTGAGCATCGAGCCTTTTGGGAGAAACAACAGGTGCCAGCGTCTTGGATTAAATTTCGAGATATTACCGAGTTTTGGCTAAGCAAAGGGGTTGACGGTTTCCGCTTTGATGTCGCTGAATTGGTCCCGGTAGAGTTTTGGAGTTATTTGAATAGTCATATTAAAACGATTAATCCGGATGCGTTTTTATTGGCCGAAATATATCAGCCGCCATTATTTAGAGATTTTATCAGCATCGGAAAGATGGATTATCTTTACGACAAAGTCGACTTCTACGATACGCTCAAATTAGTCATGCAAGATCGAGCACCGGTTTCACAACTGCTGAAGGTTCAAGACGAATATCAAGATATTCGAGAAAATTTACTCCACTTTCTTGAGAATCACGATGAGCAACGCATTGCGAGTGAGCCCTTTGTTGGCGACGCCAACATCGGTAAGCCTGCGCTGGTCGTAAGTAGTACGATCAGTGAATCTCCCATGTTAGTTTATTTTGCGCAAGAGCTTGGTGAAGCCGCAAAAGATGACCCCGGTTTCGGCGATCCCACACGAACCACGATTTTTGACTATTGGGCGGTTCCTTCGTTGCAACGTTGGGTCAACGGTGGTCAATTCGATGGGGCTCTGCTAACGAAAGGCGAACAAGAGCTGCGAGACTTCTATAAGAAGGTGTTGAATATTAGCGTGAATCATCCGGCGATGTTAGGAAGTTACTTTTCACTGCATGATTTTAATTTAAAAAATTCAGAAGGCTACTCAGAGAGGGCGATTAGTTTTATTCGCGAAAATAGAAATCACCGAATGATTGTGGTTGCCAATTTTGATACAAAGCAGCGGCAAACATTTGAGCTTAAAATACCATCGAACGTAATAACCACTTGGCAATTTTCGGATGGGAATTATCCTTTAGTCGAACTTTTGGATGAAGAAAATAATATAAATATGCAAGTTAAAAATAAAATAGGGCGAATAAAGGTTGATTTGCAACCATTGCAGTCGTATATTTTTGAATTGAGTGAATAACTCAATATCAGAGTGAGAGAAAGCATTCCATTTAACGAGCTCGGTATGCTTTCTCTAACTCTATATTTCTCTCCGGAAGTAACCGTTCAGCGCTCCATTTAAAAGCTTTGGAATATTAAATCGATGCTCCTATCTGTTTTTCTTAATTGATATTTAGATTCGTTACTCAATATTCGTCATTCTTATTTTTTAAAATTGTACTTTAGAGCCCAGTAACTTTGAACTAAGCAACTTTGAACTAAGCAACTTTGAACTATGCAACTTTGACCTATGCAAGTTTAAGCGTTATGAGACTTAAGTATGATTGATTGGATGCTTGCTCAGACGAGCCCAAGCTTTTAAAGCATTCAAAAACTCAATGTTGGAGTTGCAGTCGCTAACCAAGAGTTAGAGGATTGCACCACACGATTCGCGAACGATGAGCGTCGCGGGCAATGATCGGCTAGTGACTGGCTTTCCATGGATATGCGCAATTAAGGTTTCTACCAAGATTTTTCCTGCAAGTTTGGTGTCTTGTTGCACTGTCGTTAGGGCTGGACGGGTAAATTCTGAAAGAGGAATGTTATCGTAACCCACCACTGCAACATCTTTGGGTACATTGATCTGTTTATCTCTCAGCGCTTTGATTACGCCGACCGCAATGAGATCGCTGGCACACACGATGGCATCGAAGGGTTGTTGCTTTGCAAGTAATTGTAGCGCCGCAGCATACCCAGATTGTTCAGTGGTAATGGCATCGATTTGAAGAGATTTACGAACAGCAAGGTTCGCATCGGTTTGTGCTTCGCAGCTGCCTTTGTAGCGATCAAAAAACTCCGGGCTGCCTTCCGATGCGCTGCCGATAAACGCTATTTTAGTGCGCCCCTTAGCAATCAAGTGGCGTGTAATTTCGTAGCCACCAGTAAAATTATCACAAGCGATAGAAATGCCGGGCTGATCTTGTTGTAGTGCACCCCAAAGTACATAACGCGTTTGATTTTGTTCTAATTGATGAAGTTTTTCTTGATAGTCATTGTAGTCGCCATAACCGAGGAGGATGATACCGTCGGCTTTATGAGTGTCTTCATATTCCGCATGCCAGTTTTCTTCTAACCTTTGAAATGACACCAGTAAATCATAACCATTGTCACCGCAAGCTCGGGTAATACTTCCTAGCATTGATAAAAAGAAAGGATTGATTTGCGACTCATCGCTGGTTGGATCTTCAAATAAGAGTAAAGCAATGGTGTGGCTTTGTTGTGAGCGCAGATTGCTTGCGTTTTTATCCACTTTGTAATTGAGCTCTTTGGCGATGGCTTTAATTCTTTCACGAGTCTCAGGATTGACGAGTGGGCTGTTTCGGAGCGCTCTAGAAACGGTCGATTGAGAGACACCCGCAAGGTGTGCAATATCAAATGAAGTAGCTTTGCTTTTCATAAAGAAAGATTTCTTAGCGCCTTAAGTTATAGCCAATTTTTATTGCCTTCGATAGGACTGCTGAATATAACTCAAGTTGGTTAAGGGTAAAAGTGACCTATTCAGCAAGCTTTTCGATTAACGGTTAGTCGATGAGATTTGAAGCGATGAAACTGGCGTTGGCTTGGTGCGCACATGAGTGGTGCAATGGGGCAAAAAGTGCGATAAAACTGTGCAAATATTGAGCATCTTAGTGTATAATCGCCGCTCTTTCTCGTAGGGCGATATCTCTTTTTGAGTATTTTTCCAAGAGTTTGTAAGTCAACCCCTTGTTATTATTGGAGTTCTTCTTTGCTTAGTCGCTTTTTACTATCCCGTTGTCTGTGGTTAGTATGCGCGATGACCCTGAGTGTCGCTCATGCCAGTGAGCTGAAAGGTCTCGCCACTTATACGCACCTTAATGAACCTTTATACATTGCCGGCATTTACGCCGAAGCTGGGAAGACAACCCCGCAGCAATGGACGGACGCAGAAGGTAATCGCGTGATGGAGTTTCGCTTTGTCGCGGAACGCGTCTCTCCTCGTACGTTTGCGCGAGTCTTTTTAGAACGCGTTCTTGGCAATAACCCCAATGGTGGTGCCGATTCTTATCAGCAAGAAATGCAGCGATTGCTGCCATTTGTACGGCAAGAATTCCAGCGTGGTGATAATTTAAAGTTTATCGCGCAAGCAGACAATACACGTTTGTTGATCAATGGTGTGGAACAGGCTCGTTTTTCTCGCCCAGGTCTATTTAACCTGATTTTAAATGCTTGGATTGGCGAACGCTTAAGTGGCCAAACGTTTTACCGCGATTTAACGTCGCCGGTAAAAGATGAATTATTGGCGCAATACAACGTATTGATTGCCAGTGGTGAGCGCCAAAACTGGGCCGAGCAGTTGGCCTCGAGCGAGGGCGATAAAACACCGACGCAAGTCGCAGACAATTCCTCCGCAAGTTCAGCGAAAAAGTCGACGGCTAAGGTAGCGACTCCCGTTGAGCCTCCGGTGACCAAATCCACTCAAGTGGTTGATACGAAGAAATCTGAATCTCGAGCGACTGAGAAAAAAGCAGCGACCAAGCGAAATAATGAAGCGAAAGCGTCGAATACTCGCAACACCGCAAGTCAAAAGCCGGTTGAGAAAAAAGAGACGCCAAAGCCGCAACCGAAAAAAGAAGTGGCTGAAACCAAACCGGAGCCGCGTGCTTCACAACCGCCGGCCGCAAAAAAGAACGCGTCTGAGCTTTCTCCACTGCTACAAGACTTATTGGATGACTATTTGGCAGAGTTGAAAAGCAGTATCGAAAACAAAGCCAGTCCTCGACCGCCACGAACGGTTAGAAAGGTTAGTAAAGTCGATCTCATTGCTAATGTGAGTGTTGATCAGAATGGTAAAGTCACGTCAGTCAGTTTCGTTGGAGATGAATTTGATGATGCCATTTTGGCCGCCGTTACGGAAGAGTTGCAGCGATTGACGACGCTTCCTAAAGCGCCAGATGTATTGCCTCTTGATACTTATCAAGTGACCACTAAATTCAACTTCGGCAAATGTAAGCGTCCGACCTCTGTGTGGATTTGCTTTTAATGGACCAAGTATTGGTGAAATAAAAAAGCCGCGATATCGCGGCTTTTTTGTATGGAATGTTTTTGAAAGATTTTTTCTGAGTCGAAGATCGCCGATATTAATCGGCTAATCGTAGTAGCTCATTGATACCAGTCTTAGCGCGCGTTTTTGCGTCGACTTGTTTTACGATTACCGCACAGTAAAGACTGTAACTGCCGTCAGCAGAAGGTAAACTTCCAGGAACCACCACCGCGCCAGCCGGAACTCGGCCATAACTAATTTCACCGGTCTCGCGATTAAATATTCGCGTGCTTTGGCCGATGTATACACCCATAGAAATAACCGCGCCTTCTTCGACAATCACGCCTTCTACAATTTCTGAACGAGCACCGATGAAACAATTATCTTCTATAATAGTGGGAGAAG
The DNA here is from genome assembly GCF_031198435.1 of Pleionea litopenaei. GTDB lineage: Bacteria > Pseudomonadota > Gammaproteobacteria > Enterobacterales > Kangiellaceae > Pleionea > Pleionea litopenaei. The sequence goes on from NZ_CP133548.1 coordinate 3,856,115, forward strand.
CTTGAAGCGGCTCTAAGACGCCGCCAATGCCAACACCGCCAGAAAGATGAACGTTTTTCCCAATTTGTGCACAACTGCCTACGGTTGCCCAAGTATCGACCATGGTACCTTGATCAACGTAGGCACCAATATTCACGTAAGATGGCATGAGCACAACATTCGGTGCAATGTAGCTACCACGACGTGCTACCGCAGGGGGGACTACCCTGACGCCGCTTTGCTGAAACTGCTCGGCCGTCATATCATTAAATTTGCTTGGAACCTTGTCATAAAACTGGGTGAAGCCTGCATCCATAGGTTGGTTTTCATTTAATCTAAACGAGAGGAGTACAGCCTTTTTCAACCACTCATTGACTACCCATGAGCCGTCAACTTTTTCAGCAACGCGACACTCACCTGAATCGATTAGCATTAATGCTTCATTGACTGCATTTCTCACATCTTGAGGCGCTGAGGTCGGAGAGAACTGATCTCTTTGTTCGAAAGCGTCGGTTATCAACTGTTGTAACTGAGACATAAAATACCTGTTTAGTTAGTTCAAATTCTATGGTTTATAACTGTTCTATTTGGCGTGTCAGCTCTTCTCGCAAACGTTGTTTTTGTTCTTTGTTGAGAGATTCTCGCTCAATGGTTGAGATTTCAAACACATCTTCTACACGCTCACCGAGGGTTACGATTCGAGCACTGTGAATAGACATATCACAGCGACGAATAGCTTCACCAATGGCCGCTAGTAAACCGGGTTGGTCTAATGCTGTCAATTCCATTTGGGTATATCGAATGCGACGATTTTTAATGAATTTAATGCTAGTGGGAACATCAAACTGTTTGACTCGTGTCGAGATGTGGCGCTCAACCTTTTTCGACATACCGTCAATATTTTTCAATTTCTTTTGCAGGAGCTTACGGATACTTTGCACTCGTGATGCCGACTGAATGGGCTTTCCTGATTCTTCTAGTACCACAAAGCAGTCGAAACACTTTCCTTCGTTGTTAGTAAATAATTCGGCGGCTTGTGTGCGCAGATTCTTTTGACTCAAAATGGCAGTAATGGCCGCAAATAAACCCGGTTGATCGGAAGTATAGATAAATACTTCGGTACCGGCTTCGTTGTGATGTCGTTTAATCTCAACGAGCGGCGCATTACCATGAGCATGCTTAATGACGCTCGATGTTTGCCATGCAATCCGATCGGGCGGCGTTGTTTTAAAGTAGTTTTCTTCTAAGGTACTCCACAAAGCGAGAATAGCGCTTTCGGGGACCTTATTAGACATAAGTTGATGCAAAGCTTGTTGTTTAATGTCATCAATGTGTGCTGATTGAGAAATCGGCTGTGCTTCATCTTGAGCTAGATAACGCGATGTAGTGAGGTACAATTCGCGAAGTAAGGCGTCTTTCCAAGAGTTCCATAATTTGGGGCTGGTGGCACGAATATCGGCAACGGTAAGAATATACAGCAAGTCGAGGCGTTGTTGAGTTTCGACTTGAGAAGCAAATAATGCGATCACTTCAGGATCTGAAATATCTTTGCGTTGGGCGGTGACGGACATAACTAGATGACAACGAACCAGCCAAGATACCGTTTCGCACTCTTCTTCCGGCATATTTAAATACCGGCAAAACTCATAAGCGTCGACGGCCCCTAGTTCTGAGTGATCACCGCCTCGACCTTTGGCGATATCGTGAAATAAGCCTGCGAGAAAAATTAACTGTGGTTGTTTCAGATCACGCATGATCTTACTGCAATAGGGAAACTCTTCGGCGAAATCTTCGTTGGCAAAACGGGTTAAATTTTTTAACAAGAATAGCGTATGCTCATCAACCGAGTAGGCATGAAACATATCGAATTGCATTTGGCCTGAAATTTTTTCGAACATGGGCAAGAAACTCGCCAATATTCCATTACGTTTCAATAGAAAGAATGGACGGTCTCCCGTATGTTTGATACTAAAAAATTCGAGAAACAATGCTTTGTAGTCATCATTGGCACGATACTTAGCATCAATTAAGTGGCGATTGTCGCGTAAGGCTCTTAAGGTTGTCGCGCTGACGTGTTTATTGCCAGGTACTTTTGCTGCCGTAATAAATGTTTTTAATAACAACTCTGGCATTTCTGCGACTAAGCTCGGATCTTTTAGTGCAATGCGATCATTTTCAATTTGAAAGAACTCATCGATCGGCTCAATTTTTAATGTTTGATTTTGATTCAGAATAACTTCTTCAAACACCTGCAATAACAATTCGGTCACGTTGCGAATTTTACTGGCTGCGCGAAAATACTTTTGCATCAGTTGTTCAACTGCCAAAGATTCTGATTTATCTTCGAAGCCTAAGTATTCAGCCACTTTTTTCTGGTGCTGGAATAGTAGCCTATCTTCGCCGCGACCAGTGATGGTGTGTAATGCAAACCGCACTCGCCACAGAAAGAGTTGAGACGTCATAAGTGTTCGATATTCCCGTAAAGTGAACACGCCACGGTTGGCTAAATCATGCAGTGACTCTGAGCTAAAATAACGCTTGGCGATCCAACCAACTAACTGCACATCGCGCAAACCGCCCGGGTTTCCTTTCAGGTTGGGTTCTAATTCAAAAGATGTACCTTTGTATTTTCTATAGCGAGCTTTTTGCTCGGCGATTTTGGCTTCGTAAAAGTCTCGAGCGGGCCAAATACTGTCTGGTCCGGTTAGCTTGCGCATCACTTGAAACAGTGCCTGCTCACCTACAATGACTCTTGACTCAATCAAGTTAGTGGCAATGGTAATGTCTTGCTCGGCTTGTTGTCGGCACTCTTTTGCGGTGCGCACGCTGTGCCCAATGTTCAACCCTATGTCCCATAAAAATGTGATCAGCGGTTGAAGCAGCGATTCGACAGTTTGACTCGATTTGTTGGTGACTAAAAAAAGTAAGTCGATGTCAGAACCAGGGTGTAATTCTCCGCGGCCATATCCTCCGACGGCTACTAGACAAGCTTGATGAGGCGATAGGCCGAAACTGGCCCAAATTTGTGTCAGAAGCTGATCTAAGGCGGTGCTACGAGCGATGACCAAATGGCGTACCGATACCTTATTATCAAAGGCATCGGCTAAGGTTTGAGCCGTTTCTTTTAAATAGTGCTTGCTGAGGCTGATGGCCTCCGTTGACCCTGTGGGATACTCTGAGAGCTTAGGGCAGCTCGGAAGAGGCAGTGAGCGTACGACCCGTGAGACCATTTAAAAGGATTCTTCTTGGCGTTTGGTCAATACGTCAACGCCACTTTCGGTGACCAAAAGCGTGTGTTCCCATTGCGCTGACAAGCTACGATCTTTGGTGATTACCGTCCATTCATCTGGCAAGATTGAAATATGGCGCTTACCGGCATTGATCATTGGCTCAATGGTTAAGCACATGCCTGCTTGCAGTTCGACACCGGTATTGGGTTTTCCATAATGAAGAACCTGTGGATCTTCGTGAAACTCTGCGCCAATGCCATGTCCGCAAAATTCCTGAACCACTGAATAGTGGTGACGGTGTGCATGATTCATAATCGCGTGGCCAATGTCGCCCAAGCGAACTCCGGGCTTGACCATCTCTATTCCCAAGTAAAGACACTCTTGAGTGACTTTAATTAAACGCTCAGCCATTATCTTGGGTTTGCCAACCGTAAACATTTTGCTGGTATCACCGTGGTAACCGTCTTTGATGACCGTGACGTCGATATTAATGATATCTCCGTCTTTCAGCTTTTTATCCGCTGGAATACCGTGACAAACCACATGGTTAACTGAGGTGCAGATGGATTTAGGGAACCCTTTGTAGTTTAAAGGTGCTGGAATAGCTTGCTGTTGATTGACAATGTAATCATGGCAAATTTGATCAAGCTCGTTGGTGGACACACCTTTTTTCACATGTGGCTCAATCATTTCTAGCACCTCAGCGGCGAGTTTTCCCGCGACGCGCATTTTCTCAATTTCTTCAGGAGTTTTAATTTTAATCGCCATAGATTTACCGATGATTGCTATTTCTAAGATAAATGAAGTCAGAATTTTATAGCTTTTTGAATGGAACTTCACGAAAAGGGAGCGAAAATATTGGAATACATCATGATCTGAGTGAATTCCGTAGCGATGTCGTTAAATCCGCACCAAAATTGTGCTTCTCAATTAGCCTTTGGCGGGTGCTAAAAGCTGCTAGAAGTCAGCTTTTTCGTTGTTCCACTGGCCTAGATATGGTATAAAGCGCGCCCGGCTGGACGATCCATCCGGATAACTTAAAACACACGTTAATCGACACATGAGTTAGGGTGCTGGTAAACCGAGAGGTCTCGCTGGTTGATTCATGGGATTAGCGGAGGTTAAACCCTTGATTTTTTTGGAGAAAATTTAATGGCTAAAGTATCTATGCGTGACATGCTCCAAGCGGGCGTTCACTTCGGTCACCGTACTCGTTTCTGGAATCCTAAGATGAAGCAATACATCTTCGGTGCGCGAAACGACATTCATATCATTAACCTTGAGCACACTGTGCCAATGTTCAATGACGCTTTAAACTTCATCTCTAGCGTTGCCTCTCGTAAAGGCAAGGTTTTATTCGTAGGCACCAAGCGTGCGGCGAGCGAGATCGTAAGCGAAGAAGCCAAGCGTTGTGGTCAATTCTTCGTTGACAAGCGCTGGTTAGGTGGAATGTTGACCAACTACAAAACTATTCGCCAGTCAATCAAACGATTGAAAGAATTAGAAACGCAAAGCCAAGACGGAACTTTCGACCGTTTAACTAAGAAAGAAGCTTTGTTGAAAACTCGTGAAATGGAAAAGTTAGAGTCAAGCATCGGTGGTATCAAAGATATGGGCGGCTTACCTGACGTTCTTTTCGTAATTGATGCTGACCATGAGCACATCGCGATAGCTGAAGCTCGTAAGTTAGGTATTCCTGTTATTGCTGTTGTTGATACTAACTCAAACCCAGATCACGTTGATTACGTAATTCCTGGAAATGATGATGCGATCCGTGCAATTCAACTATACGTTGGTGCGGTAGCAGACACCGTACTTGACGGTCGTCAGTCAGCGCAAATCACTGAACAAGCTGGTGAAGACGAGTTTGTTGAAGAAGCTGCTGATAAGTCGGAAGCTGAAGAAGCCTAATCAGCCTTCTGATAAAGCTTTAAAAAGGGGCTGCGCCCCTTTTTTTAAGCCTGTTTTATAGAATTTGAACATTTGAGCGTGTTAAACGAACAAACTTATTTTTGGAGAAACTGTCATGGCAATTACTGCTGCATTAGTTAAAGAGCTTCGCGAGCGTACTGGCGCTGGCATGATGGAATGTAAAAAAGCATTGGTTGAAACCGATGGTGACGTTGAATTAGCCATTGAAAATATGCGTAAATCAGGTCAAGCAAAAGCGGCGAAAAAAGCGGGCCGTGTTGCTGCTGAAGGCTTAATCATTATTAACACTTCTGATGACGCAAAAACGGCTGCGATTGTTGAAGTTAACTGTGAAACTGACTTTGTTGCTCGTGATGAAAACTTCACTGCGTTTGCAAACAAAGTTGCTGCGATTGCATTAGCTGGAAAAATCAACGATGTTGAAGCGTTAAAAGCTGCTGAGTACGAAGGTGGCCAAACGGTTGAAACTGCTCGTGAAAACTTAGTTGCAAAGATTGGCGAAAACATGAGTGTTCGTCGTGTGGCAATTGTTGAGTCTGCTGAAGGTCAACTAGGTTCATATCTACACGGTGCACGAATTGGCGCAGTGGTAGAAGTTAAAGGTGGCGATCAAGAGTTAGGTCGTGACTTAGCTATGCACATCGCTGCAAGCAAGCCTGATTACTTAAACCCAGAAGCTATTCCTGCAGAGCTAATTGAGAAAGAGAAAGAAATCATCAAAGCTCAGCCTGATATGGAAGGCAAACCTGCTGAAATCGTCGACAAAATGATTGTTGGTCGTATCCGCAAGTTCTCTGCAGAAATCAGCTTGACTGGTCAGCCTTTCGTTAAAGATCCATCACAAAGCGTTGAGCAGTTATTGAAATCTAAATCTGCTGAGGTACTATCTTTCGTACGCTTCGAAGTTGGTGAAGGTATCGAGAAGAAAGAAGAAGACTTTGCTGCGGAAGTTGCTGCGCAGATGCGCGGTTAATCATCACGGAGACCACCGATGACTACAACTGATGTGTTGCCCTATAAGCGAATATTGCTCAAATTAAGTGGCGAAGCCCTTATGGGGAGCGAATCTTTCGGTATTGATCCTCAAGTGTTGGATCGTTTGGCGGAAGAGATAAAAGACATCATTCAAGCTGATATTCAGGTTGGTATTGTGATCGGTGGTGGAAACCTGTTCCGCGGGGAAAAACTCGCGCGAGCAGGGATGAACCGGGTTGCTGGCGACCACATGGGGATGCTAGCAACGGTGATGAACTCCTTAGCTTTGCAAGATGCGCTGGAGCGAACCGGTGTAGAAACACGTGTGATGTCTGCGATTTCATTGACCGGTGTGTGTGAAGATTACAATCGTCGATTTGCAATGCGCTTTATGGAGCGTGGTCAGGTCGTGATTTTTTGTGCCGGGACGGGCAATCCATTTTTTACAACCGACACAGCGGCCTGTTTGCGTGGTATTGAAATTGAAGCGGATTTAATCTGCAAAGCGACCAAAGTTGACGGAGTTTATTCTGCTGACCCAAATAAATACTCAGACGCAGTCAAATACGAATCGCTAACCTATGAAGAAGCATTGCATCGTCAATTAGCGGTGATGGACTTGACAGCATTTTGTTTGGCTCGTGATCATCAAAAGAAAATTCGCGTATTTAATATGAATAACCCTGGTGCGCTGGTGCGTGTTGCGACAGGGAAGCAGGAAGGCACTATAATCGAGTGCTAAAAAAGAATTAAGCCAAAGGGGAAGCCTTGTGATCAATGACATAAAAAGTGACGCTAAGACACGCATGGGAAAGTCAGTCGACGCTTTCAAACACGACTTAACTAAAATTCGTACAGGCCGTGCTCACCCAAGTTTAATTGAACACTTAACGGTGTCTTATTACGGTTCTGAAACACCGATAACTCAAGTTGCCAACGTTTCTATTGCTGACTCGCGTACTTTACAGGTTCAGCCATGGGAAAAAGACATGGTTGGGGCAATTGAGAAAGCCATTATGAATTCTGATTTAGGTTTAAACCCAAATTCAGCTGGCCAAGTTATTCGAATTCCACTACCGCCACTAACAGAAGAACGACGTAAAGATTTGATTAAAGTTGTTCGTGGTGAGGCCGAAGGTGCCAAAGTTGCGGTAAGAAATATTCGACGTGATGCGAACTCTACGTTAAAGGACTTGGTCAAAGAGAAAGAGATCTCTGAAGACGACGAGCGTCGTGCTCAAGACGAGATTCAAAAGTTGACCGATGAACATGTTGCAAAGATCGATAGTGTTCTGGCCGAAAAAGAAGATGAGTTGATGGAAATTTAATTGCTCATCAATCAGTAAATTAACACGCCGCGTGATTTACGCGGCGTTTGTGTATTTAAGATCATGCCGCAATCACAACAAAGCGAACAAAAAATACCCCAGCACATTGCCATCATCATGGACGGTAATGGTCGTTGGGCGCAAGCGCGAGGCAAAAAGCGCGTATCAGGACACAAAGCCGGTATGGACCGGGCTCGTGAAATGGTCGAAGCTTGCGGAGTGATGGGCGTTAAGGTTTTAACGTTGTTTGCCTTTAGTAGTGAGAACTGGAAGCGACCGGAACAAGAAGTGGGCTTTCTGATGAATTTGTTCGTCACGGGCCTTACTAGAGAATCAAAGTCGCTGCACAAAAACAACGTTCAATTACGCGTGATTGGCGACATTAGTCGCTTCGACAGTAAGCTTCAAAAAGCGATTACTTCGGCAGAACAATTAACCGCAGACAACGATGGCATTGTTTTGCAAATCGCTGCAAATTATGGCGGACAATGGGATATTACCAATGCGGTAAACAAAGCCATGAGTGAGCGAGAGAGCGCTTCGCCATTGGAGCCGTTAACGGCTGAAGATATTAGTCTGCATCTTTCGGGTGCTGACTTGCCCGATCCCGACTTATTAATTCGTACGGGTGGTGAAGTTAGAATTAGCAATTTTTTATTGTGGCAATGCGCTTACTCTGAATTGTATTTTTCAGAAGCGTTATGGCCAGATTTTGATACTGAATTATTAAAACAAGCGGTGCATGAGTTTGGCCGTCGACAACGCCGCTACGGTCAAACCGGAGAGCAAGTTGACCAAGCCGATGTCGCGACAACTAGCCTTGGGAAAAAATAATAATGTTAAAACAAAGAATCATAACCGCCGTTTTGTTGCTGCCATTAGTTGGTATATTACTGTTTGTGCTTTCCTTGCACGAATTTGCTGCGGCTTTGGTTATCGTTCTTTATTTAATGGCTTGGGAATGGGGGCGCTTAGGTGACCTTCGAAGCGGCATGGCTCGTTCATTTTATGCCATGCTCGTTGCGCTTTCTGCACTTGGCGTTTGGTATTTAGCGCCAGCGCTAGAGTTTTGGCCAAGCACTTGGTTTATCGAGTGGCATTTAACCTCAACCTTAGTGGTTTACTGGTTATCGTTTGTCGCGTGGGCCTGCGCATTTCTGATGATGTTGTTATCAGCCAAACATCGATCATTTTGGGCGTCTCATCATTGGCCTCGATTACTTCTTGGTTGGATTATCTTGTTGGGTTTTTGGGTGTCGGTCATTGCTATTCAAGGGTCATCTACCATTGTCGAACCTTATCGCGGCGCCTATCTAGTTTTGTTTATGCTGTTTATGATTTGGGGAGCCGATGTCGGCGGTTACTTATTTGGTAAGCTTTGGGGCAAACGTAAACTGGCTCCAGCGATTAGCCCAGGAAAGACTTGGGAAGGTGCCTTAGGCGGTGTCTTTTTAAGCTCGGTTGTGGCGACGGTTGGTATTTTCGTCTTAGATTTACCCACGGCGCATCCTCTTGCGGTTGTGGCTGCCGTATTACTGTTGGTTGTGGTTTCAGTTTTAGGCGATTTATTCGAAAGCTTGCTCAAGCGTCAAGTGCAAATTAAAGACTCGAGCCAATTATTACCCGGACATGGTGGGTTACTTGATCGGCTAGATAGTACCATTGCCGTGGCACCATTTTATGTGCTGGTTGCTAAGTTGCTAGGGTGGATTTAATGCAACAGGTCGCGGTTTTAGGTGCAACTGGCTCGATAGGCTTAAATACCTTAGATGTTATTGCTCGGCATCCCGAAACTTATCAAGTTTTTGCCCTGTCAGCACATTCTAACCTAACCTTGCTTGCTAAGTTGGCCGAGCAATTTCGTCCGCGACAGTTGGTCGTGACGGATACCAGCCTTGATATTCGCGATTTCAGTCAACAGATCGCTTCAATAGATACTTCTATAGGCATCTTTCAAGGACCTGAAGCATTAGTTGACGTTGCATCTGCCAGCGACGTTGATACTGTCATGGCGGCCATCGTCGGTGCGGCGGGTTTAGCCTCTTCATTGGCGGCCGCTGAATCGGGCAAAAAGCTTTTACTAGCCAATAAAGAGTCTTTGGTGGTGGCCGGAGAACTGCTAATGCAGGCAGTCAGACATTCTGGTGCAACGTTACTACCCATCGATTCTGAGCATAATGCCATCTTTCAATGCCTGCCGGTTGACTATAGTGCAGGGGGCATAGAGCAAGCGGGTATCGCTAAAATTTTGCTGACCGGATCCGGTGGTCCGTTTCGTGAGTGGCCAATCGAAGAATTAGTGAAGGTAACACCTGAGCAAGCTTGCGCTCACCCTAATTGGGATATGGGAAAAAAAATATCTGTTGATTCGGCGACGATGATGAACAAAGGTTTAGAAGTCATTGAAGCTTGTCATTTATTTGGAATAACAACGTCTCAACTAGAGGTTGTGTTACACCCTCAAAGTATTATTCATTCTATGGTGAGCTATGTTGATGGCTCGGTGATCGCTCAATTAGGTCAACCAGACATGCGTACGCCCATTGCTTATGGATTATCCTGGCCCAAGCGTATTGACGCAGGTGTTGAGCCGCTTGACTTTCGTCAAATCGCTCAATTAACGTTTGATACACCTGATGAGCAGCGTTATCCGTGCTTAAAGCTAGCGATAGAGGCGTTCGAGGCAGGAGGCTCTGCAGCGGCGGTTCTCAATGCGGCCAATGAAGAAGCGGTCTCAGCATTTCTAGCGAACCAAATTGGCTTTACGCAAATTGCAGAAGTGAACGAAATGGCACTTAATTCACTCGAAAATCAATTTGGACTTGATATTGACGGCTTGATACAGCAGGATCTTCGCGCGCGCGAGTTTGCTCGCAGCAGAATTGAAAGAATTAAACAGTAGAGTTTCGATGATCGAATTTTTATACAACTTAGTATTTTTCTTGGTCGCCTTAGGTATTCTGGTGACCTTCCATGAGTGGGGGCACTTCTATGCCGCCCGCAAATTGGGAGTAAAAGTACTGCGTTTTTCAGTTGGCTTTGGCAAGCCGCTCTGGCGTCGAGTCGGAAAAGATGGCGTCGAGTACGTTGTCGCCGGCATTCCGTTAGGTGGTTACGTTAAAATGCTGGATGAACGAGAAGGCAACGTCGCTGAATCAGAGCGATCACAAGCGTTCAATCGTCAGGCATTGTGGAAAAGAAATGTTATCGTCTTTGCCGGGCCTCTGGCTAATTTTGTGTTGGCATTGGTGGTTTACTGGCTGATGTTCTTTTCCGGCACTTGGGTTATGAAGCCGATTGTTGCTGAACCATTGGCCGGATCGATCGCTCAAACCGCCGGAGTTCAACGCAATGATCAAATTCTAAAGGTTGATGGTCAATCGGTTAATGGTTGGAACGATGTGGTTTGGGCGTTGGTAGAACGCCTTGGAGAGTCCGGGCAAATTGATTTGGAAGTGCTTGACTGGAGCAATAATCAAACCAAGTCATTGAAATTAGACATTAGTGATTGGAAAGTCGACGATCGTCGTCCAGATCCACTAGCCAGTCTCGGCCTTACACAAATTGACGCCATCGACCCTCTGGTTTACGAGCTCGATCCCAATGGAGCGGCACAGCAGGCGGGAATAAAACCGCGAGATCGAATTCTCCAGTTGAATGATACCAAAATCAGCAGTTTTAGGGATGTTCAGGGGTTTATGCAAGCGGTTCAGTCAGACCAAGCGATTAGCGTGAAGGTCAACCGTGACGGGCAGGAACAAGAATTTCAAGTATATCCACGTCAAGTGGAACAAAATTGGCTTTTGGGTATCAAAGTCTACTCATATTTTGAATATGAGTCTGCGGGATTTATTGGAAGCTTTAAGCTTGCGGTAAATAAAACCGCTGAGGTGATTGCTCTAACCGGCACCATGTTCAAAAAATTAATTGTGGGTGAAGTGTCCACCAAATCGCTTGGCGGACCACTATCGATAGCGGAAGGCGCTGGTTCCTCTGCTCGCGGTGGTTGGGTGTACTTCTTAGGGTTCTTAGGCATTATCAGTGTCAATTTAGGCCTGATTAACTTGTTGCCGGTACCAATGTTAGATGGTGGGCATTTGTTATTTAATGCGATTGAGTGGTTGAAAGGCAAACCACTGTCTGACGAAGCTCAAGAATATGGGCTGAGAATCGGTATGGTGCTTGTGCTTGGATTAATGGCGATTGCACTTTTTAATGATATCGCTCGTTTGTAGTTCGGAGTTTACGGGTCTTTATGACAATAAAACAAATAATTATTCAGTCAGTACTTGCCGTTGTTTGCACCGGTGTGTTTGCAAACTTTGAAACGTTTAAAGTACAAGATATAAAGGTCAATGGCCTGCAACGAATCGATATTGGTACCTTTTTTACCTACCTGCCGATTCAAGTTGGAGAGAACCTCGACGAAGCACGTTTACCAAACGTTATTCGTAGCCTAAATCGTACCGGCTCATTTCAGTACATTAAAGTTTCTCGCGAAGGAAATACGCTAGTATTTGACGTTGAAGAACGTCCGATCATCGCTGACATTGTGATCGAAGGAAATAAAGAATTAAAGACAGAAGACTTGTTAAATGGAATGCGCAGTGCAGGATTTGCAAAAGGCGAAGTTTATCAAGCTGCTGCACTTGAAGCCATTGCTTCAGAAATTGAAAATCAATATTTCTCGCATGGAAAATACGGCGTGAAAATTAAAACTCGAGCGTTGAATATGTCACGTAATCGGGTTCAAGTTCGAATGGATGTTGATGAAGGCGAGCCCGCAACGATTCGAGAAATTAATATCGTTGGAAACTCAATTTTTAGTGATGAAGACTTGCTTGATCAGTTCGAATTATCGACCGGTGGAATGTTTTCGTTCTTCACCAGTGATGATCAGTATGCTCGAGAAAAACTGTCGGGCGATATTGAAAAGTTACGTAACTATTACCTTGACCGAGGGTATTTAAAATTTCAAATAACGTCGACTCAGGTGGCGATTTCACCCGATCGAAAAGGCATGTTTATCACCATTAATGTCGATGAAGGTGAAAAATTTACGGTCAGTGATATCAAGTTCTCGGGTGAACTGGTTTATACCGAAGAGCAATTGCGTGCGTTGGTGCCCTTGCAAAAGGGTGACACCTACAGTGGTGCTGCGATCAGCTTTGCTGAAGAAAGAATTGCAGAGTTCTTAGGCTATCAAGGTTATGCGTTCGCTAATGTAATGAGTGCTCCTGACATTGATGAAGAGAAGAAAGAAGTCGTATTAACGATTTTTGTTGATCCCAAAAAGAAAACTTATGTAAGAAGAATTTCGTTTTCAGGTAACGAAAGCACCAACGATCATGTCTTTCGACGTGAGGCTCGATTGATGGAAGGAGAGGCGCTTTCGACGCAGTTAGTTGAGCGTTCAAAAGTGCGCATGGAACGACTACCATTCGTTGAGTCAGTTACCGTTGAAACCCCCAAAGTTGATGGAACCGATGATCAAGTTGATGTGGAGTTTAAAGTCAAAGAACGGTCGGCAGGAACCATATCTGGTGGTCTAGGTTACGGAAGCTTTTACGGCTTGTCGATTCAAGCAAGTGTCAGTCATGAAAACTTTCAAGGCAGTGGCGACCGTGTCTCGCTATCGTTAAATAATTCAAAAGCGGTACAAAATTACAGCTTTAACTACACCCAACCATACTTTACGGTTGATGGTGTGAGTCTTGGATACAATGTGTTTTTCCGCGAGACGGATTACAGTGAATTAAATATTAACCGCTCATCGCAAACCTCGTTAGGTATTGGCGCGAATGTTGGTATTCCTTTAAGCGAAGTTTCACGTTTCAATATTGGCGGTAACTTCCTTAAAAATACTTTAAACTCTTACCCCTACACGGCAAGTGGTGGTCGCTCTCAGCAAATCATTGACTTATTTTCAGGTTTTGGTCTTGATCCTTATGTCGATACTAGTCTCGATTTTTCTTTAGTCGAGTTGCAAACAAGCTGGTTAAGAAATACTTTGAACCGTGGTGTATTCCCTGACTCTGGATCGTTAAATCAAGTCACCTTAGAGGCATCGGTGCCAGGTTCCGATCTTGAGTACTACAAATTAAGCTATGAGTTTTCAAACTACTGGTCGATCACGCCGGGTTGGAGCTTCAAGACGGCTTTCAAATTGTCTTACGGTGATGGATATGGCGACGGTGTAAGTTCGAGTCTGCCGTATTTCGAAAACTTCTACGGTGGTTCAGGTGATGCAATGCGTGGCTTTGAAAATAATACCGTCGGGCCACGAGAAATAATTCGAACTCCGACCAGTTCAACCGTTACCGGTCCTGATGGCACCAGTTATCCGATTATCTTGCCTCCAGAGAACGATACTTTACAATTGACCCGTTATTCTTCGGGTGGCAATGCCAAAGCATCAGGTACACTTGAGTTGATTTTCCCGACGCCTTTTGCAGAAGGGAACCGCAGCGTAAGAACCAGTTTCTTTGTCGATGCTGGCAATGTATGGAATACAAAGTTCGACGTTGACCGATATGATGGTATGATGGTCACATTCCCGAATGGAATGACTGGATTAATGCCTGATTATAGTAATGTTGACACTTATCGTGTATCGGCGGGCTTTGCTATTCAATGGCTGTCACCCATGGGACCTATTTCCATCAGTATTGGTCGACCAATTCGAAGCCAAGAGTTTGATGAGTTCGAAGAGTTTCAGTTTAACATTGGTCGAACATTTTAATTTTTACAGTGTTTAAAAATATATCGCTTAGCGCAATCAACAGCGCGAAAAGTTGTTACTAAAGGGGAAGTGTTGTGAAGAAATTTTTTCTAATTATTAGCTTGGTTGTTGCATCAATCACCACAGCTACGGCGGCGAATAAAATTGGCGTCGTTGACGTTCAGTACGTGTTATCAAAAGCACCACAACGAGTGGCGATTTCAGAAAAACTAAATGCTGAGTTTAAAGAGCGCACAGAAGAGCTAAAAGCCTTAGTTGATAAAGGCCGTTCAATCCAAGAAAATGCTGAAAAGAATAGTGCCACAATGAGCCAACAAGAGCGCATTGAAACTAACCGACAACTTCAAGAGTTACAGTCTCAAATCACGTTTAAAGAAAAAACGCTAAAAGAAGATTCAGCTCGACGTGGTCAAGAAGAACAGCGTGCGTTGTACGGTGTTATTTCTCAACAAATTGACGCAGTAGCGAAAGAAGGTAACTTCGATATGATCGTCAATCGTGAAGCTTTGTTATGGGTTGGCGAGTCGGTGAATATTTCTGACCAAGTGTTAGCTAAACTTAACGCAATCGGAAACTAATCACGGAAGTGACCGAAACAATGTCGGGCTATGAGTTACATGAAATAGCGTCAATAATAGGCGCACAGATTAAAGGAGACGCGGCTTGCCGCGTCTTTGCTATTAACACGATCCAAGATGCTGGCTCTGGAGAGATCGCGTTTTTAAGCAATCCGAAATACCAAGGGTACTTAACGTCCACTAAAGCAAGTGCTTTGATTTTGGCGCCACAGTTAGCGGATCAGTTTTCTGGCAATGCACTGGTTATGGATAATCCTTATCTAGGCTTTGCTAAAGTTGCGCAGTTGCTCGATACCACTCCACCCATTGCTACCGGCATTCATCCTATGGCGGTTGTTGCTGACTCAGCTGACGTTGCTCAATCGGCAAACATTGCGGCGGGTGCTATTATTGGAGAGGGTGTTTGTATTGGCGAAAATGTTCAAATCGGTGCTAACTGCGTCGTTGGGCAAGGGTCTCGAATCGGGAATGATTCTCGAATTTATCCCAGTGTAAGCATTTATCACAATGTCACCATAGGAGAGCGTGCCATTATTCATTCGGGAAGTGTCATTGGTAGTGACGGGTTCGGTTTTGCCAATGAAGCGGGAAACTGGGTGAAGATACCACAGTTAGGTGGTGTGGTTATCGGTAGCGATTTTGAATGTGGAGCTAACTGCACCATTGACCGAGGAGCTATTCGAGACACGGTTATTGGTGATGATGTGAAACTCGATAATATGTGTCACCTTGCTCACAATGTTGAGTTTGGTGATCATAGTGCGATGGCTGCCTATTCCGGAGTCGCTGGAAGTTCTAAGGTGGGTGAGTATTGTACCATCAGTGGTCGAGTAACGATTTTGGGTCATATCGAGTTAGCTGATGGTGTTCATGTCACGGCTGGTTCACAAGTCAGTAAGTCGTTAGACAAAGGTGCTTACTCGTCAGGTTCTCCATTGATGAGCAATCGCGATTGGAAACGAAACGTTGCGCGTTTACGTCAACTAGACGAAATGGCAAAAAGTATTAAACAATTAGAAAAACAGATAGCACAGTTAAAGAGTGAGAATTCAGATGAGTGATAGCAACGAAATTTCAATGATGGACATTCATGAGGTGATGAAACATTTACCGCATCGCTATCCGTTTTTATTGATTGATCGTGTTCTTGATTTTAAGTTAGGGGAACATTTGCATGCGATTAAAAACATCACGGTAAATGAACCTTGTTTTACCGGGCACTTTCCTCATCGCCCAGTCATGCCAGGCGTGTTAATTTTAGAAGCACTTGCACAAGCAACGGGTATTCTTGCTTTTAAAACAATGAATGAGCTGCCAAGTGAAGATTCATTGTATTACTTTGTTGGTATCGACAATGCCCGTTTTAAACGACCTGTTGAGCCAGGCGATCAAGTGCATCTTAAAGTTGTTGTTGAGCGACGGAAGCGTGATATGTGGAAATTCAAAGCGGAGGCGACCGTCGATGGACAAGTGGTATGCTCTGCTGATTTGATGTGTGCGAAAAAGAGCGTTATATGATCCATCCTACAGCCATTATTGATTCTAAAGCTGAACTCGCCAGTGACGTCAGTGTCGGACCTTTTTCAATTATTGGTGCAGGCGTAAAAATTGATTCTGGCACTCAAGTTGGGCCGCATGTTGTTATTAATGGTGATACTCAAATAGGTAAGAATAACCGCTTTTTTCAGTTCTCCAGTATTGGTGAAGAGAACCAAGATAAAAAATACGCGGGTGAACCTACTCAAACAATCATTGGTGATAACAATGTTTTTCGCGAAAGCTGTACCGTGCATCGTGGTACGAGCCAAGATTTAGGTTACACGCAAATTGGCAGCGATTGTTTGTTTATGGCGTATACTCACGTTGCCCATGATTGTGTCGTTGGTAATCATGTCATTTTTGCCAATAGTGCAACCGCTGCCGGCCATGTGAAAATCGGTGACTGGGTGATCTTAGGTGGTTTTACTGGTATTCATCAGTTTTGTAAAATTGGTGCGCATGTTTTCGCTGGCATCAATAGTCGAATTACTCAAGATATTCCTCCGTATGTGATGCTTCATGACAGTCAACCTCGAGCTATTAATTCAGAGGGGTTGAAGCGTCGAGGATATACCAGCGATCAAATACGAGAGATCAAAAATGCGTTTCGTGCGTTGTATCGTAAAGGTCTTCGATTAGAACAAGCTATTGCAGAAATCAATGCGATTTCAGATAAGGGACACATTCGTAGCATTGTCGACTTCATTCAAGCATCGGAGCGAGGCATCGTTCGTTAGTCGAGACTAGTTCATGACTCAAAGAAAAATTTTCGTGGTGGCGGGCGAAGCGTCCGGTGATTTACTTGGCGCTGGATTATGTCGAAAGTTAAAGCAGCATTATGGTGAGTCGCTAGAACTTTCAGGAATTGCAGGTCCGCAAATGCAGGCAGAAGGATGCCGCAGCGTTTATCCGATGGAAAGGCTCTCGATTATGGGTATTGTGGCCATATTAAAGCGTTATCGAGAGTTGAGTAAGAAGCGAAAAGAGTTGATCGAGCAGTTAAAGCTTACTCCTCCCGATTGTTTTATTGGAATCGATGCTCCTGAATTTAATTTAGATTTTGAGTTAGCATTAAAAGCGTTTGGAATTAAAACGGTTCATTACGTGAGTCCTTCCGTTTGGGCTTGGCGACCTAAACGCATTTTTAAAATAAAGCGAGCCGTCGACTTGATGCTGGCGTTATTTACCTTTGAAGTACCTTACTACAGAAAACACCAGATAGACGTTGAATGTGTCGGTCATCCATTGGCGGACGCGATTGATATGCGAGTGAATGTTGAAGAGTATAGAGAACAATTAAAGCTCAAAGTTGACTCGCCAGTATTGGCTATATTGCCAGGCAGTCGCTCGAGTGAGTTGTCACACATAGTCGAGCCATTTATCGAGGCGGCGAAAATTTGTCTCGAAACTTTCCCTGATTTACAGCTAGTTTTGCCCGTCATCAATGAGCAACGAAAAATTCAATTGGAATCGATTTTAAGTAATGTTGAAGACTGCCCTAAGATTCAAATTTTTGTAGGTAATGCTCGCCAAGTTATGGCGGCATCCGATGCCGTTTTGATCGCTTCTGGAACCGCGACCTTAGAAGCTGCGTTGTTAAAGAAGCCAATGGTTGTAGGCTATAAAATGTCGCGCTTTAGCTATGCCATATTTAGCCGAATGCTAAAAATTAAAAACGTTTCTTTGCCAAATTTATTGGCCGATGAACGTTTAGTAAAAGAGTTGATTCAAGAACAATGTCAACCGCAGTTGTTAGCCAACGAAGTGATTGAGTTATTACACGGTGGGGACCGAGTAAACCATATGGTAGAACGTTTTACTCAAATTCATACGGATCTAAGAAAGGATGCAGACACTATTGCTGCAAATGCGGTTATTGAACTGATTGAAGGAAAACGCCATGTTAATCGCCGGAGTTGATGAGGTTGGACGTGGACCCCTAGCTGGACCAGTGGTGGCCGCTGCGGTTATTTTAGATCCTAATAATCCAATTATTGGTTTAACCGATTCAAAGAAGTTGACGGAAAAAAAGCGTGAAGCATTGGCGCTTGAAATTAAGGAAAAAGCGATTGCTTGGGCGTTAGGCCGTGCAGAAGCTGAAGAAATTGACGAGATCAATATTCTTCAAGCGTCGATGCGCGCAATGGAGCGAGCGGTTGCTGCCCTGCAAACCGCGCCAGAAAAAGCGCTAGTGGATGGAAATAAGTTACCCAATTTACCATGTCCTGCTGAAGCAATTATTAAAGGTGATCTAACT
The DNA here is from genome assembly GCF_031198435.1 of Pleionea litopenaei. Taxonomy (GTDB): domain Bacteria; phylum Pseudomonadota; class Gammaproteobacteria; order Enterobacterales; family Kangiellaceae; genus Pleionea; species Pleionea litopenaei. The sequence continues at coordinate 3,874,675 of NZ_CP133548.1, forward strand.
GAACCAGCGATCAGCGCCGCATCCATTATTGCAAAAGTTACCCGCGATCATGAGATGTTGGCATTTCATCAGCAATACCCAGAATATGGATTTGACCGCAATAAAGGGTATCCAACTAAGCAGCATCGAGAAGCGTTACAGCAACATGGTCTAACTAAAATACATCGTCGATCCTATGCGCCGGTGCAACAATTATTGTTTTAACGTTCGTCGTAAAGCGATAGTCGTTTGAAACAAGGGTACGACCTTGATGGAGTCATAGAAGATATGGTTAAACCTGGAATTTATCAGCACTTCAAAGGTGGTCGATATCAAGTGCTTGGTAGTGCAGTGCACAGTGAAAATGATGAAGTTATGGTGGTTTATTTTCCATTGTATGGCGATCAAGCGTGGTTTGTTCGTCCGCTTGAGATGTTTCTTGAACAAGTCGAATACGAAGGAAAATGGGTACCTCGCTTTGAATGGGTCTGTGACGCGGAGTAAGGACTAACCATCGTTCTTGGCTTCAGTAACGCCTCAACTAAGTCGTTCTCAAATTCAAAAAGAATACCCAGTCAAGTCTATTCATTAAAAGCACTTTGCCTTAGTATTCTATCTATTAAATTAATCGATCGGATAGCCGTTTTATGTCGTCATTTGTGCATTTGCGCGTACATACTGAATATTCCATGAGCAATGGTTTGTGCCGGATAAAGCCGTTAATAAAAGCCACGGCAGAACTGCAACAGCCAGCAATTGCTTTGACCGATCAAAATAATATCTGTGGGTTAGTTCGGTTTTACAGTGAGGCCCAAGCGAACGGCATAAAGCCTATTATTGGTTGTGATGTGTGGATGGAGTCGACCGAACTTAGCAATGACCTGTGTCGCTTGGTTCTGTTATGCATGACGGATGAAGGATACACCAATCTTAAACGGTTGGTCTCCGAAGCTTATACGACGAATCAACATCGTGGTAAACCTGTCATCAAACGAGAGTGGTTTGAGCGTTGGAACCAAGGCCTAATCGTTTTATCGGGTGGCAGAGAAGGCGACGTAGGTAAAGCGTTGCTCGCCGGAAATATGGATTTGGCAGCTCAACTTCTTGGGTTTTGGAATACTTTCTTTCATAACCGCTATTACCTCGAGTTGCAGCGGACGGGTCGTGAGAACGAAGAAGACTATATTCATGCAGCGGTCGGACTTGCACTCGGATCAGGGACGCCGGTGGTTGCTACGAACGATGTGAACTTCTTAACACAAGACGATTTTATTTCACATGAAGCACGTGTGTGTATCGGAATGGGACGAGTTCTTGAAGACCCCGACCGCCCAAGAAACTATTCAGATCAGCAATATCTAAAGTCGGCAGAAGAAATGATAGAGCTATTCTCCGATATTCCAGAAGCCATCGAGAATACCCTTGAGATTGCCAAGCGTTGTTCTGTTGAACTCAAATTGGGTACCTATTATTTGCCGAAGTTTCCAACCGGTGAAATGGATGAAGCAGAATATTTGTGTAAAGTGAGTCGAGAGGGTTTAGAAGAGCGTCTACAAGTCTTACTGGATCCGAGTGCCGATGATTTCTCTGAACAACGAAAGCCCTATGATGAGCGTCTCGAAATTGAATTGAACGTGATCAATCAAATGGGTTTTCCTGGATACTTCTTAATCGTTGCTGACTTTATTCAGTGGGCGAAAGATAATGATGTACCCGTTGGACCTGGTCGAGGTTCGGGTGCTGGTTCGCTGGTTGCCTATGCACTTAAAATCACCGATTTAGATCCGCTCGCTTACGATCTTCTTTTTGAACGATTCCTAAACCCAGAGCGGGTTTCTATGCCTGACTTTGACGTCGACTTTTGCATGGATGGGCGCGATCGAGTCATTGACTACGTTGCCGAAACATATGGTCGCGACGCGGTCTCGCAAATCATCACCTTTGGCACGATGGCGGCTAAGGCGGTGGTGAGGGACGTCGCGCGAGTTTTGGGTAAACCTTATGGGCTGGCCGATCGCTTGTCTAAATTAATTCCACCGACACCGGGTATGACCCTTGCGAAAGCGTTGGTAGAATCGCCCGAACTGGTTGACGCGATTGAGCAAGACGAAGAAGCGCAAGAAATCTGGGAGATGGCGAAATCTCTTGAAGGTGTTGTTCGACAAGCAGGTAAGCATGCTGGAGGCGTGGTTATTTCGCCAACCACATTAACGGATTTTACCGCCATATATTGCGACGAGGATTACAGTGGTCTCGTTGCGCAGTTTGATAAAGATGACGTAGAAAAAGCGGGCTTGGTAAAGTTTGACTTCTTAGGTCTGAAAACCCTAACCATCGTTGACTGGGCGATGGTGATTGTCAATCGACTGCGAGCAGGTGAAGGTAAAGAGCCGCTCGATATTAATCACATTCCGCTCGATGACAAAGCGACATTTGATTTACTAAAAGCATCAGATACGACAGCGGTTTTTCAGCTGGAATCGCAAGGTATGAAAAACCTGATCGATCGCCTTCAACCCAGTAACTTCGAAGATATCATCGCGTTGGTGGCACTGTTTCGTCCAGGGCCTTTGCAGTCTGGAATGGTTGATGACTTTATTAATCGAAAACACGGCCGAGCTGAAGTTTCTTACCCACACCCTGATTATCAACACGAATCATTGCAGCCTATCTTAGAGCCGACCTATGGCGTTATTGTTTATCAAGAACAAGTTATGCAGATTGCCCAGGTGTTGGCCGGGTATAGTTTAGGTGGCGCTGATCTATTACGTCGAGCCATGGGGAAAAAGAAGCCAGAAGAAATGGCAAAGCAGCGAACCTTTTTTGCTGATGGTGCTGAGAAACTTGGAATCGACCCAGACTTGGCGATGAACATTTTTGATCTGGTTGAAAAATTTGCGGGCTATGGATTCAACAAATCACACTCGGCCGCCTATGCACTAGTGGCCTATCAAACAGCTTTTCTAAAAGCTCATTATCCTGCGGCGTTTATGGCTGCTGTCATGTCTGCCGATATGGACAATACGGACAAGGTGGTTACCTTTGTTGACGATTGTTTGCATCATGACATTAAAATTATGCCGCCCGATGTGAATCAAGGTGAATATAAGTTTACCGTGACGGATGAGAACACCATTATTTATGGAATTGGTGCGATCAAAGGGGTGGGTGAAGGTGCTATCGAAAGTTTTGTAAATGAACGAAAAGAAAATGGACCCTTTACTGACTTGTTTGATTTCTGTCGAAGGGTTGATTTGCGTAAAGTGAATCGACGAACGATAGAAAACTTAATCAAGGCGGGGGCGCTGGATCAACTCGGACCTAATCGAAGTGTGCTGATGGCTAGCTTAGACGAGGCGATCAAAGCAGCTGACCAGCAAAATAAAGCGGCGGCAATTGGTCAAGATGATCTATTCGGAGAGGCCTTTATTGCCGATGCGACAACCGGGGAACTTAACTGGGCAAAGGTTCGGCCATGGCCTGAAGATCTCGTGCTGCAAGGTGAAAAGGAAACATTGGGGCTGTACTTAACCGGACATCCGATTGAAAGGTATTTGCCCGAGTTAAAAAGCTTTGTCCCCAATCGAATAAACCAATTGCAACCCACTCGACGAGGGGAAAATGTTAAAGCCTCGGGACTGATCATTGATGTCATGGTGAGGACCAATAAGAAAGGTGATCGCTTCGCAATTGTGACCATCGATGACAAGTCAGGTCGAATTACTTTATTTGTCGGTGCTAATATTTATGAGCAGTACAAAGAGGTGATTAAAAACGATAACATCATCATTGCAGAAGGTGATGTAAAGTTCGATGATTTCAGTGGCGGCCTTAGAATTAATACCGTGTCTTTACTCGACTTTGTTTCTGCTCGAGAACAGTACGCAAAAAGTTTAACGGTTGAATTAAAAGATGAGTCGGTGGCGTCGAGCATTGCCGATCAATTAATGCGGTATATTAAACCGTGTTTAAATGGCAATACACCGTTGCGTTTTAAATACCATTTCAATGGACATACAGCGCATATAAATTTAGGAGACGACTGGCGTATTCAACCGACTGATGATCTGATCTATCAACTCGAAGGCATCGAGGGTTGTGAAAAGGTTTCGTTAGACTACTGATATTGATGTCAGGTGAGTGGTTGAGTAAGAACCTTTAACCTGTACCAACTAGTTTGCTTTCACAAGAACAAAGAGGAGCTGAACTCCTCTTTGTTTTGATCGTTTTAGTACAGTGACCGGTGACCGAGCGTTGACGATCTACAGTAAAAAGCTGCTCGCAAGAGCGACGACGGGTGCTGCGGTCGGTTTATCATGTTGCCAATCGCCGCTCTCAACACCACTTCCGGCAATATCAATATGACAATAGGGCACTGGCTTCTCGGCGAATTGACCATGCTCATCTAATCCAGATGCAAGACTTAAAAAAGCCATCGGAAATTGATGTCCTCGAGCGATAGACACCGAAGGTCCATTATTACTCGACAATACGTCATCCGCTTCGCTACGCGGGCGAATGATTTTCCAGTCTTCTCTTCTTGGCCGACTGATTTCACCGCAGTCTCCCCAAGCTTCTCCTGACGCTTGCAGTTGTTGAGCCAAGCCTTGCTGTCGCGCTGGGCCATTTTCAACATAAATCGTATAAGGACCCGCGGTCAAAGCAGCATGACCCGTCAAGGTGGCGATGGTAAATAGCGACGGGTTTACTTCTGATGTTGCTTGGGCACGACAATGAGATAATAAATCGCACATGACTAAACGGCCTTCGGCATCGGTATTACCAATACGCACGCGTTTACCTGAATGAGCAGTAATAATTTCATCAGCAACAAAACAGTCAGCACCAATGCTATTGCGAACGGCACCAATTTTTGCAATTACTTTTAATCCCTTGGGTTTTAATTCAGCGATAGCTTTCATAAATCCGGCTACTGCTGCAGCGCCTCCCTTGTCCCGACTCATTCCTGCCATATGCCCACCAACTTTTAAGTCGGCGCCGCCAGTGTCGTAGGTCACGGCTTTTCCGACGAGCATTAAGGTTCGCTCAATCGGCCCTTCACCTTGATAAGTCAGGTGAATAACACGGGGTTGGTGACGTTCTACCGATTGTGAAGCTCTAGCAACTGCTGCGAGCAATGGGTACTCTGTCTCTAGGGTTTTACGATCGCTTTCAACACTTACTTGAACGCTACTGCCTGCAAACGCTTGCTCGCAATAGTCTGCGAATTTTGGCGGTGCCATTCGCTCAGGCTCAGTTCCGCACAGATCTCTGGCTAATCGTCGGCCACTTTCCAGAGCCGTTAGAAACTCGGCATTGGTCTTTCCATCAGCGTCTAACAAAAATA